>CAYFGP010000074.1:0-33304 GCA_964342385.1 uncultured Oleiphilus sp. | reverse complement strand
AAAGGTGTTGGAGGCGGTTCGGAGAGATGGTATCTACACAAGCCTCACTCCGAATATAGCTGTTTAGGCATAACAAACAATGTTGATATACAGCTTCAGCTCTCAATAAATTCCAACCAATCTTCCAATAGAAATTGCAGATCATCTAAGCCGCATAATGCTCGGCTCAGCTCGTCATCCTCATGCAGATCTTCTTCCTGCAGCAGATCATCAAATTGATCAGATTTCATATGTAATGAATTAGCGGTAACCTCGGCATCCTCTGCCGTTAGCAGTAGGGTATATTCCTGACCGACATAGGCTTTTTCATGATCAGCGTTATTTTTGAACTGCTTAATGTTGTCAATAAAGTTACGAATTTTGTCGCTATCAGCTGCTAATTCGGTGTTTAGCCAGTGGCCGAGCACTAGATGCTCCATAGAGAGTTCAACGCTAAAAGCACCATCTTTATCGCGGATAAAATCGTATTCCATTTATGTATCACTTTATTAACTGATTACAGAGTAAAAAACTGGCGGCATCATAAAACCGTTGGCCTAAAGTGGCAATCAATTCAGCGGTAGCGAGTACCAAGAAACAGCGTGTTTTATAGACGAATAGCCGTAGCTATGGTTGAAAATTCTGCACTCTGCACCAATATGGTACTTATCGCAGAATGATATGCTGTGTAATGGTGCCTATACAGATCTTTGATTTGTCGATATTTAAATAGTGTATAGCCTGTTTCGTTATTCCAATTGGTAGTCCTGAAATCATCTATTAGACTTTTTTCTGATTACAGGTGTGTGATGCCTTTCTCCCAAAGGTGAATCACTTCTGCAACTCAGAAGCAAGTCAAAGCTAAACAATGTGAATCAGATAAATAAGAATCCATTGTTAATGCCATAGCTTGTTAATAACAACGAAACGGGACAACACAATGAAAAAAACGGTATCCCTGCTGGCAGGCGCAGCATTAAGCCTGGGTCTGGTGGCTAGCGCGAACGCAGCAACTCTGAAGATGGCATACGACGCTGACCCTGTGTCACTTGATCCACACGAGCAGCTGTCCGGTGGCACCCTGCAATTATCCCACATGACCTTTGACCCCCTGATTCGTTGGGACAAAAAACTGGGTTTTGAACCGCGTCTGGCGGAAAAGTGGGAGCGTGTTGATCCACTGACTATGCGTTTCCATCTGCGTAAAGGTGTTAAGTTCCACTCTGGTAACGATTTCACCGCGAAAGATGTAGTATTCACTTTCGACCGTCTGCGTAACTCTCCTGACTTTAAAGGCATCTTCGCCCCTTTCACCGAGCTGAAAGTTGTTGATGATCACACCATCGATCTGAAGACTGCTAAGCCATTCCCTCTGGTACTGAACAACGTAACTTACCTGTTCCCAATGGACAGCAAGTACTACTCAGGTAATGACGCGAACGGTGAGCCAAAAGACAAGCTGGTTAAACACGGCAACTCTTTCGCATCCCGTCAGCTGTCTGGTACCGGTCCTTACACTGTGACTTACCGTCAGCAGGGTGTAAAAGTTGAGTTTACCCGTAACAGCAACTACTGGGACGTAAACTCTCCAGGTAACGTTGACAAGATTATCCTGACGCCAATTAAAGAAGCACCAACCCGTGTTGCAGCTCTGCTGTCCGGTGATGTTGACTTTATCGCGCCTGTACCTCCAACCGATCACAAGCGTATTGCCAAGAAAGATGGCATCGATCTGATCACTATGGGTGGTACCCGTATCATCACTTTCCAGATGAACCAGGAACGTGTTGAAGCATTTAAAGATGCTCGTGTACGTCAGGCAATCGCATACGCGATTAACCAGAAGGGTATCGTTAAGAAAATCATGAAAGGTTTCGCAACTCCAGGCGCTCAAATGAGCCCATGGGGTTATCTGGGTCACAACGAAGCGCTGACGCCTCGTTACGATCTGAAGAAAGCGAAGCAGCTGATGAAAGAAGCCGGTTACGACAAAGGTTTCAGCATCACTATGATGGCGCCAAACAACCGTTACGTGAACGACGAGAAGATCGCTCAGGCTGTTGCTTCTATGCTGGCTAAGATCAACATCAAAGTTGACCTGAAGACCCTGCCTAAAGCTCAGTACTGGGGTGAGTTCGACGCTCGCGCGGCAGACATGATGATGATCGGTTGGCACGCAGATACCGAAGATTCCAACAACTTCTTCGAGTTCCTGACTGCATGTCCTGATACTGAAACAGGTCTGGGTCAATACAACAGCGGTAACTACTGTAACCCTGAAGCAGACAAGATGATGCATCAGGCTAACGCTGAAACTGATCCTAAGAAACGTGCTGCTATCATGCAGAAGATTGAAGAGATGCTGTACAACGATGCTGCATTTATTCCTCTGCACTGGCAGAACCTGGCATGGGGTGCATCCAGCAAAGTTAAAGCTGAGCCTGTGCTGAACGTGATGAACTTCCCATACATGGGTGACCTGGTTGTAGAAGACTAAGGTTAAGCGACAAGGTCGAGCCGTTTTGAAGATTGGCTCTTCTAAATCTTCAAAATAGTGCTCTTCCTACAACAGTCTGAACCCTGTTCAGTACTGTGCTCTGTTAACCGGTGGCCGGGTTAGGGCGGCCATCGGCCTTACGGAATCCGCCGGTATCTTCGGATACCGGTCTCCGCACAAAAAGAAAACTCCGATGCATGGAATGCACAGTGGTTAAGGCAGAACTACCATGATAGCTTTTTTTATAAAACGACTGGCTCAAGCTGTGCTGGTGATGTTTGTCATCAGTCTAATCAGCTTTTCCATTCAGGATAATTTAGGTGACCCACTGCGTGAAATGGTGGGACAGTCGGTGTCTGAGGCTGAACGTCAGGCGCTGCGTGATGAACTGGGCCTGAATGATCCGTTTTTAGTACAGTACGGCCGCTTTGTAAAAAATGCCCTCCAGGGGGATTTGGGCACCTCGTATTTCTTTAAAGAGCCTGCGCTTGACGTGATTTTAGGCAAGCTGCCAGCGACTCTGGAACTGGTGTTTGGTGCATCATTAATCATTATCGGTTTATCGGTGCCGTTAGGGGTGTATTCGGCGATTAATCCCCAGAGTTTGTTCTCAAAAGCGGTGATGGGTATCAGTATTGTCGGTATCTCCGTGCCCGTATTCCTGACTGCGATTGGTTTGATCTATTTCTTCTCTATTGAGCTGGGTTTAATGCCCTCTTATGGTCGCGGCGACACGGTTGAAATATTAGGACTGGAAACCAGCCTGTTAACAGCAGACGGTTGGTCGCATCTGGTGCTACCAGCAGTATCTCTGGCTTCTATTATGCTGCCGCTGTTTATTCGTCTGATCCGAGCTGAGATGATGGAAGTGCTGCAGTCTGAGTATGTGAAGTTTGCCTGGGCGAAAGGTCTGATGACCCGCCGTATCTATTTCCTGCACGCACTGAAAAATACCATGCTGCCGGTTATTACCGTCGGTGGTGTTCAGATCGGTACCATGGTGGCGTACACCATTCTGACCGAAACTGTATTCCAGTGGCCGGGGATGGGCTTCCTGTTCCTTGAAGCGGTTAACCGTGTCGATACCCCGCTGATCGTGGCCTACCTGATTGTAGTAGGTGCCATCTTTGTAATTACCAATACCATCGTGGACCTAATCTACGGTCTGGTGAACCCAACCGTAAAACTGGCTGGTAAGAAGTAATAGGCAGATAGAACAATGACAACACAAAATACTACTAGCGATCTGCCAGAAAAAGCGCCATCGGCGTGGCAGCGTTTTAAAGATACGCACGTATGGCATAGCTTTGTTAAAGACCGTGTGGCACAGCTGAGTTTTACTATTTTTATGGGTTATGTGTTGATGGCGCTGTTTGCCCCGGCCATTGCTCCGTTTGATCCTTATGATCCGACTCAGATCGATATTATGAACTCTGAGTTACCGCCAAGCTGGAACGAAGAGGAAGGTGATCCTCAGTTCTGGTTAGGTACCGATGCTCAGGGCCGTGATTTATGGTCCACCATTCTGCACGGTACCCGTATCTCGCTGACCATTGGTATCTGTGCAGTACTGCTGCAGGCGACTATCGGTATTATTATCGGCCTTATTGCCGGCTACCGTGGTGGTCGTGTTGATAGCATTCTGATGCGTTTTGCAGATGTTCAGCTGTCGTTCTCAACCATGATGGTGGCGATTGTTGTCTTGGCGGTATTCCAGGCCAGTTTTGGTACCGAACTCTATCAGGAATTGGCCATGTTGATGCTGGTTCTGGTAATCGGTATCGCAGAATGGCCGCAGTATGCCCGTACTATTCGTGCTTCTGTATTAGCCGAGAAAAAGAAAGAGTATGTGGATGCGGCGCGTGTGATGGGCCTGGGGCAGATGCGCATTATGTTCCGTCATATTCTGCCAAACACCCTGTCACCGATTCTGGTTATCTCCACGGTACAGGTGGCAAACGCCATTATCTCTGAGGCATCCCTATCTTTCCTGGGCTTGGGTATGCCGGTATCTCAGCCATCTCTGGGCTCTCTGATTTCCAGTGGTTTTGAGTATATCTTCTCTGGAGCCTGGTGGATCACTGTGATTCCAGGTGTCGTGCTGGTTGTGCTGGTTCTGGTGATGAACCTGCTGGGCGACTGGTTACGTGATGTATTGAATCCAAAACTGTACAAGGGGTAAGTCATGGCATTGTTAGAAGTTAAAAACCTTGAAGTCAGTTTTGGTCTGCGCAGTGGTGCGGTTAAGGCTCTGCGCAATATCAGCTTTACTCTGGAGCGCGGCGAGCGTCTGGGTTTGGTAGGGGAGTCAGGTGCAGGTAAATCCGTATTGGGTTTCTCCATTCTGAACCTGATCTCTAAGCCTGGACGTATTTCTGGTGGTGAGATCTGGTTTGACGGCAAGAACCTGGCGGATCTGTCGGCAAAAGAGCTGAGAGATGTACGTGGTAACCGTATCTCTATGATTTTCCAGGATCCGATGATGACACTGAATCCTGTTCTGACCATTGGCCAGCAGATGATTGAGTGTCTGAAGGCACACCGTAAGATCAGCACTGAAGATGCTCGTACCATCGCGATTCAAAAGCTGAAACAGGTGTATATTCCGTCGCCGGAAACCCGTATCGATCAGTATCCTCATGAGCTGTCTGGTGGTATGCGTCAACGTATCGTTATCGCCATCGGTCTGCTGATGGACCCAGATATCATTATTGCCGATGAGCCGACTACCGCACTGGATGTAACCATTCAGGCGGAGATTATGGAGCTGATGGTTGAGCTGTGTGATCGCAATAACGTAGCCTTGATTCTGATCACCCACGATCTGGGTGTGGTATCTCAAGTGACGCAAAAAGCGATCGTAATGTACGCCGGTCGTATTATCGAGCAGGGGCCAACCAAAGAGATCATCAATGATGCGCAGCACCCTTATACCCAGGGGCTGATGAATGCTCTGCCGCAGATGGCGATTCCGGGCCAGCGTCTGAATCAGATTCGTGGTGCGATGCCACCGCTGCAAAACATCCCGACGGGTTGTGCCTTTAACCCGCGTTGTGACTATGTGATGGACGCTTGTACCAAGCAACTGCCGGGTTATACCGCTTCCGGTAACTGCCAGGTGGCCTGTCATATGGTGGCGAATATGAAAAAAGCTGAACAGACGTCGGATGAGGTGTAAGTGATGAGCGTACAAGAACAGCAGCAGGCCTCTGCGCAGTCACAGAGTTCTGCTAGTACACAAGAAAATAGCCAATCAGAGAATAAACCTGAATCTCTGGTTCAGATCCGTGATCTGTATAAAAAATTCAATATCTCCGGTGACTTTCTTGATCAGCTGAAGTTTCAAGGTGGCAAGATTGTACGTGAGCAAGAGTTTGTTCACGCCATCAACGGCGTAAATCTGGACGTTCACAAAGGCGAAGCCCTGTGTGTGGTAGGGGAGTCCGGTTGTGGTAAATCCACTGTCGCCCGTACCGTAATGGGGTTGCTGAATCCAAGTCGTGGTTCTATCAGTTACCGTGGCGAGCGGATCGATAATCTGGATGATAAGGCATTGATGCCGTATCGCAAAAAGATGCAGATGATCTTCCAGAACCCATATGCGTCACTGAATCCGCGTATGACCATCGGTCAGACTCTGATGGAACCGGTTAAACTGCATAACCCAACCTGGTCCGCTCAAGAGATTCGTGACAAGGTGCACGAAGTGATGTTCTCCGTGGGTATTGATCCAAGCTGGGGTGAGCGTTTTGCCCATGAATTCTCCGGTGGTCAGCGTCAGCGTATCAGTATCGCTCGTGCTTTGGCGGTAGATCCCGAGTTTATCGTTGCCGATGAGCCAATATCGGCACTGGACGTATCCATTCAGGCGCAGGTATTGAACCTGATGATGGATGCTCAGGAAAAACGTAACCTGACCTATCTGTTTATTACCCACGATCTGGCGGTAGTAGAACATTTTGGTACCCGGGTAGCGGTAATGTATCTGGGCTCGTTGTGTGAACTGGCTCCGACTAAGGCGCTGTTTGCCAAGCCACGTCACCCGTACACTCAGGCGTTGCTGTCAGCAATTCCGCGTCTAGAAGATGATCGTCCTTCGCATATTAAACTGCAGGGTGAAGTACCGACGCCGGTAAATCTGCCATCAGGTTGTGTCTTCCACGGTCGTTGCCCATACGTGAATGATCGTTGTAAGAAAGAGATTCCTCAGCTGATCGCCACAGATGATGGTGGTCAGGTAGCCTGTCACGCAGTAGAAGAAGGACGACTGTAAATGCCACTTTCTGTGCCAGGTATTCGAATTAGCTCGGGTTTTGACTCGGGTAATATTGAGGTGCTGGATCTGTCCAGCCCTCATGATATTCAACTCAGTATTCGCAAAGACAATCAGTCTGATTTTTTCCAGTGGTTCCACTTTCGGGTTCAAGGAGCTGCGGGTGAAGAGCTGACCATGCGTCTGGTGAATGCGGATCAGGCTGCTTATGTAGATGGTTGGCCGGACTACCGCGCTGTCGCGTCTTACGACCGTCAGTACTGGTTCCGCGTGCCGACCAGTTTTGAGCAGGGGGAATTGGTGATTAACCATACTCCTGAACAAAACAGCGTCTACTACGCCTATTTTGCGCCGTATAGCTTTGAACAGCATCTGGATCTGATCGCTTTTGCTCAGCAATCCCCGCTGTGTGACGTGTTTGATCTGGGCCAGACTCTGGATGGTCGTGATCTAAACCTGCTAAAGATCAGTAAAGCTGATCACGGTGAAGCAGAGAAGGATGGCTCTGATAAAGGTCAGTCAAAGAAAAACATCTGGATTACGGCGCGTCAGCATCCCGGTGAAAGCATGGCCGAGTGGTGTGCAGAAGGCTTTATCGAGCGTCTATTAGATACTGAAGATGCCCTGGCTCAGAGCCTGCTGGAACAAGCCGATTTCTATATCGTACCCAATATGAATCCTGATGGCTCAGTACGTGGCCACCTGAGAACCAACGCCTGCGGTGCTAACCTGAACCGCGAGTGGGAAACGCCAACTATGGAGCGTAGCCCAGAGGTTTATCTGGTACGTCAGGCGATGTCCGAAACTGGTGTTGATCTGTATCTGGATCTGCACGGTGATGAAGCACTGCCGTGTAACTTTATCGCCGGTCAGGAAGGGGCTCCCCATCTGTCCGATGAGGTTTTCCAGCAGGAAGAACGCTTTAAGCAGGATCTGGCGCAGATTAACCCAGACTTCCAACTGGAGCGTGGTTATCCGCCGGGTATGTTTGGTCCTGAGGCTTATACGGTTGCCGGTTTTTGGGTTGGTAGAGAGTTCAACTGCCCATCTATGACTCTGGAGATGCCGTTTAAGGACTACGATCTGCGTCCTGATGAGCAGTGCGGTTGGTCACCAGAGCGTTCCATTAAACTGGGCGAATCTCTGTTCTATCCGCTCAGCCAATGGTTAAAAGCCTGATTTTGTGACTAGTCCTACTTTGTGACTAAAGCAGCTTTTAAACCAAGAACAACGTGATAGCTAAATAATTGATAGGCCGACCGTTTTTAACGGTACGGCCTACTATAAATAAAAACGTTAAAGTGATGAAAAAGCTTTAACTAGGCAGCTCCTTAGACCGCTTTTAGCTCAAAATAGCTGAAATGTTTAAGCGGCAACCTAGGTGTTTTTCCTCCCTGAACCCGAGAGCACCTTATGGAAGTAAGATGGCTGGATGATTTTATCGCCCTGGCGAAAACCCGGCACTTTTCCCGTGCAGCTGATGAACGCAATGTTACCCAACCCACTTTAAGCCGCCGTATCAAGCTGCTTGAAGAGGAGATGGGTACGACGCTGATTGACCGTAATAGCCTGCCACTGTCGCTGACCCCTGCTGGAGAAGTTTTCTTGGCCGGTGCCGAGCAGATGTCACGTATCGCCCGTGAAACTAAGGTGCGTTGTGGCGAGATCCGTGAGCAGGAAAGTAATCGAGTCACCCTGGCGACCACGCAAACCCTCTATCTGACGCTTTATCGTTCCCTGATGTTGCCGTTTTGTGAGCGCAACGAACTTCCCATTGGCCTGAATCTGAAATCCACCTCCTGGGTTGGGGCTGACTTTGTCAGCGCTTTATCACAGGGCGGCTGTGATCTGGTGCTGTGTTTCTGGCACCCGGCGATGGTTGAGGCCAGAGAGCTTGAAGATGAGCGTTTTGAAAGCCTGATCATTGCGGAAGAGAAACTGATTCCCGTCACTGCCAACGACGAAGATGGTCGGCCACTGTACGTGTTGCCCGGTATGAAATCTCAACCGTTGCCGTATATCGGCTACTACGAAAGCTCCTTTATGAGAGCAGTGCTGGATCACTATCTGCAACAACATGCGGAGCCTCCTCAGCTGGTCACTATGAACGAAAACGTTCACTCAGTGAGCGTAAAAGCGATGATCAAAGAGGGTTTTGGTTTTGGCTGGGTGCCCCAACGTCTGGTGAAAACCAGCCTGGAGCACGGCAGTTTAAGTATCGCCGGTAGTGATGATTGGCAGGTGCCATTGCAAATCCGACTGTATCGCAACCGACAGAATACGCATCCGAATTTACGTCAGCTGTGGAATCAGCTGGAAGAAGCGATTAATAACAACACTTTTGCGGTGTAAGGCCTGTGTTTGGATGTAGATGCTTCAACTTCATCTTACAAACATAGCGTCGAATAAAAACACCTCGATAGAATGATAAAAGGGCAGGGACCTAAATGATCTCAGCATTTTTCCAACACTTGGAACAGATTCAACAGCGCACACTGCAGCTGGTTACACAAAAGGGTTACGATCAACTGCTGGTCGGTTCTGGTAGCCTACATGGGCACTTTTTAGACGATACCCGTTATCCGTTTCGTCCAAATCCACACTTTGTACTGTGGGTGCCTTTCCTGGCAGAACATCCTGATTGCTGGTTACTGGTGCGTAATGGCCAAAAGCCCGTGCTGTTTTACTACACGCCAACAGATTTCTGGCACCTGACACCTGAACTGCCAAGTGATGAGTGGACAAAAGCGTTTGAGCTGGTGGCTTACGATGATTTTGCGACTATCGAAAGCCAGCTGAAAGGTCATAACACCGCTGTTATTAACGAGCAGGCCGTAACCCTTGCAGAGTCAGGTGCTAATTCAGGCAGTACGGCTATCGAACAGAACCCTCAGGCGCTGATTACTGCACTGGATTTCCATCGTGCGGTTAAAACCGACTGGGAACAACACTGCCTGCGTGAAGCCAACTATTTGGCAGTGAAAGGCCATGCCGCTGCAGAAGCCGCTTTCCTGGCGGGTAAGAGTGAATACGAGATCAACCAGATCTATTTCAGCGCTATCGCTCATAACGAGCGTGATATGCCGTACGATAATATCATCGGTCTGAACGAACATGCTGCTGTACTGCACTATCAGTTCCAGCAACGTACAGTACCGGACCAGCACAGAACTCTGCTGATTGACGCTGGGGCTCGTTTTAACAGCTACGCCGCTGATATTACCCGTACCTTTACTCCAGAAGGCAGTCTGTTTGCCGACTTGGTACGTGGTCTAGACGATCTGCAACAGCAACTGTGCAACCAGATTAGCGCCGGCAGCAACTTTATTGCCCTGCATGAACAGATGCACCTGATGATTGCTGATCTGCTGAACCGCTTTGGCATTATCACCGCTAACCCGGAAATCCAATTGGAGCAGGGCATCACCCGTACCTTCTATCCTCATGGACTGGGCCACCTGTTAGGCCTGCAAGTACATGATGTTGGCGGCTGGCAGCAGGATGAAGCAGGCACACTGCGCAACCCACCGGAAGAACACCCATTCCTGCGCCTTACCCGTACTCTGGAAGATGGTCATGTGATCACTATCGAGCCGGGTGTTTACTTTATTCCGCAGCTGTTAAGAGAACTGAAAAACAGTCCATCCCGTGAACACGTTAACTGGGCTATGGTTGAACAGTTGCTGCCATACGGCGGTATCCGTATTGAAGATAATATCTGTGTACAGAAGGATGGCAGTGAAAACTTCACAAGAGATGGCTTTGCTAAGCTCTGATCCCAAATCCTGATACCAATACAGAAAGTATTATAAAAAGCCGACATCATGTCGGCTTTTCTATATCAACCATCAGTGTTCACAATGACTGGATTAAGCACATGCACGGCAATGCTATAGTTGCATACCATCAATTTTTTCAAAACAGTACATTCATTACTTGTTCCCTGCCTGCTAACAGGTTAAAAGTAGAGTAAAGAAAGACTTACGGTTAACTCTGAATTATGAAAAATAACAAGCTGTTATCTTTAATCGCTGCAGTAAGCGTGTCTGTATTAGTGGCTGGCTGTAGCGTAGCTCCACCGACTGGTAAAAAAGAATATATTGCATCCTGGGAAGGCAATTCTCAAGGTAAAGCACTGGAACGTTATGCCAAGGATGCTCTAGACAAGTATGGAAGTGATCTATTGAGGACCGTTCCAAACGATATCTCAACCTATTGCCCTAATTACTATCGCACCAATTATGAACAGCGCTTGGATTTCTGGGCGGGTTTTATCTCTAGTCTGTCTCACTTTGAGAGTAGCCATAAAAGCCATGTTTGGTATCAGGAACGTTTTAACGACGTTCAGGGCAACCCCGTAATAAGCCGAGGTTTGCTGCAGATCTCGATTGAGAGTGGTAACGGCTATGGCTGCGGCCTAACCGATCAGCAGCAGCTTCATGATCCTAAGACAAATATCTCTTGTGGTGTGCGTATTCTGAATCGCTGGGTAGGGCAGGAAGATAAGGTGGTTTCAGGTCGCGGCGGATGGTGGGTATTTGGTAGTTCGTGGAAAGGTGCAGCCAGATATTGGAGCCCATTCCGTGATCCTAATAAGCGTAATCGCATCGCTTTAGCCACGCGGGATTTACCGTACTGTAAGGGCTAAGATTCAAGAGGATTTTGAATATGTAAAGCAAGGATGCTGATATGGACAACGATGAACGGATTCACAATGCTCATGATAGCAGTTATAAGCTGTTGTTTAGTCATCCAGAAATGGTTGCTGATCTTCTTACAGGCTATATCAAGCAGCCTTGGGTTGAGAAGCTTGACCTTTCTACTCTGGAGACGGTCAGTGCCAGTTTTATAAGCGATGACCTGAGGGAGCGGGAAGACGATATTATCTGGCGAGTTCGTTGGCGGGGAGAAGCCGATTCTCAATGGCTTTATATCTATCTGCTACTTGAGTTTCAATCCAGTGTTGACCGTTTTATGCCCCTTAGGCTGAATATCTACAGTAGCTTACTGCTGGATGATCTGCGTAAATCCAAGCAGTTTACCGCTAATGGTAAGTTGCCGCCTGTGTTTCCTATCGTGTTGTACAATGGAGAAAAGAAGTGGACAGCTCCATTAGAATTGAGCGAGCTAATTGACAGTATTCCTGGCGGTTTGCATCTGTATCAACCTAACATCCGTTATGCTCTGTTGGAAGAACGCACTTACGAGGATGAGCCTCTGCCTGAGGTGAAAAATCTGGTATCAGCACTATTTGCTCTTGAAAATAGCAAAGCTCCTGAAGATATTCAGCGTATTCTGGCGGCATTGATTGAGTGGTTAAAACAGCCAGAGCAAACGGGATTGCGGCGTAACTTTACTGTTTGGATCAAAAGGGTATTACTACCGGCCCGAGTGCCTGGTGTACAATTTGAACAAGTTCATAATCTCCATGAGGTGCATAGTATGCTGGCAGAGCGTGTTAAAACCTGGACTGAAGAGTGGAAGCAGCAAGGGCTGGAGGAAGGTCGTAAAGAAGGCCGTCTTATCGGGATTGAACAAGGGATTGAGAAAGGTATTGAACAAGGGATGGCTCTAGGTGAAAGAAGTGCAGAAGCTCGTACTTTACGTCGACTGCTCGTGAAACGGTTTGGCGAGCTTCCAGCTGAGATTGATAGTCGAATCAGTCAGGCAAGTGAAACCGAATTGGATCGCTGGTTAGATAGAATCTTGGACGCTGATGGGTTAGAAGATATTTTTGTTTGAAGAGACTAGGGTTCAACCTGCTCTTCGATTTATGAGCGACAAGCCATGATTCCAGTAGAAACACTCATCTCCCTCCTGAAACAAGATCCTGTTCGCCTGCAAGCCTTAGATTGTGTCAGCAAGCTAAACCTGCCAGATTGTTATCTGGCAGCGGGTTTTGTGCGTAATCTGGTTTGGGATTATCTGCATGATAAGACTGAGCCAACGCCACTCAATGATATTGATGTGATTTACTTTGATAGGGAAGAGCTCGATCCTGATCAATATAAGATCTACGAGGCTGAGTTAAGCCGCTTGATGCCTGAGTTGAATTGGCAGGTGCGTAATCAGGCTATTATGCATCTGCGTAATGGCGATCAGCCTTACTTAAATTCTGTTGATGCCATGGGCTATTGGCCGGAGAAAGAAACGGCAGTGGCGGTGCGTCAGCTTGCTAATGGGAGTTTTGAATGTGTTTCTGCGTTTGGCTTTGAGTCGTTGTTTGATTTAAAGCTGAGCCATAATCTAAAGCGGGATAGAGAGGTTTGACTCTCGGGTTTACTCAAAAGATTGGTTGCAGATTTGGCCCAAATTGCAGTTGGTTTTTGAGTCATAGTCTATGGTCACCACTGGTGTGTTTTATCTTCTGTAGCGTCCTAAGAAAAGACTGATATTAGCCAGCTGAAGAGCCTTGCTCATGTATTCAGCTGGCTGAAGTCCGTATCAGATCGAGTTTAAACTGATATAGGTTAGCTGTAAGAGCGAAGTTTAGCCTTTGTTACAGCCTTTAGGGATCAACCAGGAACTACGGGCTTTATCATCTTTCAGATAATCCGGTACTTCGTTAATCTTCTGGCCGGTCATTTGCTCGATATCGCTGACAGATACTATGTATTTATCCAATTTCTTGCGCTTGGCGTCTTGAGTGTTAGGCACGATCCAGCTGATTACACGTTCGTCACCTTTGGCGCCTCTCAATACCACTTTCCACATCGAATCGGGTGTGCGGATACCATGGCTGCGGTAAAAGTAATCATCTGAAGTATCGTTGCCCCAGATTACGCCGCCAACAACCAGCAGCTCATCGATATCACGATAACACTCGATAATCTCTTCCGTTTGTAGCCAAGCACCACGGTTGGCGTTTGCAGCCTGTGGAATGATATTCGTCATATAGTTGGAGTCATGGATCGCTTTGGGATCGGAATCCATATGATTGGCCGGGACTAGGTGACCACGGTCATAGCGGCCTGTCTTCTGTTTGCCTTTGTAGGATTTGGTTGTGTTTTGCTGGCAGTGCTTAGGAACGTTTTTGTCGAGATAGAATTTGTGGTGACGTTTGGCATTACCAGTGTCGCGCTGGGCGTTGTAGCGGAAGCGTACTGCGCCTTTTATGTCACAGTCCAGCCAGACGGTAAAACCGGTGTAATCCAGTTTAAGTATTTGATTATCAGAATGGTTGTCAGCCAAGGCGGGCAGGCTGATCATTAAGCTCAAAAACAAAATAAGTTGTCGCATAGTTTGCTCCCTTTGATTTGCGGGCATCATAACAAATATACGACGGATTCAGTCTGTTTTTGTAATGGTATGACGATATATGTCTTTGTATAGGCTTATTTGTTGGTATAAGGCGGGATTTATTGGGGAGATCTCAATTTATGCCGTGAATGCCAACCGCATCTGTATGGGAGTAAACGCGATACTGACATGATGGGATCCTGCAAACGGCTGATTTAGCTGGAGTGTTTAGAAACACTCCAGCTATCGTTGAAAAGAAAAGTCAGGGTGGGAGGAGCTGGCAATTAAGCCGTTTTAAACTGACGACTTAGCTCTAATAGTTTTTGGGCACCTGTTTCAAGTTCGGAGGCCGCTTGAGAGACTTGATGGGTATCCTCGTGTGCCTGATTCATCTGGCCCACAGCCTGTTGCATATCCAGCTGGATTTGATCCGCTTCTTTCTGGGTTTGTTCGCTGTCTGTGACCCATTGGCGAATATTACTCTGCTGCTGCTGGATCGTTGCAGAACAGTGTCTGAGTTGTTCATAACCCTCTTTGGAACGAGAGGTCAGCTGAGTCATCTCATCGACGGAGTGATTCATCTGATCACAGGCGTTGCCAATGCTCTGGGTGATACGCTCCAGTGTTTGTTGGATCAGACTCAGGTTCTTTTCGGTATGCGCTGCCAGTGAGCGTACTTCATCGGCGACTACGGCAAAGCCTCTGCCTGCTTCTCCGGCGCGGGCGGCTTCGATGGCTGCATTCAGGGCGAGTAGATTGGTTTGTTCCGCCAGTGAGCGAATCATATCCAAAATATCGTGAATCTGATCGGTGTCACTGCTTAGAGTGGTCAGTTGTTTCGCCAGGGTGAGTTCGTGATCCAGGTTTTGGTTAACGGCTTGATCTAGGCTGGAGAAGCTGGTTTCTACCTCGGCCAGTTCATTAATCGCCGATGCCAGTTGTTCAGAAAGTTGGATACTCTGTTGCAAACTCTGGTCCAGTTGATGGTGCATATCATCGCTGCGATTACTTGTATTGCTCATCTGTTGTTGGCTGGCGGTCAGGCCCTGCTTGATATTACTGGCGTTACTGGCTACTTGCACTGATAGTGCTACGTTTTGGTGCGCAGCTTGGTTGACATCGTTTAGACCCTGAGCAAAGCGTGTAAAGAGACGGTTTAAATCTTCACCAATTGCACCTAGCTCATTGTTCATTTTCTGGTCGAAAGTTTGTGTCAGATCCAGATTATCGGTGGCGTTACGTAGCTTCTGATGAATCTGGTTGAGGTATTGCACCATAGGGGTCGTAAAGAACCAAAACGCCAGGGTAGCGATAACAAAGCCAGCAAGAGCGATGGCGATATTTTCGATGATAATGCCCTGAAGCTGTTCTTCAATATGATCAACAGGGATGTCAGCACCGGCGAGATAAAGGTTGCCGTTAGTTGAGCGGAAAGGGATAAAGATGGAGCGGAAGTTGCCATCGCTGTCTTCATATTCCTCAAAGGCAACACGGGGTTGCTTGAAGACATTTAACAGCAGGTCACTGGCATCTTCATATTCAGTCCAATAGACGTCGTAATCCTTATTAGCCAATTCTTCTTGAGTGGCGCTGCTACTGGTGAAATACACCTTTCCATTGCGCTCAACCATAGTATACAGATAGGTCAGATCTGCTTTGTCGGCGTATTTGGTTAGGCGTTGTACAAAGTCAAAGAACTCTTCATCTGAGACTGTTTTCTTGTCGTGATAATGATCCCCTAAAACCGCCGGAAGGCTAGCTGCACTGGTGGTCAGGCGATTATCGATATTCTCGATCAGTAGCGTTTTTTCGTTCTGATAGGAGAAAAAAGCAAAGACAAAGCTTGCCAGTAAATTGACTATCACTGCCAGCGTTAGCAGCTGCAGTCGTAGACTACGAAGGTTCATCGGCGTGTTCCAAGTTATGTTCTCAAATAAAAACGTTGGCCATTCTCTGTAGGTACGCTTTTTATTTGAGTGCTTAGGTTTGACTGAGAAAGATTGCGCCTAATTCTAATTGTTATCGCAAGTGACGCAGGAAGGGAGGATAGAGCTTTGTTCAGGTTTCAGAAGTGGAGAGAGCCGAAGCTGTTGTAAGATATTTGCTATCTCAATGTTTCTAATGCATTTTTACTGCAAATGGTTAATCTTTCTTTGCTGTTTTGGCAGAGGCTAAAACTTATCTATGCTAATTTCCTGTGTAATTCCCTATGTGGCCTTCTGTGTGTAGAGCTTGTTGATCAGCAGTTCGTTGACCAGAGCCGTTGAGGCAGAAAGAGCTACCGATATCTGATCTATCAGCAGCTCTATCATTATGAGGTCACCTTATTTCTTTGGGATACGGTATTCGTAGCGGTAAAGGCTGCGGGTATCCGGCGCTAATTGAACCGAGATGCGACAAGCGCCATTGTCTTCTTCAGATACGGATACCAGTTTAGGCCCACCAGTGACAGGTCGGAAGTTGAGCTTAAGTTTGGCGTCCTGTTTGCCCTTTGGTGTTTCACACAGTGAAACTCGTTTGTACTCTTTATTCACACGATAGTGCAGCGGTTGCACAACCAGTTCACTAACGACAGACTTTTTCTGGCTGTTGATCAGTTCCAGTTCGCCCTGTAACCAGCCAGCATTATCCCAGCGCAGATTTTTATTGTTGGCGGTGATACCAAATGCCTTGCCGATATTGGCAGAGTAGGTTTCATGTTTATCCAGATCGGGAATGCGTACTTCACCGACAAACTGTCTTAAACCACCGTGATCCTGCTGATAAAAGCGCATAATACCTGCTGGCATCGGCGTACCCAGTCCCGCCTCAGGTGTATTGCTGAGCTTTAAACTTACTCTGGCTTTAACCCGCTTCGCGCTATGGCTGAGATCCAGTGGCAGCGTGTAGTGTTTTTCTACCCGGACACGTTCGGCATTAAACAGAGCGACCTGTTTCTTCTGTTTTGCTGCCAGATTAATGTTTCTTGGTAGTGTAAACAGCTTGTAGTCACCAACGTTTTCCAACTGAGCTGCAGGGGGAGGGGCAATCGCCACCATCTCTGCATCCTGCATCATCTTGTTGCGCAGCTGACGCACTGGCATGGCACGGTTCACTTCGCCTGCCAACAGTTGTACGCGAGCATCATTCAACGCAGTATTGGTATGATTTTGCAGTGTTACCCAGGCATCGAGATTGATACTGGTTTCTGAGGTGATATCGGAAACATAACTGGCCTGCCAGTCAAAACCGTTACTGAGATAGGTCAGGGTAACCGGGCTTTCACCTGCTGCATTGGCTTGTACCCGCATCGAAAGAGTGGGGGATTCACTCAGATGCCCCGGTACCTGATCAAAGCTAATCAGATCACCATATTGATCAATAGGTAGTGCCAGGATCTTCTGGCTATTTTCTCCCGGAACATCCGCTTTGATGATCATGCGTTGGTTTTGGACCGCGACCAGTGTTGCGTTAACAAAATAAGGGCCTGCCATATTGCCAAAGAAGCGGCCATTAAGTTGCAGTCCGATTTGTTGTCCAATTGAGGCTTTTAGCAGAGCTTCTAGCGAGATCAAATCGTAGGTGTAGTTGCGTTCCAATACGTTGATATCTGTGCCCGCCAGTAAGGCACTGTCGGCAATAATCTGTGGGGTTACGCCCTGAAAGCGAATATTCTGGATGCCCTGTTCCAGATTGAGTGTACGGCTGTCTTGTATTAAGGCCATACCGTTTTGATACAGGGTGACGTTAAGCTGATTTCGCTGCTCTGGTGTTGAATCCTGGGCGATTGCTGGCATAGCACTGGCCAGCAGCAGGGCAGTTATTTTTTTAAGCATGGAGAAGTCCTGTCTTAGCTTTCTCAAAGATATCCTGAACTGATTATAATCAGCATATGATTGCAGGGGGAAGGTTAGCTGGGTTAATAAAGGTAATTGCTTGAGATAAAAGGGAAAGACAGGCTGTAGTTAAGGTATTTACAGCCTGAGAATCTAGGGTTGTTGCAGCCTGGAAAGTCACAGGTGTGAAGGATATATCCAGCCGGTACGTTTACAGCCAGTTTTCGCCCACAATCACTTTGGGTTCACCGATAACTCCAGCAGAATGCATTGCATTAAGTAATTCATCGGATGCAAGAAAGGCTTTCAGGTGTTGTTCCGTGCCTTCACCGACAATCGTCACGTCGTTGGGGTCATCTTCTGACTGAATAACAAAATGATCATGAATACCAAATTTGTTTCTGGTGGCTTGATGGGCATCATAAACCTGCTTCCAGGTCGCGAAATCATTCACTTTATGATTAACAACAAACATAGCCATTGGCATCTCCTCGCAACTGGCGGTGTTTCTGCGAAATTCTTGTTGGAGCAAATTTTTATAATCATAAGAACAGGATAGTTAACTGGAGTCTAGTTCCAGCGTTCAAATAGGTCAAAAAAGCATTTGGTTTTCCTGATTAATAACTTTTAGTTGCTGACTTGGTGTGACGGTAGATGACTGATGGTTCACGGAAATATGCGAATTGGCTTATTTATTAAATATAAGTGATATATAATTCAATCTGATCTTTATGAGGCTAGACCCTATAACCATTAAGTGTCGTGTTAAGGTTGAATTATGAGTAAAAGTTACAAACAGATTAATCAGGATCAGAGAGCTTTTGGTGCTGCTTACCGTCAGGAAAGCCCAAGCACGATGAATGCGTTTATTGAATTGCATAAGGCTGCGTTTACTGAAGGCGCAGTATCAACAAAACACAAGGAGCTAATTGCGACGGGTATTGCCATTGCAGCCCGTTGTGATGGTTGTATTGGGGCTCATGTTCAGGCTGCTCTAAAAGCCGGTGCCAGTAAGCAAGAGTTAGTCGAAACCATCGATGTTGCGGTGCTAATGGGTGGTGGTCCTTCAGTGATTTATGGTACTCAGGCGCTGCAGGCGATTGAAGAACTGGCGCAGTAATCAGCTGGCTATTTATATCTTGGCAATCTATTTTTAGCTGAGATCTGATAGCGTGATGATGGTAGCCCTCGGTGGTTTTAATCACCTGGGGCTTTTTATTGGAGGTCTTTTCATTGGATTGTCTTTTATTAGGTTGCTGCTTTGAGACTGCTGTTTATAACAACAATCTTAAGAAAGTTATTTTGATAGCACTATTTTGAAATACCTGGCCTTTTTGAAATGCCTACCCTTGAGGCTATGGTTTAAAGCTTGAATAACCTTTGGCAGTTGATGCATTTATGCCAGAACTTTAATGCTGAAGTGCTGTATTTTTAGCTGATTTAAAACAATGAGTTACAAAAAACGTGCTCTTGTCGCTTCTTTCGTCCCATCCTGATGCTAATATAATTAGCAATCTGCGCAATTCAATGAGTTAACACTCTAATTTTACAGGTGTTTTATGAAGGACGATCAGGCCAGTTCCACCGCTTATACGGTTTTGCAGGGGATTTTATTCAGTGCTAGTAAACCTGCATATCAGCCACTTATTCCTGCTGAAATGCAGCAGGCATGCCGAAAAATCTTGTCAGCGTCCGCTGAGGGTAAAAAAAGATTAAGCCAGCTGGACAGTAGTTTATATCGGTCTTTTGCACCTGTGATGGAAAGCGCCATGATGCCGGGTATTACTCTGCATTATGTGTTACGTAAGCGTTATATTCGGGATGCAGTAGAAGCAGCGATTGAAGATGGCTTTACTCAGATCGTTAATCTGGGCGCTGGTTTCGATACGTTGGCGTGGGAACTCCATCAGCAGCATGCTGATGTCAATTTTATTGAGCTTGATCATCCCGCCACTAATGCGCAAAAAGCGAAAGCGCTGTTTGAACTTTCCCCTGACAATCTTCATCTTTTGGCCGTAGATTTTAGTGAGACAGATGCTAAGGGAGCGTTGGAAAGCTTTTCCAGTTTTGATCCTGAGCGTCGCACTTTTTATATCTGTGAAGGCGTATTGATGTATCTGGATTTGTCCGATGTCGAGCGCCTTTTCTCCGGTTTAAAACAGCTGACAGGCAGTGGTACTCGCTTTGTCTTTACCTGTGTAGTGCCTATGGCGAGTCCGGATAATAACTGTGGTTGGCTGTTGAAACTTTATCTGAAGGTTAAAGGCGAGCCTTTGAACTGGATGATTGAGCAGAAAGATCTGCCACAATTCTTACAGCAACAGAGTTATCAATTGCATGATTTGGCGGGTACTGAGCAGTTAAAACAGCGCTATCTGCAGGATATCAGTCACGGTGTCTTGCATCAGGGGGAATTCCTGGTGCTTTCAAGTGCTAATGATTAGTCGGGGGTGGTGAGATGGCGGTAAAAATTACTTTAGCAAAAGATCCTGCTCAGACAGATGCGGTATTAAAGCTGCGTCATAAGGTGTTTTGTGAGGAAGAAGGGGTGATGGACCCTGTGGAAGATGGTCGTATTCTGGATCGTTTTGATGCCTATTCCACAACTAGAAACCTGGTGGCGCTAAGCGGAGATGAGGTGATCGGTAGTTTAAGGATTACCTTGGATTCTTCGATCGGTATTCCGGCAGACGAATATTATGATTTTCGTCGCTTTTTACCGGATGGCGCCATTACGATGAATTGTGGTATGTATTGTGTGACCAAGCCGTTTCGTGGCGCGCGCATTGCGTTGAGCTTAATCCTGATGGCCACCTATTATGCGGTAACTCATAACGTCACTCATGTGGTTGCGCCAATCAATCCAGCGATCTCTAAGTTACTGGGGCGTGTTGGTTTTGAAGTGCTGGATGATGAGCAAACGGATCCTCATACGGGAATTAAGTTTATCCCTGTGTTGCTGGATATGAAGAAGATTAACGATTTCTTCTATACCTTTGCGGAAAATAATCGTCTGTATAACTTTATCGAATCCTATGAGTGTATTTTCTACAATAACGATGAGTATGTGGTGCGTGCTGGTGAGGTAGGGGATTCTGCTTTTGTCATTATCGAGGGAGAGATTGAGGTTCGTAAGGCTGATAGTGATGTTGTGCTGGCGACAATGGGGCAGGGAGAGGTCTTTGGTGAGCTTGCTTTGTTAACGGATGATGTCCGAACTGCAGATGTGGTGGCGCGCTCAGATCTACGAATTATGTCTCTACCAAAAGAAGCGTTTCTGGATCATCTGATGAATAACCCAGATCACGCCATGTGGATGCTAAAGAGTATCGGCAAACGTATGAAAAATATGCTAATTCATCCAGTTTAAAAGTCTTGTCGATACAAAGTCAGTCTGATTGGTTGCTTATCAGTCAATTCTAACTTTTTGTTGGTTGATGCTTTAACGGCAGCATATTGTGTTTTTTCAGCTGGGCTCTGAGTTGGTGGTAGCTTAGGCCCAGTGCTTCTGCAGACTTCTGCTGATGATACTGGTTTTGCTGTAAGGCCTGTTCAATAAGCTGCTTTTCTAACTGTTCGATCTGTTGCTGAAAATTACCTTCCAGTTTCAAAGTATTTTTGTTGCCCAAAAATCTCTCTTCTTTGGTTGGCGTTTCTTCTGCAGTTGTTGTGTTTTCTGCAGTTGTTGTGTTTTCTGCTGTCTTTAAGCCCTTTGTGACTGAATTATCCACTCGGCTGTTTTGGTTTGAAGTGGTTTTGTGGTTGTTGTGATCGCTGCTTTGGTCGTTATTGGAAGTCGTAGCTTGGTACTGGCTTTGCCAAGGCTTTTGAAAGGGGCTGATCACAATGTTGTCGATCAGCTCTTCCGGTTCTTCATGGCGGTAAACGCTGCGTTCAATCACATTTTTTAATTCCCGGATATTGCCGGGCCAGTCATAAGCATTCAGTTGTTCCAGGGCCGCAGCTGAGAAACCAGAGAAAAACGGTCGTTCCAGCTCATTGCTCATGGCAATCGCAAAGTGGTTAGACAGCAAGGCGATATCGTCTTCTCTTAGGCGCAGGGGAGGGATATGCAGTACATCAAACGCTAACCGGTCCAATAGATCTGCTCGGAACTCGCCGCTTTTCGACATGGCAACCAGATCGGCATTGGTTGCAGCCACCAGACGGACATCCACCTGAATGGTTTTATGGCCGCCGACCCGCTCCAGCTCTCCGTACTCAATCACTCTGAGTAATTTCTCCTGAACTCTCTGAGAACATGTTGCCAGCTCATCCAAAAATAGAGTGCCGCCATCGGCTCGTTCAAAACGGCCTTTATGCTGCCGGTTGGCACCGGTAAAGGCGCCGCTCTCATGGCCAAAGAGCTCTGACTCCAGCAGGGTTTCACTCATGCTGGCGCAGTTGAGCTTAATAAAGGGGCCATCCCAGCGACTGGATAGAAAGTGCAGGCGTTCAGCGATCAACTCTTTACCTGTTCCCCGTTCACCCAATACTAAAACGGGTTTATTGAGCGGTGCGACTTGGCTGAGATGCTCCATCAGATCCATAAGGAGCGGCGATTCACCAATCATTTGTTGCTTGACTGTATTCATGGCTAAATTTTAGCTTATTTAGCTAAAAAATGGTTTTAATATTTTATATCGGTTTTTCTGGGATAATGCTGGTAATTTAATAAATTGCATTTAAAACAATGTATTATATTGTTTTTGTGTTGTTGGCACGCTATTCGCTATTAGATATATGACTCTAGAAAAAGCGTAAATCAGTGCTTTGAATAAGCTTCTCAACGCTTTTGGACAGGCAGGGTTATTTAGAGGTTTTTACCCTGCTACGGAAATTTTGATAATCAGGAGTATAGAATCATGGGTATCTTTTCTCGTTTTCAAGATATTGTGAATGCCAACATTACTGCGTTACTGGATAAGGCTGAAGATCCTCAAAAGATGATCCGTATGATGATTCAGGAGATGCAGGAAACTCTGGTTGAGGTACGCACTACATCCGCAAGTGTGATTGCTGATCGCAAAACAGTAGAGCGTCGTTTGGAAAATCTGCAGCGTGAAGCGCAGGAGTGGGAAGAAAAAGCGGGTCTGGCACTGTCTAAAGGCCGTGAAGACCTGGCTCGTGCAGCTCTGGCAGAGCAATCTGCATTAGAAGAGATGGCGCAGCAGGCTGAAGTTGAACTGGAACAGATCAATGGGCACTTAAGCGAACTGGATAGTGAAATTACTCAGTTACAGCGTAAACTGGATGACGCTAAAGCCAAGCAGAAATCGCTTATCGCACGTGAGCAAAGTGCCCGTACTCGTCTGGATATGCGTCGTCGCTTTAGTCGTGAAAAGCTGGATGAAGCTTTTTCCAAGTTTGACCAATACGAGCGCCGTATGGATGACCTGGAAGCTGAAGTAGAAAGTTACGACCTGGGTAGTAAAGATCTGGCTGCTGAAATTGAAGAGCTGGCCAAAGATGAGAAGGTTGATCAAGCGTTGGCTAAGCTAAAAGCCAAAATGGAGAAAAAAGACAAGGGTGAGTAACCATGTCAGGAATGCTGTTCTTTTTTGTACCCGCTGTCATCTTTATGGGGTTAGTGCTGCCGCTGTGGCTGGTATTGCACTACCTCAGCAAGTCCCGACAGTCGAGAGGTCTTTCGGCCCAAGATAGGGAGGCACTGTCAGAAGCTCTGGCAGTAGTCGATAAACTGGAAGACCGAATTGAAACCTTAGAAGCTATCTTAGATGCGGATCATCCCCGTTGGCGGGAAAGAGAAGCCCGAGCCAGGAGAGCCGCATCAGCAAGGAGTCAATAATGTGGAAAGGTAAACCGGGTGGTTATGATATGAATCTGTACCGTAGCGACCGTCAACGCTGGGTAGCTGGTGTATGTGGTGGTATTGCAGAGAATATGGGCTGGCCAGTAGGTATGGTCCGCTTGATTGCAGTGACCTTGTTTGTCATTACAGGTAGCTTTGCGGTACTTGCTTATATTCTGGCGATCTTCCTGTTGGATCGCCGTGATAAGGTGGCAGAGGAGTACGATAGTTACCGTCGAGAGCATGGTAAAGGGCCTAAGCCTTCAGGCCTGAAGGATACTGTATTTAATTATCAACAATCTGCAGGTGGCCAGGTGAAAGATCTGTCCGGAAGATTAAAAGAGTTGGATGCACGTTTACAGAATATGGAAAGCTATGTGACGTCAAAAAAATATCAGTTTGATCAGGAGTTAAGACGCTCTTAACCGGTATTGCTTTGAGCCTGCTGAACCGGGAAGTGTCTTACTAAAGCGGTAAATATCTTCACTTATACTATTTAGATGTAACAGTGGCACTAATCCAGGCTTGTTGCTGACTTTGTTAACTGGTTGAACCGCCGCTTTCAACCAGTTAATGCAACCCCTTCAAATTAAACCACGAAACACCAACCTCTAGGGTGACTGTGTTACTCCGTGGGCTACATAACTCTGCAAAGAGTACATTCCGTAAACAAACCCGAAACATGCTAAAAATTCAGTTTTGTCATAATAAGTTATCGAAAATTGAGGCGACTGATGGCAATGCTGCAAATACAAAGTGCAGTCTTATCGGATTTCTTATCTGTGCCGTCAGTTGTGCAACTTTTTAAACGTTAAGGCGAACATGGGTTATGCATACGCAAGTGATTTTGGTTTTGTTCTTCTGTTTTTTAATCTCGGCCTGTAACTCAAATGACTCAGAGGCAGAAACGCCTGTAGTCGTAACTGTAGCAGACCAGTTTGCTGATGGTGAAGATCATGAGTGGCAAGCAGGATTTACTGAATATCCCATGGGGGAAGATGAGTTTTATGAGCTGGCATCTGGTGTTCAGGAGTTGCCTGAGCCATTAGATGGTCAAGGATTTATGTTGTCGGGGAATAACCATTCCGATGATCTGATGATGTATATCACCAAGCCTGTCTCAGGGTTGGTGGCGAATACCTCTTATGACGTTACCTTCGAAATTGGCTTTGCATCTAATGCTGGAGCTGGTTGCTTTGGGATTGGAGGTTCTCCAGGTGAGTCTGTGTATGTGAAGTCTGGTGCTTCTATCTATCAACCTGTATCTGCTGTGATGGATTCAAATCATCTGCGTTTAAACTTGGATATGGGATCTCAATCAAGTGGTGGCTCTGATGCTGTTGTGATTGGTAATGTGGGGGCTTCAGAAAGCTGTGATGGCGAGACTTATGGCACTAAGAGATTGGATAGCGCTGAGCATAGCTTTCAGGTTTTGACAGATGAAGTGGGTCAGGTATGGCTAATATTTGCTATTGACTCTGGTTTTGAAGGAATAACAACCATTTATATTACCGATGTGAAAGTTATACTTACACCTAGCAGTATTGTTTTGTAATCAAATTATTGAGGTGTTGCCCTTAATCAGATTGTAGAAAATTGGCTTAAGGTCTGCCAGGTTGTAAGCATTGTTGTTTCAATCGCATATAATTCAATATTGCTAAATGCTAGGTGGCTACTGAGCCAGTTTCTTCTGCTGAGCTTTCGTTTTTCTTCTCTCATATCAGGTTTGACGGTATATGAACTGTCAAACCTGATGCGCTATTAAGTTCCCATAAAAACATTCCTCTTTACAGATGACTTCATTTCTCAGACATTCGACGAAGAATGTCTAAACACTTTTGTGCAAGTGTCTATGTCAGCTAGTGTTGTTCACCTTTTGATGAAAAGCTTGTATCAATGGATTTGATAGCTGAGGTCAGTGAACTTTCTAGGATAAGCGCTTCCTGGCAATTTGCTGGATTAATCACCCAGAATATCCTCGTCTACACGTTCAATCACGGCGGTGTCGATTGATGTCATTGCACCTATATTTTGAGCTGTAACAGACTGCATATTGAGATTGCTTTGTTGTTGGTTGGTTAAGGCGTTTTGTACGGACATACTTAACGCATGGCTAGTGATCATCATTAGGTTTCCACCTGCGACAGCGGGAGTTCCTGCAAGAACTTCTGAGTTACTTTGTGTGACTGAATCTGTGATTTGTCCATTTACTATTTTCATGCTGTTTCCTTGATGGGTGGAGAGATCGAATGAGTATTCATATAGCATACGTACTATTGATGCTTTTGCTTGGGCTAACTGACGATAGTGAAGAAAATTGCTGCTATTAAAAGATGGCAATTGATCTTTGATAAGGCTTAGTTATGGCAAAGCTAATGTCTTTGGAATTCAAAGTGATCGTGAGAGTACAAGTAATTCTCCGTTTAAAGTAAGTCTTGGATTCAGGTGATCAGTTTGACCCTATTGCACAGGAGTGAAAATGGAAAAGAAATTTTCAGGTGGCTTAAAGCTGAATCGTTTGCGTTATTCGTTATACACGCCGATTTATGATCTGGTGGTATCTGCACTGCAGAAAAGTCGTAACAAGGCTATTAGTCGGTTAGAGATTGCTCCAAAGAGTAAGATTTTGATTGTTGGAGCAGGCACAGGAAAAGATCTTGAGTTGCTGCCTGCAGATGCAGAAATAACAGCTATTGATATCACGCCTTCAATGTTGAATCGCTTAAGGTCAAAAGCCAGTGAGTTGGGTATGTCGGTTAATATTGACGTGATGGATGCTTCGGAGATGAGCTTTCCCGATGAGCACTTTGATCTTGTGTTATTGCATCTGATTTTGGCCGTTGTGCCAGACCCTGAAGGCTGTATCAAAGAGGCTGAGCGGGTGTTGAAACCTGAAGGTCAGATCTCAATTATGGATAAGTTTGTTCCGGAAGGGCAGCAGGCTAGCCCGTTGCGCAAAGTGGCTAACTTATTTACTCGCATCTTGTTTTCCGATATCACGCGCCAGGTAGAGCCTTACCTTCAATTAGCGAAACTAAAAAAAGTATCGGATGAAGCTATCTTTCTTTCGGGACAGTTCCGTCACTTGGTGGTGAAAAAAGACAGCTAGCGTTCAGTTTGATGATGTATCGTTCTACTATGACTTATTATTAAAAAAGCTGTTAACCCAAGCATTAATTAAAGGAAGGCCGTATGCATCGTCGTCAGTTTGTCGGGTTAATTGCCCTGGTTCCCTTTAGCCAAGGTTTATTCGCGACTTCCAACTTGTCCCAAAGCTTTGAAGCATACAAACAGCAGCAACAGCAAGGCTTTAATCAGTTTAAAGCTCGCTATCGCAGTGCTCTTGCGCTCTATAAGCGTGAGATTTTAAAACATTGGCGTGAAGCTCGAGTGCCTACGCAGAAAGAGTATGTTCGATACTCTGATCAATTGAAGGTGAGAAGTTTGGTGGATTTCGAACGTCAAACCATCACTATTGAAGCACAGGCCGCTACGCCAACAGCAGCAGGTGAGAAGATTAAGCAGGCTTTAACAGAACTCTTAACACTTGATACACAAAGTGCTCAGCAGGAAGATCCCGTATTACAGATGCTCAATCAACCCTCAGAAAGTTCGTTGATTGAGCTGGAGGCGGTTAAGGAAAGGATAGTCAATGGTGTTGAGCAGTCTGTTCCTATTGTGGCAGATCTTTTCCCACAGCAAAGCGTACAGCAGATTCTTGCGCCGGCTAAAAAAGAGATTATCAGTGATAAACAACAGGTAGCAAAAGTCACGATTAAATTGCCGAAGGGGAGTACCGGCACGAAGGCCAAGCAGTTTTTACCGATTGCACAGCGTTATGCTGAAAAAGAAAATATACCCGTGGCTTGGGTTATGACTGTTATGCATGTTGAAAGCTATTTCAATCCTATGGCCAGAAGCCATGTGCCAGCTTTTGGTTTAATGCAAATCGTACCTAAAAGTGCGGGTTTGGATACCACTGAATATCTAACCGGTAAGTCTCGCTATCTAACTGCTGAAGAGCTTTATCAACCTGAGGTCAATATTCAAAATGGCGCGGCTTATCTGCATCTGCTCTATTACCGCTATTTGAAGAGAGTAAAGGATGAGCAAAGTCGTTTTTACTGTGCTATAGCAGCCTACAATACTGGGCCTGGTAATGTTGCCAGGGCTTTTGTTAGCAAAAGAGATATGAGAGCTGCAGCGGATAAGATTAACGCTATCTCTTCAGATCAAGTCTATCAGCAGTTAATTGATCATCTGCCATATCAAGAAACGCGTCGCTATCTGAAAAAAGTCAATGATAGGTTGCCGTTGTATTTATGACCTTTCAGATAGCTGCTTTTAGATATTTTGATTTCAAGCTGTAAGTTGCATTGTCTGGAGAAAATAGATTGCGAATGCGGGATGGCAACAGGAATAGCAGTGGGTAGTCAATTCAGTAATGACCTATCAGTAGTGACCGTTGTAACCAAGGGCTGCCAGCACTGCTCTTCCTGTTAATACATATTTTGCTTCGCGACTTATCTTAAGCTTTGAGCTTCTCGTCCAGCTTTACTATTTTGGTGCTGCGCGACGTTCAATGCCCGCTTCATCCATCATACGGGTAGAAATCTCCTCAATGGAGAAGTGGGTGGTATTGATATAGGGAATACCATAACGCTGATACAGCAGTTCTGCTTCTGCCACTTCCTGATCACACTGTTTCATAGACGCATAGCGACTGTCAGGCTTACGTTCGTTACGAATTGCAGCCAAGCGCATTGGGTCAATGGTCAGGCCATACAGTTTGTGCTTGTACTGCTTCAGTGCCTTAGGCAGCTCACCGTATTCAAAGTCTTCTTCGGTTAGCGGATAGTTAGCGGCACGAATACCGAACTGTAGTGCCATATAAAGACAGGTTGGGGTTTTACCGCTACGGGATGGACCGATCAGGATAATATCCGCCTTGTCGTAATGACGGGTTCTGCCGCCATCATCGTTATCAATCGCATAGTGTACAGAGTCGATACGGTCTTTATAAACCTGATCATCTTCTTTTATGGCATGGGATTTACCCACACTATAAGAGGAGGCCGAGCCCAGTTCCTCTTCCAGCGGTGCAAGGAAGGTCGAGAAGATATCTAGAGTGAAGGCATTGGCGTTTCTCAGGGCATCACGCACTTTCTTGTCCACGATGGTATCGACCACAACAGGACGAATACCGTCAAGTTCACCCACCTCATTAATTTGTTGAACTAGGCTTTCGGCTTTTTCGATGGTGTCGACAAAGGGTTTAATGACATAAACAAATTCAGTATGCTCAAATTGTCCGAGCAGGCTTCTGCCCAGAGCCTCAACCGTAATGCCGGTGCCATCTGAAATAAAAAAAGCGGTACGTTTCATAATCGTCTGCAACTTCATGGTATCATTAGGAAAATTATTAAGTTATTGTCGAAGAATTCGTCTGAAAAGCAAGCGCAGGGGAGAATTAAGTTGAACGCATACATCGCGTGGTTCGATCAGCTTGGCATGCAGGATGTTGAGCATGTTGGTGGTAAAAACGCATCATTAGGTGAAATGATCAGCAATCTGGCAGGTGCGGGTGTTACCGTTCCTGGTGGTTTTGCAACTACCGCTCATGCTTACCGTGAGTTCCTGAATCATGAAGGCCTGGCTGACCGTATTAACGCCGAATTGGCAAAACTGGACGTGGACGACGTTAACGCACTGACCAAAACGGGTGCGTTAATTCGTGGCTGGATTCTGGAAACGCCATTTCCTCCAGCGCTGGAAACCGCTTTGGAAGAAGCGTACGCAAAACTGATGGACGGTAATGAGAATCTGAAAGTGGCGGTACGTTCTTCCGCGACTGCAGAAGATCTGCCTGACGCCTCTTTTGCCGGCCAGCAGGAAACCTTCCTGAATATCCATGGCCTGGACAACATCCGTATCGCAGTAAAAGAAGTTTTTGCTTCTCTGTTTAATGATCGCGCCATCTCTTACCGTGAACACCAGGGTTTTGACCATGCATTGGTTGCCCTGTCTGCCGGTATCCAGAAGATGGTACGCAGTGAAACCGGTTCCAGTGGTGTAATGTTCACTCTGGATACTGAATCTGGTTTCCGTGATGCTGTATTTGTTACCGCTTCTTACGGTCTGGGTGAAACCGTAGTACAGGGTGCTGTAAACCCTGATGAATTCTACGTACACAAGCCAACACTGGCAGCGGATCGTTTTGCGGTACTGCGTCGTAATCTGGGCAGCAAGATGATCAAGATGGTTTACGGCGAAGCGGCAGAAGCCGGTAAGTCCGTTGAAACTGTTGAGGTTGATGCTGCAGAGCGTCGTCGTTTCTGTATCACTGACGAAGAAGTGATGGATCTGGCCCGTCAGGCAGTAATCATTGAGCAGCACTACGGTCGTCCAATGGACATCGAATGGGCAAAAGACGGTGACGACGGCAAGCTGTACATCGTACAGGCTCGTCCTGAAACCGTTAAGAGCCGCAGCGATTCCAATGTGATGGAGCGTTACCTGCTGAAAGAGCGCGGTGAAGTGCTGGTAGAAGGTCGTTCCATTGGTCAGCGTATCGGTAAAGGTCCGGTACGTGTGATCGATAGCACTGATGAGATGGATCAGGTTCAACCTGGTGATGTACTGGTGACTGATATGACTGACCCGGATTGGGAGCCAGTCATGAAGCGTGCCTCTGCTATCGTAACCAACCGTGGCGGCCGTACCTGTCACGCAGCGATTATCGCTCGTGAGCTGGGTATTCCTGCAGTAGTAGGTTGTGGTGACGCAACAGAGCACTTGACTACCGGTCAGTCTGTGACGGTATCCTGTGCAGAAGGTGATACTGGCTTTATCTACGCCGGTGATCTGGACTTTGAAAAGCTGACCAACAACGTTGATTCCATGCCGCCGATCCCGTTCAAGATTATGATGAACGTGGGTAACCCGGATCGTGCATTTAGCTTCGCTAGTCTGCCGAACGAAGGTGTCGGTCTAGCCCGTCTGGAATTCATCATCAACCGTATGATCGGTGTGCACCCGAAAGCCCTGATGGACTTCGATTCCCTGTCACCTGATCTGCAGCGCAGCATCGGTAGCCGTATTGCCGGTTACGAAAGCCCGGTTGATTTCTACGTTCAGAAGCTGGTGGAAGGTATCTCTACACTGGCTGCGGCCTTCTATCCGAAGAAAGTGATCGTACGTCTGTCTGACTTTAAGTCGAACGAATACGGTAATCTGATTGGTGGTAAGCTGTACGAGCCAGCGGAAGAGAACCCTATGCTGGGCTTCCGTGGTGCGTCCCGCTATATCTCTGAGTCTTTCCGTAGTTGTTTCGAATTGGAATGTCGTGCGCTGAAGAAAGTACGTGACGAGATGGGCCTGACCAATGTTGAGATCATGGTGCCGTTTGTTCGTACGCTGGGCGAAGCCCGTGAAGTGATCGACCTGCTGGCTGAAAACGGCCTGAAGCGTGGCGAGAACGATCTGCGTGTGATCATGATGTGTGAGCTGCCTGCAAATGCTCTGTTGGCAGATCAGTTCCTGGATTACTTCGATGGTTTCTCTATCGGATCTAACGACCTGACTCAGCTGACTCTGGGTCTGGACCGTGACTCTGGTATCGTAGCCCATCTGTTTGATGAGCGTAATCCAGCGATCAAGGCACTGCTGCATATGGCGATCAGCGCTTGTAAGAAAGCCAATAAGTATGTCGGTATCTGTGGTCAGGGTCCTTCTGATCACCCGGATCTGGCCAAGTGGCTGATGGAAGAGGGTATCGACAGTGTTTCCCTGAACCCGGATGCGGTGATGGAAACCTGGTTTATGCTGGCCGAGAAAGAATAAGAGAAAGAGTACGTTTTTAACTGATCTCTCTTATTCGCTAAAAATCCAAGCCGGTGCAGTGAAAGCTGTACCGGCTTTTTAGTTGGTGTCTTATATAGCGGCGCGCTCTAGTCCTGATATAATTCCGCGTCTGATTTATCTGTGAGATTAATAACCCCATGTATATCGATCCCCAGTGGCGTATTTTAACCGTCGGTGATGGTGACCTGTCTTTTTCTGCTTCTTTGTTTAAACATCATAAGCCACTGCAGCTAACCGCAACGATTTATGATGATCTTGCCGAGTTAAGCCAAAAATACGGTGATGAGCACTACCAAGAGTTATTACATGATTGCTCTGTGTTAACGGGTTTTGATGTCACTCAGGCTGACGGCTGGGATGGTCTTGCTAAAAACAGTTTTGATCTGGTGATTTTTCAGTTCCCACTGTTGCCGGGTTTTAATTCCCGGGAAGAGTTTGAGCAAAAATGCGGAGGCTTTGGTTTGAATACTTTAAATCGAGCGTTACTGCGTACTTTCTTACTGAATTCAGTCGAGCATTTTCTAGACCCAAATGGCGCCGGGCTATGCTATATCACCTCTAAGGATGTTAAGCCCTATAGGGAGTGGAGTATCGAAACTTCTCTGATTCAGGATACCGAACTGCATTATCACGGCTCCATGCCATTTGATATTGAAAGATTCCCGGGTTACCGCATCCGTAATGTAGATCGAGACAAGCATGTTAAAGACACTAGGGGGATTACCTACGTTTGGAGCCCTAAGACTGAGAATTTATTGGGAGATAGACTCAGTAAAGCTAAATATCTGAATGAGGGGTACTGTGCTTTATGTCGTACAGGGCCGTTTGCGAGTGACAGAGATAAGCAGGAGCACGAACAGGCCAGGAAACACCAGCAGATGCTGGATTATGAGCGGCAATGGCAAGATTATTTGTATGCTGCTTGTTCGATAAGTGCTTAAGTATCTCGGTGTTGAGTGTTCGTATTAGGGAAAAGGATTGCAAGTGTCGCGCTATCAGGATCTATCAAAGGCTTTAGAGAATCGATCATCGCTATGGCTAATCACAGGTGTTGCTGGTTTTATTGGCTCTAATCTTTTAGAGCAGCTGCTTCGATTAAACCAGAAGGTTGTTGGTTTAGATGATTTTTCAACGGGTAGTCATGAAAATTTGATCGATGTAAAGCGAGCCGTATCGGATAAACAGTGGTCCCGTTTTCGATTAATCGAAGGGAATATAAAAGAACTGGCCGTCTGCAAGCAAGCCTGTGTTCAAGTGGATTATGTGCTGCATCATGCTGCCTTAGGTTCCGTGCCCATCAGTGTTGATGATCCGCTTCGTTCAAACGAGACCAATGTGACTGGCTTTTTGAATATGTTAGTGGCAGCTCAGGAAGAGGGCGTTAAACGCTTTGTGTATGCTGCGAGTAGTTCAACGTATGGAGATCATCCCAATCAACCCCATGTAGAGGATCAGATTGGTAAGCCCCTCTCACCATATGCCGTGACTAAATACGTCAATGAGCTGTATGCGGAAGTTTTTACCAAAACGTATGCTTTTCATGCTGTTGGTCTCAGGTATTTTAATGTGTTTGGTAAACGTCAAAGTCCGGAAGGGATGTATGCTGCAGTTATACCAAATTGGATAGCAGCAATGCTGAAGGGGAAGGCTATTACTATCTTTGGTGATGGCTTAACCAGCAGGGATTTTTGCTTTGTTGATGATGTGGTGCAGGCTAATCTCTTGGTGGCTCTGGCTCCACCTTGCGATAAACATGAAATATATAATGTTGCCTTAGCCCGGATATTTCATAAACAAGCAGTAGCCTGTCACTTTTAGGTTCATTA
>CAYFGP010000073.1:0-33405 GCA_964342385.1 uncultured Oleiphilus sp. | reverse complement strand
GGTTTGGGAGTAGCGCTACTTAGTTATCATGCGGCTTCTGGATGCGTTTGCCATGAGACTCTATCATGTCTCTTTCACCATACAGATAGATCACACTGCTCCAGAACAGTAACACTGCCGCGATAATTCCGGCGTATAGGGTAAAGAAAATTCGAGCCACAAACGTTTCCTTTTTTGCTGGTTACCAGCTATCTGAGGCAAACAAGTAGCCTTTACCTCTGACGGTAATAATATGACGGGATGGAGATGAGGTATCACCCAGCTTCTTACGCAGACTGACAATACGATTATCAATGGTTCGATCAAGACCATCGTATTCAATACCACGGGTTTTGCGCACCAGCTCATCTCTGGATAGAGGCTGATCAGCATAACTGGCCAGCAACCACAAAAGATCAAACTCACCACTGGTCAGATCAATATCACGGCCATCCAGTTGGCAGAGCTTAATCGTTTCTTTTAACTTCAAAGCACCAAATGTCAGCTGATTTGAACTATCCGAAATCTGGCTTTGATCAGCAGCTTCGCCTATTGAGCTTGCACTGCTCCGTTCATCTTCCAGACGACGCAGTAGCATCCTGATCCGTGCTAACAATACTCTTGGCTGTAAGGGCTTACAGACGTAATCATCCGCCCCCATTTCTAAAGCCGCCACCTGATCCATATCGTCATCGCTGGCGGTTAGAAACAGAATTTTGCCATGGAAAACCGGACGTATCTGACGGCAGATACTTAAACCATCCATGCCCGGCAGCATCAGATCCAGAATAATAATATCGGGCTCGGCATCTGGCAGTAGACTAATCGCCTCTTCCCCAGTCAGAGCGGCCTGGACCTGAAAACCATTTCGCTCAAAATATCGGCATAAGATATCGGATAACTTCTCATCATCCTCAACAAGCAGGATACGATGCACAATTTCACTCCTGAACATCACCTGCCATTTCCCTGATAGAAGATTATGACTTGTGAGAAAGCCATAGGGCAGGATCATTTTGTACGGGTTTGTATAAGTACGAATACAATATCAGTACATAAATGCTGTATTCGTGTATAGACACAGCAACTTGACCGACCATGCTACTGTATCTACGCTAACTCTTCAGCAGAGAGCAGCTTATTTAGCCAAACCTTAACCTGATCCGGTTGATTACTTTCCAGTACAAACTCCTGACCGCGAAACGCTGACTGTAACAACAAACGATCATCCCGTTTGATCCAACGCTCCGGCTTTCGATGGTAACTCAGCACCTTGTCGCAGTTTTCTGGCCAGAAACACTCAGGGAGTTGCCAAACCGTTCGCTTCTCTCCAGGAAAGGTCAGCTGCTGTATAGGTTGGCCCTTGTGTTCTTGCTGAGTATTAAAATGGGTAAAAAAACCGGCTCCAGGAAAGTCTGTCTCTGCACCATTTAAAACCAATTTATTTTTTGGTAGATACAGACCATTATGCTGAAACCCTTTAACCAGATGAGGATGAAGGCCTAATTCAGGGAAATGCTCCATCGTAAGTTGTTCCTCTTTCACAACCCGATCAATCTGCAACCAGCCATAAAGCAGATGCAGATCTGGTGCATCGGCGACAAATCTCAGCTTGCCTTTAAACCACTCGGTTTGACGAAACCAACCAAAAAACAGAAACAGATCCCCTGGCCCCACGCCTTCCGTTTCAAGATGACGTTGTGCAGCACCATGCTGGCCAAGAGTGGGATACCAGCCCTCAGGGCGCTCAATCAGCTCAGGCATAAGATCCGGGTCAAGATGACACCCACTACGCCACTCCTTGCAACCCAGTTGCTTAATTAAACTGGAGACACTTTTGCCCTGAAAACTCAGCTGAGAAAACTTAACCGGTCCATCGGCTTGTGGAATCGGCAATGACAGCAGACGACCGTCAGGCATAATCGGACAGGCAATACCGCCTGCACTGGAGTCAAAACCTTTACGGCTAAGGATAATCTTCATAACACGCTTTAATCTTTAAGTTTCAGCTGAGAATAACGAGATCTGGTCTGATACGCTCTTTTCATACTAGCAGGCAACAAACAGGCAATAAAAAGCCCCGGGTACACACCCGAGGCTTAAAGGAGGAAATTAACAGATTATCGCGAGGAAACAAGCCCAGACATTATTTCTGGCAGTGCCTTCTCAACTATCTCTGAAAATGACTGTCACTGGAAACTTACATCACACGGTTAGTAGTCATAAACTTACTATCCTGATCCGGACCTGAGTTATCCGCATACAGGGTTACACCGGAACGCAGACAGATCGACAAGCTCTGGTGAGAGGCTTCGGTTTCTTCAGGTAGGAGTTTCTCAACTACAGCCTTCTCTTCCAACAGCTCCTGTTCTGTGATCTTCAGACGCTCTTTACTGAAATCGTTCAACTCAACACCCTGTACGATTTGGTAACGGCCATAGTTACAACGCACTGGGAAGGAGTAGAAGATACCTTTTTCTACGCCGTAGCTACCATCACTCAGAATACCCATGCTGGCTACTTCACCTGGCTCGGTACCCAGTACCCAATCATGCATATGGTCCACAATCGCCTGAGCCGCCGAAGCCGCACTGGACAGACCACGGGCCTGGATAATCTCACTACCTCGTTGCTGAACCTTAGGGATATATTCGTTGCAGTACCACCCCTGATCGATCTGCTTCATGGCAGGCTCGCCCAGGATAGTCGCATGGTGCAGGTCTGGGTATTGCGTTGGAGAGTGGTTACCCCAAACAATAATACCGTTGATATCACGAGGCGTCGCACCAGTCTGGTTAGCCAGAATACCTTTGGCACGGTTGTGATCCAGGCGGGTCAGACAGGTAAACTGAGATGGGCTCAAATCCGGAGCATTACGACTGGCAATCAGGGCATTGGTATTGGCCGGGTTACCGGTTACCAGTACCTTCACATCTCGGTTAGCATAATCGTTCAGTGCTTTACCCTGACGGGCGAAGATTTCACCATTTACCTCGATCAGATCACTACGCTCCATACCTGGGCCACGAGGACGAGCACCGACCAGTAGTGCATAGTGAGCGTTGTTAAAACCGTCTTCAACATTGTCATGCAGCGTAATCGTGTGCAGCAGCGGATAAGCACAATCCATCAGCTCCATCGCAACACCACGCAGGGCATCCATCGCTTGTGGGATCTCAATCAGCTGCAGAATCACCGGCTGGTCTTTACCCATCATCTCACCGGCCGCGATTTTAAATAACAGACTATAACTGATTGCGCCTGCTGCACCTGTTACAGCAACTCGTACTGGCCTTCTCATAATTGACTACTCCGTGTAGCTCTCTTGCTCTTGATTTATACACACCTAAACAAAACATCTTGTTTCGGTGATTATTTTTTTCTTTGACCGCAACAGAGAAACTTCGCTGTTTTAAGCACTTATTTGACTTCAACAAGCCTCTGCTTCGGTTCGTTTATTTATAGGGGGTTCGCTAGACTATACGAAAGTCTAAAGTACTAAAAGTACCTGTATCGGGTTGCAGAAAAGTTAAGTTTTTCTTAAGGAAATATGGAACTAATCGCCTGATGAAAACCTGTCTACCAGAAAGTCAGACAGAAAACTTCGCTGTCAACTTACTGAAATTTAACAAGGTCTACTAATAGATCGCTTGCCCAATGACGACACTCAGCAGCTAATGGTGTCGCTGACGTTTTAGCTGAGACATCTTGACCCGCTTTTTTTCATCCAAATGATTATCCAGTAGCGAAACGTCTTTTCTGGTTATATTCCCTATGACTTATAGGGTCTAACTTACTGATATCTAACAAAGCCTCGACTTCTTAGCCTTTATCCTATACTGAGGAAAACACCTCAGTGGTATATGGCCTATGGAAAGCCCCAATCTCCCAGAGCAAACGCTATTAACCAAACAAACTGGCACCAGTCCTTTTGTTATCGTTTGGGCCTTTGTTTTTACCCTATTGTGGAGTTTTCTGATTGCAGTCTCCCTATTCTGGAATATCCATAATATTCAGAATCAAATACTGGCATTAGCAACGGAAGAGGCAAAAACCACCTGGAATAAGGATCAGGCATTTCGTGTTTGGGCGACTAAACATGGTGGGCTTTATGTCGAACCTGACGACAGAACGCCGCCCAACCCTTATCTGGCCCATGTACCCAATCGGGATATCACGACCACCAATGGCAGCCAATTAACCCTGATGAACCCTGCTTATATGATGCGCCAAATGATTGCTGAATATGAGGAGGACTATGGCCGTAAAGGCAAAATCACTGGCCGTATATTGCTTAATCCCATTAACGAAGCCGATGAGTGGGAGCTAAATGCAATCGCTCAATTTGATACCGGGGTACAGGAAGTACTTGAGCAAACAGAGATCGATGGCCAACCCTACGTTCGCTTAATGCGCCCCATGATTATGAAAGCTGGTTGCGTAAAGTGTCATGGACACCTGGGCTTTAAGGAAGGTGATATTCGTGGCGGCGTTAGTGTATCCATTCCCCTTATCCCCTATATGAATCAGGCTAAAGCTTCTATTGAATCTGTTGAACTCACCCATGGCATTATCTGGCTACTGGGTTGCAGTGGGATCTTTATTTTTTCTGTATATGCCCGCCGTCATAACAATGAGATGGCATCACAACAGCAACGGCTGGAAATCATTGTCCAGCAGCGTACTCAGGAGTTAATCGAAAAAGAACAACGGCTATCCAAAATTATGGATACCGCGGTTGACTCTATCGTGACCGCCAATGATCGCGGCAAGATCGAAAGCTTCAACCGGGCCAGTGAACGCATGTTTGGCTATAAAGCGGAAGATGTGATCGGTAAAAGCATCAATATTCTGATGACCAAAACCGACAGCGGTTTGCATGATAGCCATTTAGACCGTTATCAAAAAACCGGACAAGCCAGAATTATTGGCGTTGGACGAGAGGTAATGGCCAAAGATATCCATGGCCGGGAATTTCCCATCGAACTATCGATCAGTGAGCTGAGAAGCAGCGGTAAGGTGATTTTCACCAGCTTTATGCATGATATCAGCCAACGCAAAGCCCATGAGCAAGCCCTATTTTCTGCTAAAGAAGCCGCTGAGAATGCTAATCAGGCCAAATCCGAGTTTCTATCATCCATGAGCCATGAACTCAGAACTCCTCTGAATGCTATTTTGGGTTTTAGCCAGATGTTAACCCTCGATCCCGACCAACCCCTCACCGAGGATCAGGCCTTAGCAGTGGAGCATATCCAGGCCGGCGGCGAGCACCTATTAGCGCTGATTGATCAGGTACTGGATCTAGCCAAAGTTGAAGCAGGTAAGATGGAAGTCTCACTGGAGAGCTTAAATACTCATGAAGTAATGAACGAATGCCTTAATATGATTGAAGCTCAAGCCAATATGCGATCAATTAGCCTAATTAAGGATTACCAACTACCGGCAGAAACGCTGATTCAAGCGGATTACACGCGCCTAAAACAGGTGATGCTAAATCTGTTATCCAATGCGGTGAAATACAATAAAGAAGGCGGCACAATCACCCTGATCGCCTATGAGTTTAACGAAAGAGCGATCCACCTGGAGGTTAAAGACACGGGCCCAGGCATCCCACTGGATAAACAGGCCGGTTTGTTTGAGCCTTTTAACCGCTTAGGGGCTGACTCCTCCGAGGTATCCGGTACCGGTATCGGCCTGACCATCAGCAAAAAATTGATTGAGTCTATGCAAGGACGAATTGGTTTTAGTAGCCGACCCGGTGCGGGTTCCAGCTTTTGGGTAGAACTGCCTTTAGGCAATACAAATATAGACGGCAACAACAGTACTTTGAGCAAACTAAGCACTCAACTTCCTGACCTACAGGGCACTATCCTTTATGTCGAGGATAACCCAGGTAATATTAAGCTAATGGAATCCTTACTAAGCAAATTGCCTGATATCACTCTCTTTGTTTCAACTAATGCTGAAGATGGGCTGATTAAAGCCGTAGAAAAGAGTCCGGATCTGATTATTATGGATATCAATCTACCCGGAATGAACGGTATGGAAGCATTAGAGTTATTAAAAGAGATGGAAGAAACGGTGGCAATTCCTGTGATAGCCCTAAGTGCCTCTGCCACATCTATTGATATGAAGGCAGGTTTAACCGCAGGCTTTAATGATTATCTTACTAAACCGATCCAGCTGCCTCAGGTGCTTTCCGTGCTGGAAAAACACCTGATGGCTAGCGGTGATAAATAGATGGACAATCGCTATATCCTGCTACCAATCTCTGGCGGATTCTCTGGAGGTCCGGCAAAACACTGAGCAATCGCCATCCACTGCCGTGCGACCTCTCCTTTCACTTCAAGAGCCGTATCCTGCACATTACGGGACTGCGCAACGACCAAGCAAAACTCCTCCGCGGAGCCTTTAACAGAGTTTTCATTATCCAAATGATCCGCACTGTCACTACCTTCAACATTCCACTGCCAAAGCTCACCATCAGGGCCCGTTAACTCAATAAAAGGCATGGGCTCAGGCACGGGTAATTTACGATTGATAAAGGTCCAACCGAACGTACGCACACCCAGATCTGCAATATCTTTTAGCCCTGGCCCGTTTTGACGCTTAACACCATACAGATCATACAACGCCTGCCCATGGCTCCAGGTTTCCATCAGACGTGCGGTAATACTGGAACGGGCACTCATATCTGGACCAGCCCATTTCAGGCGTGCTTTTGGATCAATCCCATTAAATACCTCAACCAAACGCTCACAGGATTGCCACCACACATCTAACAGATCTTTATCCTGAATATCAGCAGACCACTGGCGTTCAAAACTACGAATACCATGGGCCATCACGCAAGGCACCGCTTGTTCCAGATAACTATTCAGCTCATCAGCGCCTAACGCAGAAAACTCAGCTGCCTTATTCCAGCAGTACAGATGGCGGATGACATCATGCACCGTCCAATCTTTAAAACCGGTTCCCTGGGCAAAAGTCTCGACGGGCTGAGCCACTAACAGTTGACGCAATTGCTGCGCTTCCTGATAAAAGTTTTTAATTTGCTGCATGGTATTCCTTGTTTTTATTGTTAATTTTCAAGCGATTTAGGACTTTAAAAGCAATCCGGTCAAATAGTTTAATGTTGGTTTATCTGAATCATTGCCCCGAGAGTTGAGGGTTGAGAGCTGAGGGTTAAGCCTTCAACATCTTAGGTTTTAACAGCGCCATCAGCTCCATTGAGCCTTCAGCCAGATCCTGCCAACACTCACCCTCAAAGCTTAATTGGGCATAAGCACAGGTCGGCATGTTATCCACCATACTGGAGCTTAGGTAGTTGCATAGATCAGTGAGTGCCGGGTTATGCCCAATGATCACCACCTCTTGCATGCTGTTATCCCGCTTCTGACACCAAGCCAGCAGATCTTCCATATCAAAGGTATAAAGATCATCATCCAACTGCCATTCAAACGGATGCTTAGGCAGATTTTTGCTGATCAGATCGATAGTTAGCTGTGTCCGTATGGCTGAGCTGCAAAAGACATTTTCAAACTTACAGCCCGCATTCAAAATCGGCTTTGCCATCAGGCCACAGGACTTCTGCCCTCGTTTATTTAATGGTCTCTGTTTGTCAGACAGAGAATCATCAGCCCAGCTGGATTTGGCATGGCGGATCAGATGGAGTTTTTTCATAACAGTCCCTGATAAATATTTTCCTGATCATTGTAAAAGTAATCTATTACATCTTCATAGCAGCAATGAACCAAGAAGGTATCAGATACGTAACTAAGATAACGACAACTATCTGGTGAGCCTATGTCCGTACTGCGCTTAATCCTTGGCGATCAGCTTTCTACCAGTCTCTCCAGCCTAAGAGACTATCAATCCGGCGATACCCTGCTGATGTGCGAGCTCAAGCAGGAAACTCAGTATGTGCGCCATCATAAAAAGAAGCTGGTCTTTGTGCTTTCTGCCATGCGCCATTTCTCAAATACGCTGCAGAAAAAAGGCTTCTGTGTGCGTTACTATACTCTGGATGATCGCCTAACCAGCTTTACCGAAGCGGTGCATACCGCTTTACGTATCAAAGCCTATAACAAGGTAATTGTTACTCATCCCGGGGAATGGCGCGTGCTCACCGAGTTAAAAGCTATGCGCGAACAACTCCGTATTCCTCTGGAAATCCGTGAAGATGATCGCCTTCTCTGCACTCAGGAACAGTTTGCACATTGGGCTGATGGCAAAAAACAGCTGCGTATGGAGTTCTTCTATCGGGAGATGCGCAAACGTTACCGTATCCTGATGGATGATAATAAACCGGTTGGCGGTGACTGGAATTATGACAGTCAAAACCGCAAATCATTGCCCGATGATATCCAACCGCCAGAACCCTGCCAGTTTAAACCCGACCGTATTACCCAACAGGTCATTCGTTTGGTGGATAAGCATTTCCCTCATAACTTTGGCTCTACTGAAGGTTTTAGCTATGGCGTAACTCAGCGGCAAGCCGAGAAAGTATTAAACACTTTTATCGAGCAACGATTGGGGCTGTTTGGTGACTATCAGGATGCCATGAAAGCCAATCAACCCTGGCTATTTCACTCCCATTTAGGCCTCTACCTCAATATCGGTTTACTGACGCCCGCGCATGTTATTCATCAAGCTGAAGCAGCATACAGAAAAGGTTTAATTCCTCTTAATGCCGCAGAAGGTTTTATCCGCCAGATACTGGGTTGGCGTGAATTTGTTCGCGGCATCTATTGGTTAAAAATGCCAGACTACGCAAAACTCAATAGCCTGCATGCCACACGTCATCTGCCTGACTTTTACTGGCATGGTAAAACCAAGATGCAATGCCTGTCCGAGTGTGTAAACAATACCCGTGATAATGCGTATGCTCATCATATCCAGCGTTTGATGGTACTGGGCAACTTTTCACTACTGGCCGGTATTAACCCCAGTGAAGTGAATCGCTGGTTTCTTGAAGTTTATGCCGATGCCTACGAATGGGTTGAATTGCCCAATGTCAGTGGCATGACGCTGTTTGCTGATGGCGGTATGCTGGCCAGTAAACCTTATGCCTCCGGCGGTAGTTATATCAATCGTATGTCTGATTACTGCCGTCACTGCCAATACAATGTGAAAGAGAAAACCGGCGAAAATGCCTGCCCGTTTAACTATCTGTATTGGGACTTTCTAGATCGTAATCGCTACCTGTTAAAACCCAATCCACGACTGGCCCTACCTTATAAAAACCTGGATCGAATGAGTGATCGCCAGAAGGAAGAGTTTCGTGATAGCAGCCGTGTTTTTTTAGTCAATCTGGATAATAATCAGACTGTTTAAATGCCTTTGCGGTTTAGACTCCAGTCACCATCATGATTATTGAAAAAAAGCCCTGTTCTATCCAGCAGAACAGGGCTCTATATCAATACTGATAATAATTAGTGGACTTCAGAATTTGAGCAGGTGTAAATCACCCAAACAAAAGTTTCTCTACCAGAGCAAACCCTCAGGTTACAAAGCTAAGAGAGGAGAAATACTTTTGTTTAGATAAGTGCTAGTTACCTGCTACCAGTTTGCACTTCGACTCAGACAGAGGTCGGAAGGCCTTATCTGCCGGAATCGTGCGCAAAATTTTCAACAGATCCCAGTCATTCTTTGACTCAGATGGTTTCTTCACTTCCGCCAGGTACATATCGTGGATCATACGACCGTCATCACGAATACGACCATTGGTAGCAAAGAAGTCGTTGATTGGGGTTTTCTTCATCTCAGCCATCACTGCTTGAGAGGCATCTGTACCGCTAGATTTCACCGCGCTCAGATAATGCATGGTTGAGGAGTAAATACCCGCGTGAACCATGGATGGCATTACACCGGTACGTTTCTGGAAGCGTTGTGACCAGTCACGGGTATCTTTGTTACGATCCCAATAGAAGCCAGTCGTCAGCTGCAGACCCTGAGTGGTTTCCAAACCTAAGCTTTTCACGTCATGCAGGAAAACCAACAGACCCGCCAGCTTCTGACCTGAGGCCACAACACCAAACTCTTTTGCAGTTTTCAGGGCATTTACGGTATCGCCACCGGCATTAGCCAAGCCGACAATTTTTGCACCAGAAGCCTGAGCCTGCAGGATAAAGGAGGAGAAATCACTGGTTGCCAGTGGGTGACGTACGCCGCCGACTACCTTACCGCCATTGTTCTTCACAACGGTGGAAACATCACCTTCCATCGCATGACCGAAAGCATAATCTGCTGTCAGGAAAAACCAGGTATCACCGCCCTCTTTCACTACCGCTTCACCGGTGCCATGAGCCAGGGCATAGGTGTCATAGACATAGTGAACAGAGTTAGGCGTACAGTATTGGTTAGTGATTGATGAGGACGCAGAGCCAGAGACGATAGACAGCTTATCCTTAGCTTCAACCACCTTGTTTACTGCGATGGTTACCGCAGAAGACACCATACCGGCAACCAGATCGATGTTTTCGGTATCGATCCACTGACGCACTTTGTTGGCACCGATATCCGGTTTGTTCTGGTCATCTGCGGCAACAATGGTGATCTTCTTACCATTAATGGCACCGCCCATATCTTCAATGGCCATCTTGGCCGCTTCTAAACCATTAGGGCCTGCGAGAGGACTATAAGTACCGGACATATCCGCGATATAGCCGATACGGATCTCATTGTCAGAGATGCCTTTAGCGTGGGCACCACTGACTGCTATTGCAGACAGTACGGCACCTGCCAGTGTTTTTTTCAACAGCGAACGTTTGTGATTCTTGGAATTGTTTTTATCTTGAGAAACGGTGGATTGGCTCATTGTGTGTTTCAGCATAATGCTTCCCTTGTTGTTTTTGTTGTGTCTGTTTTACATGAGGTTCATCACATCGATAAAACAGCTGTTTCAATAGAGAAAACTCAGGACCGGAAACCCGGCCCCGTGGTCTGCCCGGCAGCAGACCAGTCCAGCGAGTTATTATTTTTATAGGTACTCTTGTTGAGTACTTTTTGACGTTACAAACGTCTAGCGTGCTTGAAAAAAAATCGATCAGGCGCTTTCAGCAAACTTCTCACGCAGATTACGTTTTAGCAGCTTGCCTGCGGTGTTCTTAGGTAGCTGGTTCACAAAGTGCACCTGCTTAGGTACCTTAAACGCAGCCAGATTTTCCTTGGCATGACGGATCAAACCTTGAGGATCTTTTTGCTGATCTGGCTTGAGTACTACTACGGCTGCAATGGCTTCAATCCATTTATCATCGGGTACACCAATTACAGCGACTTCAGCAATGGATGGATGGGTATAAAGCGCTTCTTCCACATCGCGACTAGCGACCAGTACACCACCGGTATTCACCACATCTTTGATACGATCGACGATATAGATAAAGCCCTCTTCATCCTGATAACCCAGATCACCAGAGTGGAACCAACCACCAGCAAAAGCCTCTTCCGTTTCAGCCGGTTTATCCCAATAGCCCACCAACAAGTGGGGAGACTGATGCACCAGTTCACCGTGCTCACCCGCTTTACATTCCTCACCGGTTGACGGATCAACAATACGGGTATGCACGGTGGAGACAGGCTTGCCGCAGGAGCTTGGTCGTGCCGCATGCTCTTCAGGCCGCAATACTGTCGCTAATGGCGCGATCTCACTTTGGCCATAGCAGTTATACAAACCAGAATTTGGCAAACGCTCGCCCAGCTCATGCACAATCGGCTCTGGCATAATGGACGCACCGTAGTAGATCTTCTCCAGGTGCTGCAGCTCTGCATCAACAAAATCCTGATGGCGCAGCAGGGCGATCCAGACCGTCGGTGGCGCAAAGAAAGCATTCAGTTGATGCTCTTTCAGCAGATGTAAAATACTGTCCGGTGTTGGGGTATCAATAAGATAAGTAAAACCACCATTCAGCAGAGAAGGCAGGGTAAACGCATGCATCTGAGCAGAGTGATACAGCGGTAGAGCCGCCAGCGTGCGATCACTGGTTTCGATATCCATATGATTGATACAGCTGGCGTATTCGCTGATAAAAGAGCGATGGGTGTGCATCGCACCTTTAGGATCAGATGTGGTACCAGAGGTATACAGAATCTGTACGACATCGTTATCGTCCAGATCAAGATCTGGTGCACTGTCATCGGCATCACTGAGTGCTATGGACAGAATATCCATCGGTTCTGCGGTGGAATCGGCAGTCTCAGAAGAACTGGCATCAGCACCATGCAGGCTACCATGAATAGCAATGCCTACCTGAGTGTAAACCTCGTCGACATGGGTTTTCAGGCTAGGATCAGAGAACAGTGCCTTAGCACCAGACTGATTGAGGATATAGATCAACTCCCCCTTCACCAGGGCAAAGTTAACCGGTACATGAATCAGGCCAGCCTTGGCACAGGCTAACCAAAGAATCAGATAAGCGTCCGAGTTTTTGCCATAGGCGGCTACTCGATCACCTTTTTCCAGACCAGACGCAATCAACTGATTAGCAACCCGATTGATTGCCTGATCCAGTTGTTGATAGCTCCATTGGCGATCCGCATAGTGCAAAGCAGTTTTATTATTATATTTGCTTGCGGCCCGGCTAAAGGCATCACCAATGGTATTGCGGGTCGCTCGTTGGATGGCCCGCTGAGTATTCGCTGCTAAGTTATCCATTAGCATTGTCACACACCTCTTACTTTTGTTACTTCTTGTTTTTATTTTTCATTTAGTAAGGCGTCATGACTCCTTGTCACAGAGTCAGCACCAGTTAATAACGTGTTGAATGTTCAAACAATGGCCGAAGGGGTCATCTTTTTTGATCCAAACGGCCATCGCTTCTGCGAGATTCAGCAACTGCATTTAATCAGCGTGAATGGCTTCACAGCCCTAAACAGCTGCACTGCTAGAGGTTGAAAAAGCCGCAAGGCACCTCCCGAAAATCATCAGGTATCAGTTACTTAAGGGTTTACCAGTTGTCAGAAAGTGCTCAATTCGCGCTTTTGCCTTAGGGTTCTGCACTAAGGCCAAATTGCATTCTCGCTCCCAGTCATAGAAGTTCTGATACCAATCTGGCTTAGCTGCTTGGTTGAGCAAATCAAGCAAAGCGCTCTCCAGCTCACCTTGATAACCCTCAGTCGATACAGAAATATCTTGCGCGATTAGTTCAGGCTGGCTTTGTTTCAGCTCACTGGAATGACGCTCTGTTTGATAGCTTTGCCAGAGCTGCTCCGCTTGGCTAACTGCATCAAACAACAAACGATCACGATTCATGGTGATCGCGTCCGTTTCACGGAAGATAGCCAGCTGTTGAGCCTCTAAAGCGGATGCAGTAACCTTCGCCCCTTGAATCAACCTAAAACTGTGTTCAATCGCTTTATCCGCACCAAAATGCTGTGCCGAACGCGCCAGCAACTGCTTGCAGCCACCCCAGCCCGGTACGATACCGACCAAGTTCTCCACCAGACCAACCTGAGTTTCCGCATATGCCTGCACCGCATGACAATGCAGCACCAGCTCAAGGCCACCACCTAGCGCTTTGCCCGCCACTGCAGCCACTACGGGTACTGGAGCCTGCTCAATAGCATGGAAAACCTGCTGACCTCTACGGACAAAACCATCAATACCATCGCTTTGTTCGGTCAGTTCAAGGAACTCTTTTAGATCAGCCCCGGCAGCAAAGATATTGCCATCGCTATAGATCACCAGGGCTTTGTTATGTTGAATGGCTAGTTGCAGCACCTGCTCTAGTTCATTGAGCAAAGCACTATTAAGAGGGTTTACTCGGTCGGTCAGTTGCAGACACCAAACATTGCTTTCGGTGATTTCGCTGACTTCACTGGTGCTCGATTGAGAGCCAGAGTCTTTGTCTTTATTAACTGAAGAGCTAGCTAAAGAGCTATCAGACGGAGATAACAAAGACGGCATACGCCACAGGGCACAGCGGGAGAAACGCTGCACAAGAGCACCATCCGATAGATCACTTAAGTGCAATACACCTTCTGGTTTAGTGGTTTGTGAAGCCTGATCCAGTCGCGACAACAGCTCAGTAGGTTGAACCCCATCAGCTTGCAGACGCTGACAGAAATTCTCTACGCCAATACGCAGAATCAGTTCAAATGGGCCAAAACGCCAGTTGTAGCCCAACTTCATAGCGCTATCGACCGATTGAGTATCCTCAGCCACTTCAGGTACCAGCTGGCTAGCGTAGTGCAACATCCGCGACAGCACTTTCCAGGCGTACACAGCGCCCTTATCCAGATCAGAGCAATTTTGTTGTTCGCCTGATTCGCCAGCGCCAGTAGCTTCGGTGGAGGTAGAAGCAGAGGCAGGAACAGGAGTACTTGCAGAACTTGAGACCATGCAATCAAGCAGGCCATTGATATCACCTGTTTTCACTAAGCCTACATTCAGATTGGACTTGATAGGAGCCCGATATTCCAAGGTATCCAGATCCAGTACCTCACGAACCTTCTCACCGGCTTCATTTTTATGCTGGCGATAGAACCCCTGCAGTACTCTGCCTTTACGGCCAAAATAACCTTTCTCTATCATGCCCTGAATAACAGGAACGGTTTCAGCGTAATGGGCAAAATCATCAGCGTCAGACAACAAAGAAGCCAAACTGGCGGTCACTTTAGGCATCAGATCAATACCGCATAGATCCCATAGACCAAAGATGCCGGTTTTTGGGAAACCACACAGCTGCATCACCTGATCTGCTTCTTCTACCGTTAAACCCAGTGCAATCGCCTCCTGTAATGCCACCTGCATCCAGTAAACACCCAAGCGATTGGCGATAAAGCCAGGACGGTCTTTACACTGAATAACGGTTTTACCCATCTGGGTATCATTAAAACGAGTGATCCGTTGCTGTACTTCAGGCAGCGTTTGTTCACCGGATACAATCTCCACCAGACGCATATAACGGGGTGGATTAAAGAAATGAGTTACCACAAAGTGCTGACAAAATTCTTCTGATAAGCCCTCAACCAATTTGGCTAATGGAATCGTCGAGGTATTGGACGAAACGATGGCATGGGGCGCTCGAACCGCTTCTATACGTTTATAAAGATCCTGCTTAATGGCCAAATCTTCGATAATGACCTCTACGATCCAGTCGCAATCTGCCAATTTAGCGAAATCGTCTTCTGTATTGCCCACATCGATACGATCCGCAACCGAGGGATGCATCAAGCCACCGGAGGAACCTGCTTTAATAAAGCGATCAACAACACCTTGAGCAATGCTATTACGCGCAGATTTATTACCAGACGTATTATCAGATTCAACCGTCAGATCATCAGGCAGACGATCCAATAGCAAAACCTTTGCGCCACCATTGGCAGCCTGAGCAGCAATACCGGCACCCATGACTCCAGCACCGATTACTGCAACTTTTTTAATTTCCAGAGAAGACATATCTACCGTCATAACCTTTTTATTACTCTTCACAGCATGCACTTAAAACCGGTCCTTAAAAGCAGACCTTAAAAATGGCTCTTAAACCCAGCCTTTAATACACACTCTTCAACTACACTCTTAAACGGTGTTCAGATACCGCTTTCTTAAACCACTGTCCTAAATGAAACCCTCAAGAAATACGTTCCAGAATCAGGGCAATGCCCTGACCGCCACCAATACACATGGTGACCAGCGCATAACGTCCCTGAACTCGTTCCAGTTCATACAAGGCTTTAAGGGTGATAATGGAACCAGTGGCCCCCACGGGATGACCATGGGCTACCGCACCACCATTTGGGTTCACAATTTCTGGATCAAAACCCAGAGTTTGGGACACCGCCATCGCCTGAGCAGCAAAGGCCTCATTGGACTCAATCACATCCATATCTGCGACGGTTAAACCAGCCTGAGCCATCGCTTGCTCAACGGCTGGAATTGGTCCCAAACCCATCACGTCTGGCTTCACTCCGGCAAAGGCATAACTGACAAAACGGGCTTTTGGCGTTAGTCCGCGTTTTTCCGCTTCCTGTTGAGTGGTCAGCACCATGGCTGCGGCGCCATCATTAATGCCCGAAGCATTACCAGCAGTGACCAAACCTTCTTTTTTAAAGGCGGGTTTTAGACCTGACAGTGACTCGATGGAGATATCCCCGCGTACATGTTCATCTGTACTGAATTCCACCAACTCACGCTTTTTCTTCCCATCACCCTTTATAGCAACGGGCACAATCTGGGATTGCCACATACCCTCTTTAATGGCTCGTGCGGCACGCTGGTGACTTTGGTAGGCGTATTCATCAATCTGGTCACGGCTAAAACCATACTGCTGAGCGATATTTTCTGCCGTAATACCCATATGACCGCTGTCAAAAGGGTCACTCAGAATATCCAGCGTCATATCCAGCACTTCACCATCACCCATACGTTGACCAAAACGCATATTGGGCAACAGATAAGCACCGCGGCTCATGGATTCAGCGCCGCCAGCCAGAGCGATTTGGCTATTACCTGCAACCAGCTGCTGTGCTGCAGAGATCAGGGATTGCACAGCGGAGCCACATAGACGGTTAACATTCAGTGCAGCTGAGCTGTCCGGTAGCCCAGCATTCAGCGCAATATGGCGGGACAGATACACATCCTGAGGACAAGTAGTGATGATATGACCAAAGACAGAATGATCGATCTCTGCAGCCTCAATCCCGGAACGAGCTATCGCTTCTTTCGCAGCAAAGGTGCCTAGCTCTGCAGGGGTAAAGCCGGACAATGAGCCACCAAAGGCGCCAATAGCCGTTCGGGCACCCTCAAGGATCACGATATTTTTGAGCTGAATAGCGTTGTTATTATTCTGAGTCATATTGATTCCTAAACTTTTACTAGCGGCCAGTCATAAGCCAACCGCTTGAAATCCGTAGACCTGAAAGTCAAATCACCTCAGGCCCAGATTCGATCTAAATCACACCTTCATTCAGTAGGTTTGAAGGTATGAAAGTCCTATTTACCGAGCAGAGACCGGGCGATCACTTCCTTCATAATCTCGGAAGTACCGGCATAGATGGTCTGGATACGGGCATCGACATAGAAACGGGAGATTGGGTATTCGGTGGTATAGCCATAACCACCAAACAGCTGCAGACATTCATTGATGGTTTGGCACTGCATTTCGCTGAGCATCAGCTTAAGTACAGCGGCATCGGTGGCCGTCATCTCACCACGGGAGTACTTGGCCATACATTGATCAAAGTAAGCACGGCCCATCTCCATCTGAGCTTTGACCTCAGCCAGCTTAAAGCGGGTATTTTGGAAATCAGCGATACGCTGTTTAAAGGCTTTACGCTCTTGCACGTAATCCAATGTCAGCTGCAGTGCACCTTCCATTGCACCTAACGCTTGAGAAGCCACACCCAAACGTTCACGGGGCAGTTCCTGCATCAGATAGACAAAGCCCTGATTCTCTTCGCCTAACAGAGCTTCATGAGGCACATGCAGATCATCAAAGAACAGTTCAGCGGTATCACTGGAATGCTGACCAATCTTTTTAATGCCTTTGCCTCGGGAAAACCCAGGTGTATTGGCATCGACTAAAAACAGAGAGATCCCCTTGGCACCGGCAGAAGGATCAGTTTTAGCGCAGACGATCACCATATCTGCCAGCAAACCATTGGTGATAAAGATCTTGCTACCATTGATCTTCCAACCGGAATCGGTACGCTCTGCTGTAGTACGCATCGCGGCCAGATCACTGCCCGCCCCAGGCTCTGTCATCGCAATAGCGCCCAGTACAGAGCCATCAACCATTTTGGGCAGCCAGTAATCTTTCTGTTTTTCGTTACCTATATGCAGTAGATAGGGCATAACGATATTGGCGTGAATGTTATAACCACCACAAACACCACCAAAACCCTGACGGGAGATCTCTTCAATCACTAACTGACAGATCTCAAAGCTAGCCCCGGCACCGCCATACTCTTCAGGCATATCCACGCCCAGCAGACCGGCTTCACCCAAGATATTCCACAGACTTCTGGGCACCTGACCGGCTTCTTCCCACTGCTCAAAGTTAGGTGCGATCTCCTGATCCAATACCCGTTGGATCATGGTTTGGAAGATCTGGTAATCCTCATCACTTGCTTTTACATGACTAGCGGATTGATTTGCTGAATGCTGACTCATGCTTGCCCCACACTTCTTATTGTTGATTAGTCAGGCTTGGTATGACTTAGCCAGCCTGATCATTAAGGCCATTAAAAAGCTTTATTTACAGAGCATGAATGACAACCGAGGTCGATTTAATTGATCAGAACGGCCAAGTCACGTTGAGAGATAGACGGCATTTGTCGGGTTGTACTATCTTGAATTGCACTGGCTGATGAGATGCTGATCAACTTGCGGGAATAACAGAGCAATCAGTTAACGCTTAGCAACGCAGACAGAATAAAAAGAACTAAGCAGAGAGAAGACAAATGCAGAAAGAAAAAGTTGGAACACGGAATGGCTAAGGCTCATATCGCCAATCACTTTATACAAGCGAGTATTACGGGTGCTGAAAGGCAAGGCTTTGAGCGCAAATACCTGCTGGATGCCGCCAATATTCCCGAAGACTGGTATAACCAGCCAGATAAGCGGATTACCGAGGAACAACTCAGTCAACTGATCAAAGCCGTGTGGCGCTGTACCCAGGATGAGTTTATGGGCCTTGCTCATCGGAGATGTAAAAATGGCGTTTTTGCCTTAATGGCCGAGTTGTCTCAGCAGGCCAAAACACTGGGCGGCATGTTAAAGCAAAGTGCTCGCTTCTACTCTGCCGTTTATGACGGGATTAATGTGGGGCTGGATGATGGCTCAACCTACACATCAGCAACATCCTTATCTACACCGCCCTCTGATCATTCGTCTAAGTTCGCATCTCAAGTCCAAACCAACGATCAATCCAATAAAAACAGTCCATTGCTGTTTTACCGCTTGCACCTGCAGGACCAAAGCCAGGACCCTAACTACTTGTTACAAGAGTTCCTGTTATTGATGTGGCAACGCTTCGGCAGCTGGCTGGTGGGGCAACAGATCCCCTTTGCCAGCACTCACTTTAACTACCCTGCTCCGCCTCACGAAAATGTCTATAAAGAGATGTTTACCGGCGAGCTTCAGTTCAACCAACCAATTTGTGGCTTTTATCTACATCCCCGCTTCCTGCAACTACCTATCGTACGTAGCGAAAGCGAGTTAAAAGATTTCCTGAAGGAATCTCCCGCCTATATTCTTCATCGTCCCGATCTGGACGACAGTCTGCAAACCCGTATCCGCCTGATACTGCAGCAATACGACTTTGATCAGATGCCCGACCTGGATCAGATCAGCAAACAGCTTCACCTTGCTCCCAGAACCCTACGCCGTAAGCTCAGTGATGAGGGATGTTCTCTACGAGCGATTAAAGAAAACCTACGTAAGGACTACGCTATCAAGCTACTCAGTGCCGAAAACCTGAATATCTGCGAGATCAGCCATAAAACCGGTTTCTCAGAAGCTGCCGCTTTTTGTCGTGCTTTTAAACGTTGGACTGGTGTATCACCATCAGATTGGCGTTCCGACCTTATGTAATCCCATGTAATAACAGCTAAAAGCCGGAAAAATATCCCTGTAATTCTGCGTAATTGAAGCCTCTGCTAAGCCCTCTATATTGGAACAGCGATTTTTAACAATCCGTAACGGTCGTTATTCAATCCCATCGTTATAGGCCAGCACTCTATTTGCACTGCATTTTTTATAGCGCCACAGGAGTGCTGCAACGATTAGCTTGTACACCAATCCAAGGACATGATGGAGAGCACAGATGTCTGATCACAACAATAAAAACGCACCCAGCTGTCAGTTCTGTATAGATAATCCTGAACAAGACGTTAAAGAGATGTTTATTTCAGGTCAGGAGAAACGCATTGCCCGAGGTGAACAACCAGCAAAACGCGCAGTATTTCGCAAAGTCCATGGCATCGCCCATGGTGAGTTTCAGATCAAAAGTGACCTGCCTGCAGAGTATAAAGTGGGCGTTTTCGGCCAAAAAGAGAGTTATCCGGTTTGGGTGCGTTTTTCCAGTGACACCGCCCCTAATGCCACTGACCTGGAAGCGACTTCTGGCATTGGCATCAAGCTATATGATGTAGAAGGCGACAAACTGTTAGGTGATGGCACCACTCAGGACTTTATTCTGCAAAACCATGATGTCTTCTTTGTTGATGATGCTCAGGCGATGTGCGAATTCACCCGAGCTGGCGTAGTCGAAGCCGACTACGACAGTTACCTGAAAACCCATGAAACAACCGCTCGTATTCTTGACGAAATGGCGAAAAAAGAAGCGAGTGTTCTGACCACTACGTTCTGGAGTGGTCTGCCTTATAAGTTAGGGAATAATCGACCAGTTAAATATAAGCTGGAACCGGAACAAGCGGTTGATGGCGAACCGTTTGACAGTTCGAATTATCTGGCGATTGATCTGGAGCGGCGCTTGCGTAACAAGGAAGCCCGTTATCGCTTTATGGTGCAGTTCCAGCAGGATGGCGATCCTATTGACCAGGCTACCGTACGCTGGGAAGGCCCTTGGGTACAGCTGGCAACACTGGTGCTTCCGGTTCAGGATATCACTACCCGTGGTCAAGCTGAGTACGGTGAAAACCTGGCCTTTAATCCTTGGCATTCACTGGCTGAACATGAACCCTTGGGTAGTCTATCAGCGGCTCGTAAGATCACTTATGCCGCCAGTGCTGCTACCCGACATGCGGCAAACGGTATCAGTAATAATGAGCCAGGCACTCCTCGCCCTGCCCAATTCCAAACACCGGTACAAGATACCTGTATCGTTAAAGCAGCGATCTACCCTGGCATTGGTGTTGCCCGTGTAGGCAATAGTTCAGATGAGTTCTTTATTGGGCCAGAAGTGGATAACCCAGCGCCAGAAGCTCCAGGGTTTTATCGCGATAGCCAAGGTGCTTTAAAACGCCAGGCCGCTCGTTTCAGAATTTATGGTCTGAATGCGAAAGGCGAGATCATTAAAGAACTGACTGCTGCGGATGCCGATATTGAATGGAGCGTGCATCTGGCTAACCAAAAATCAGCTTGGTATGAGTTCCAACTGGCCCTGGATATCCCCGAAGCCAAAGATGCGCCACCCAGCCTGCGCCGCAACGCGCTGATCTCAGACCGTAGCAGTCTGGTGATTGATCCGGGTAAGCGCACTATTCGTGGACAAAACAAAAGTGGCGATGACTATCGCTTTAATACCGATCACTTTATGGATATTCCTGAACCTGTCGATCTGGGTGAAATCAGAACTGATGACCAGGGTCGTCTGTTAGTACTGGGTGGTTTCGGTAAATCAGCCTCTTATGACCAATCTCCAGCAATCACTTTTGGTAATAACCAGGGTTGGCATGACGACACCTCTGATGGTCCGGTTACCGCTAAAGTCCACTACGAAGGTGTCGATCTGACCGTTGATCCAGCCTGGATTGTGGTCGCTCCACCAAACTATGGCCCTCAGCTGAAATCTGTACGCACCATGTGGGATCTGATGCGTGATGTTGCCATACAAAATAAGATGCTTGCTTGTCCTGCACGCCCCTCATTTACTAAAGATATTCTGCCTATCTTCCAGCGTATGACTGATCTGCAGTGGGTGAATGCCGGTTTTGCTTCCAGTTTTGGTTGGCAAGGGCCGTTTAACTTCGAAGAACCTCAATGGCTAGAGCGTATGTCCAGCCTGGATGCCAGTTACCGGGGTTTACGCCGCACCCTGTATCAACAGTTCAGGAAATATGATCGTGATGGTATGTCGCCTATTCCCTGGCCGTATTTGTATGGTGATGCCATGAACTTGCCACCGGTATCACCACGTCAGCACTCTGTTCTGACCGATACCCAGATGTCGATGTTAGAACAGTGGGCCAACGGTGACTTTATTGACGACTACGATCCTAATGCAGCCCCGGTGAGCGATCTGGAAAGTCTGGATCCTGCGGAACAAGCTGCCATGCTGGATAAAGCGGCGCTGGACTTCTGTCTGGCTGACGCCTTCCATCCAGGCTGTGAAATGACCTGGCCGGTGCGTGATTCCCGGATGTATATGTCAGCATTCCGCTTTAAACATCCAAAACATGCGAATTGGAAAGAGCCTAACTACGGTCCTCAGCTAAACGAAGATGTCCTCAGCCTACCCAGCGGCCCACTATCCGCAGGTCAATTACCAGGCGGTATCACCCGCTGGATGGCAGTGCCTTGGCAAACGGATACAGCCAGCTGTCGCTCAGGTTACGATAAGGAATTTGATCCTTATATTCCTTCATTCTGGCCAGCTCGCGTGCCAAATCAGGTCATGACCAAAGAAGCTTATGAAGTCGTGATTGATGAAAGTCAGCCACTGGAAAAACGTAAGCAGGCGTTCAGTCAACGGGCTGATTGGGATTACCCTCTTAATACAGACAAGAGCTACACCTATCAGATCAATCAGATGATTGCCAACTTCGATCAGATGGGTGTTGTTGAGGTACGCCAAGGACCAAGAGACAGTTCAGGTTTCCCATCTTATGTGCAAGTCTCCGATCGCAATGAGCTGATTACGCCGCCTATTGGTGAACGTAAGGAAGACACTGATCATAAAGCTCAGCACCCTCTATCTCATGGCTTGGATATCCTTGAGGATCTGATGGAGTCTATAGATGACCTGAGTCTGATCGATAAAGTACACCGCCTGGACAGGAAGTAGACACGGAAAGCCCCAATGACAGCACCTCAAATAACAGATCTTAAACGACAAGAGTTCGCACAACCCACCGCACATTTTGATGTGCTGGTTGCCGGTGCAGGTCCTGCTGGTTGTAGTGCTGCCATCACTTTAGCTACCCGTTATCGGGTAGCTTTAGTGGATCGTAGCGACCAAAAGACTTTTCGTATTGGTGAATCACTTTGCCCCGCTGGGCGTCGCCTGCTGACTAAGATGGATCTATGGCAAGATTTTCTGCAACAGCAACACCAACCCTGTTACGGCAATCGTTCAATATGGGGCAGTGATCAGATTCAGGAAACGGACTTTCTACGTGATCCCGACGGCAATGGCTGGCATCTGGATCGGGCTCGTTTTGATTTCTGGTTGAGGGATCATGCCATCGCCAAAGGTTGTCAACTGTATAGTCCTTATGCCGTCAGTGATGTGAAATATCAAGATGACGTTTGGCATGTGCTGTTAAAGTCCGCGGATGACGAAATCACTGTTACTGCCAAATTCCTGATTGATGCCGCCGGACGTGCCTGCCCTATCGCTCGAAAGCTGGGAGCCAAACGAACAGCAACCGATAAGTTGGTTTGTGGTTATCTGGTGGGCCATGAAGTCCCCCAAGCCACCGATGCCGGTTTTAGCTATATTGAAGCCAGTCCAGAAGGCTGGTGGTACAGCGCACCTATTCCAGATGACCGTCGAATTCTGGCCTTTTTTACTGATACCGGATTACCTGCCACCCAATGGGCACTCAATCCCGAGGGGTTGATACAACATGCCTATAAGCAAGCATCGTTAGCGGCATTACTGGATCGTTGCCAATTCCAAACCACTGAGGTCTCAGGTTATCACGCTGCCCATACTTCGACTCTGGATATTAAACATGGTGAACAATGGCTCGCGACTGGTGATGCTGCGATGAGTTTTGACCCTCTTAGCTCACAAGGGATCTTTAACAGCCTTTATACCGGTTTGTATGCTGCACTCAATATAGATAAATGGTTTTCAGGCCAGATTACGGATTTTAGCAACTATCAGCAGCAACTAGACAATATAGAAGCGGCCTACCTAAGGCACTACAGTGAGTGGTATGGCTTGCAGAAACACTGGTCAGATCAGCCGTTTTGGCGCAAAAGGCAAAGTAAAAAGTAAGTGACCAGAGCAAAGGTTTAAACACGCTATTCTTCAGGTAGAAGCCTTGTCTTCTGCCTGAATCTCTCCCCTTTTGTACCAACATTTATCCCACCATGGCAAATAAACCATATTCTGTCGCCTCCTGATCTTTGAATCAAAACAATAGTGAGCAAACGCTAACGCAAATGAGAATGCTTCTATGTAGATTTATCCCTATTCATATGATAAATTTGTTTGAAGTTGTTAACTAATTGTAAATAAGCGCTTTTTTATACTGAGAGGCTTAACTGTGAAATTAAAACTGATTGTTACTTCCGTTGCTCTGGCATCTGCCATGAACGCTTTTGCGGCTCAAGACTACGCAAACTTCCCTGTAACTGTTAAAGGTTACGATGGTAGCGCTAAAGATTCTGTAGCTTACACTGGTCAGGCAGCACGTCAGGTTCTGCATACTTCCCTGAAGACTCTGTCTAAGCAAGGTAACGGTGAGCCAAACGCTCAGCTGAAAGCTAAAATGCTGACCTACTTCGACGGTAAGCACTCTGGTCGTGACATTCTGTCTCCAGTATCTAAAAGCGGTTTTGCTGTAACTCCAGGTGATGTTGATAAACTGTCTGGTAAGAAAAACCTGGCAGGTAAAACCTATAAAGGTAAAGTTGCGGGCTGGCCTGGCAACATGAAGGGCCCAGAAATGGTTCGCTTTATGATCGACAAAGCCTCTGCTTCTAACAAAGGTTTCGATCCACTGACGGGTTATGACTACACTCAGCTGATCTCCAAGTTCCTGATGGGGGCAGTATTCTACAACCAGGCAGTAGATAACTACCTGGACGAGAAACTGGATGCTGATACCAAGCCAAACAACAAGCCTTACAAGAAAGGTACTCAGTACACGGGTAAAGAGCATGTTTGGGATGAAGCATTCGGTTACTTCGGTGCTCCGGCTAACACGCTGAGCCTGACTGCAAAAGACGTATACAACATCGCTAAGCAGAAGCCTGAAGCATTCAACAAAGCTGATGCTAACAACGATGGCAAAGTATCTCTGTACAACGAGATGACTTACGCTCACGCATACTACGCAGCGGGCTTCGATAAAGGCGGTAAGACCAACTACCTGCACACCATCACTCAAGCCTTTGTTGACGGCCGTCAGCTGATCACTGATGCCGATGGTGAAGCGCTGAGCAACATGGAGCGTCTGCAGCTGAAAGGTTATGCAGAGATCATCGAAAAGAACTGGGAAAAAGTAATCGCTGAAGCGGTATTCAAATACGCAGGTTCTACCTACAAAGATCTGGGTAAACTGCACCAGCTGATCGAAGATGATAACGACAACATCGACAAAGAATACCGTGCTTACGCTAAGCACTGGGGTGAGCTGAAAGGCTTCGCTCTGGCTCTGCAAACCGGTAAAAACAACCTAGGCGAAACCGCTGATGAGCTGAACAAGCTGATCGGTTTCGGTCCTGTTCTGCTGGGTGGTACTCAGGTTGCAGGTATCGACGCAAACAACGACTTCATCCAGACTTCTTCTATGACGTTTGAAGAGTATCAGCTGAGCATGCTGAAAGTTCAGCAGCTGATGGTTGATGAGTTTGGCGTTAAAGCCCGTAACAAAGACGTACTGTCTGATATGAGCGGTCTGGCTGACAAGCTGAGCTCTGGTGTTGCGGTAGAAAACGACTAATATTTTCTATTCTCTGCTAACTTGCAGATGAGAAAATAGTTAGACTCAAACAGCCTCTATGTTTCATAGAGGCTGTTTTTTATTAGGTGTCCTTTTCCGTTTTTGATACGCTCTTCGTTTTGACGCGCTCCTTGTGCGCATATAGCTAACCGCAGGACTTTAGTGTTGTTAGAAACTTACCTGACAGACTTTTTGCAAAACCTTTCTGAAACCTTTACCAGCCCTAAAAAGCGGGTCTTTATCGGTTACCTGTTTTCTGGCTTTGCATTGGGCATGGCCTGGCTTTACTGGCGTAAAAAACAGTCGCTGAAAGAGAGTTGGCAGAGATGTTTTGCAAAAGAGATCTGGTGGTCCCCTTCGGCAAAAGCCGATTATCAGGTGATGCTGCTTAACAAACTTACCTTTTTGTTTTTGGCCCCACTACTGTTAACTCAAATGGCAGTGGCCACCTGGCTGTTTCAAACCCTGTATGAAGTGATCGGCCATAGGCCAATTTTTGGCAGTGGCTGGCCCACAGGCTCTATCCCTCTGCTCTTTACCCTATGTTATCTACTGCTGGATGACTTCTTCCGCTACTACCTGCATAAACTGCTGCATGAAGTACCGGTATTATGGGCTTTCCATAAAGTGCATCACTCGGCGCGGACTATGACACCTCTAACGGTATTTCGTGCTCATCCGGTAGAAGGCGTGCTGTTCTCTTTGCGTACCGCTATCGTACAAGCGATCAGCATCGCCGGTTTTGTCTTCTTCTTTGGCCCGCAGGCAGATTTAGTCACCGTTTGGGGAGCCAGTATTTTTGCATTCCTGTTTAATCTAACTGGCTCAAACCTGCGCCACAGTCATGTAAAGATTGCTTACTGGCCAAAGCTGGAGAAGTTTTTGATCTCGCCAGCCATGCATCAGATCCATCACTCTACTGATCCAAAGCACTTCGATAAGAACTACGGTGTTATTCTGGCAGTTTGGGATCGCATGGGTGGAACCCTGGTTCATGGTCATGAATCGGAAGGCATCAGCTATGGTCTGTCACGCAAGATCAAAGCCGACGAACAGAGCCTGAAAAGCTTGTATCTGGTGCCTTTTAAGGAATCAGCCAGCGCTTTAGTGAAGGGCTTATCTCGTCTTAAGCCGTTTAAAAAGTCTCAGCAAAAAGCCTAAGCAAGCGTTCTGAAGGGTTTCGATAACGCTAGAACCCGTGATCTGACAACAGTTTTCCAGACAGTAAGGACACAGCCATGAGCAATACGACCATCACAGAGATCAAAGCCTTTGTTCCTGCCAAAGACTTTGAACTGTCCAAATGTTTCTATCAGGATATCGGTTTTACTCTGGCTTCAGATACCGAAGGCGTTGCCTACTTCTATCACGGCAATTGCAGCTTTCTGCTTCAGGATTTCTATCAAGCAGAGCATGCCAATAACTTTATGATGCATATTCTGGTAGAAGATATTTACGCTTGGCACCAACAACTGGAAACCTCTGGCATTGCTGAAAAGTATCAGGTCAGAATGTCCCAGGTAGAAGAGCAGCCCTGGGGCATGTTGGATTTTGTCCTATTTGATCCCAGCGGCGTACTCTGGCGCATAGGACAAAACCTGCCCTCGAAATGATGTCGATACTGTTTATTATCTTGAAAACTACCGTTATAGAGCCGCTTAGCTGCTAATACGCCTTACGATAGTTGCCCTGATAGTCAAAGATACGTTCCTGCACCTGCCAGTAATGTTTCTGCTTACGGGCAACAACAAAGTCTGGTGCTGGCAGTAAGGCCTGTACACTGAGCACCTCTTCCAAACGCTTAAACTCCTGAGGGGCCTGACTATTCGCTAAACGTCGGCCAAACAATCTGTTAAACACTTTGCGCTGAGCCGGTTTACTGAAATCAAAGGACTCAACCAGTTCTTCACCATCTTCACCGTGATAAGTGACTCTTAGCTTGCCCTCACTTTTACTGTTATTTTTGCTCTCGCTCTGACTTTCACTCACACTCAATGTGATACCAGCGCAACGAATCACCATCGCATCTTTCAGTTTCAGAGCATCGCGGAGCTGATCATCCGGGTCGATAATGGCTTTTTTACACTCATGGCAGTTACGGGCAGCAATATCGTTCTCTGCGCCACAATGCGGACACTCTTTAAAACGAAAACGGTAGTCGCACTGCTCAGGGCGCTCTGTAGATTCTTCTCCTTCCGCAGGCTCTAACAAACCCTGACAACGACGACCAAAGTGCTCAATCACATTGCCCTGGCTATCCGCTTTACCCCAGAATATATTGGCAAAACCACAGCCGGGACAAAAGACCTGCACCGGTTCACTATCAGGATTAGGCTTCTTCTCCCCCACTTCTGGATGGTGCAGATTGACACTATTACCGGCGTAATCAATCACCAGGCAATCTTCTTTGCCCTCATCCAAACGCAGCCCTCGCCCTACAATCTGTTGATAAAGACTGACAGACTGGGTTGGGCGCAGAATAGCGATAAAATCCACATGGGGCGCATCAAACCCCGTGGTTAATACCGACACATTCACCAGATACTTTAGCTGCCGCTGCTTAAAACGTTGGATCAGAGAATCCCGTTCGTTAAGATCCGTTGCCCCCGTAATTAATGCCGTTTGGGATGCAGGCAGATAACCGGTGATCTCCTTCGCATGATCCACAGTTGCCGCAAAGATCATCACCGCCTGACGTGTCGCAGCCAACTCCATCACCTGTTCAATAATGGAACGGGTTACCCGCTGATGCTTGCTGAGTAGCTGATTAACTTCTTTCTCGGCATATTCGCCAAAACGATTCTGTTCTAAAGCAGAGAAATCATATTGCGCCACCGCCGCATCAACCAAATCGGGTTTTGTCAGATAACCCCGGCTGATCATATAGCTTAGGGGCAATTCATAGATGCAATGCTGAAAAGGCTTGTCCTGCTCACTACGAACAAAACCTCTGTAGTGATAACGGTAGATCCAACCCATGCCTAAGCGATAAGGTGTCGCCGTAAGCCCCAGCACTTTCAGTGAATCATTTTGCTGGCGTAACAGCTCAATAATACGTTGATACTGACTGGTTTCTTCACCACTGACCCGATGACACTCATCGATGATAATCAGCGAATATTCATGCTTAAACTGATCTAGGTTAGCAGCCACTGACTGCACACTGGCAAAGGTCACCTGATGCTGGCTTTCTTTACGTTTTAAACCCGCAGAAAAGACACCACCGGTTAAACCATAGCTTTCATACTTAGCATGATTCTGCTCCACCAACTCCTTCACATGGGTCAGAACCAGAATTTTACGACGAGCCAAACGGGCTAACTCGGCAATTACCAAGCTTTTACCGGCCCCGGTAGGCAAGACAATAACAGCGGCAGCATCGGACTTACGGAAGTGTTTCAGAGTGGCATCAACGGCTTCTTGCTGATAAGGCCGCAGTTTAAAAGGCGCATTCATTGAGCAGAACTTAATTACTATTCAGGACTAATATCGGCCATGGTACCAGATCCCAACGCCGTTTCCTGCCTTAAAAAGTGCTGAAAAGTCAGCTCACTACAAACACCATCAACAAAGAAACTACTCTATCGTATTTCCATATCAGGTTAGACACCGTTGAGCCACCTACAGACAGTGTTAACCGAGGAGAAACAGTGAATTAACCAGAGAAAGGCTTTGAATATCAAAGGGCTGCCCTTACCTTATATCCAAGTAAAACACTCAGCTATTAACTAATACAGCCGCTCTTCTACTATTTTTGAGGCAATCGGATGGCAAAACCCAGTTCAGTCACTTTTACCGTCGTGAGTAACCAACTGCTTAGTCCCAATATGCGCCGAATCCAATTAACCGGCACTGCAATACAGAACTATCCGCAAGACGCAGAAGGCGGTTATATCAAACTGATCTTCCCGAAACCTGGACAAGACAAACCACTTCTACGCACCTATACCATCAGCAATCTGGACCACAGCAATAACACCATGGATGTGGACTTTGTTATCCATAAAGACGGTGGCCCCGCATCCCTGTGGTCAGAACAGGCCCAACCCGGTGACAGCATCAATATAGCGGGCCCAGGTGCAGCTAAACCTGTCGACCTCAGCGCAGACTGGTTCCTAATTGCAGGAGATATGACCGCCCTGCCAGCGATACGTGCCAATCTGAAAAGACTGCCTGCTAATGCCAAGGGCTACCTGATGTTAGAAATCATCAGCGAAGCGGATAAACAAGCATTAGATATCGACTTATCAGAGCTACCAGAACAACTTGAAGTGCATTGGTTGATCAATTCTAATCCAGGTATCACCAAGGTATTAAATCAGGGCGTACGCTCCCTGCCTTGGCTAGAGGGTGAACCTGCAATCTGGCTGGCCGGTGAGTTGGACGAAGTGCTGGAAGGCCGCAAGCATCTCAAAGCTCAACCCAACATCCTAAAAGGCCGTATGTATGTCAGTAGCTACTGGCAACATGGTATGACCGAAGATCGGCATAAGGTAGAAAAGCAGAAGCGCTTGTAGTATCGAGCCTAAGGCGACGAATCCTTTATAGCTACTCACCTCTCATCAGTAGCTATAAAGGGCATCATTTTTTCTGTGGGGATGGATGATGCCCCCTCTCGACTCAAAGACTTGGTTCAAAATGGGAGCTTACAGCCTGAACTAACACAAATAAACGATGTAAAACCTACTCCCTCGCACATTCAAACACCTGCTCTAAGGTTTGTGCTGTCAAGATATTATCTGCCCACTGTTCATATTGCTCAGACGAAGCCCCATTCAGCCGGGCCAATGCATCAGTTGGTGTTAAACGAAACCGACAGCAAAGTTGACGAGCCAATACCTTAACCTGCCCTTGTATTTCACCAACCGCCAGACCTCTATTCTCACCAATCTGCATACCCTGCTGTTTACCCAGCGCTTCGCCTCGTTGCTCAGCCTCTTTTAACTGCTGATCTAGCGGCTTGATTTGCAAGCTGTTTAGCTGATGGTCTATCTGATTAGTTAGAGGAAAGCTTAGGCCACCGCCAACTTCAGATATTACCTGTCTCTGGATATCATGCTCATAATTCAGAAAATCCTGAAAACACCCATGCACCTCTACAATCGGTGCTGCTCTATGGGTTTCAGAGGATGTTAACGACCACACCAGATGCAACAGAGTAAACAAATCCTCTTCCTCTGAATGCTGACATAGCAACTCATCCATACCCTCCTGATGCCGATACGCGACCACGCGCATATGCTTACCGTATAAAACATGCTGTTCGCCCACAGCCTGAGTTAACTTATCTGCCAGTTGCCCGGCCCGCTCGTCACTGGCCTGATGCCAGCCTTCTGGATACGTCATACAGTCCCTCGCTCACTACATCTACCCGCTCCTAATACAAAACAGAAAGGCAACAACCAGATAAACGCTTACCCTTACCAATCTCCATTTAGAATCGAGTCGAATCAGTAGTTTTCAAATTGTTCCGATAACGACGTAATCACCTAAAGTGCCATATTCCTCCACGAACATGGCACAGGTGACGTCCCTACCGGCAAAGCATTTAAATCACTCAACACCCTGCCTGCTAGAAACAGGGTTATTGTTGCACGCTAGATTTCTGACCTTTATTGATCATCTCCTGAATCTGAACCAGCTCATCAAGCAAATCAGCAGCGTAATAGCCCACGCCATTTGCCGCCGCTTGGTGATGAAAAGAAGTCTCGCCAAAAGCAAGATTCTCCAACGCCACCAACATAAAAGCGCAGCGATGATACAAGCTCTCAAACGACTGACTTAATTGGTCCAAATCCAACTGATCCACAGCCTCCTGCTTCTCCCCATCCTTAATATCAGTGATCTTGCTCATAACCCCGCCCTCCCAGTAGCAAAGCTCATCAAATTGACGGATTGCCGCCCAGATAAACGCGCACGAGATAACGAGGTAAACAAGAAGAAAGATCTAACAGACGCAAAGACACCACGGGAAAAAACACCCAAACGGAGTCGAAACGACTGAAAAAGAGGATTTGAGCCAGAAGCCCGAGAGGAATTGAAGACGCAAAAAAACCTGGCACCGCAAATGCGATTACAGGCCGTAAGATCATGAAAATAAAGAAATTTTTCTTTAGCCGAGCGAAGCCCTAGCGTAAAATGCGAATTAGCCATTTGTTGATACTCTACTTATCGATGATGGTTAGCTGCCTCTGGGTGGGTCCAATCACTCAGGGGTAGCGACTTTTTAAGATTTAAATGCTTGCTATAGGCGGATTCCTTCTGTTGATTAGATTAGCAAGTAATCAAACACCAGTTAGCGGTTTAATGCAATCGCTAACTGGTGTTTTTGTTTGGGTTCAAGTTAGATAGAGCTGCGGGTCGCTGTATGACGCTGGCCTGGGAGATAAATGGTGAGTAGTATGGTGCACCACTCCTGTTTTCAATCAGTGTAGGAGTGCGATAGAACTTTGCCCCCCCTCCTTGTTAGCTTCAACTACGAACAGTAGCAAGCTCTTTCACCTAACTAACATCGCACTATAATCGTTTTTGTGAAAATCACCTGGAATATATGAGCTACCAATAAGTAACCATGTCTCAATATCTTTACCTACTCTATCAGCATGCTCAACAACTTGGTAAAAAGAAAGATTACGATACCAGTATGTAGTAGCAGCAGAAGATGAATCGTGCCACCTGCTTTCAAATAACTGTAAGTTATTTAAAATAAACTTTTTCATTTCTAGCCTTTCATCATCTGTAAGGCATTCTTTAATGTATCCTATTATTGCAAAATCTAATTCAGAACAAGCGATTCTAAAAATATAATTACTTTTATCAACACCTCCGAAGTTCCAGTCAGACCAAGCTTCATATGCAAGTTTCCACACTTCCTTCCTTCTAATGGGGGCTGAGCACTTAACAATCTCTTTTAAACATTCTGTTACAATTTGACGACTCTCATTATCAGAATATTTATTGATATAGATAGATTTTATGTAGGCTTCAACATTCTTCCGATTCGATGTAGTAGCTAACATTTTTCCAAGTGCAACTTGTATTTTGGGGTAACGAACCGGGTATTTATTAAAAACATTCATCCAAGAATTAAACTTTTCATTATCACTTCCAACATTACTAAAAATTTCAGCTAAATATCTATTCTCATCATCAGTAAATTCCTTGTGACTTCGTTGTGAAGTTAATGTCGAATATACACTAGAGAATTCCAAGTAATCATTTTTGGTTTCAGAACCTATAAAGAAAGCAGTTTCAACTCTTATATAGTGCATAACATTCATTAGAATCGGTACAGAATCATTCCCTTCAAGAGCAGATATTAGTAATTCCCGATTAAAATAATCGAGGATATAAAGCATCTGTATATGCCTGTAACTTAACAAAGGCCTATTGTTAAATATTCGCCATAATTCGGAAACACCTTCCCAGTCCTTACTCGATATAGCTAATAAAAAACCTTCTAAACTCTCGCTTTCATATATAGGAACGTCTACATCTTCATTAATACTAAACTCACACTTAAGGCAAGACAGCTCCTTTCTGGAGTAATCAAATAACAGGTCACTTATGCTTATATCATGTAAAAATAATGCCTTCCATAAGAAACCTTTTTCATCCAAAAAGCACGTAACACGAAATAAGATGATCAATTCATTCGAGCTATAAAGACTAACATCCTTCCAACTTTCAAGAGTTTTTATTACCCAGCCAATCAAATTAGCTATTTTAACTTTCTTTTCATCATCATCTTTAATCAAGCTTACATCATGATATTTTAAGAGAGATAGTAATTCATACTCTCCTTCTAATTTATCGTAGAAATCATTAAGAGAACCATTACTAATATCTGCATTTCACTACTGTCCGGTTAAGCATAAACCAGCTCCATTGATAGCTGATCAGGAG
>CAYFGP010000072.1:0-34481 GCA_964342385.1 uncultured Oleiphilus sp. | reverse complement strand
AAGTCGTTCCATAGCACTTCAGCAATACCAGCCATCCCCATTGGGGCACCGGGGTGACCGGACTTGGCTTTCTGGACGGCGTCCATGCTCAAGGCACGGATGGCATTAGCTAAATCAGAACGGGAAGGCATGCTTACCTGGCTCCTGGGTGTGTGATACTCATTAAGTTGAGGCATCACTGCAAAGTATGTTCATGGCCTGCCAGAGCGTTAACGATACGTTCAAAAAGCATCAGTTAAGCTCAAAATGAGGCAAACCACCGTAAATAGGCGCGTATTGTCGCTTATAAGGCCGCACTCTTCAAACCCTGAACTCTATTTCATGGCAGATAGAATGGAATAACACGGCAATTGCGAATGAATTTTATCCAGTGTAGTTAAAATGAGCGTTTTTCAGGGCAATTTTAGTAAATTTCATTGTGCATTCAGGGATGCAAATGGCTACAATTAGCGATTAACCTTCGGCACGTCCTACGTTGCACTGTTTTGCTGTATTAATGCATACAACCGCAACAACTCTTCACGCCATCGCCCCTTATTTTATCGGGTCTTTAACGTGGTAAGCGGGACCACCGGGGTCATCGCAGTACCCGATAGGGTTAATTCAATTCAACGACTTTCCCTAGCGGCCAAACCAACAGTCATACGCCTATCCCTGTATGCCTGTTACAGGAGGTCAGGTCTTAACCTATTTTAAAGATCTGGCTAATTCCTTATTTTCAACTCCTTTGAGGGTAATAAGAGAATCATGAGCGAATACTCTTTATTTACGTCTGAATCTGTATCTGAAGGCCATCCAGATAAAATCGCTGACCAGATTTCTGATGCCGTACTGGATGCAATTCTCGCGGAAGATAAGTACGCCCGTGTTGCCTGTGAAACCATGGTAAAAACTGGTGTTGCCATCGTTTCTGGTGAAATTTCCACGTCTGCCTGGATCGATCTGGAAGATCTGGTCCGTAATGTGATTAATGACATCGGCTACACATCTTCTGAAGTAGGTTTTGACGGCAGCACTTGCGGCATCATCAACCTGATTGGTAAGCAATCCGTTGATATCGCCCAGGGTGTTGACCGCCAGAAGCCGGAAGATCAAGGCGCCGGTGACCAGGGACTGATGTTCGGTTACGCGTCTAACGAAACCGACGTTCTGATGCCTGCACCTGTAACCTTTGCTCACCGTCTGGTTGAGCGTCAGGCTGAAGCCCGTAAATCTGGCCTGCTGCCATGGTTACGTCCTGATGCAAAATCTCAGGTAACCTGCCGCTACGAAAACGGCCAGGTGTCTGCGATTGATGCTATCGTACTGTCCACTCAGCACAACCCTGAAGTTTCTCAGGCGGATCTGCGTGATGCAGTAATGGATCTGATCATCAAACATGAGATCCCAGCCGAGCTGCTGACCAAAGACACCAAGTTCCACATCAATCCAACCGGTAACTTTGTAATCGGTGGTCCTGTGGGTGACTGTGGTCTGACCGGTCGTAAGATCATCGTAGATACCTACGGTGGTATGGCCCGTCACGGTGGTGGTGCTTTCTCTGGTAAAGATCCATCCAAAGTAGACCGTTCTGCAGCCTACGCAGGTCGTTACGTAGCGAAGAACATCGTTGCGGCAGGCCTAGCGGATCGTTGTGAGATCCAGGTGTCCTACGCGATTGGTGTAGCTGAGCCGACGTCTGTGTCGATCAACACCTTCGGCACGGGCAAGATCTCCGATGAGAAGATCATCAAGCTGGTACGCGACAACTTCGATCTGCGTCCATTTGCGATCACTCGCATGCTGGATCTGCTGCACCCTATGTACCAAGCAACTGCAGCTTACGGTCACTTCGGTCGTAACCCATATGAGATGACAGTAGGTAACGATACCTTTACTGCCTTCCCATGGGAAAAAACCGATAAAGCTGACGCACTGCGTGCCGACGCTGGCCTGTAATACTGGCTGGTTGAGTCTCGATTGAATAACCAATCGGGATGATCTGTTCTGTCACAGAACAGCTATAATGTACCGTTAACGTACATAACAAAGCAGGAGCCCAGCTCCTGCTTTGTTGCATCTGATTGTCAGCCCTGCTGACATCACACCGAACTGAGGGGCGCTGCAACGGAGCTTATTCCGCTACGCTCAGCTCGGTGCCAAATTTTATTATTGCAAGGGCGCCCATTCACCTGAATGGAGAAACCTAATGAGCTTCACTGACTACAAAGTCGCTGATATCTCTCTTGCTGACTATGGCCGTAACGAAATCCGCATCGCTGAGTCTGAAATGCCAGCGCTGATGGCGATTCGTGAGAAGTACCGTGCTGAGCAACCACTGGCAGGTGCAAAAATCATCGGTTGTATTCACATGACTATCCAGACTGCCGTGCTGATCGAAACACTGGTAGCCCTGGGTGCAGAAGTTCGTTGGTCTTCCTGTAACATCTTCTCTACGCAAGACCACGCTGCGGCAGCCATCGCTGCGCAAGGCATTCCGGTATTTGCCTGGAAAGGTGAGACAGAAGAAGAGTACGTTTGGTGTCTGGAGCAAACCATCAATAAAGACGGTGCGCCATGGGATGCCAACATCCTGCTGGACGACGGTGGTGACCTGACCGAACTGATGCACGACAAGTATGCTGAGCAGCTGGATAGCATCCACGGTGTATCTGAAGAAACCACTACCGGTGTTCACCGTCTGATCGAAATGATGGCAAAAGGTACCCTGAAAGTACCGGCGATCAACGTAAACGACGCGGTAACCAAGTCCAAGAACGACAACAAGTACGGCTGTCGTCACTCTCTGAACGACGCCATCAAGCGTGGTACTGACCACCTGCTGTCTGGTAAGAAAGCTCTGGTTATCGGTTACGGTGACGTAGGTAAAGGTTCTGCAGCTTCTCTGCGCCAGGAAGGCATGATCGTTTCTGTAACAGAAGTAGACCCTATCTGTGCGATGCAAGCATGCATGGACGGTTTCGAAGTGGTTTCTCCGTTTAACAACGGTGAGTTCGACGGTACTGATGCCTCTATCAATATTGCTCTGCTGCAGAAAACCGACCTGATCGTTACTACGACTGGTAACTACAACGTATGTAACGCCAACATGCTGAAAGCCCTGAAAAAAGGTGCTGTGGTATGTAACATCGGCCACTTCGATAACGAGATCGATACTGCTTACATGCGTGAAAACTGGGCATGGGAAGAAGTTAAGCCACAGGTACACAAGGTATTCCGCGATGCCAAGCCAGGTACTGATGTCAACCTGGATAGCAGCGATTACCTGATCCTGCTGTCTGAAGGTCGTCTGGTGAACCTGGGTAACGCAACCGGTCACCCATCCCGTATCATGGATGGCTCTTTTGCTAACCAGGTACTGGCTCAGATCCACCTGTACAAAGCAGGCTTCGCAAACCTGACAGCTGAAGAAAAAGCGGCGAACATCACTGTTGAAGTTCTGCCTAAGCAGCTAGACGAAGAAGTGGCTCGTTACATGGTTGAAGGTTTCAGCGGCGTAATCACCAAACTGTCTCAAGAGCAGGCAGACTACATTGGTGTTGGCGTTGAAGGCCCATTCAAGCCAGAAAGCTATAAGTACTAATTATTTAACTGACCCGGTACAAAAAAAGCCCCGCGATTGCGGGGCTTTTTATATCTCAACAATAAACTTTATCTACAGTCTCTATTTTAATACCAAAGATTCAACCAAACTAAGTTTATTGTTTGGGCTCATCTACTTTATACAAAGCCTGATAGAGCCCAAGCGAGTATTTCTATAGTAAAGTGTCGTTACTATTATTCAGAGAGGACAAGAAATTATTCACTGTTTCTTCTGAATTCTGAGCATACTCTTCAGACTCTGAGAAGCCCAGCACTACATCAGAGTGGTCAGTACCTTCTGAAGACAGTTCGTTCACCCACCATTCCAGACCAGCGCTATCTGCATCTCGATCCAATACATTTTGGTATAGGTTATTGACGAAGCTTTCATCATCCTGGCAGCCATACTTACTCTCAAATTCATCGCTGCCCAGGAAGCTAGTCGCGATACTTTCAAGATCAGAGCCCTGCTTCATTTCACCAGACCAGTACTTGAAGCCATCGGCATCTGGCGCACGATCAAACACGGCCATGTAGAGACGAACCAGCGAGCTATCCAGGTTAGCCCCCATATCACCCATATCATCGTCATCATCGCCCATGTCTTCCATGTCGTCCATCTTCATGCCATCGTCATCCATGCTCATATCGTCCATATTCATATCATCGTCATCCATGTTCATGTCGTTATTAACAATATTATTCCGTTGTAATGAAGTGACTGTATTATTAGCGGATTGCTGATCCATATCTGCATCTACATTATAAATATCATTAGACATAATATACTTCTCCATATGAGCCACTTATTAAACAGTTGGTATTAATAAGCTGACTAAAAAACTTCTTTCAAAACCGTATATGCAGATTATTGAGCATTAACTCTACTTTTTATGTCGACTTATTCACATTTCTAAAGCGGTATACTCCAGAAATCTTAGTAAGTGCCGAGTCGTTCACAATTTTGATACGTTAGAGACAGATAAGACTTATAAAGGTCAATTGGATCACAAAGTGATAGGAGAAAATAACGCAGAACTGTTTCTGGCTTAGAGCGGCAATCATCCCAAGAGTACACACTCAGCCTACTTCTAATCCTGAACACTGAAAAAAGCCGTCTTCCCTGACGGATGGTATAGTCACCTAAAACTTTAAATTCAGCTGCTCACAATGCGAGCACTGCCATGACAGTAATGCAGTAATTTGGAAGGTCCAGCCAGAGGATCGATGGTGTATAGCTGGGCATTATGGGTAATCGCCAGATAGCGCTCTTCTTTGTTGTGCAGCCGAAGTGTTTGGCAAAGTTCGACAACACAGAACTCATCCGTTTCAAACAGCATCTGTTCGATGGCATAAACCTGATTGTTAAACACCAGAAGCTTCATCTGGTTTGTGTTTGGCTGTGCAGACATATCGATACCATCAGCAGTCAGTACGAAACTCATGACTTACCCTCACCTGTTTCGACCAATATATCCAAAACCAACGCGACAAAATATTACGCCTTATTACACGATAATCAGAGAAATAAAAATTAGCGTTAGCCGAAAAGACATGGAGGTTACCAACCATAAATGCGACATGATATGTCTCGAATATGGCAATTAAGAAAACATCCCATAATCTGATCCAGGTCTTGTCCCATATAGATTACTGTCTACTCCCCCTCGTAAAGCGATGGAAAAGCAGTAGAATCGACCGATATTAAAATTGCTCTTTTGCTGACTTTTTGGAATATAGAGATGACGAGCCCCGTTGAACTCAGTTTTGAATTTTTCCCGCCAAAAACCCCTTACGGCCAGGAACAACTCCTTAGTGTTAGAGATCAATTAGCGGTATTGGACCCCAATTTCTTTTCAGTGACTTTTGGCGCCAGCGGCTCTACTCAGGAGCGAACTCTAGAAACAGTATTAGAGATGGGCGCAACCGGTATTGAAACGGCACCTCATATGGCCTGTATTCTTAGCAGCAAAGAGAAAGTCAGAGCCCAACTGCATAAGTATCAAGAGAAAGGGATTAAACGCATTGTTGCTTTACGGGGTGATCTACCTTCTGGCGTAGGTGCACCGGGAGAGCTGCCCCATGCCAATGAACTGGTCGAGTTTATTCGTGCTGAGACAGGGGATCATTTCCACTTAGAGGTTGCGGCTTACCCAGAAACACACCCTCAGGCTCGTAGCTTTGAAGATGATCTAAAAAACTTTAAACGTAAGATAGATGCCGGAGCAAATAGCGCCATCACCCAGTATTTCTATAATGCCGATGCTTACTTCTATTTTGTTGAGCGCTGTCAGAAGCTAGGCATTGATGTCCCCATTGTGGCCGGTGTGATGCCGATTACCAACTACAGTAATCTGATCCGTTTTAGTGAAGCCTGTGGTGCTGAGATCCCTCGCTGGGTAGCGAAGCAGCTGGATGCCTATCACGATGATACCGCCAGCATCCGCCAGTTTGGTGAGGAGGTGGTCACTCGTCTGTGTGAACAACTGATTGCCGGCGGTGCACCCAGCCTACATTTTTATACCCTAAATCAAACGGAACCCAGCTTGAAGATCTGCAAAAACCTGGGGTTGTAATTGCACCGAACTCAGCACTGGGCAATAAAAGCAAAAAAGCCGATGACATAGATAAAACGTGCCATCGGCTTTTTAGTTACAGGTTGAACCCGTTAAACCGGAGACCGATTATTGGCCTGCCGTTTCTTTGATCTATACGTTACTAAATCTGTTATTTAACAGAGTGTTAGTCCGCACTTTTCTCTGTTGCTTCAGTTTTCTCTTCAACTCGTACAGGCGGCAGATCAGATAGGCGATCCACCTGAGTTTCCAGCCATTCGGTCACTTCCGCATGCACATCATTCACATGGCGACCTTCGGTCTGGATCAGTGGGCCAAAACAAACGCGAATAGTACCGGCTTTTTTCTTTAGTGGACTGGAAGTCCAATGCTCACCGGCATTATGGGCCATAGGCAGAATCGCTTTGCCAGATTTAGTGGCCAGCATAGCACCGCCTTTTTTATGGTCGCCACGGGTGCCCGGCTCGGTACGAGTGCCTTCTGGGAAAGCCAGTACGGAGAAGCCTTCGTCCAGACGGTGCTTACCCTCTTTCAGCAATTGCTTCATCGCCGCCGCAGGTTTACTGCGATCCACAGGAATCGGCTGCAGTGCCTTCATGCCCCAGCCAAAGAAAGGAATCTTCAACAGTTCCTGCTTCAATACGGTACTCATCGGCTGAGTCACCAACTGCAGATACAGGGTTTCCCACTCGGATTGGTGATTCGCCAGAATTACGACGGTTTCACCGTTTTGTGGGATATGTTCCGCGCCTTCGATTTCGTAACGCACACCGCAGGTAATACGCAGCCACAACAGTACAAACCAGTTATAACGCAGAATCAACCAGGCACGGGTTTTAGGTGGAGTCAGTAGGGCTATCGGTGTCACGATACAGGACACCAGCACCAGGGCCAGTGAATAACCCAGATAAAAAATAATGGCTCGTAACGCAGTCATCTACTTACTTTCCTCAGAACGGACGACTTCTTCGGCTTGCTCTGCCTGTGCGGCTTTGCGGCTATCGGCAATATGCTCCAGGTATTCCACCAGCGCCGGACGCCAGCTGCGCTGCTTAATACCGAAGTGGTCCATAATCTTTTGACAATTCATCTCTTTATGCAGCGCCTGCTTGCCGGTTAGACCCAGCGCAGCCGCAGATACAGAACGGGCTTCTGCCATCATATCCAGCAGGCCCTGATCCTGCCCCAGCTCGACCAGGAGTTCCGCAAATTCAAAGCGACTGATCGGCTCAACACCGGCGTATTGATAGGTACCCCAGCAATCTGCACCACAGTCCATCTGCTGCAACATGGCGATAATCACACGGGCTGCATCAGAAACTGGTGTTGGTGAGAACATAATATCGCTGGCATCCTGCACGCCTTTATTGCTCTCAGCCTGTTTAACCAGTTGAGACAGCCAACCCTTGTCATTGGTATCAAACAGAGTGCCCAGACGTAGAATCAGACGACGTTTCAGTAATTGGCGAATCGCTTCTTCACCCTGCCACTTACTTTCTCCGTAAGCATTCAGCGGGTGCACCGTATCTTTCTCATGGAAAGGAATGCCACGGGTCTCACCCACTACATCATCGGTGGAGATATGCAGCAGAGCACAGCCCGCTTCCAGACAGATATGCGCCAGGTGATCCGGGAAGATGGCATTAATCTGCCAGGCCTTATCCGGCTGTTGCTCCACCTTTTTGCTGTCGGCAAACTCGTAGGTATTGAGCACAAAGTCCATAGGCAAAGCTGTCAGCTGACGCTGAAACTCAGCAACGTCTTCCAGATCGCCTTGGTAGACCGAGCACTGAATGCCACGAATCTCTTCAGCGTATTGCAAAATACCTTGTGCCAGAGAGGACTGATCCTCTACGAAAAAAATGTGCATGCCCTGTTCCTGTCTGAAGGATAATCCCGATGCCACCACTGCCAAAGCCCAATATCAAGCGGCTTTAGCGAAGAGGTTTAAGCTGGGGTGATGCTTTGGGGATACGAATTGTACCAGTATTGCTCACTGGATTGCAGATCTCTAAATCAATCGCAGGCATGCTATACCGAGACAGGTATAATGCCAAGGTAGTAGATCAACCCCAGACATGTCTCCGAAGCAAAACGATTAGAGAGCCTTATGAATATTCAGCGCACACCGCCACTGCGCAGCCTGCATATTTTTGCGGTTGCTGCAGAGCTTGGTAGCTTTAAACAAGCCGCAGAACAACTGTGCGTTACCCCCCAGGCGGTGAGTTTGCAGATCAAGTCTCTAGAAGAACAGCTGCAGCTGACACTGTTTATTCGCCACCCCTCGGGTATTGAGCTGAGTGCCGCCGGTGAACAGCTATTGGATTATGTGCGTAGAGGTATCGATCTGATCGACCGGGGTATTAAGGAAGTCAAACAGCAGCAACATCGACCGCTGTTGAGAATCAGTGCCTCACCCTGGTTTGCCGTCAACTGTCTGCTGCCTAAACTGCCGGAGTATGAAGCCAGCCATCCCGAACTGGATATCCGTATCACCACGACGGTGCCTTTCCCTGACTTTGCCGCCGAGCGCCTTGATTTGGCCATACAGTGGGGTTTTGGCCAATGGCCCTTTAGCCTTAAACAGCTGCTGATTACTGATGATAAATTACTGGTCTGTGCACCAGATCTACTACAGCCTAACTCTGCTCACCATAAGCCCCTGCAGCAAAAAGAAGATCTGACACAACATCGCCTGTTATGCACCCCGCTATCCGTCGAGCTATGGCGAAAACTCCTCAATACTCTGGGTGTGGACAGTGTAGTGGAACGCCAAGTACTGACCTTAGACAGTCATGCTGGTCTGTTGGTAGCTGCTAAACGGGGTTTAGGTGTGGCCCTAATCTCTGTCCCCGATGCCCGTGATGCCATTGCCCAAGGCGATCTGATTGCACCTTTGGGCGATAGACCGATCAGTGAGCTTAATCCTGGCTTGATGCCCGGCTATTGGTTAGTGCAAAAAGAAGACGCTCACAAGAGCCCACAGATTCAGGATTTTCTCCACTGGATGCACAGCTGGCTACAACATCATCCCAGAGCCGCCAGGGCAAGTTTAACTTGATCAAGACGCGAAGTTTTTTTGTTTGCTGGCATTTCCCTGTCTCGTCACACTACCCCTATTACAGGTATGACAAATAACCCTGTTTTACACACAAGGTTATGACCAAAACAAAAGATAAAAGGGCTCAGCCCTCTACTGCGGCATGAAGAGTGTCAGTAGAAAAACCGTGACAGGAAAACAACATGACTCCACAGGCTTTTTTCGCACAACTTTGGCAAAACTATATCGAGATCACACCACAGGCGGAGCAGATTCGTCAGCTGTTTGCCGCCACCGACGGTGAAGTGATTAACGACCATGTCGCTTTTCGCACTTTTGCCAATACACCGTTGCAGCTGGATAACCTGGTGCCTCTGATTCTGGAGATGGGTTACGAAGTACAAGGGGACTATGAGTTCAAAGCGAAAAAACTGCGTGCAAAGAGCTTTATCCACCCGGATCATACCGTGCCTAAGATTTTTATCTCTGAGCTGCTGACCGACCAACTGAGCGAACAGGCACAACAGATTATTGCCAAGTACACCGCTGAGATTACCGAACAGCCTATGGATCAAAGTGTGTTCCGCTCGGGCCGTCACTGGAGCACTCCAGCTTGGGAAGATTATCAAACCGTGATGGCAGAAAGTGAGTACGGAGCCTGGTTACTGGCGATTGGTATTCGAGTGAATCACTTCACTGTTAGCATCAACCATCTGAACAGCACTAATTGCATCCGTGAAGTGCTACTGCGTGTTAAAGACGCGGGTTTTGTAGTCAACACCGTAGGCGGTGAAGTAAAAGGTACCCCTGAATCACTACTGGAACAGGGCTCCAGCATGGCCGACCGTATGGCGTTTACCTTTGCCGATGACCAAGAGCATGAGATTGCCACCTGCTTCTATGAGTTTGCCCTACGCCATGCCGACAATGAAGGCGTTGTGTACCAAGGTTTTATCGAAGCCAATGCCGATAAGATCTTCGAGTCCACCAATATGGCGGCTTAATCTCTTAAGACAGAAAAGCGTATTATCAATCTGATGATGCGCTTTTCATATACACATCTTACAAACCATATTTCGTCTTAGCTCAAGACGAGTTTTTACAGCAATATCAAACACCTATTCCAGACCGCTTCCATCCGCATATTTTTAATGCGACACAACACCTCCTCGTGGAAAAAGTTACTTACATAACATTATAAAAACCCTGTTGTCGCAATGCCGCTGGCCCACTAAGCTGAGAATAATCGCTCTACTTATACACACTTAAACAAAAGTATTTCGACATTTTTCAGTCTGCGACTGGAGAATGCAGCATTTTGGTAAAAAGAAACTTTTGTTTGAGTGCTTATTCGCAGCATAGTCAGATAACAGGAGGTTATCGATGCAGGTTTCAAGCTCAGGTTCAGTGTCTGTCACAAACACGAATCGCACTTCTTCCAACACAGTTAAAACAAGCAATTTGGCAACGGAAGCCAGTCGCTCTACAGGTGAAGCAAGGGCACCATCAGGACCTGCCGCGCAGGTGCAACTGAGTCAGGCAGCTCAAAGGATGTCGGATACAGATCAGCTACCGCGCTACCTACAACCGATATCAGGCTATGTTGATCCTTATGCCAGCGCTGGCAGTGTCTATGACTACCTTAGATCTAGTGATCAGAAGTCTCTAAAGGAAGCATATGACTACGCGCGTGAGCATGGCACCAGCCAGGAAAAGGTTGAGGAAGCTGCTTTTTTCCTAGGGGTACAAAGAAATAAAGAGGCCAGAATAAACGCAGGAACACAATACTCATTTCATGTTTCAGAAGATGCCGTCCCCTTTCTTAATGCCAAGCCTGAAGACAGAGCGGAAGAACTCAGCAAGTTAATGCAGAACGATCCCGACAATCAGTTCTATCGTACCTTACTGCGAGCAGAACAGGGCAACTTCTTTGGAGGAGACAATCCTGTACTTCAGCAATCACTCTTTACCGATGCAGTGGATAGCCATCTCGGACCTTTTCGTTCGAATACCGTTGCTGTCAGTGGTGCCTATTCACTACCAGACAGACAAAACGACCCCGAAAGCCTGTTATTGAACCATCTCAGTGGTGCAGATAAGTCAGAGCTCAGCCGCGCCTACCAAAATGCCCGGGATAACAATCTGGATCCAGATGAAGTGCGAAAAGCCTCATCAGGGCTCTTCCAATCTGAAATCGATACACCGAAAAAACTGATCGAGTTAGCGGAAAAGGTTCTTGGAGAAGATGCTGCTGATTCCTTCAGGCAACTGGTCGGCCAGCCATCAACCGAGGAGGTCTTTGGTAGAAACAGTACGCTACGCCAAACCCTGTTTTTAGCTCCAGCCTATAACCTTCTCAATATGACCCTGAATAGCTGATATCAATACGGTACCGCTGCTTAATTAGTGCTTAGCACCTATTTGAAGAAAGTGTATTGCCCATGGGAAAGGGCAATACGCTTTCTTTATTGGCGCAAAGATTTATCAGGTAACCCCAATCACACAAGGTCTTATTCTTAAACGCTATTAGCTGGATTTTAGGGGTTAAGCAAAGACAAAATATGGGTAGTCATACAATAATGGTTCCAGAATCAGATAAATACTGAGCCCCAACCAAGTCACGACTACAGCCCAATAGATCACTGGACTATCCTGACGTGATAAACGCTCAAAGAAGTGTATCTCACCACTGCGTAAATCAGGTAGTAACCACAGCAGTAAAATAACGCCAAACAGCCAGTTCCAGTAGAAAAATACTGTAATATAGACCAACACTAAGCCTAGCAAAGCCCGCCACTTAACTTGATTCACACCTTCACCATCTGACTACAACCTTATATTAGACATAACTATAAGCCTGACTGAGATCTATTCTTTCATCCAGCCTTAAGTGTCCTATTTTCAGGCCTAAAAACAAAAAAAGCCCCGTGCACACGGGGCTGAAGTACTGTCTATGTGTTGCAGTAAAGCGTGTATTACTCGCGGTTCTGTCTAGCGGAGCAATACGATATTCGGGATTACACTAACTCTTTAGGATAAAGCCGCTATTCAAGATAAAACTAATCCCAAGGAAAGTTATGCTGCTACAGCATGGGTCTGTTGATTACGTTTAAACGGAATATAACGGGCATTCGGTGCAGTGTGATTAATACCCAGAGCTCGCGCTGTTTCCTGATTGATCATCAAAGTACCGTCAGAAGCCATGCGCGCAGGAGCCAGCATAACGCGGTAATCATTCAGATGACCGTTGCTGAGCATATACATCTCATCCTGATCCGTAATATCAAAACTGATACGTACCGGGCCCTGATGACTGTCACGGGCGGTATGCACTTCACTCACCGGACACTGTACCGATGGACCACCATCAAACAGATCCACGTAACCGGTAAACTGGAAGCCCTCTTTCTTCAGCATATGCAGCGCAGGTGCGGAGGATTCATTGGGTTTGCCAATCACCTCACGGGCTTCTTTTGGCAGCAGATCAATATAGATCGGATATTTCGGCATCAGATCGGAGATAAACTGCGTACCTTTCAGCGCCACCGTATTCACTGCATCCTGAAACTCGATACCAAAGAACTGGCTGCCCAAGTGCTGCCATAACGGTGAATTACCGTTTTCATCCTGCCAACCACGCAGCTCTGCCATGACGGTTTCACCAAAACGCTCGGGGAAATCGGCCATGGTCAGAAAACGGGCTCGAGACAGGAACTGGCCGACACCGGGTTTGCGGTATTCCGGCAGTACAAATAATGAACCCACTTCGGTCGCACCGGTGTAATCATTCACCATGCTCAATACACGGGCCTGACGGGTGACTGCCAGATCGTTACTGCTACTGACCAGAGTAGAGACTTTGTAGGAGTAAAACGGACGGTCCAGACCGATACCGGTATAAATCGCGGTAGTACCTACGACACGACCCGAGGCAGGATCTTCCAGCACCATAAAGTAGGTACCCATAGCATCATCTGCGCCTTGCTCAGAAAAGCTACGTGTCGTGGCTTCGATCTTGTGCAGCCATGCCTCTTCATCGGCTGGCATAGAGGTCATGCCACGACCAACAGCACGGGACAGCGCCATCAGATCATCGAGATCGCTCATTTGACAGGGACGAATTAACAACATAACAACACCTAAAGTTTTTTACCGAAGTGATGTCGGTAATTTTAGTGTCATGTCTACAAAATGAGCTTTCTGATTTTCAGTAAAAAATGCAGATCCTGCCGCTAAAATAAAATCAGGCCGAAGAATATTCGGCATCATGAAAGAAAGTTGCGAAACCCCATCGACAACGGCAAACTAGCGCAACTTAGGGTGTTTAACGTCGTTTTATTGTCTATTGATGGTGATCGACGGAATACCATTCGCGTTGTACTTATGAAAAAGCGCCCATAGAAGGTAGTCTTATGCAGCTTGACCGTATCAGCCGAAATATTCTTTCGATCCTGCAACAGGAAGCTAAGATCACAAATCAGGATCTGGCAGACCGGGTAGGCTTATCACCTAGCTCGTGCCTAAATAGGGTACGCAAGCTGGAAGAAGCGGGTCTGATTGGCCCCTACCTGAGCAATCTGAACCTGGCCAAAATCTGTCGCAGTGTGGAAGTGATCTGCACCGTCAGCCTGAAAGACCAGAGCACCGATGCCTTCCGCGCCTTCCAAAATGCCGCGCAAAGTCACCCCGAGGTGGTGGAGTGTTATACCGTCAGCGGCAGCTTTGATTTCTTCCTGCGTATCGTGGCACCGGATATGGCGCGCTACAACGATATCAACGATATGCTATTGGATGTATTACCTGGTATGGTCAATATCAGCAGTCATGTGGTGCTGACCAATGTAAAACCTTTTAGAGGTTATCCATTGGATGCCCTGCTGGATCAGCCCTGATCTCTTTTTCCTATCCTTTTCCTGTCTTAGTAATAGCCCGTATTGCCGCAGCACTAGCGACTGATGTGATTCAGAATAAAAAAGCCACCACGATGGGCAGATCGTGATGGCTCCCAGTTAGTCCTTTAACGTGTTTCAACACGTGCAGGAAAAGCAGCTTTTCCAACACGTATTTGGCCTTTGGCATCCCGCCGCCAGCCTATGCTCTTTTTTAGCAGAGCCTTTTATTGATCAAAAGCTCTGCTCAGGTGTTTATACCCGCTGAAATGGATATACCGAACCCAGATCCAGAATCTGTGTCAGCTCATCCAGTGCGGTACGTGATTCCATCAGCAGTTGTGGATCAGCCAGATCCGACTCCAGAAGACGATCACGGTAGTGGCATTCCACCCAGTCATTCAACGCTGCAAACAGGCTTTCATTCATACGGGTCGACTGGTTAAACGCATTCAATTCCGCTTCATTCATCGCCACACGCAAACGCAGACATGCTGGGCCACCGCCGTTGCTCATGCTCTGCTTCAGATCAAACACCTGCAGCTCATCAATCGGGCTATCACCTTCTTTCAGATCGCTCAAGTAGCTCCACACCGCATCGTTCTGACGACACTCATCAGGGATCACCAGCAGCGTGCGACCATCAGGTAGGCTCAGCAGCTGACTGTTAAACAGATAACTCTGCACCGCATCCTGAACCGAAACTCGATTGGTTGGTACTTCCACCACATGGAAGCGACCGCCCATGGCATCAGTCAGCTGTTGTTTTACAGCAGCCTGATCCAAGAATGCCAGTTCATGGCAGAACAGCACATCACGGTTACCCACGGCGATCACATCATTGTGGAACACACCGGCATCAATCACGTCAGGATTCTGCTGGGCATAAACCACACCTCTCGCACTCAGACCGTGACTACGGGCCACCGCTTCTGACGCTTCTAGAGTATGACGGGCCGGGTACTTCTTAGGCTCCGGACGACTACCATCAAAAGCACTGCGACCGTAAACAAAAAACTCAACACCCGCTTCACCGTACTCGTGGCAGAAACGGGTATGGTTCGCCGCGCCTTCATCACCAAAGTGCTCCACACCCGGTAACGCCGGATGATGGGCAAAGTGCTTATCATCGTTAAACGTCGCCTGCAGAATACGACCAGTGGTTTCATGCTCAATGGAGCGATGGAACTTATTGGTCAGATTCGCTGGGGTAAAATGCACCCGACCATCAGCGGTGTCGGCACTCGGTGATACCGTTGCCGCATTAGCGGTCCACATACTGGAAGCGGAACAACACGCCGCCAAAATACGGGGCGCTTGTTTCGCGGCTGCCGCCAGTACCTCAGCATCGGAACCGGTAAAACCCAGTCGACGCAGGGTAAAGATATCGGGACGCTCCTGCGGTGCCAATACCCCCTGGTACATACCCATATCATGCAGGGCCTTCATTTTTGCCAGCCCCTGACGTGCCGCCAGCTTAGGATTAGAGGCATTGGCCTGGTTGTTCTGAGACGCGACATTACCAAAGGACAAGCCGCTATAGTTGTGGGTCGGGCCCACTAAACCATCAAAGTTTGCTTCAAATGCTTTCATTTCAGCGTTTACCTAATTCGGTGCTGACAAGACAGCCTGCGATCAGCGGCTGTCCTGCGATTCACTACTTTATTGAATAGTCTGACTTAACGGCCTGACTAAACAGCCTGCCCTTGGCTTAACGAGACTTAAAAAAGGCCTTGTTATTAGTCCAGTTTCAGACCGGGTGCCAGGTTCTCTGGCAGTGTCAAAGCACCGGCTTCGATACCCGCTACCGGGTATGCGCAGTAATCTGCGGCATAGTAAGCGCTGGCTCTGTGGTTACCACTGGCACCGACACCACCAAATGGCGCGCTACTGGCGGCACCGGTCAGCTGCTTATTCCAGTTCACGATTCCCGCACGAATACGGTCGTAGAAGTAGTTAAAGCGCTCTTCGCTATCACTAAACAGACCGGCAGACAGACCGTATTGGGTGTTGTTAGCCTGACGAATCGCCTCATCAAAATCGCTGTAACGAATCACCTGTAGCAGCGGACCGAAGTATTCGTCATCCGGCAGTTCCGCAATAGCCGTTACATCGATCAGACCAGGAGAAACCAGACCCGTACCCGCCTGCAGTTTTTCCAGCGTCAGCAGCGAGGTCGCACCCAACTCAACCAGCTTGGCTTGTGCTGCGACCATACCGTCTGCAGCAGCCTCAGAGATCAGACTACCCATAAACGGCGCGTCGTCATCAAACTGACCACCGACCTTAATCTGGCTTACCGCATGCTGCAGTTGGCTCAGGAAGTTATCGCCCCATTCACCCACAGGTACAAACAGACGACGGGCACAGGTGCAACGCTGGCCGGAAGTGATATAGGCGGATTGAATGGTTTCATGCACCGCCGCTTTGGTGTCGCTGACCTGATCCAGAATCAGCGGATTATTACCGCCCATCTCCAGCGCCAGGATCTTGCCTGGGTGGCCGGCAAACTGCTCATGTAGCAGGTGACCCGTACGGGAACTACCGGTAAAGAACAGACCATCCAGATCATTGTGATTGGCCAGTGCAATACCAGTTTCTTTCTCACCCTGCACCAGATTCAGTACACCTGCAGGCAGACCCGCTTGTTCCCACAGCTCAACCATTTTATGAGCCACATGGGGGGTCAGCTCACTAGGCTTCAGCACGACGGTGTTACCCGCCAGCAGCGCCGGTACGATATGACCGCTAGGCAGGTGGCCCGGGAAGTTATAAGGACCAAATACTGCCACCACGCCGTGTGGCTTATGACGCAGTACCGCTTTAGCACCGGCCATATCACTGCGACGGGAGCCGGTACGCTCGTTGTAAGCTTTAACCGAGATCTCGATCTTGCCCATCATGGCACCGGCTTCGGTACGGGTTTCCCATAACGGTTTACCGGTTTCTGCAGCGATGGTGACAGCCAGCTCTTCTTTATGCTCTTCCAGCAGCTTGCCGTAACGACGTACGATCTCGGTGCGGGCTTCAAAACCCAGCAGCGACCATTCAGTACTGGCTGCACGCGCTGCAGCCACAGCCGTTTCAACCTGCTCAGGAGATGCCGCGCCACCCGTCCAAACCGTCTCGCCATTCGTTGGGTTAAGCGAGCTAAACTCAGCACCAGAGCCTGCCAGCCACTGGCCATTAATAAATAGTGAAGTCATCTTAGAATCTCCTTCCGGAAGACAGGGGTACAACGCGTACGGTGTTGCCTTCGCTAATCTTTAAGGCGTCGGCCACATCCTGAGGCAGGCCAACAACGTGATTACCAACCAGCTCCAGTGCAGTCATGCAGCAGCGGAAATCACGGAAGTCCGTGGTGCTGACCAGATAACGCTCGCCTTCCGGCTGGTTGTCGATAATGTGGGATTTAACGTAGCGGCTTTCCTGAATCGCGCGGATATCATTGCTGCGGGATACCAGCGTCGGGCCACCATCAAAAATGTCGATATAACCGGTGTAACGCATGCCTTCACTTTCCAGCAGCTTACGGGCTGGCGTGGTGGCTTCGTGGGTTTTACCGATCGCTTCCTGAGCCGCTTTGGGTAGCAGGTTGGTGTAGATGGTGTTTTTTGGCATCAGCTCAGCGATAAACACCTTATCCATGGAGGACAATTTATCCGCTTCGGCAAAATCCAGTGAGAAGAAGTGACGACCCAGACCTTCCCAGAACGGTGATACGCCGTTGTCATCGGAATAACCGCGCATCTCAGCGATCAGGTATTCATTAAAACGCTGTGGGAACTCTGCCATAAACATAAAACGCGACTTGGACAGCAGGGCACCGTTTTTACTATGGCGGGCTTCCGGACTTAAAAACAGCGTGCACAGCTCGGAGTAACCGGTGTGATCATTGGAGATGGTCAGGGTATTGATCTGGTTATAAACATCCAATTCACGAGAGGCATGCACCAGAGTACCGACACGGTAGTTATACCAGGGATCAGACAGACCCACCGCGGATTCGATACCGCAGATACCCACCACTTCACCGGTGTCGGTCTCTTCCATCACAAACAGATACAGGGCTTCTTTTGGAATAGAATCCGGGTTATAGGCGGCCAGCGCCGTTTCCATTTTCGCGGCCACCTGCTGGTCGTTATCCTGCAGGGAGGTAAAGCCGGGACCGGTTTTTCGCGCCAGTTCACGCAGCGCGGCATGGTCTTCAGCCTGGATTGGGCGTACTACCATCATGGTCGGGTTCACTCCATCATCAAATTATGCAGGCAAAGGGAGGGCGTACCGGGCCTTTGCCAGCCGGTTAATTGGGAAAAATCTAATAAGTAGTATAGAAGTCGTGTCTCTGAGTAGAGGCCTGGGCTTAGCCTATGTTCTCTCGGCAGTAACCAACCTAAACCAACATTCAGAGACAGGACTGAAATGGATCAGAGCTAGAGATCATCCAGCCAGAGCACGCGCATGGCATCCCTTTGTGTCAGTTGCAGGGTTTCTGCTTGAGCCGGCGTAAGTTGAGGTTTCTCCGAGTTCATCGCCAGCATCAGACTGCGATAGTTCTGCAGACCTTCATTGCTGATTAACGCCAGTTTTGCGCCATCGCTCTGAACAGCGGCATCTTCAGTAATTTCCACCGTTAAGGATTTGCTCTGCGCCAGGGAGCGTACATTGTCGGTACGGGCTTCCAGAGTAGGACCGGCATCAAAGATATCCACATAGTTGCGATAGCTGAAACCTTCCTCTTCCAGCAGTTGCTGCACCTCAATCATATCCTCTCGGGCTTTCCCCAGAGCAGCCTGTGCAGCTTCGCTTAACAGAGGTACATAAACCGGATAGTGCGGCATCAGATCGGCAATAAAGCCCTTGGAATTAATCCCGGTCAGGTAATTGGCTTTATTGAAATCCATATTGAAAAAGTGACGACCCAGGCATTCCCAGAACGGTGACTGGTTGTTGTCATCTGCGATACCCTGCAGCTCAACAATCAATCGGGGGGCAAAACGCTCCGGGTGAGCCGCCATAAAGAGCATACGCGCCCGAGATAGCAGATGCAGGTTGTGCTCACTGCGATGACCCGCATCCATAAACAGGGTGTACAAACGGGAAGCACCGGTATAGTCCTGACACAGGTGCAGCGCCGGAATACGGTTATGGATCTGCAGTTCACTGGACGCGTGCACCACTTCATCCATACGGTAACTGTAAAACGGGCCACTCAGGCCCACAGCGGCTTCGATACCGGAAACACCAACGATCTCGCCGGTCGTCGTGTCTTCCAGGACAAAGTGATAGCTTTCTCCCCCAGGACGTTCAACCGCTTTACGCAGCGACTGCTGGGTGTTGTTGATCAACTCGTTCAGGTGATCACGGTTGGCCGGTAGCGTGGTCATACTGCCACCGGAGATCACCGCCAGACGCTCCAGCCCCGGCAGATCATTAAACGTCAGAGGTCGAAATAACAGCATCAGTCTACTCCCAGCCAACTCAGATCATCACTGGTTGCCAGTTTCATTAACATCAGGGCACTCAGTTTGGCCCGCTCAGTCAGACTTTTCACTTTCACATATTCGTCAGCGGAGTGGATCTTGCCACCCTGCACACCCAGCGTATCAATATTAGGGATACCGGCAGCCGCCAGGTTATTACCGTCACAACAACCGCCCGTCGGCAGGTATTCGATGGTCATACCCAGATCCGCACCACAGGCTTTTGCCAGTTCAAACAGCTTATGATTGGCCGGAGTCAGCACTTTCGGTTTACGGGTAAAGCCACCATGCAGCTCAATCGACAGGCCATCACGACTGTTGATCTGCTGAAGAATCTCGGCCAGACGAGCTTCACACCAGGCTTCGTCTTCCGGTTTTTCCAAACGGATATTAAATTTGGACAGACACATATCCGGTACGATATTCACCGCACCACCGCCTTCGATAAAACCAGGATTGATAGTGACACCGTCACGCTGTCCATTCAGATCATCAATCATGGCAACAAAGTCACACATGGCACGAATGGCATTACGGCCCAGATGGTGTTCACGACCGGCATGAGCCGCCTTACCACGAGTCACCACACTGAAGTTACCACTGCCCTTACGCTCACCGGCCAGATTACCGTCCGGGAAGGAAGGCTCGTAGATCATACCCAGATGCACACGCTTCGCCGCATCAGCGATCAAAGGCGCAGAACCTTGTGAACCGATCTCTTCATCTGGGTTAAACAGGATCTCCCAACCGATACGTTCGGCCCAAGGGCTACGTTCCAGAGCTTCAATGGCTTTTAGCATCACCATAATGCCGCCCTTTAGATCCGCAACACCGGGACCGTTCAGGGTTTCGTCATCCAACCAGGTAACTTTCTGGAAGGTGTGATCAATGGCAAATACCGTATCCATATGACCACAGAAGAAGATCTGCAGCGGTGCTTCCGGCCGTTTACGGATACGCACCGCATCACCCAACGCATGTTCTTCCACCTCACCCAGAGCATTCACACTCTGGAAAGGTGCAATGGGAAGAATCTCAACCTCACCACCTAACGGCTCACAGATCGCAATCAGCGCCTGACCGATACGATTGACACCCGCCGCATTCATGCTGCCAGAGTTAATCTCGGACAGCATGATGGTGTTGCTCAGCATCTCATCGTATTGCTCATCCAGCCAGTTCAGCCAGGGGGTGAAATCTGTGCACATTCTTCTCATCCTGTTTTCTTGGTTGTGTTTATTATTGATGAAGAAGGCAAGACAATCTGTCAGTGAAGCGACCTTTTTTTTAAATTGCGGACACTTGAAGTAGTGTTTCACGGTCCGAATTTAAAAAGTTCATAAGCTATAACGTCGCTATTTCATATTTTGAATATGACCTTGGAGGATTTATGGAGACAGGAAATGCGTTCTTTTTACATCACGAAAACGATGAAGAAGAAGTAGATAAATATTTTGTAGAGCTTACTCAGAGAATAATTCCATTGTTAAAAAACTCTGATAAAAATCATGTTGTTAACACATTAGGTCGTGTCAAAAGAGCCATGTTCTTCAGTGTAGCCATGCATAACAATGTTTTTTCTGATGCAGAGTCCTTAAGCAAAGCTGATGATGAATATCGTTTACTCCAGAAAATTTCTAAAAAGAGTCATGAACTACTCGATTTAATCCAAGGCATAAGCAACAAAAAACAAGAGATTCCAGCAGCTAGGAACACCCAGCGGATATTCACCAGCGGGTTAAACTGGCTAGAATCTGCAAAAAATAATCCTTGTATGAGCTCATTTTCCCCTGAAGATATAAACGATGATTTATATAGAAAGCATATGACTCTTGAATTTGAGCTGGAAAGGGATGCGAGAGGAATTGATCAGATTCCAAATATCAATGAGCTTACCGATATGCTTAAAGCAATGGTGATAGCCTCTGATTTTATCACCGAAAGAAGCCTTAATAGTTGCAGGGGTCGTCGTAAATCCCGCCAAGATCACTCCTTGACCGCAGCGGTTAGAGAATTAGACCAGTGCTTTAAAGAGTACTTTTCTAGCCATATAGGAAGAACAAATGGCACCTCTTTTCAGAATGTTGCATTTGAGATTCTGTGCGACAACTTTTTTGGATCCTACAAAGAAGAACAGATCAAAAGAGCAATAAAGTATTTGCCTGAATTAGCTCGTCGATAAAAGCAGTTAAAAAAACTGATTTTTCCCTCAAGACCTATCGGAGTAACGTGAGTATCTTCTCATCATCAAAGATGAGGAATCATTATGGAAGTTAAAGAAGTTCTTTTCTTACTGCTTGCCGTAGTACCGCCTTCAATGGCAATTGGTGCCTGGGCTCAGAAAATTATCTGCTATTTAGAAGAAATTCGTCAGAATAAAACCTCAAACTAAGCATAGGTCAGCAATAACCAAAATATGCAGATATAAAAAATGGCCACCTCCCAAGGGAGCGTGGCCATCCGCGATTAAAACAATAATGTTTTAATTTTTAACTGATGCCTATTGGATCACGCTTCTTTCGCATTTTCCAGTACATTTGCAATGGCATCACCTAATTTAGCCATACCCTCACGGATATCCGCTTCAGAGATCACCAGAGATGGGGCAAAACGGATCACGTTAGGACCGGCTACCAGCATCATCAGGCCTTGCTCACGGGCAGCAGCCAGGAACTCACCGGCTTTACCGTGCCACTCTTCGATCAGTTCCGCACCGATCAGCAGACCGCTGCCACGCACTTCTTTAAAGATACCAAAACGCTCATTCAGCTTGTTCAGCTCTTCATTGAAGATGGCATTACGGGTATTTACACCTGCCAGTACTTCTGGCGTATTAACAATATCCAGTACTTTTTCGGCTACGGCACACGCCAGTGGGTTACCACCGTAAGTGCTGCCGTGGGTACCAAAGCCCAGGCTTGGTGCGACTTTATCAGTACACAACATAGCACCAACCGGGAAACCACCGCCCAGAGACTTAGCCGTAGTCAGTACATCTGGCTCAACGCCCGACGCCATATAAGCATACAGATGACCGGTACGGCCGACACCGGTTTGCACTTCATCAAATACCAGCAGCGCGTTGTGCTGATCACACAGCTCACGTACGCCTTTCAGGAACTCTTCGGAACCTGGGATTACACCACCTTCACCCTGAGTCGGCTCCAGTACAACCGCGCAGGTCTTATCGGAGATGATCGCTTTCAGAGAATCCAGGTTGTTGTACTCAGCGTGCTCAATCGCACCCGGCGCTGGCTCAAAACCTTCACGGTATTTTGGCTGACCACCAACGGATACGGTAAACAGGGTACGACCGTGGAAGCCCTGCTTAAAGGAGATGATTTCGTTTTTCTCTTCACCGAAGTTGTCGTAAGCGTATTTACGTACCAGCTTAAAGGCCGCTTCGTTAGCTTCCGCACCGGAGTTACAGAAGAACACTTTGTCGGCAAACGTCGCATCGGTCAGTTTTTTCGCCAAACGCAGTGCAGGCTCATTGGTGAACACGTTACTCAGATGCCACAGCTGATCCGCCTGTTCTTTCAGTACTGCAACCAGCTCTGGGTGACAGTGACCCAGTGCGTTTACTGCGATACCACCGGCAAAGTCGATGTATTCGTTGTTATCCTGATCCCAAACGCGAGAACCTTCGCCACGAACCGGCACCATCTGCTGTGGGTTGTAGTTAGGTACCATTACCTCGTCAAACAGGGCGCGGGTTACTTGCTGTGTGGTCATAGCGATATCTACCTCTTCTTTGCCAGCCTTAGTAAAAGCCGGAGCTCTTCTTGTCAGTTTCGGACCAGATCTAGGCTGGCACCGGAATTCAATCACACGTATTCAAGCACATTCGGTATTGCCTTTTTCAGAAAGAATCATTGCCTTTTTGAGCAACGAACCTCACGCTAAAACGGTCGCCTGAGTAAAAGCAGACTAGGCTTTAGTGAACAACACCCAATGCGTAACAAACTCTGCATATCAATTTTATTAAAGCGGGATTGTCATGTTATCCGCGCTGCTAATCAATGCTTATATACAGTATTAACAAAACCGCAGCGTGATGACAGAGACAGATTTTCAGTAGCGCGACACAAACTTGCTCTCAACTGACATTTAGCGCACAGTGCGCAGCCTTTGTTTTCGTAAACGGGTATTCTCACCCTGTAATTATTCTGTCTGATGGATTTATTCAGGAGATTTTACTTTTGCCAGGCTCCAGCACCCTAAACACAGCTTTATCGACTTCCGCTAAACCCGCGACGTTGCGTTATGGGTTTCTGCTGCTGCCTAACTTTTCTCTCATTGCTTTCTCTTCGGCAATCGAGCCCCTGCGTATGGCTAACTGGGTGACCGGTGAAGAGCACTATGAAACCGTATTGATCAGCCATGATGGCGAAGCAGTGGCCAGTAGTTTTGGTGTGCAAACCCTGGTGGATTACAGCCTGGATGAGATCCCTCAGCTGGATGCGATCTTTGTCTGTGGTGCCAGTCCTATCGCCCGTACCGGTAATGAAGCCATTATCGCCTGGCTGCGTAAACAGCGAACCACCGGCATTGCGCTGGGCGGTATCGGTACCGGCTCTTATCTATTGGCCTGTGCCGGTCTGCTGAATAACCATAAGGCCACCATTCACTGGTGGGATATGGACAGTCTGCGCGAAGACTTTCCCCATACTCAGGTGACTAACAATCTGTTTGAGATCGACGGCAAACGCTATACCTGTAGTGGCGGCACCGCTGCGATGGATATGATGCTGTTTCTGATCAGTCAGCGTCACGGTATGGATCTGGCCGCTTCGATCTCCGAGCAGTTCGTCTGTGAGCGGATGCGCACCAGCGATGACCAGCAACGTATCCCACTGAAAGCCCGTATCGGTGTCAGTCAACCCAAATTGATTGAAGCGGTGCAGCTGATCGAAGCTAATATTGAAGAGCCGTTAAGCGCCGATGATCTGGCCCGTCACGTCGGTGTCTCCCGCCGTCATCTGGAGCGACTATTTAAGAAACATCTGCAAACCGTACCGTCCAAATACTATCTGGAACTGCGTCTGGAAAAAGCCCGTCAGATGTTACGCCGCAGTGATAAACCCATTCTTCAGGTGGGTCTGGCCTGTGGTTTTTCCAGTGCGTCTTATTTCAGTACCGCCTACCGTAATCACTATGGTTTAACGCCACGGGAAGAGCGTAAACGACTGCAGGAAGGCGATACCATGGATAGCCCTATGACCGGTGTCAGCCGCTCCATTTTGCTAAAAAGCGACTAGCTTTCCCTCTATCCACTCCTCGCTTTCCCTTTACGCTCTCCGGGAGCATTGGATACGTAATCAAACGCCAGAATCTAAAATAAGGCTTTAAAAGCAAACAGTTATCAGCACATTGATACACTCCACAATGCCAACCTTACCTTTTCCGGGTCGCACTTAGTGAACTCAATGGCCGATTTTTAAAATAACCTGGCAATGTAATTTGTTACTTTCACACTGAGATCAGCTACCCCGGCGTTTATTACTAATAAAGCAAATGGCCGCAGCTCATATAAACGAGCTATTGATGAGCTATTGACGAGCTAAGAGGTAGCGAGAATCCACCGGGACTTGTCCACCCGGTCAGTAGTAACACTCCATAACAACGATCAGATATCTGTCCGGCGCTCTGCCAAGCCAGCTCTTGGGTAAGCAGAGAAAACAATAATCAGAGAGAACAATAATATGCCTGAGAACAGTGCAATCAGTCTTACAAACATCCATAAATCCTTTGGCGATCTGGAGGTTCTGAAGGGTATTGATCTTCAGGCTCACGAGCACGATGTGATCTCTATTATCGGCTCCAGCGGCTCCGGTAAAAGTACCTTCCTGCGTTGTATCAATCTGCTGGAAACACCAACAGAAGGCGAAATCTGGATTACCGGTGAGAAGCTGGCCTTAGGCCGGGGCAAACACGGTGATCTGGAATCCACCGATCATAAACAGCTGGCGCGCCTGCGTTCTAAGGTGGGTTTTGTTTTTCAAAACTTTAATCTCTGGCCCCACAAAACCCTGATCGAAAATGTCATTGAAGGCCCGACTCAGGTACTGGGTCAAAGTAAAGATCAGGCCATGGCTTACGCCGAAGAGCTGTTAGCTAAGGTCGGTCTGTCTGAACGTAAAGATTTCTACCCGTCTCAATTATCCGGTGGTCAGCAACAGCGTGTTGCCATTGCCCGCACCCTGGCCATGGACCCACAGGTCCTGCTGTTTGATGAGCCCACCTCGGCACTGGACCCGGAGCTGGTAGGTGAAGTACTGGGCGTGATGCGTGATCTGGCTCAGGAAGGTCGCACCATGCTGATCGTGACCCACGAAATGGCCTTTGCCCGCGAAGTCTCCAACAAGATCATGTTCCTGCATCAGGGCCAGGTAGAAGAGTTCGGTCCGCCAGAACAGGTGTTTGAGAACCCGAGCTCCGAGCGCTGTCGCGAGTTCCTATCCAGTATCTACTGATACTCAAACAACACTTATCCCCCCGCATGTTCCCGGCCTGATTATTCAGGCTGGCGCTAATGTGCGGCTTGAATAAAGTGCAATCGGAAAAAGCACGAGCGAAAAGAACACGCGTTAGCTTCGTGACTCGATCGCTCATGCAAACAAGAGGACGCTAAGATGTTTGACCTTCAAGGTTTTGGTGATCAGTTGCTGGAAGGGGCAACGGTTACCATCGAACTGGCACTGGCCAGTCTGGTCGTGGGTTTGATTCTGGGTACTTTGGCAGCGGTCGCCCGCCTGTCTGATAATCGTATCGCACAAAAAGTCGCCACTCTGTACTCCACCGTAATTCGCGGTATTCCAGAGCTACTGACCGTACTGATTATCTACTTCGGTACCGCAACGTTATTGATGGCCATCGCCCGTCAATTTGGTTATGACGAATATATCGAGATCGGCCCTTTTACCGCTGGTGTTATCGCTCTGGGTTTAACCTTTGGCGCTTATGCCAGTGAAGTACTGCGCGGTGCCATTATTGCTATTCCCAAGGGACAACGCGAAGCCGGTTTAAGCATTGGTATGTCGCCGATGAAGATCTTCTTCCGCATCACCTTACCCCAAGTTTGGAAGCTGGCTCTGCCAGGACTGGGTAACCTGTTTCTGGTACTACTGAAAGACACCGCTCTGGTCTCTGTGGTGGGCCTGCACGATATTATGATGAAAACCCGTGAAGCGGTGAGCTACTCAAAAGATCCCTTCCTGTTTTACAGTGCAGCAGCCTTCCTCTATCTCAGCCTGACCATCGTCTCTATGGTCTTTATTCACTATATGGAAAAACGCACGAATCGCTGGGGAGGACAAGCCTAATGGACTTCGAAGTTATCATCGAATATTTCCCACGCCTGCTGCAGGGTGCGGTAACCACCATCGAACTGGTGATTATCTCCGGTATTATCGGCTCTCTGCTGGCGCTGCCGATTGGTCTGGCCCGTCACTCCCACCGTTGGTGGTTAAAGGCGATCCCGTACGCCTATATCTTTTTCTTCCGTGGCACCCCGCTGCTGGTACAGATCTTTCTGGTTTACTACGGTATCGCCCAGTTTGAATCCATCCGCGAAAGCAGTCTCTGGCCTTACCTGAGAGAGCCTTACTGGTGCGCCATTATCGCCTTCTCATTAAATACTGCAGCTTATACCGCTGAGATTTTACGGGGTGCACTAGGTGCCGTGCCAAGAGGTGAAGTGGAAGCCGCAAAAAGTATCGGTATGCGTAAGGTACAGCTGTACAAGCGTATTATGCTGCCACGGGCACTGGGCATGATTATGCCCGCTTACGGTAATGAAGTGATTCTGATGCTAAAAGGCAGCGCCCTGGCTTCCACCATTACCCTGCTGGATCTGACCGGTATGGCCCGTACCATTATCGCTCGCACCTATACGCCCATTGAGATTTTCCTGGCCGCCGGTGTGATCTACCTGCTGATGAGTATGGCCATTATCCAGCTGTTCCGTTACCTGGAAATGCGCTCCAACCGTCATATGGAAGTGGCGCGTTAAGCACCAGCGACCTGCCAAATATCAAAGCCCATATAGAGCGATCTATATGGGCTTTTTTTGGTTCATCACAGATTGCTTGCTGAAAAAAAGAAGCTATGCCTGCACAACGTACAGCAAAGCTAGGCATCAGCCCCGCTCCACCTCTCGAAACCCAATTCAATCAAATTTTTTTCAGATACGGGTTTCTTTATCGCGGCAAAAACAGCATGGACAAGGTCTCTATCCTTCAACCTGCGACTATACTTCCAGCCACTGTCATTGCTTGAATGAATAATAATCCGAGAATAGTCTTCATCCCCAACCAGATGGGGACTGTATTCATCCATCTGAACCCAAACACTTTGGTTTAGGAAGTATTCTTCCCAACAGCTATCTGCTTCCCAAAATGCATCTTCCAGCACAACGTCTGTTGAAGACGTCTTTGAAAAAACCGCTTTGCTCATTAATTTATCCCAGACTTATCACTCTTATCTCTTTCGAATTGATGTCACCAGCGCTACATAGACATACTTTCGCTCAAGCAAAAGGCTCTCATTGTTGATAACCGGAAAAAAGGCACAGTTATCACCATGACAATGGGGACAGAAAACGCTTTTCAGAGCCTGGACAGCCATTCATTTCCACTGGGACGACCTCATGACATACAGGGAATTTTAAGACTTTTGAAATGAGAGGTTCAGGGGGAAGCCTTTGGAAAGAGATGCATACTTACACCCAGGTATAACCGGGTATCCAACCATCTCACAGTAGATAGGAGTAGAACGGCCTCTATTAGCCATCTTGATACACATCCTTCACCACGCCCGAGAGGTCGAAAGTATCGACGGACTGATACTCGTGGATTGGGTAAAAAAATAGCTGCGCTAAAATTATAGGGCAGCTATTTTCTCTCACGATATCAATAGATCTAATGGCTTAGAACGGGATATCGTCGTCGAAATCATCAAAACTCTGACCAGGGTTGCTAGCTGGTGAACCGAACTGGCTAGCCGGTGCCTGCTGCGGAGCAGCTTGTGGTGCTGGCTGCGGCGCGGCTTGCTGTGGAGCAGGAGCCGGTTGAGGTGCCGCTTGTTGTGGAGCCGGTGTAGGCTGAGGTGCAGTTTGTTGTGGAGCTGGGGCCGGTTGCGGTGCTTGCTGAGGTGCAGGCGCTGGTTGCTGGTAGCTCGGCTGCTGTGGCGCTTGTTGCGCCGGTTGCTGATAGTTTGGCTGTTGTGGTGCTTGCTGAGGAGCCGCTTGTTGCATCGGCTGGCCACCCATTGGTTGACCGCCCATAGGCTGAGCGGCAGGGTTGTTGCCGTAACCGCCTTGAGGTGGCATTGCGGATGGTGCTCCGCCGCCCATACCGCCATCACGGCTATCCAGCATCTGCATTACGCCATTGAAACCATCGACAACGATCTCTGTGGTGTAACGATCCTGACCGGATTGATCCTGCCATTTACGGGTCTGAAGCTTACCTTCAACGTACAGCTTGGAGCCTTTTTTCACATACTGACTGACCACATCGGCCAGTTTGCCGAAGAACACCACACGGTGCCATTCGGTACGGTCCTGACGCTGGCCGCTGTTTTTATCCATCCAGCTTTCACTGGTAGCGATCGATACGTTGGCCACTGCGCCGCCGTTTGGCAGGTAACGCACTTCAGGGTCCTGACCCACATTACCTACCAGAATTACTTTATTGATACCACGAGACATTGTTTTCTCCAGATAATTTAGGTCAGGCCAGTGCGGACGCTAAGGCCTGTTCATCTAACGATTCTTTATCAATCTTCATATAAGCAGCTTTTTCGTCGGCGACGATCACCACTTCTTCTACACCAGGAATCGCCAGCAGTTTGGCGACGATCTGATCCGCTTGTTCCTGCCAGCTTTCCGGCAGGGCGATCACTTTCCCGGTCAGGTGTTTCGGTGGCTGCATACCCCAGGCGATAGCCACCCAGCCCAGCGCCAGCACACCACATAAAATCAGTACGGTATCGATACCCCAGGCACCGTAGATGGCACCACCGGCAGCACCTCCGATAAAGGCACCAAAGAATTGGCTGCTGGAATAAACCCCCATTGCCGTGCCTTTTTGGCCTGCCGGAGAGATCTTACTGATCATCGAAGGCAGGCTGGCTTCTAACAGGTTGAAGGCCATAAAGTACACAAACAGCAGGATAAAGAGCATGACCTGACTATCTGCGGTAGTCAGTCCCATCAGTATCTGAGCCACGGCTACTAGTGCAATAGCCAGCAGAAAGATGGGCTTCATCTTGCGCTTTTTCTCAGCAATGATGATAAACGGCACCATGGCAAAAAACGCCAGAATCATAATCGGTAGATAGACCATCCAGTGCTGCGGAGCCATCATACCCAGCTCAACCAGACGCAGTGGTACCACAACAAAGGTGGCGGTCATCACCAGATGCAGAATCAGGATGCCCATATCCAGACGCAGCAGTTCGGGATGTTTAAGAATCTCGAAGATCTGTTTTTTCTGTACCGTGGCATCACGCTGTGGCGCATACAGTTGCGGCGTTGGTACCCATTTCCAGATCACCAGTAAACCCAAAGATGCCAGCAAAGCGGTAAACCAGAACAGACCGGATAAACCAAAAGGCTGGGAAATCACAGGGCCCAGCACCAGCGCGACAGAGAAGGAGATACCGATACTCATCCCCACCACGGCCATGGCTCGGGTCCGCATCTGCTCACGAGTCAGATCAGAGAGCAACGCCATAATACTACTGGCAATGGCACCACTACCCTGCAGACAGCGGCCAATAATCACACCATAAATAGATTCAGACATGGCGGCGACAATACTGCCGATAACAAACAGCACCAGCCCCAAAACAATGACGGTTTTGCGGCCAACCTTATCGGATAAGAAACCAAACGGGATCTGTAGCAGCGCCTGAGTCAGACCATAACTGCCAATAGCCATACCGATCAGTGCAGGTGTTGCACCTTCCAGATCGGAGCTGTAGATCGATAATACAGGCAGCACCATAAAGAGTCCCAGCATACGCAGGACATACAAACCGGCCAGACCTGATACCGCACGACGTTCGCCTGCGGTCATCGATTCGATACTCATCGACGTTCTTTACCTCTTGCTTGCTTTTTGGCACCTGCGCGAGCTGTGCCCCGTTCAGAATAGCCGGACATTTTACTCTTTATCCCCCCGCCAATACCACCACAGATAGAGTATTCTGTTAGTTTTTTCCTGTTTAAGCATACAGGAGTCTGTTCGTGGGCTTGGGGTGTCTCTATAATGTCTGTCCCTTTTGTGTCGTATTATCTGAGTGGTTAGATTCAATGGATAAGATCCTGGTTCGCGGTGCCCGTACCCATAACCTGAAAAACATCAACCTTGATCTCCCTCGGGATAAGCTGGTGGTGATCACCGGGCTGTCCGGATCAGGAAAATCCTCCCTGGCGTTTGATACCCTGTATGCGGAGGGTCAGCGGCGTTATGTGGAGTCTCTGTCTACCTATGCCCGTCAGTTCCTGTCGATGATGGAAAAGCCCGATGTGGATCATATCGAAGGTTTGTCACCGGCGATCTCCATTGAGCAGAAATCCACCTCTCATAACCCCCGTTCCACGGTCGGTACCATTACCGAGATCTACGACTACTTGCGTCTACTGTTTGCCCGCGCCGGTACGCCCCACTGTCCAACGCATCATTTGCCACTGGAAGCGCAAGAGATCAGTCAGATGGTGGATCAGGTATTAGCCTTACCGGAAGGCAGCAAGATTATGTTGCTCGCGCCTGTAGTCCGTGCCCGTAAAGGTGAACACCTGAATCTGTTTGGCGAGCTGAAGGGTCAGGGTTTTGTCCGTGTGCGTATCAATGAAAAGGTTTATGACCTGGATGAAGTACCGACACTGGATAAAAACAAGAAACACACCATTGAAGTGGTGGTGGATAGGATCAAGGTGCGTGACGATCAGCAGCAGCGTTTAGCAGAATCCTTTGAGACCGCACTGCAGCTGGCGGATGGTTTGGCCATTGTGCATTTTATGGACGGTGAGCAGGACGATATCACCTTCTCATCCAAGTTTGCTTGTCCTGAATGTGGTTACTCCATTCAGGAGTTGGAACCGCGTCTGTTCTCATTTAATAACCCAGCCGGTGCCTGTCAGACCTGTGATGGTCTGGGTACTCATCAGTTCTTTAATGAAGGCAAGTTGATCACCAATGAGGATTCCAGCCTGGCAGAAGGCGCGATTCGTGGCTGGGATCGTGGTAGTGTCTATTACTTCTCCATGCTGAGTTCTGTTGCCAAACACTATGGCTTTAAGCTGGAAACACCCTGGAAGGATCTGCCAAAGGAGCATCAAGATAAGGTCCTCTACGGCAGCGGTAAGACCAAGCTGGAGTTTATCTATATCAACGACCGCGGTGATAAAGTGACCCGTAACCATCCATTTGAGGGTGTGATTCCTAATATGGAACGGCGTTACCGAGATACGGAATCTCAGATGGTGCGGGAGGAGCTGAGCAAGTATCTGAGCGTACAACCTTGTCCAAGTTGTCACGGCACTCGTCTACGTGAAGAAGCCCGTCATGTCTTACTCGCAGAGAAGAACCTGCCTGATATCACCTGCATGCCCATTGGTGAAGCATTTGATTACTACACCAATCTGCAACTGGAAGGCCGTAAGGGTGAAATCGCGGCTAAGATTCTGACCGAGATTCGCCTACGTCTACAGTTTCTGGTTAATGTTGGCCTGGATTACCTCAATCTTGAGCGTAGCGCCGACACCTTATCCGGCGGTGAAGCCCAACGTATTCGTTTGGCCAGTCAGATCGGTGCCGGTCTGGTGGGCGTGATGTATATCCTGGATGAGCCGTCTATCGGTCTGCACCAGAGAGACAATGAGCGCCTGATTGCGACGCTGACCCATTTAAGAGACCTGGGTAATACGGTGATTGTGGTCGAGCACGATGAAGATGCCATTCGTCATGCGGATCATGTCTTGGATATCGGCCCGGGTGCGGGTGTCCACGGTGGTCAAATCGTGGCTCAGGGTACACCACAACAGATTATGGACAACCCTGACTCTGTGACTGGTCAATATCTGTCCGGTAAAAAAGAGATCGCGGTACCTAAGGTGCGTATCCCTGCCCATCCAGAGCAGATGTTGCGACTGAAGGGAGCTAAAGGTAATAACCTGCAGAATGTGGATCTTAATATCGCAGCCGGTTTGTTTACCTGTATTACCGGTGTGTCTGGTTCTGGTAAATCCACTTTGATTAACGGCACTCTTTACCCAATTCTCGCCCGCGAACTGAATCGTAATACCAGCCTGACGCCTGCAGAGCATGAGTCTATTGAAGGTTTGGATCTGTTTGATAAGGTGATCGATATCGACCAGAGCCCGATTGGTCGTACGCCGCGCTCTAATCCAGCCACTTATACCGGTATCTTTACGCCAATTCGTGAGCTGTTTGCCGGTACTCAGGAAGCGCGTTCCCGCGGTTATAAACCGGGCCGCTTTAGCTTTAATGTTAAAGGTGGACGCTGTGAAGCCTGTCAGGGTGACGGTCTAATCAAGGTTGAAATGCACTTCCTACCGGATATCTATGTACCTTGTGATGTGTGTAAGGGTAAGCGCTATAACCGCGAAACGCTGGAAGTGCGTTATAAGGGCAAGAATATCCATGAAGTGCTGGAGATGACCATCGAGGATGCACTGGAGTTCTTTATCGCCGTGCCTGCACTTGCTCGTAAGCTGCAGACGCTGATGGATGTGGGTCTGTCCTATATTCGTTTGGGACAGAGTGCAACGACGCTGTCTGGTGGTGAAGCGCAGCGGGTGAAACTGGCGAAAGAGCTGTCTAAAAGGGATACCGGTAAGACTATCTATATTCTCGATGAGCCGACCACTGGTCTGCACTTCGAAGATATCCAATTGCTGATGGCTGTACTGCAACGTCTGCGTGATCACGGTAATACCATTGTAGTTATCGAACATAATCTAGATGTCATTAAGACGGCAGACTGGTTGATCGATCTGGGTCCTGAAGGAGGCTCTGGTGGTGGCCAGATTATCGCTGAAGGTACACCGGAGCAGGTCGCAAAACTGGATATCTCGCATACCGGTCGTTTCTTAGGGCCTATGTTAAAGAAATAGTCTCAGGCTGGAAGGCTGGAAGGCTGGAAGGCTGGAAGGCTGGAAGGCTGGAAGGCTGGAAGGCTGGAAGGCCAGCAAAGCATAACCAGTGATCGTTAGCTGATTGAAAGATGCCGCGTCGTTTATAACGATGCGGTTTTTTTTTGTCTGTTGAAAATTGAATGAGCGAAGAGACAGAGCAGAATGTGGTGATGTCAGGTGAACTAGATCAGTATGAGATAACTAGGCAGAAACAAAGAAAGAGAGTGAGTGAGTGAGTGAGGTTACCCCTGGATAAATTTCAGGCATAAAAAAACCGGCCATAAAGGCCGGTTTTGTCGAGTAATTACTTACTCGTCGTCAGCTTCTACTGCTGGACGATCTACCAGTTCAACGTACGCCATTGGCGCGTTGTCACCAGCACGGAAGCCGCATTTCAGGATGCGAACGTAACCGCCTGGACGATTCTGATAGCGTGGACCCAGATCAGTGAACAGCTTACCTACCGCTGCATCAGAACGAGTGCGGTCAAATGCCAGACGGCGATTTGCTACAGTGTCGTTCTTAGCCAAAGTGATCAGTGGCTCAATGTGGCCACGCAGTTCTTTAGCTTTTGGCAGTGTAGTTTTAATCAGTTCGTGTTCCACCAGAGAGTTAACCATGTTTTTGAACATGGCCTTACGGTGTGAACTGTTACGATTAAATTTACGACCACTCTTACGATGACGCATTTTTCAGTTCCTTACCAAACCGTGATGATCGAGATTAGGCTGATACCTTCTCGTC
>CAYFGP010000071.1:0-34897 GCA_964342385.1 uncultured Oleiphilus sp. | reverse complement strand
CTGATGGCCTAATGTCATACACACTTACACAAAAGTGTTTCGATATTTTTTGGTCAATGGCTGAAGCATAAAGCCATTTGTTAAAGAGAAACTTTTGTGTGAGTGCTTAGCTACGGTCAGTCTCTTTCTCCTCATAGAGGCTGGCCGTAATCTTAACTGGTGTCAGTCATGAACTGGTATTAGCCTTAGTTTCGGAGCTTGCACTGTTTTCAGACCGGGCGCTTTTCCGGGGTTTATCTCCATTTTGTCAATTGAGTGGAGGCTGTTATTTTCCAGATTGGCAATCACGCTTGTTTGCACAATTGTTATTTTGGAAGGTAAATAAGAGAGGTGGCAATGGAGGCGCAAACAAAACTTGAAGTACAGTTACTAAGCTGTTGTAGGCCTGGCAGACCTTTTCAGGTGAGAAGGCCAGAGCATCCAGGGCGTTTTCTGGAACGTTGCTATCTTAACCCCCTACATATCAGTCAGGCAGATCTGGCACGGCAGTTGGGTGTTTCCCGTCGTCGAGTCAATGAGATCGTTAATGGTCAAAGAGCGATATCAGCTGATACCGCCCTGAAACTGGCTCAATTCTTTAAAACAGACCCTATGTTATGGTTGGAGAAGCAGCAGTTATGGGAGTTGTATCTCGCCAGCCGTAGTCCTTAGTTTGCTGCAGGCTAACTTTTTATAGGGGCGGTTGATGGCCGCCACTACGAAACATATTGCACTCATAACGCATACAGTTTCTGAAAATCTCCGCTGCTTTTTCTTTATCAATCCGATCAATATTTTTATTAATGTGGTTTGCAAAAGAGCGAGGAGCTTCCTGTACCTGATTAACATTGACCCAGTGCCGATAAAGGCTGTCTTTTGGTACTCGCTCATTAAGCAGCAAACCTAACCAGGTCCATAATGCCATGCACGGAGTGATTGCCAGAACAAAGTAAATGCCTCCGTCTGTGTCAGCAATTCTATGTTGATAGGCAACAAAATCTTTGATAGTTGATGAAGGTGTGAGGCTATCAGGATCATTAATAGGCCATTCGGCAAATGCCTTGCCCATGTAGTCTATATGGTCGTGATAACGGTTGAGCAGGAAGCTTTTGTCATCGTCATACTGACTATTTTCAATGGCTAATAAAAAATCATCGGCAGCTTTCAGGCAGTAATACAGATCTAACAAAACAAAGCGACCATAACGATCTGGCGACAGGGTGCCAGAGATCAGCTGCTGTACAAAGTCTGAATTCAGTGTCTGCCAGCGATAAAATTCCGCCTCTTGCCAAAGCTCTGCAAAGAAACCATCAGGGCTACCAATCGCTGGGTTGGGGCAATTGTTAGGGTTTAAGGTACCTATGTCTAGTTTGCACACGAACTATCCTCCATGATAGGAATAAACTGACTAAACGTGTGGAGTACTGTCAAAGGTAGTCGGTTTCTTCCTGATCCGCTATGGGTGGAGGAAAGAATGATAAAAAAAGTGATAAAGCATTGATCTATATATATTATCAAACTTATTGTGACGCTGATTGCTCCTGCGGTGGAATACTATTTAGCCGCTGCATAATTTTATCCATCACCTTGTCAGGGAATTCCTCTGGGTCCAGACTCTTGGTTATCTGCAATTTTTTATGTTTTTGTTCGGTCAGATTTATCTCTGTGTCCTGATTGACCCATGTACCTTCACGATCAAATAGCAACTGGACTGTTGGGCGGGAACGGTGAGAAGAGTGGACCACCATAACGATGCCTGTATAGCCATTATTCAAATAAACCAAAGTACCTACTGGGTAAACACCTATGGTGCCGATAAAACGTTCAACCAGCTGACCATCAAGGGCCTTATTCCTCCAGCCATAGAGTTTGCTGAGTGCATTGGTTGTGCTGTGTTGATCAGAATATTGACGGTCTCGGGTCAGAGCTTCAAAAAGTGTTGCTATCTGTAAAACTTTAGCGGGCAGAGGAGTATTTTCCCCTTTGATGCCTGAAGGATAGCCACGACCATCATGGCGTTCGTGATGATAGGCTATGATGCTGTTTAGGGCTTTAAACTCTGCTTTGGCCGATAGCATATAACAGCCAGACTCTACATGTTTCTGAATAATTTTTCTTTGATTTGCTGTCAGTTTTTCCTGGTGTGTAACCAGCTCCTGAGGTACTCGCAGCATGCCGATATCGTGCAATAGTGACGCCAGAACCAGCTGTTCCAGTTGATTTTTTTTCAGGGATAGTGCTTTACCAAACAACAGGCTCAAGACAGCAACATCCAGAGACTTTTGTTCCAGTGAGGTGTCTTTTTCCTTTAGATTACACATCAGGGTTAATACTTCTGGGTGGGCGTAGGCAGATAGTAATAAGTTGCTTGCACACTCTGTTAAACCTTTGCCATCAAAAGGCGCGCCATCTCTAATTTGGTCAAATGATTGTATCAGAGTTGCTAGAGTGCGCTTGTAACACTCAATCACAAAAGAAACACTGACCTGTTCTTTGAGTTCTCCCATAGAGTCGTCCTTTACAACAGTGAGTGGTTTCTGCTCTGCGCTATTAGCCAAATCAGAGGGCATTTGTTCGGTAGCTGGAGAGGTATCCGCCACCTCAATCACAACGTTTTTGCAGTGTTGGTGTAAACGCACAATGTCTTCTGCGCTTTCTACGACAAAAGGTTGTTGCCACTGAGGGATTTTTTGCCAGCCGATATCCAGTTGAACCACTCTCATGCCAGGCAATAATTGATTGATCGCGACTTGTTTTTGCATGTTTCTATCCTGATATACCGCCAAATAGCTTTGCTGATACTTCCAGGCACAACTCCATGTCTACAGTATCTGGTGGGCTATCAAATGGGTTTTGTTATCTGAAATCAGGGTTTCTTATCATTTTTTATGCAGGCTAAAGAAAGTGTAGTTCAGCAATTTTGCACTGTGTAGTGAAATTGGAGACGGTGTTTGTCCTGATTAATACCTTTCTCTCTCACCTATTTCTTTCGCAGAGTTGCCATTGAATCATTGATCTAATAATATTGCGTAACTGGTTACGTAATTGGTTTTGTTTGTTTCTAACAAGTGTATCTGGGGTTTAGTTGTGCTTGTTAGGGGACTGATGGAGCAAAAATGTCCAACGATAAAATGCAGGGCTTCGGAAATCTTTCTTTGGGAAGCCGCTTAAAACGCTTGTCTGATCGCATGATGCAAGATGTGACAGCGATCTATCAGGCTCATGGTATTCCACTGAATCCATCGTTTTTTCCCTTGTTTAATCTGTTATTGCAGCAGGGGGCAATGTCGGTAACAGAAGCAGCGGAGCATCTGGGTGTCAGTCATCCAGCAGTGAGTAAGGTTGCTAAGAAGATGATGGAAGAGGGTTGGCTTAACAAGCAGCCGGATCCCAGGGATGAACGCCGCCAACAACTGTTTTTGACTGATCAAAGTGGTCAGCTATTAGAGCAGATTCAACCGGTATGGCGTGAGATTCGCGGTTATCTGGATGATCTGATGGATGAACAGGAATATCCGTTTTTATCGTCACTGAATGACTTCGAACAGAAACTGAATAAGCAAGGTTTTGTGCAACCGGTTTTGGAACGACTCAACACCCGCAAACAGGTGATTGATGTTGAGGTGATTGGTTGGCAGCCAGCATTAAGGGATCACTTTAAACGCCTGAATAAAGCCTGGCTGGATGCATTCTTCGATGGCGAAATGATTGAGCAAGACAAGCAAGCGCTTGATCAACCAGAAGGCTATTACCTGGCAAAAGGCGGTTATATCTGGTTTGCCCGAATCAATGGCACAGCTGGCAATGATGGGGTGAAGCTATCGGAAGATACCAGCCGGATTGTGGGCTGTGTGGCTTTAGCGCGACATAGCGCAGATCGCTTTGAGATTTCCAAGATGGGGGTTGAAGAGCCGATTCAGGGTTTAGGCGTAGGGCGTAAGCTATTACTGGCTGCATTAGATAAAGCCCGTGACCTGGGGGCAAAAGAGGTCTATCTGGAGAGTGCGACTAAACTGGAGCGGGCGATTCAGCTGTATAGAAATATGGGCTTTGTCGAAGTGCCTCATCCTGAAGGTAAATCCATTTATCCCCGTTCAGATATCTATATGACCTTGAGCTTGTAGCCTGATAGTGAGTCCTGTTTTTAATAGAAAAGGCTGAAGTTTTTCAGCAGTGAAATGATGTAAACAGTATTAAAGCGTGTGTGGGAGAAGAGCAATGTCGGTTGAAAATACGATGTCATCAGCGGATAGCGTTATAGAGCCATTAAGCAAAGGTCATGAATTTCTGGCTGGCGCCAAGGCGACTATTCCATTGATTGTCGGAGCGATTCCGTTCGGTATCATTTTTGGTACTTTGGCGGAACCTAGCGGTTTATCTGCCGCAGGTGCCTTGGCGATGTCACTATTTGTCTTTGCTGGTTCTGCTCAATTTATTGCTTTGGGTCTACTGGCAGCAGGTGCTGCACTACCGGTGATTATTGCTACTACTTTTGTCGTTAACCTACGTCATATGCTGTATGCCGCTAATTTGGTACCTAAAGTGCGTCATCTGCCGCAAGGTTGGCGCGGGTTAATGGCCTTTGGTTTAACCGATGAGACCTTTGCTGCCGTGAGTAACCGGTATTTACTGCAGGATGATGTACGCAATGCCCATTGGTTTTATCTGGGGTCTTTCTGTGCCATGTACGGTAACTGGGTAGTGTGTACCGGTCTGGGGGTAGGCTTAGGTGAACTGTTCCCGGATATGACTCAGTGGGGCTTAGACTTTGCTATGTCGGTGACCTTTATCGGAATGGTTGTGCCTTATCTGAAAAATAAACCGATGTGGGCAGCAGTGATTGTTGCCGGTGCTATGGCTGTTGCGACCGCTGCTATGCCTCATAAGCTGGGTCTGATTGTTTCTGCTGTGTGTGGCATCGCAGTGGGTTTATCGCTGCTGATGTTGGAAAAAAACAAAGCGGAAGATCGCAATAATCAAGATATTGAATCTCAAGGTTCTGAAGCTCATAAAGAAACAGGGGAGGGCAAGTAATGGCTGATAACTCTATTAATGAAGTTGCACTGATTTTTGGTATGTTTCTGGCCACTTTCAGTACCCGTTATCTGTTATTTGCTGTAGCAGGCAGAGTGCATTTTCCAACCTGGCTCAGTAATGCTTTAAGCTTTGTGCCACCAGCGGTTTTAACCGCGATTATTGTGCCTGCAGTATTGATGCCTCAGGGAGATGTATGGTTTAGCTGGCAAAACCCTTGGTTATTGGCTGCTCTGGCATCAGTGGTAATTTCTTTGGTACTGAAAGATCTGCTGAAAACCATTGTGGGTGGCATGCTGGTGTTTATGCTACTGAAATTTGGTTTGGGATTGGGTTAACCCATAAATTGACACAGTTTAGATGTCAATTAATCCAGATTTGAACTTATGCTTGCTTGTTAAGACTAATACTGTGATTAAGCAAATTGTTTGCCCCGTTTATTGCTGGATAACGGGGCATTTTTTATCCTCTGAAAACTTTAATTGATTAGAAGTTCTTCTTTTTACTTTAGATTGATCTTAACTTATTGAGATTAATAGTTTTTCTCAAGTTATCCTGAATCTCTCTAATTTGACCTCTGGGTTTTCTCCCTGTATTGTGCGCCCGTTATCTGGTCACTCTGTTAGTTTTCAGCAGAGTGTTAAATGGGAAGTCGGTGCGTTTTTACTTTTCACAATCCCGACACTGCCCCCGCAACGGTAAATTGGTGTAGTTATTTCATAAGCCACTGTCGAATGAAGATGCATTTGATGGGAAGGCGAAATAATCGAATCGATCATTCCTGATGGTTCACCAATGAGTCCGGAGACCAGCCTGATAAAGCGTTTCATTGGTGTTGCGGAGGGCTTCACCGGCGATAAGGAAACGATTAGGTTGGCATTATTTTCCCAGAAATAGGGATGTGTCATAAGTTCCAATAGTTTCCCTGTATGCTTTTCCTCCCCAACTCCGCCTGTTTATTTCATCAGACGGAGCAATCTTCGTGTTTAACAATTTTTCTAATCGCACTTCAGTACTGCGTAAACTCCTGCTATCCACTTTTGCTGCGGGCTGTTTTTCTGCCACTGCCGCTCAGGCCCATTTCCAGATGATCTACACGCCTGAGTTGCTTCAGGAACGTGGTGGACAGCTGTCTCTGAAAATGCCTTTTACCCATCCGGCAGCCAGTGGCCATGTGATGGATATTGCGCAACCCGAGGCGTTTTATCAGATCCGTAAAGGCAAAAAAACTGATCTGCTGGATCAGGTAAAGACTACCCAATGGACCAGTGCTGAGAATACCGGGGTTTCTTATCAGGCTGATGTTCGCCTGCGTGGTCTGGGCGACAATATTTTTGTCCTGCAAAGCGCGCCTTATCTGGAAGAGTCTGAAGATATCTATATTCAGCAGTTTGCCAAAACCATCGTTAACGTGGGCAGTCTGCCAACGGATTGGGATGCTGAGCTGAATTTGCCAGCAGAAATTGTTCCTCTAACCAAACCTTACGCTCTGTATGAAGGCGGTAGCTTTACTGGCATCGTTAAAAGTCAGGGCAAGCCGGTTCCATTTGCTGAGATCGAAGTGGAATACATCAACTACGAGCCGGATATGAAGGCGGATAAGTTTGCTGACAAAGCGAATATTAATCCTCCTGCGGATGCTTTTGTCACCATGACTATTAAAGCCGATGCTAACGGTACTTTTACTTTTGCTCTGCCAAAAGCTGGTCAGTGGGGATTCTGCGCTCTGGGTGTAGGCCCAGATACCGAGCATAACGGCAAAGAGCTGTCACAAGATGCAGTGATCTGGGTGCAGGCGCATCCAGTGATGAGTAACTGATTCAGAGCAGAATATAGCTAAATGACAGCTAGCGAGCTAAACCGGTGATATTTCGGTTTAGCTCGCTGAGATCATAAGAGAACCGTTATGCATATTGTTGATGGTGCTTTATCCGGTGAGGTTCTGGCAGTAGGTGCAGTATTGGCTGCTGCTGGTGTCGCCTTGGGCTTAAAGAAGATGGATTACGACCACCTGCCACAGGTGGGCGTATTATCTGCTGCATTTTTTGTCGCGTCTTATATTCATTTACCACTGGGTTTCTCCAGTGTGCATCTGATTCTGAATGGTCTGATTGGCTTAGCACTGGGCTGGGCTGCATTTCCCGCTTTGTTGGTAGCCTTAATCCTACAAGCGGTATTTTTTGGTTTTGGTGGTTTTCTGGTGCTAGGCGTTAATACGCTGAATATCGCACTACCAGCCGTGATGATGTTTTATCTCTGTCGTAGAGGCATTACATCACAGATCCCTCGTAATGCCATGATTTGGGGCTTTGTGGGTGGAGCAGGGGCTGTAGCACTCACCACCTTGTTTGTTGCTGCGTCTCTGGCTTTGTCGGGAGAGGCATTCTGGCTGGCAGCAAAATTGACGTTGGTAGCCCATATTCCGGTGATGCTGGTAGAGGGTTTTGTCACTGGCGCAGCGGTATTGCTGTTGAGAAAAGTGAAACCAGAATTTCTGCAATTGTCAGAAGATTGGTTTGAAAATAACTCTTTATCAAATTCTACATCCAGTGCTGTTTCTAAATCCTGTTCTGTTCCTAACCCCGATACTGCTAGTAAAGAGGCCCAGCATGGTTAAGTCATCAATCCAGCTGACGACTGTTGTGACTGGTATGAAGTGCAGGGCTGTTATGAGGATGTTAGCGGTATTGGCCATTGGGACTTCTCTATCTATGCAGGCACTGGCTCATAACGTGCTGGGTGGCGTATATGCCATTGGCAGCACCATTGAAGGCGAGGCAGGATTTTCCAATGGTGATATGGCCAAAGCCGGAACCCTGGTGCTGATTCAGGCTAAAGATGGTCGTAAGCTGGGTGAAACTACAACGGATGAAGAAGGTTTTTTTGTCTTTGAAGCCCATGAGAAAATCGATCACCACTTTGTGATTGATATGAGTGCCGGTCATGTCCTGAATCTGGTGCTACCAGCAGATGAATTACCAGAAAACCTCTCAGCACAAAATCCCCAACAGGATCGTGACGCTGCTCAGCAGGCATCAGCATCGGTTACAACCAACGCGGAATCAACAGGGCCGGTGAATTTGTACGCGCCATCTAATGGAATAAATAATCTCAACTCGGCCTCTATCAGTCCGGATGAGTTGCAGAAAATGATCGAACAGTCGGTGGCGCGTCAGGTAAAACCCTTACGTCAGGAGCTGGCGGCCTATAAAGAAAAAGCCGGTTTTCAGGATATTCTGGGAGGCATAGGTTATATCTTTGGTTTATGTGGTCTAGGTATCTGGTGGCAACAGCGAAAACAGAAACTGGCTAATTCCCCCAAGCATCAAGACAGCGACAGAGTGAGGGATCATGCCTAAATCTCTGGAGCACAGCGCAACCTCCTGGAAAGGCCAGCAGCTGAAGCACAAGCCTTCACTGATTGATCAGCTTGATCCCAGATTAAGAGTGGTAGCTGCCGCTCTTTTTGCGTTTTTTATTGTGTTATCCGATCAGCTGTTAGTACTGATTATCGGACTGATCACCGCATTCGGATTGGCAATACTGGCCCGATTGAATCTGAAACGCACCCTGCGCCGGGTCATCGCAATGGATCTGTTTATTGTCGGCCTGCTGATCATGCTGCCATTTACCACACCAGGCACCGAGTTGTTTTCCATTATGGGTCTGATCGCCAGCCAGGAAGGTCTGTTGCACGCCATTATGATAGGTCTGAAAGCCAACGCCAGTGTGCTCTGTCTGTTATCCCTGATTGGAACCATGAATGCCACCTTGCTGGGCCATACACTGGCTCATCTGAAAGTACCCGACAAACTGGTTCATCTGTTGCTATTTACCGTGCGTTATCTGGATGTTATCGGACAAGAATTTAAACGTATGCGCCGGGCGATGCAGGCCCGTGCATTTGTGATGGACACGAACTGGCATACCTGGCGTTCCGTAGGCTATCTGATCGGTATGTTACTAGTGCGTTCTCTGGAACGTTCCGAGCGCATTATGGCCGCCATGAAATGCCGTGGCTTTAAAGGGCGGTTTTATCTGCTGGATCAGATGACACTGACCCGACTGGATTACCAGGCAGCCGCAGTCGCTGCACTCTGGTTTGCTCTGTTAGCAGGATTAAGTATATGACTCAGATAAATACGGCAGGCAATCAAGAACCAGTCACAGATTCTGCTAACTCATTAACCAATGCTGTAAACCAGCCGTTAATCGAAACGAAGGGACTGTTTTATCGTTACCCTCGTCGTGGTGTGGTATTGGATCAAGTGGATTTTGCCCTGTATCCGAAAGAGCGTATTGCACTAACCGGAGCTAACGGCGCAGGTAAAACCACGTTTTTACATCTGTTAGTGGGTCTGAAAAAAGCCAAAGGAGGTAAAATTATCGCCTTTGGCCAATCCCGAAGTGCAGAAAAAGAGTTTGTGGAAGTCAGAGCAAAAGCAGGCTTTCTGTTTCAGGACCCGGATGATCAATTGTTCTGTCCCACGGTGCTGGAAGATGTAGCATTTGGACCGCTGAATCTGGGCAAGAGCCGGGATGAAGCACTAGAAATCGCCCGGAATACTCTGGCCTGCCTGGGTATGAGCGGGTTTGAAGAGAGCATCACTCATCAGTTATCCGGTGGCGAAAAGCGCATGATTACGCTGGCCTGTGTACTGGCGATGGAACCGGAAGTCTTGCTGCTGGATGAGCCAACTAATGCTCTGGATAAAACAGCGCGCCAGCGACTGATCGACACTCTGAAATCTTTGCCTCAAGCGATGATTATTATCTCCCACGATCATGACTTTCTGGCTCAGCTGGCAACCCGAACGCTGGTGTTAAATGAAGGCAAGCTTTTGGATGAGGCTAAAGAGCTGGATGAAGTTAAAGAGCTGAATGAGGGCAAAGCAGTTAATACAGTTTCTGACAGCGCTGAAGCGCAATCGGATAGACAAAGCCTGGTAAAAGAGGATGCAGAAGCATGAGCATCCATTTCCCTTTTGCTGCCGTGGCCGGTCAGGACAACTTTAAATTAGCCCTGCTGTTAGCCGCTATTAACCCAGGCATTGGCGGTGTTGTCGTCAGTGGGCCGAGAGGTTGTGCTAAATCCACTCTGGTGAGAGGTTTAGCCGATCTGCTGCCTGCTCAGGATCAGTTAGCCGGTAACAATGACCAGAATGAAGATCCAGACCAAAATGATATAGCCCATTCTGCGGAGCAAACGGATAACGTACCTTTTATCACTCTGCCACTGGGAGCCAGTGAAGAGCGCCTGTTAGGCAGTATTGATCTGCAAAAAGCTCTGAATCAGCAGGATGTCTGCTTTCATCCCGGTTTGCTGCATCAGGCTCATGGCGGCGTGCTATACGTCGATGAAGTGAATTTACTGCCAGACCATCTGGTGGATCAGCTATTGGATGTGGCGGCCAGTGGGATTAATCGCATTGAGCGAGACGGTATCAGTCACAGCCATCCTGCAGAGTTTATGCTGATAGGCACCATGAACCCGGATGAAGGTGAGCTAAGACCTCAATTGCAGGACCGATTTGGTCTTTGCATTCAACTGGATAATCTCTACGACCCGCTACAACGAGTCCAGATTGTCCAAAGTCGTGAAGCCTTTGATCGGAATGCCGAGGCTTTTTATCAGCACTATCAGACAGAGCAACAAGCACTGACAGCAAAGATTATTCAGGCCAGACAGCTGCTGGCTGATGTGCAGTGCTCTGATGATTTACGCCTGCATATTGCTGAAGCCTGTTGTCAGGCTCAGGTTGATGGCATGAGGGCTGATATTGTCTGGTATCGGGCCGCAGTTGCTCATGCGGCACTGAATCAGCGTAGTCACGTTTTACTGGACGATATTCTGGCGACGGAAGAGCTGGTACTGGTACATCGCCGAAAGGTGCGTTCTGGTAGATCAAATCAGAATACTAATAGCTCTTCTGGTGGCTCTTCTGGTGGCTCTTCTGGTGGCTCTTCTGGTGGCTCTTCTAATGAGTCTTCTGATGACTCATCTAATGGATCTTCTGGTAGTTCTTCAGGGGACTCTAGTTCTGATAATGATCAGCAATCTGAAAATGATTCAACGGATCAACGCCCATCGAAAACCAATCATCCCTTTAAGCGACCAGAAGGCAGTCGTCGTCCAGCGCAATCCAATGAATGGAATTCCGAGCAACATTCTGATTCAGGTACATCAGATCCGCTGAACAATGACCGCAACGGCTCAGATGCATCAGATCATAATGGTGGAGAATCATCAGGTCAGAATGATGCTGGAGCATCAGAATATGAAGGTAATGATGGCCGATCATCAGGTACAACCGGCGCAGGAACCGCACCTCAGTATCAAGCTATTACCTCACAAATATCCCTCTCTGGTTTAAACCAGATTTTCGATAACACAGCGAACAAATCACAGGCTCGTTGTCGTGCATCAGAATCACCCAATCAATTGCTTCAACCTGCTGGCAAAGAGAAAGGTACTGGCGGTTCAGGCAGCTACCGGGTAGTGGATACAGGCAAGGCACAGACTCAATCCAAATCGGTGAACTGGTTTAAAACGCTGGTGCATAACCGAGGCAAAAGTACGTTCGAAAAACTGATCTTTCAGCCCAGGCGACAGGCAAAACCTGTGTTGCATCTGGTGTTGCTGGATACCTCTGCATCTGTGCTGAGCTTTGATGGAGCCGGTTTCGATAGATCGGGCTTTGATGGAACTGGTTTTGATAAAGCAGCCCCTGTGGCAGGTACAGCAAAATCCGGCCGATTGGCAAAAGCCAAAGCCATTTTGCTGGCCATTGCACAGGAAGCGTATCTGAAGCGTCAGCAGTTAGCGGTTCTGGATTTTGGTAATGAAACAACCGCAGTGTTATTACCGCGTAAAAGAGCACCGAAAGAGCTTTATCAATGGGTTGAGGCGTTAACTGCGGGTGGCGGTACGCCGTTACGTCAGGCGATAGAAGATGCCACCGCTTATTTAAAGCAAGCGATACAGCGTCAGCCAGGATTGCATAGTCGCTGTTATCTGCTTACGGATGGCCGTAGTACCTGTTCATTGCAGGATCTGGAGCTGCCTGGAGAAACCGTCCTGATAGATACCGAACAAAGCGTCGTTAAACGTGGTCGGGGGCAAGAACTGGCACAACAGTTAGGCGCTCAATATTTACCCGTTGCACAGTTGGAAGCATGAATATGACACAAAACATCACAACCGCCTCTGCAAGTTGTCCGGCTCTGTTTCTGGCTGCACCGGGTTCAGGTTCTGGTAAAACCACAGTAACAGCGGCGCTGGCACGGGCCTTTACCCAACAGGGTAAGGTGGTCCGAGTCTTTAAAACCGGGCCAGATTATCTCGATCCGCAAATTCTGGCTCAAGCATCCGGACAACCGGTGGAGCAGCTGGATATGTGGATGGCCGGCGAAGCCTACTGTCAGCAAATGCTGTATCAGGCAGCACAGGACGCTGATCTGATTCTGGTGGAAGGTGTAATGGGCCTGTTTGATGGCGAACCTTCCAGTGCAGATCTGGCGGCACGCTTTAATATCCCGCTGGCGATTGTGATGGATGTTAAAGGTATGGCACAAACGGCTGCAGCCATTGCGATGGGCCTGGCTAATTTCCGAGATGATATTCAGGTAGCAGGACTGATTGCAAACTCCTGCGGTACGGAACGTCATGCACAGCTGATTCGTGATGCACTACCAGAGAATCTGCCGCTGTTGGCGACCTTGCCACGAGATCCGGCAGTGGCTTTGCCTGAACGTCACTTGGGCCTGGTTCAGGCAGAAGAAGTGCAGGAAGAACTGGAACAGCGCTTTAATGCCGGTGTGAACTGGCTGAATAATCAACCAATCACCGAGCTGCCTGCAACAGTCACTTTTTATGCGGCTGAAACTGAGCAACGTTGTGTTACTGAAGATTGTGCCACTGAAACAGGCCAATCCGTTCCAGATGCCGTCAAGTCATTCCAACCACTGGCAGGTAAAACCGTAGCCATTGCCCGTGACCGAGCGTTTAGCTTTATCTATGACGCTAACCTGCGTTTATTGAATGAACTGGGTGCTGAATACCGTTTCTTTTCACCGCTGAAAGATCAGATTTTGCCAGAAGCCGATGCACTCTGGTTACCGGGTGGTTATCCGGAACTGTACGCAAGACAGCTTTCTGAAAATACCGCCATGCTGCAAACAATTCAGGCATTTCATCAGGCTGGTAAGCCGATTCTAGCTGAGTGCGGCGGTTTCTTGTATAGCCTGGAAACGTTAACTGATCTGGAAGACAACCAGTATCCATTACTAGGCTTGTTGACGGGGCATGGTGCGATGCGAGGTAAGCGAGGGTGTCAGGGTATGCAAACAGCGCCTTTGCCTGAAGGTGAAATACGGGCCCATGCGCATCATAGATCCCGTTGTTTTGATACCGATGAACCAATTGCCCATGGACGTCGCCAGAGACATCCCGCACCGGGTGAAGGCATCTGGCGCAGCAAAGGCCTGACGGCCAGTTATCTACATTTGTTCTTCCCATCGAATCCGGAGGCTATCGCCCGGATCTTTGGGGGTGATTTTGAGCAGTCTGCTGCTTCTGTATCTTCGGTTTCCTCATCTGCATCTGCTGCTACGCCATCAGCAGTTTGTTAGTAGCGGGCTGTTAGTCAGAAGGTTGAACACCAGGACATAAATTATGTGGCCAGAGAGTTCTGAATCACCGAAGCCTTTACGCTCCGGCTTAACCACCGGCAGCTGTGCAACAGCCTGTTGTGTGGCGGCGACTCAGGCTCTGTTTGCTCAGCGTCAGCCCGAGTCGGTCGAAATCACGTTGCCCAAAGGGCAGCAAGTGAATCTTCCGATCAGTGCTTACCATTGGCTGGATGGGGATGAATTACAGTCACCAGAAGCGGTACCAGAAATAGCAGCGGAAGAGACGGCAAAGGTAACAAGAGCGGCAACAAGAGAATCGATCATAAGAAGGGCATCAGGGATTCGTACTGCCACAGTTAAAGATGCAGGGGATGACCCGGATGTGACTCATGGCGCAACCGTCTACGTAGAACTGCGCCTGACGGAACAACCGGGCATAGAGTTTAAAGCGGCTAATGGTGTCGGCACGGTAACCCGCGAAGGTCTGGCATTAGCTGTGGGGGAACCGGCGATTAATCCGGTACCCAGAAAGATGATCACTGAGCATCTCACTCAGGCCGCTTATACCTGGCAGTACGAGGGCGGTTTTGAAGTTTCCGTTGGCGTGGAAAAAGGTGAACAGATCGCACTGAAAACAATGAACCCGAGGTTAGGGATTCTGGGGGGATTATCCATCCTGGGCACAACAGGCATTGTTCGGCCTTATTCCTGCTCGGCTTATATCGCTTCGATTCATCAGGCGATCAGTGTGGCGAAACATAATGGCCATCACCATATTGCAGCTACAACAGGCAGCAGCAGTGAAAAGGCGGTGGCTGATCTGTATGGGTTACCTGAAATGGCTCTGGTTGAGATGGGGGATTTTGTTGGCGCAGTGCTGAAATACTTAAAAAAAGTGCCTATGCAGAAACTGACGCTATGCGGTGGTTTTGGCAAGTTCAGTAAGCTGGCAGAAGGGCATCTGGATCTGAATAGCCGAGCTTCTGCGATCAGTTTTGAGCACCTTGTAGAACAGGCCAGGCTGGCCGGTGCAGATCAGGCTCTGTGCGAGCAAATTCTGCACTGTAATACCAGCATTCAGGCATTAAAACTGTGCCAGAGTGCAGGTGTGCCCTTTGGTGATCAGATATGCAGAACCGCCTGGCAGAAAGCACGTAAGTATTTGCCAGAAGGCACAGAGTTGGAAGTGCTGGCGATTGATCGTCAGGGCAATTTTGTTGGAGCTTATCCTTCACGAGTTAGGCAGAAAAGCTAAGAAGAGAAGTTAAGCAGAAGAGTTGAGCAGATATGAGCAAGATCCTATTACTGGGCGGCACTTCCGATGGCCGTAAGCTGGCAGCACGACTGCATAAAGCTGGATTCCAGGTGATATACAGCGTCGCCGGTTTAGTGCGTATGCCAGAACTGGATTGTGAAGTGATCTCAGGTGGTTTTAGTCAATTTGCTCAAGAGCAGGTTTCAATCAAAGAAGAGCGGAACCCATCCGTTAGCGGTTTGATAAGTTTTCTGAAGACACAACAGGTTGCTCTGATTCTGGATGTCACCCATCCCTATGCCGTGAATATGAGTACTCATGCGGTGCAAGCAGCAGAAACCGTACAGATTCCATGCTGGCTTTTTCATCGTCCAGCCTGGGTGATGCAAGAAGGTGATCGATGGTCTTCTTTTTCTGATTGGCACGAGATGTTGCAACAACTGAGATTCAGGCAAGGCGGAGTATTGCTGACAACAGGACAGTTAACTCAGTCCGAATTGGATCAACTGATGGATGCAGTAAATCAATCGGTAGTTAAAACCACAGAAATTTCCCATGGAAAAGTTTCTCAAGGTTCACTGGATAGATCAGAGCCTGAACCATTAAGAATCGTGATGCGCACTGCAGCGCCCAGTCGTGTCGAGTTACCGGAAGAGATTCACTGGATTAAAGCAATCGGCCCATTTGATGCAGGCAATGAAAAAGCCTTGCTGGAAGCACATCGCATACAGGTCATCGTCAGCAAAAATAGCGGTGGCAAAGCCACTCAAGGCAAATTAGAGGCGGCAAGAGCATTAGGTATTGAAGTCTTTATGTTGCAGCGCCCGGAACTACCCGAAGCAACACGTAGCTTCAGCGACCCAGATCAGGTGTTTGCTGAATTGATTGCCAGGGGTATTCACTTATAGCGCCAGATTTTTACTAACCCTGAGACACACTTTTGATAATTACAACCGCTGATATTTGCAGCCTCTGACCAGGCCAGAGATTTACACCGATAAGAAAGGAAAAAGCCAGCATATGCCGTTTGATTATGTCATCGATCCTGTTGCTATTGAGCAAGAAAGTTTCCGCCAGATTCGTCAATTAACCAATCTGGATGGGCTAACTCAGGCTGAGCAACAGGTCGTTATGCGAGTGGTTCACAGCATAGGTATGCCAGAGGTGGCAGCACAGGTGCGTTTTAGTGATAACGCCTGTGAAAGCGGTTTAAAGGCACTGGCTGATCATGCCCCGATTCTGTGTGATGTAGAGATGGTCAAACAGGGGATTACCAAGCGGATGATCCAGCAGGAACCACTTTGCTTTCTGAATCATAAAGACACTCAACAGATTGCCAAAGAGAAAGGGGAAACCCGATCAATGGCCGCTCTGGAATTATGGCGACCACATCTGGCTGGCAGTGTAGTGGTGATCGGTAATGCACCAACGGCGCTATTTCGGTTATTAGAGATGATCGAACAAGGGGCAGATAAGCCTGCTGTGATTATCGGTATGCCGGTAGGCTTTGTTGGTGCAGCTGAATCGAAAGAGGCGCTATGGCAAGTACATCAGAACCTAGGGATTGAGTGTATTACCTTGCTGGGCCGACAGGGCGGCAGTGCGGTGTCATCCGCTACTTGTAATGCTTTACTGCGCTGTAACCGTGGTGAGATTTACTGATGCTGCATGTTATCGGCCTGGGTGTCAGCGATACAGCCCGTTTAAGTGATGAAGCCGTTGCGGCATTACAAAGTTGTGATGCGGTTTATGGCTCTGACCGTCAGCTGGCGACTGTATCAGGCTATCTGGCTCCTTGTTCACAAAACTCGGCAAGAACAGATAAAGCAACCTGTTTGAATGATAACGGCGTATCTCAGTCTACTGTTATTGTCCCTGACTTATGCGTATTGCCTAAACTCTCCGAGTTAAAGGATCAACTGACGGATCGTTTATCCAATGATCAAACGATTTGCGTACTGGCATCCGGCGACCCGCTGTTTTTCGGTATTGGGCGTTGGCTGAAACAACACTTTGAACAATGGGGTATTAGCTTCTATCCCGCAGTATCCAGTATTCAGGCCGCTTGTCACAAACTGGGACTATCTCTGCAAGATGTTCAGGTCGTGAGCTTACATGGTCGTCCTCTGATCAGTCTTCGACGTCACCTGAAACAGAATCAAACACTGGTGATGCTGACTGACAAGCACTCATCCCCCGAAGCGATTGTACAAGAATGCCTGACAGCAGGTTTTACCGGTTTCACTCTGACGGTCTGCGAAGACCTGGGATACCCGCAAGAACAAGTGACCACAGTAGAAGTCTCATCTGAGCAACAGATGGATTTATCGGCGTTGAGCGACGTCTCGCCTCTGCATGTTTCTGTACTGCAGTTAAAACAGGTTCGGCCTGACTTGCTTAACCCAGAGTTAGTTCGGGCAGAATTGACTCAGTCCAGCCAGGCTCAATCAGATCATTCCCAGACAGAGAAGGTTTACCTGCCTGAGTTTCCGGGTATTCCCGACCAGCATTTTATTACTGATGGCCCTGCCGGTAAGGGCATGATCACCAAACGTGAAGTCAGACTGAATATTCTCTCTTTGCTGCAACTGGCAAAAGGGGATGTGCTCTGGGATATCGGTGCGGGTTGTGGTGGTGTTGCCGTTGAACTGAGTTCCTGGCAACCCGGTGCAGAGGTATGGGCGATAGAACATCACTCAGAGAGACTGGCCTGTCTGGAAGCAAACCGGGAACGCTTTGGTGTCGTCAGCAATTTGAAAGTCGTTTCCGGGCGTGCGCCAGAAGCATTAAACAATCTGCCAGCGGCTAACAAAATCTTTATCGGTGGTAGTGATGGTGAACTGCCCAAACTACTCGATCTTTGCTGGCAGCAGTTACCTGACCAGGGCGTACTGGTGGCCAGTGCTGTGACAGAAAACACCCGGCAGCACCTGCTGAACTTCTATCAGCAACGCCAACAAGCTGCTGATGCTCAATTAGATACATTACAGGTGGCGATTAGCAAAGGGGCTGAACTGGCGGGACAGTTGATGTATCGCCCGGCATTTCCGGTCACGCTGTTTCGATTCGAAAAGCGGTTCAAATGTGAAAAGCAGGCGGTAGTTGAAAAGAAAGCCCAACCAGAAAAACAAGCCATAGACGATAACTGTCAGGGTAAAGCCAATGACTGAAATGACAACAATGGGCTCTTTATTCGGAGTAGGCGTAGGCCCTGGTGATCCAGAACTATTGACGCTTAAGGCATTGCGCCTGATTCAGTCCGCACCAGTGATTAGCTACCTGACCAGCGCTGAAAAAAGTGATCGCACCGACGATAGCAAGGCTCAGAAAGCAGAACAGCCGGTATACCGCTCTCAAGCTCGTTTTATTGCCCGTGAAGCCTTTGCTCTGCAAACACCTGAGCAATCAGAAAACCAGCTGGAAATCCCCATTGCTATGCCTATGAGTACGGATCGTACTCTGGCAAATCAAGCTTACGACGAAGGCGCTTTACAGATTGCAGAGCAGTTGCGACAGGGCAACGACGTGGTCTTTCTGTGTGAAGGTGATCCGCTGTTTTTTGGCTCTTTTGCCTATCTGCTGCAACGGCTGGACAGTGAATTTAACTGCCAGGTTGTACCCGGTATTTCCTCTGTCCATGCTGCGGCCTCAGCGTTGCAACAACCTTTGACGCTATTGAAAGAATCTTTTGCCGTCGTAAGTGGTCGCCATAGCGATGCTCAGATTATTCGTGCATTGCTGGATCATGACAGCGTGGTGATTATGAAAGCCGGACGAGCCCGTCAGCGAATTCTGTCTTTACTGAGTCAGACGGGACGACGTGATGATGCTCATTATCTGGAATATATCGGTCGTGAAAATCAGCGCATTTTATCCGATATGGATCAGCTGGAAGATCACGCAGGGCCTTATTTCTCACTGTTCGTGATTAACCGTCAGTCGTCGGAGCGTTTAGCTGATAGCAGTAAGGGGAAAGCCCTTTGATCACTATTTTTACTCTGACTGACGCAGGCAAAACACTGGCTTATCGGCTACGAGATCAATTAGAAACAGTCGTGTCTGCAGCATCAGAAGACAGATCACTTGAATGCCAGATTTTGCATAAACCCATACAGTTTAAGCAAACGGTGCAGCATGTTTTTTCTCAGGCCGAGCAGAAGCAGGATGTGCTGATCTTTATCTGTGCCACAGGCATTGTTATGCGCACGCTGGCACCGGTACTGGAAAACAAATACCAGGATGTTCCTGTATTAGTGATGGATGAGCAGGGCCGATTTGTTATTCCTCTGCTGTCGGGTCACGAAGGTGGTGCTAATCAACTGGCGAACCAGATTGCCGGATTGTTAAATGCTCAACCAGTGATTACGACTGCAGGTCATTATCTGAATCCTGTTTATACCGTAGGTATGGGCTGCGAGCGTCATTGCCCAAAGGATGAGCTGGAAAGATTACTGCAGGATTGTTTGCAACAAGCGGGCCTGAGCATTGATCAGATCAGCTCGATTAATAGCATCGATATTAAGTCTGATGAGGTTGGTTTGATTGAGCTGGCCCAGAGTCTGAATAAGCCTTTCCACACCTGGCATAAAGACCAGCTGAATACCATGGATCATCTGCTGAACTCCCGATCTGAGTATGTGTTTAATACAGTGGGAGTTTATGGCGTAGCGGAGTCTGCTGCTTTATATGGTGCCGAACAAGCTCTAATCGAATCAGATCCAGATACTGCTCCGGAAATGGCTACAAGCGAGCATCAGACTTCAGGCAATCCATCGTCGTCGCAACAGGTATCACCGGGCTCTCAACCAGAATTGGCTCTGGTTAAGCAGAAAACACGCAAAGCCACCTGTGCCATTGCCCGTATCTATCCGGCTACAGATAAAGCTTTGCTTTCATCCTCGTCTTCACTTTTAGCAGCTTCGTCTTCATTTTCAGCAGCATCTACTCAACAGAGCGCTGCTAAAACATCGAATACTTCAGATTCCAGGAATAAAAACGTATGAGTCGACTCTTTGTTGTGGGCACTGGCCCCGGCGATCTGTCTCTGGTTGCCCCCAGAGCATTAACTGCCATTCAGGCCAGTACCGATCTGGTGGCTTATGGTTTGTATCTGGATCTATTAGGTGATGTCTGTCAGGGCAAAACTCACCATGATCTGCCATTAGGTGAAGAGATTGGTCGTGCCCGACTGGCACTGAATCTGGCCGCCAGTGGTAAAACCACAGCACTGATCTCCAGTGGTGATATTGGTATTTACGCCATGGCGACGCTGGTTTTTGAATTATTAGATCAGCAGCTGTCTTTTCAGGAGGGCAGCTCTGGCAGTAGTCATGAAAACCACCCGGAATGGCTGGATGTTGAGATCGAAGTCATCCCGGGAATTTCTGCCATGCAAGCCGGTGCCAGTCGTGTTGGCGCTATGCTGGGCCATGACTTTTGTACCATCTCGTTATCAGATTTGTTAACTCCATGGGAAACCATCGAGCAACGTATTCACAGTGCCGGACAGGGTGATTTTGTCGTGTCTTTCTATAACCCCGTTTCCCGCAAGCGGGACTGGCAGCTGAATACGGCACGAGACATTCTACTGCAGTATCGCCCGGCCAGTACGCCGGTGCTATTGGGACGCCAGCTGACCCGTGAAGATGAAAGCATTCGCATTATCCGACTGGATGAACTGGATGCCAAAGACGTGGATATGTTCACTCTGGTGAGTGTGGGTAACAGTGAATCCCGTCATATCGTTAATGGCAGTAAAGAGTGGGTTTATACCCCTCGCGGTTATCGCAAAAAACTGGGCCAGGCTGCCGATAGTTCTGCTGATTCTTCTTCTCAGTCAAAAGATGAATCAAAGCAAAAGTCAGAAGAAGAGGCACAGTCATGACGGTTTATTTTATCGGTGCCGGTCCCGGTGACCCTGAACTGATGACCATTAAAGGTCAGCGTATTCTGCAGCAATGTCCGATTGTGTTGTATGCGGGATCGTTAGTGCCCCGTGAGATTCTGGCATCAGTCGAAGATCAAGCAGAGCTGATTGTTGATACTGCGACAACCAATCTGGATGAGATTATGGGTTATATCCGTAAAGCTCATGCAGAGGGTAAAGACGTTGCTCGTCTGCACTCTGGCGATCCATCTCTATATGGAGCCATAGGCGAACAGATTCGTCGTCTGGAACAGGAAGAGATCGATTACCAGATCATTCCAGGTGTGAGTGCCGTTGCTGCTTCTGCCGCTTATCTAGGCAAAGAGCTAACACTATCTGGCGTATCTCAGACCATTATTATGACCCGCTATGAAGGGAAAACCCCATTCCCTGAGCGCGAACGCCTGCCCGAACTGGCGCGAAGTGGGGCTACTCTGGCGATTCATCTGGGCATTACCCGTATCCACAAAATTGTTGAAGAGCTGTTGCCTCATTATGGCGAGGATTGTCCGGTGGCGGTGTGTTATCGCACCTCCTGGCCAGATCAGGACAAGGTGACAGGCACATTGAAAGATATCGTCGCTAAAGTACGTGAAAAGGGCTTTACCCGCACTGCACTGATTCTGGTAGGGCATGTACTGGATAGCGATGACTTTGCGGATTCTTACCTGTATCACAAGGATCAGGCGCATATTTACCGTCCCAAAGTGAAAAAGGCAAAAGGTTAAGAAAGGCGAAAAGCCAAAAAGATAAGCCAGTAAAAGAGCAAAAGCCGATAGCCAGGCAATCACTAAATAATAAACAGCTACAGATCTGACAAGGAATCATCATGCAGTTAAATAAAATCCCGACCACTGTCGTCACCGGTTTTCTGGGCAGCGGTAAAACCACGTTGTTATCCAATGTACTGAAGCAGGCAGCTGGTAAGCGCATTGCCGTAATCGTCAACGAGTTCGGTGAACTGGATATCGATTCTGAGCTGCTGCGTTCCTGTCCTCTGGAGTGTGAAGAGGAAAGCCAGACTGCAGAGCAATCTTCAGAAGGTTTCTACGAACTGGCCAATGGCTGTATCTGCTGCACCGTTGAAGAAGAGTTTCTGCCTGTGATGCAACAACTGGTTGAGCGTCGTGATGATATCGATCATATCCTGATCGAAACCAGTGGTCTGGCGCTGCCAAAGCCTCTGGTGCAAGCGTTTAACTGGCCGGGCATTAAAGAATACTGCACCGTCGATGCGGTAATTACCGTGGTGGACGGCCCGGCAGTTGCTGCAGGTCGTTTTGCCCATGATGAAGACAAAGTACAGGAACAGCGTCTGGCAGATGAAAGCCTGGATCATGATCCATCGCTGCAGGAACTGCTGGAAGACCAGTTGAGCGCAGCTGATCTGGTTGTGGTCAGCAAAAACGATCTGCTGGATGAAACTCAGCGCACGAACGTGGCAGACAAAATAAATGCTCGTGTCCCGGATTCTGTGAAAACCGTTTATATCCATAACGGTGAAGCGCAGTTGGATCTATTACTGGGCCTGGATGCGGCTTCTGAAACCCGTATCGACCATGTTCATAACCATCACGATCATCACCACGATCACGGTGAAGAGCACGATCATGCTCACGATCACTTTGATTCCTTTGTCGTCACCCTGGGTGAAGTAGACAGTGATCGTCTGCAGGCGACACTCAACGAACTGATTAATACTCAGAATATCTTCCGTGCCAAAGGCTTTGCTGCTCTGCCAGATAAACCGATGCGTCAGGTATTCCAGGCGGTGGGTAAACGTCTGGATATCCATTTTGATCGTCTGTGGCAACCTGAAGAACCGCGTAAAACTCAGCTGGTATTTATCGGTAAAGGCATCTCTGAAGCAGAGATTACCGCTGCTCTGGCCAGTGCTCAGGTGACTGAGCCTGCAGCAAGCGAGGCGTAAGATGCACCTGCTGGCGGCACAACCCGGTGGTTTTGTGGATGATGAGGGTATTATCGACCTGGATCAGACTCCCGGCGATATTATCATTCTTTCTGCAGCGGATACCTCTCTGGCGGCTTTATCTGAAGGTGCTAGACGCTTTTATCAGCAGCTCTATCGCGATGTTTCTCGATCAGACACAGGCGATAGTGTTGAAAAAGTTGAACAAGAGGTTAAAGCAACGGGTGAAGAGCAAGGTTCAACACCTGCAATCCGTTTAGCCAACTGGATGCAGCTACTCAAACCTGCTGCTTATGATCTGTACGAGCATAAAGTGCTGGAACAGGCTGAGCTGGTGGTACTGTCCTTGTTAGGAGGGCAGAACTACTGGGAATATGGTTTTGAGCGCCTGGTGGAGTGGAGCAAAGGCCGGACACTATCGGGACGTGCCCGTCAGCTGCTTATTGTGCCGGGGGATGATACCCCTGATCCTGAGTTGTTTTCTGCATCGACTCAGGATCTTAATACCTGCCAGAAAGTCTGGCGTTACCTGCGTCAGAGCGGTATTGAAAACAGTGAAAACCTGCTGCGATTTTTAACTCAGGAAGTGTTATTGGGCAACGGTTGGACGCCTGAATTTTGTCTGCAGAGTGAACAGACAAGCTTTGACCAGGAGCAGACCACCTATCTGCAGCAATGGCAGGAACCTCGGGTTCTGCCAAATGCGATGCGTTATTTCTCAGCGGCGGGAAGGGAAGGCAGCAAAAGTGAGCCTCAAGACTCAGAGTGGTTTCAAGGCTCAGAGCCGTTTCAAAACTCAGGACTGCTCCAAGGCTCAGGGCTGCCTCAAAAAACATGTCTCCTGTTGTTCTACCGTAGCCATCTGCAGAGTGCCAATACTGACGTTTTTGATGGCCTGATGAGTGCTTTACAAGCACAGGGCTTAAACCCGGTTGCGGTAGCGATAGCTTCGTTAAAAGACGATGAATCCGTAGCCCTGGTCAATCATCTGGCAGAACAACATGATGCTCGTTTAATCATCAACACTACGGGGTTTGCCAGTAACCGTGTTGATAGCCCAGATCTGAGTTCCGAGCCAACCGAGTTTGCCTCTCCGTTTGAGCGTCAGATCCCTGTGCTGCAATTGGTGCTGTCTGGTAGTACGGAGCAGGACTGGCAGCAACATAGCCAGGGACTGCGCAGTCGTGATATCGCCATGCAGGTGGTTTTGCCAGAGATGGATGGTCGAGTGATCACCCGCGCGGTCAGTTTTAAAGCAGAATCTTGGTTTGATCCGCGCTGTCAGGTCTCTGTAGTACGTTACCAGCTGCATCAGGAACGAGCCCACTTTATTGCTGAACTCGCCCAGCGTTACTGTCAGCTATCAGATAAAGTCAATGCTGATAAACGACTGGCGATTATTCTGGCTAATTACCCGACCAAAGATGGCCGTATTGGTAACGGTGTTGGACTGGATACACCGCAATCAGCAGTTAATATTCTGCAAGCGTTAAAAGCAGCGGGTTATCCGCTGGATCAGCTGCCAGAAACCGGTACTGAACTGATCGAATGGTTACTGGAATCAGTAACTAATAACCCGAACACCCTGCATCAGTTACCCTGCTGGCAAAGTATAGCGCTGGATGAATATCGTCATCACTTCAGCCAGATCCCCCAGGAATGTCAGCAAGCAGTGCTGGAACGCTGGGGAGCACCAGAGCAGGATATTAAGTGCCGTGATGGCCGCCTGATGCTGTCAGGGCTTCGCTTAGGAGAAGTGTTTGTCGGCATTCAGCCTGCCCGTGGTTTTAATATCGATCTGGCGGCTAATTACCATGACCCGGATCTGATTCCACCCCATAACTACCTGGCGTTTTATTTCTGGTTACGTCACTGCTATCAGGTGGAAGCCGTGGTGCATGTGGGCAAACACGGCAATCTGGAGTGGTTACCCGGTAAAGGGACTGCGTTATCTGATCAGTGCTGGCCGGATATTGCCTTAGGTCCGGTACCGCATTTTTATCCGTTTATTGTTAATGATCCCGGTGAGGGCGCTCAGGCTAAGCGTCGTACTCAGGCGGTGATTATTGATCATCTGATGCCACCGATGACCCGTGCGGAAAGCTACGGTGAAATGGCAGAACTGGAAAGTCTGGTAGACGAATACTATCAGGCAATGGGTATGGATGAACGCCGGGAAAAATGGCTGCGCGACGAAATTATGCAGCAAGTGCGCAAGACGCATCTGCTGGAGGAACTGGGTAAGGCAACGGCAGAATCATCTGAAGATGAGGTACTGGCCGAACTGGATGCTTACCTGTGTGAAATTAAAGAATCCCAGATCCGTCACGGCCTGCATATTCTGGGGCAGTTGCCGAATATAGATAAACTGGCGGACACTTTAGTGGCCTTGCTGCGCCTGCCCCGTGGCGCGGATGCCGAAAGTCAGGGAATTTTGCATAACCTGAGTCAGGATCTGGATCTGCGCACAGCATCCGGCGAGCTTTTTGATCCTCTGGCCGCAGATACTCAACCGTGGCAGGGCAAACGACCGGAATGTCTGCAAACGGTTGATCAGAACACTCACTGGCGAACCGCTGCAGATACCCGTGAGCGCCTTGAGTTATTGGCTCTGGAGTTGGTTAAAACCTTGTTGTTAGAAGAGTCATCTCAATCGAGCCAGGTCTATTTTAACAGCCAAGCTAACTTTGACAGCCGGGCTAATTTTGGCTGCCGGGCTAGTTTTGATAGTCCGGTGATGCTGGGCGAATTACCACGCACAGCCCGTCAGCTGGAATACGCCAGAGCCCGTTTGCTCCCCGCACTAGAGCAAAGTGCAGAGCAGGAATTATCCGCCCTGACAAATGGCCTGGCCGGGCAGTTTGTGCCACCGGGCCCTAGCGGTGCACCGACTCGTGGCCGCCTGGATACTTTACCCACCGGACGTAACTTCTTTTCTGTCGATAATTGCTCGATTCCATCGCCTGCTGCCTGGGCCATTGGTGAGCGTTCAGCACAAGCGTTGATCGAACGCCATCTGCAGGAACACGGTGATTTTCCGAAACAGCTGGGTTTGTCGGTTTGGGGTACGGCCACCATGCGCACCGGTGGCGATGATATCGCTCAGGCATTTGCTCTGATGGGCGTCAGACCAATCTGGGCACCAGGATCAAACCGCGTTACCGATTTTGAAGTGATTAGCTGTATGCGACTGGGGCGTCCCCGAGTCGATGTCACCTTGCGTGTCTCGGGTTTCTTCCGGGATGCCTTTCCTAATGTAATGAAGCTCTATGATGCAGCCGTGCAGAAAATTGCTGCACTGGATGAGCCGGGTAACGGCAATACGATCAAGGCCAATATTCTGTCTCGCCAGCAAACATTGATAGAGCAGGGGCTGTCGCCAGAGCAGGCGATGCGCCAGGCCAGTTACCGGGTATTTGGCAGCAAACCAGGCGCTTATGGTGCCGGATTGCAGGGCCTGATTGATGAACGTTGCTGGGAAGAGAGCAGTGATCTGGCTGAAGCTTACCTGAACTGGGGCGGCTATGCCTACGGTAACCAGGCTGGTGATGGTGTTGCGGCTCATCAAGCGTTTCAGCATCGACTGTCCCAACTGGAAGTGGTGGTGCAGAACCAGGATAACCGGGAACACGATCTACTCGATTCCGATGATTATTACCAGTTCCAGGGCGGTATGAATAACGCGGTTCGGGTCTTCCGCGGCGAAGCACCTGAGGTGTACCACAGTGATCATTCCAACCCATCAGCACCCAAAATTCGTACCTTAAAAGAGGAACTGAACCGGGTAATTCGCAGTCGCGTACTGAACCCGAAGTGGATCAACGCCATGCGTGAACATGGCTATAAAGGCGCATTTGAGATGGCGGCCAGTGTGGATTATCTGTTTGCCTATGATGCCACGACAGACCTGATTGATGGCTATCAATACGAAAAAGTTGCTGATGCGCTGATATTTGACAGTGAGAATCAGGATTTCCTGCAACAACATAATCCTCATGCCTTAGAAGAAATGGCAGAGCGTCTTCTGGAAGCGACGCAACGAGGGCTATGGCAGGAACCCGGTGAATACGCCCGACAGTTGCAGCATCTACTGTTGGAACTGGATGAACAGAACGAAAGAGCCGATAGCCCGGTTTAACTTTGATAAGAAATTTTTAAGGCAGCCCAGGCTTTATTGTTTCTGAGGACAACAGTTCCTTAGGGCTACTGCTTCTTAGTTCTGCTGTTCCTTAGCTCTACTATTTGGCAGAGGCTGTGATTAGTTAACAAAGCAAACATTGATCAGAAATAAGATCAACGACAAAGAAGATGAGAGATAAAAACATGGCAAAAAAAGGCATTATGGTGTGTGGACATGGCAGTCGTGATAAAGATGCCGAACGGGAATTTGGCCGTGTTGCCGAAGGTCTGAAAAAGCGTTTCCCTGATATTCCGGTGGAATACGGTTTTCTGGAGTTTTCAGCACCCAATATTCATATGGGACTGAATTCGCTATTGGATCAGGGCGTTGAAGAGATCTATGCGGTACCGGGTATGTTGTTTGCAGCGACCCATGCTAAAAATGATATCCCTTCGGTACTGACCACTTTTGGCGAGAAAAACGAAGGCCTGGAAGTATCATACGGCAGTGAACTGGGTTTACATGATGCCATGATTGAAGCCTTTCAGGCGCGTATTTATGAATCCCTGGGTCTTGATCCTGAGAATCCGCCAGAGAGCCTTTACGACACTATGCTGGTGGTTGTTGGTCGTGGTACGTCTGATACTCATGCTAACGCCGAAGCGGCTAAACTGACTCGTATCGTCAATGAGAATATGGGCTTTGGCTGGGCCGATATTGTGTACTCCGGCGTGACTTATCCATCTGTGGGTGTTGGCCTGGAGAAGCTGTTAAAGCTGGGCTATAAGCGTGTCGTAGTTGCACCTTACTTCCTGTTTACCGGTCGCTTGATCAAGCGTATTTACGGTTATGTTGATCACGTAGCAGAGCAATACCCTGATGTAGAATTTATTAAGGCTCAGTACCTGAATGATCACGAAAAAGTGATTGATGCCTTTGAGATTCGAGTGCGCGAGATTATGGATCTGGCTCCGGGTGAAAAGCCAACAGGTGACGAAACACTCATGGAATCTTTCCAACGTCGTCTGGCTGCAGGGGAGGTGGATGTGCATCACCATCATGCGGAATTTAACCCAGAGGCTGAAGGTGAGCACAGCCATGATCACCACCACAGCGATGAGCATTCCCACAGTCATGGTGATCATAGCCACTCACATGAGCATTCTCACAGCCACGGGCATAGTCGCGGTCATTCTCATAGCCATGACCATACCCATAGTCACGGGCATGGCGATCATTCTCACGGCCATTCCCATGGCGATCATGGCCATCACCACCATGGCGTTTACCGCCATATTGGTCACCCGTTAGGTCCACGTACTATGATTGGTGAAAATATCTGCTGCTGTTTTATGGGACAGTTCCCACAGGAAATTCTGGATGAAGAGGCTGAAAAAGTAGCACTCAACTGTCCAGAAAAAGCCCTGGCACATATGAAATAGGTTCTAAGGTGAAATGGACTTTCAGGTGGAATAGGCTCTTAGGCCTCTAGTAGCCAAATGATGTCGATAAGAATAAGGAGAGGGGGAATCCATCTCCTTATTCTGAACATCCTGTTAGATGTTATAGACACTGCACAAAACACGCTTGCATAAAAGTGTTCCGATTTTCTTTGACCTAAGGTTGAAGGATAAAGTGTTTCGTTACAGCTGAGCTTTTGCGTAAGTGTTTATTTATATATAAATATCATCGTAAAAGCGGTTTATTTTTCTTATAAATCAAGTGGATAAATCTATCATCCAATGTATGGTTGTTTTAGCTTTTGCTCTATCTGTGGTAGATTCACAAGCAGATATTGGTCGGGTTGCCAGGAGGTGCACTGACTGATCAAGCTTTATGCGCTACAAAAATTAAAACAATAATTGATCAAATTGGGATATACGGTGATGAGAGCGAAAGGTGTGAGCATGAAAGTGTTGCTATTACTTTTCTCATTCTTTTTAGCCAAAGATGTCTTCGCAAAAACCTACTATTTTGTTGGCACCAGTTTTCCTTTAATTCTCGAAAAAGGGCAGCAAGGCGAAATCAAAGGCCTGGGTGCGGATATCGTCAGAGAAATTGCCCAAAGACTCGGGCATCAGATAAAAATCGAAATCTTTCCCTTCAAGCGTGCTCTTATGATGATAGAAACGGGTAGGGCTGATGCCTTTATTGGACCGTATAAATCAGAAAAACGAGAGAAATTCATGATTTATACCCAATCCCATTTCTACCAGGATCCCATGGCCTTTTATGTGAAAAGAGAGAGTGATTTTCAATGGGATGGTCACTTATCTTCGCTGGCTGGCAAGAAAATTGGCCTGACGCGAGGTTGGAGTTACGGCTCTGATTTTGACCAGAAAAAAGATCAGTTAAATACCGTTGAAGTAGAAAGCATTGAAGCAAACTTTAAGATGCTGCTGTTTGATAGGGTAGAACTCTTTGCCAGTCATCCCAGAGCTGTCAAAAGAGTGATTGATGAGCTTAATATTCAAGGTGAGGTAAAAATGATCTTACCGCCCATTATTGTCAATAAAGGCTACTTTGGCTTTTCCCGAAAAAGAGATCTGGGCGACTTTATTGATCGTTTTGATGCCGAGTTCAATAAGATGGTTGGTAATGGTGAAATCCAACAGATGAACAAAGCCTATGATCTTTACTATATCTCTGATTAGGGGCCGTAGTCGGAGATTGATCGGTAATCGTTTTTTGCTCTATAAACTAATTCCCTACTTTATCCCCTTCATCTTTTTTATCCTCATCTGACAGTCAGTGACCACCTTGTCGAAATAACTGCCAAAGCCTTTCCGCCACTGGACCTGCGGGATCAGAGCGCAATCTGGCGATACGAAATTCGACACTTTGTGGTGCAGGTGCTCCCTCGACTTTTAAAGGCGCGAGTAAGCCTTGTTCAAGCTCATCTTTTATCAGGTGCTCAGGCAAGCTACCCCAGCCCATACCTTGCATAATGATCTCTTTTTTCGTCTGGAAGTCGTTAACCCGCCATTGATCACCGCCTTCAAGCACACCATAGGTCGCTGTTGATGACTTACGACCACTGATAATCACCTGATGATGCCTTTTCATAATCTCCCTCGGCACTTCATCATATTGCTGTAGCAGGGGAGAGTTGGCCGCAATCACTGACTTAAAGTGCAGGTCCATAAAATGCATGGATTCCAGTTCTTCAATATTTTTGAGCCATGGAATGATCAGAATAGAGGCTTGTCCGTTTTCCAGTAAATCCAGAGGCCCAGTGCCATTTTCAGAATAGACTTCTAAGCGAGTTCTGGGAAACTCCGACTTACATTGCCGGATAGTGCTAATGATTGGCGCCACGGGAATGGCAGAGGTAAACGCAATACCAACCTGTTGCTCCTCTCCAGTAGCCAGCTGCTTGGCTAAATTCTTAAACGATTGCGCCTGATTCAGGACTAACTTAGCGTGTTCATAAAGCGCCTTACCCTCAGGTGTCAGCTTATTTCGATAATGCTCCCGATCAAAGATTTTCAGGCCAAGTTCATCCTCCAGATTTTTGATCGCAACACTGATAGTAGGTTGTGTGCGATGGAGATTTTGAGCAGCAGCCCTAAGAGATCCTCCCTCAACTATCGCCTGCAACGATTTAAGTTGATCCAGAGTCATGGCTTTTCCTTAGATAAAATCTTACATGTTTATAAAAATTAAGAAATTACATTAGATCAAAGCTAACGTTATCGTCTGTCCATAGCTAAGTAAATCCAATTTTAGAAATAATCTAGGTCTGAAAGGTCGTTATGGATAAGCAAACAGATGTACTTATTATCGGCGGTGGCTTTGGTGGTGTAGGTGTTGCTCAGAAGTTAGCCAAAAATGGTGTACGTGTGACATTGGTCGACAGAAAAAACTATTTTGAAGTGACCTTTGCCACATTACGCAATGTGGCCAACCCCAAAATACTCGGCAATACACCTCGTAAACTCTACCGGGACTTTGTTGATGGCGTGTTTATTCAAGCCCGTGTAGAAACAATGAATGATCAGGTTGCCAAACTTTCCAACGGCGACACCATTCGCTTTAAACAAGCCGTTATCGCATCAGGGGGGCGCTATCCCACATTACCGCTGGCAAAGTCTAACTCCGCATTGGATTACACCGAGCGTAGCCAGGAAATTATTAATGAGCACAAACGGCTGGCCTCCGCTAAATCGGTTTTGGTTATCGGCGGTGGGGTTGTAGGTGTTGAGTTTGCCGGTGAAATTGCCAGTGCCTTTCCAGATAAAACGATCACTTTAGCCCACGCAGGTGACAAGCTATTAGAAAGCATGAAACCCAAAGCACAACGTAAAGCGTTGGAGCAATTAACCGCCAGAGGAGTAAAGGTAAAACTGAATAGCCGATTTGTGAAAGATGGCGATATTTATCGCTGCGCCAACAGTAAGGAATCCCTGAAGGTTGATGCCGCATATGCCTGTGTCGGTATGGTTCCCAACACAGAGTTTTTGCAAGCGGAGTTACCCGATATTCTGGACGATAACGGCTTGATCAAAGTGGATGCTTTTATGAAAGTAAAAGGCTATGACAATCTGTATGCCTTAGGTGATTGCTCCACCTTGGATAGCCATAAACATGGCTATATCGCCAGTGTACAGGGAGGCGTATTGGCGGATGCACTACTCAAAGCTGCTAAAGGGAAAAAGGTTAAGCCCTATAAAACACCACCCTTTATGATCGTCGCTGCGACAGGCCCGGATACAGGCGTTGCACAGATGCCTTTTGGAGTCACTACCGCAAAGTTTTTCGTCAACCTGAAACAAAAGGATTTTGGCATCAGTAATATGTACAAAACCTTCGGTAGTAAACCAGATAGCTTGCGTTAAACATTTCACAGACCACTTAATCTGATTATCCCGGTATCCCTTCCTACTTCTACTGAGAATAGATCCGCTCTGTTACAGCATAATAGTGCGGATTCGAGGGCTCATATCGGGTGCCGTACTCTCCACGTTTAATCCTCCGCAACTCTGCCATATGAACTTTTTCCCATTTGGTGCATTGAACTGATTTTTATCAGAAAAAATACACAAACTAGGGTTATCCCTAGGTGGGGTTAGTGATGAATTCTGGTAACTTGAACTTCAGTTAAAATAGATAGTATTTTATATTTTTATATAGTATGTCCTTGATTTGTTATTTTGTTGATGCGCGCCTTGTAGGTTTATAAACATGTTTCTGAAGATTAAATGTAATAAAAATATTTTAAGCTAAAGGGTTGTAATTCTATTGTTAGAAATAAAAGGCAGCGTTAATGTGAAATATCACGTATGCGCATTTTTCGGGAAAGAAAACTGGCGAATTAGCCATTTTTTCTTTTTCATACAGAGAGTTAGACTTCCCTATGTTTATCTTTTTTAAAGATGAACTGAATATGTATGATATTAATGTGTTATATTTTTTATTGAGTAGAGCAGATGTATTTAGGTTTAGATGAACAAGATTTTGAGAAATATATTTATCGTACAATACCTTTGAAACGATTATTCCAGCTTTTTGATGAAAATCAAAACACCCTTGTGAAACCGAGTATGTGGGAGGATACCTTCGAAAACTTTGTTTTAAAAGCTAAGCTGATGAATGAAAAAGGTGAAATAGTTGAATATAACATCCACAAACGAATGTACGGTCAATGCTGGACACAGGAAAAATCGTCTGATGCTATGTGGCGTATTTATTCTCAAGATAAACGTGCTATCAGAATAAGGGCTAAGATCGGCGATCTCCTAGATAGTATTTGTATTGCAACTATTGACCAAGCCAACTGCGGGCATTGCATAGGTAAGGTTGATTACCTCAGAGAAACAGAACTTGTTACTAGAGCGCGAAAAACCTTTTCAGAAACAGGGAAGATCACCTTTGGTGGGCTATTTAGTTCGTTACTGATTAAACGCCGCGCATTTAAGCATGAAAATGAAGTCAGGTTAATGTTCTGCGATTGGTCTGATGGTGCGGGTACTGAAGATGTATTTAAGTATAAGATCAACCCACATGAACTTATTTCTCAAATGATGTTAGATCCTAGACTTGATAAATATCAAGCTGAAAAACTTAAATCAGAGATACGTACCCGAACTGGTTTTAAAGGCAGCATTAAACGTTCACTACTCTATAGGCTACCTGAAAGCCTGATTATAGATGTGAAAACAAGAATATAACAAACTATTTAAGAGTGATTCGCAATACGTGGTGTTTTTACTATATGTTGCATTCAGTGTTTAAAGTGGTATGTGGCAGCTTTTATATTGTGTACTCACCTTAACATGGCGTTAGCTTTTTGTGAAAGCTACCTATCTCGATAATATAAATTAGAAGAATTGTGTGGTACGAATGGACGATTTAAAGAGATTGTTAGAAAATGGTGTATTAGGTCTCTATGACAGAGTTGAAGTTACGGAAATATTTGCTTGTCTTCCTGATAAAACAGTGTCTAATGTTTTTACGATAATTGTTGCTGAAAATAGACAAGGTGAAGAAATACAAGGTCCAAGTCTTATAAATAAAGACAGGGTGGTTTTAAATAAACTAAATGGATGGTTTTTTGGAGTTCTGAAATATACGAAAAATATCAGTGATATATTGTTGGATATAAAGGAGCTAAAAGAAGAAGGAATATGGTCTGCATCAGGTGAAATACAGAAATTAGAAGATGAGATTATATCTCAGTCACCAAGATTTGTGCCGCCAGATTCATTTGAAGAGGTTCCGCTTAATAAGGTTCTTAAGAATAATTTTTGGAATGGCTCTCATATAGTGGAATTTCATAATTCCACTAAGAATAAAGTCATTCCTTTATTGAAATCACCGGAATTATTACAAAGGCTTTCTGAGGGGATTCAAAAGTATATCCCAATTTCTTTAGCCAGTGTTTCAGATCGACTTGGCAATTTTATAGTACAGATCCCTGTTACTATACTTCAAGCTCGATTCCAGCATTCAAGGCAAGGGAATGATTTAAAACTTAAAATCGCGTTCCACCCTATGGCAAAGCAGAGAAAGCTAAGAGTTAATTGTGAAATGGAATACGACAAAATCATTAACGGGTATGGATCTTACGAAGTTAAGGATACAGATCTCATTATACCCATGAGTTGTGATCATGGGACGCATAAAGGAGTTGTTTGGGATGATGAACATAATTTGATATTAGCAGCAACTCGACCAAGTTCGTTTATCTCAACAGTCTCATTTGGAATGGGAATTATTGAAAATGAACCCCGTGTTTTCAAGATGAAGACGAATGGAGCCGAAGATAACATACGAGTGAGTGTTCAGCACACTCAAAGGAATGATGTAGGAGAGAAAAACTCAAATCATGATAGCTGGGCACAGAGAAGGCTATATCGAGATGAAAAGATAAGACTCGCTAAACAAAAAAAGTTCATCCAGTATAAACCTAAAGCAGGTGATGTAGAAAAGGAACATCAAAAAGCTATATCTGACCTTAGGTCATTAATTGGTCAGTATGGAGAGAAAGGTGTTTGGCTTTGGGATCCTTACTTAGATGCATTTGATGTTTTGAAAACTCTATTTCATTGCCCTCACTTTGGTTCTGATCTCAGAGCACTAACAAATTTGAGTACATTTAAGGATAAGTGTGAATCAAACGATAAGGCTAAAGGAAAAAATAGTCAGATGATTGAGCAGAAAGAAGTTTTCAAAAATTTGGATTCTAACCTTTATGGAATAAAGTTTGAGTTTAGGGCTCGAATTGGAAGTTTAGGTTGGAATTTTCACGACAGATTTTTAATATTCCCTGGCACTCAAGAAGGGGTGCTTGCATGGTCACTGGGTACCTCCGTAAATAGTCTTGGAAAGCAACATCATATACTACAGCAAGTTGATGATGGTCAGCTTATAGCCGATTCATTTATAGAATTGTGGGAAGAATTAGATCGTCCAGATAATTTAATATGGAAGCACCAATGAGTCATTATGAAGAAAATATTAGTCATCTTACCTGAATCAGTGATTTAAATTTCGATCCTGCCTGAGACCCCTTCTTGCTCA
>CAYFGP010000070.1:0-34925 GCA_964342385.1 uncultured Oleiphilus sp. | reverse complement strand
AGTTGGCAGGTGGTTTTACCTGCGCCTGTGTGTCCGGGAAACTATAGCCACATCATACCCGAAATCAGGCGTCGTCATTGCTAACTCCAGTTTGTTCTTTGCCGACCCCAATCAATTCGAGCACATCTGGACAAAGATAGAGTCATCTCTTGAAGTTGGCGGCGTTTTTGCTGGTGATTTTATGGGCGATAAGGATAGCTGGGCCTCTAACTACCGCAGCCCAACCACACCGCTTTCCGAATCTCAGGTCAGGGATTTGTTCACCGGTTTTGAGATCATCAAGTTTACTGAGCGTGATGAAGAAGCTAAAACGTCGTTGGGAAAACTAAAGCACTGGCATATGTATTCTGTGATTGCCGTAAAACGTACACATCAAAATGAAAGCACCGAGAGAAATGCAGGTCATGAGTAATAACTTACTTGCTACTTGGTCTTCAAACCACGACGAGGGGCTTTTCTCAACGGTTTTGCCTGACGGCTGTCGTGACATTATCTTAAAGACCACAGAGCCAGAAAAGCCGATCTGTTTTGTGTCGCCCCTATTCGATACACCGGAAACAGTGTATGTCGAAGTAAATACTCGCTTTCAGGGTTTGCGCTTAAAGCCTGGTGTCGAGGTTAAAGAAAATGATCTGCTTGATTATTTTCATAGCAAGGATGTTGCAGCCAGTGAGCTAGAAGAGGTTCTGGACGATTTCACCAGTTTATCTCCCGCTATAGACGAGGCGTTAGCCTGCCTAGCCAGTGATGTTGACTCTGTTAAGCAGGCTTCAGGTAGATTGGGTGTAAGTACTCGCACTCTGCAGCGCTTAATCCTAAATAAAACCCAGAGAACGCCTGGCTATTGGTTTCAACTCGCCAGGATCAGAAAAGCCGCTAAGAGTTTACATTCAGCGGAGAACCTATCTTGTATTGCGGATATGCATGGCTTTTCTGATCAATCTCATATGAATAGAGAGTTCCAGCGCTGGTTAAACGCAACACCCACGCAGCTATTAAACACGCCAGAACTTATCGAACAACTGAAGGGCAAGGGCTACGGTTGATTAGCCATTGGTGAACAGAGCTCAACCAGGAAGCCATTGTTGTCTGTGACATAGGCTATCGTCTGGCCCCATGGCATATCCTCGGTGTCCTGTATCAGCGCAGCCCCCGCATCTAAAGCTCTGGCTAGCGCTGCTGCGACGTCGTTGGTTTCAAAAGCGATTTCAAAACTGGGGGCGTTCGCGTTGGCTTTTCCCGGACTTTTGCCAAGCTCTTCCATCAGGCTAAGCGACGAAAATGAGAGCGTAGTGCCGCCGGTATCAAGCTCTCCGTACTCCCCGCTCTCATGCAGCATTGCTTGCTCCAGCCCGAATGCGGCCTTGTAAAAGTCGAGCGTATCGCGAACGTTCTCAACATAAAGAATGGTGTATCTGAATTTTAAAGCTTCCATAACCGTGATCTCCTAATAAGTTAAAGCTTGAAGAAGTCTAGATGCAGCAGGATCGCTTGTCTTGGATAAATGCGACACACATAACAAACGCAGTGACCTAATCATCCCGGATACCAGTTTCGACGTGTGTCCCTCAAAGCACCTCAGCTCAAAATCGGCCTCAGCTAAACTCTAGCAACTCCCTCAATCAAGATAGTTATCTCTATACGATTGTGAGGTTATTCGTCTCCTGACATACCCTGTCAGGAGGGCGCAGATATAGTCAGTTTTATTCGACGGCTCTCTTGAAAGCTTTATTGAAAAGCACCTTGGAAGCCACTTTGAAAAGCCTCTTGAAAACGATCGAGACTGACTATGAAAATGAATTACTTTGTTGTGGGCACAAATGATATGGCTGCAGCAATTAACTTCTATGATGCCCTGTTCACAGAAGCTGAGTTTGAGAAGATTATCCCAAGCGAAAGAATGACCTATTGGCTGGGTGAAGATTTTGCCTTTTCTGTTGCGATCCCCTTTGATGAACAACCCGCAACTAATGGTAATGGCACCATGGTAGGTTTTAGCGTGGGCTCTGCCGAAGAAGTCAAAAGGCTTTATGCCAAAGCGCTTGAATTAGGTGGCAGCTGTGAAGGGGAGCCAAACCAACGCGGTACACGCTTCTCCGCCTATGTTAGGGATTTGGACAACAATAAAATATGCTTGTCTGATTAAAGCATTGGGTAAGGGCCACCCAAGAAGCAGGCAAAATATGATGTTGTCTACCAGTAGACTGGCGGTATTAGCCTGTACATAAAGACGATACTGTATAAAATTACAGTCAAATATCACAGATCTAACAGAGCCAATAAACATTACTGTATGCACATCTATTCTGTATCTGAAATCTGTCGGTATAGCCTATAACCTCCCGTTGAAAGCAAGGGCTGTATCAGCCCTTACTCTCTACACGTTTATTTCTGGCACGTACCATTTGTACACCATCACGAATGTTCAATGCCATCAGGCTAAGATTGACACCGCCAGCTAAGAGTTCAATGGCCTGAATACTGTAAAACCAAGTATCAAACTGACCTGCCGTCGCCAGATAATTCAGATACAAAGCCGCTGGCAATAAAACTAATAGACCATTCAGAGCAATGATAGGCATCCGCTTTTTCTTGCTTCCAATGGGCCCACCTTTAACCTTTGGAGCCATCTTATTGCCAGTCACGCCCGTGGCTATCATCAACAGAATCAGCAACCAAACTGCATTGGCGATATATGCTTTTACGGCAACGATAGCGGACTGCCCGCCCAACAATTCAGGCCAAAACTCATTCAAGACCTCAACCAGCAGCGAGCTGGTAAAAAAGCTCAAAATCATCAGGAAAGCTGCTACAGCTGCGATGCGATGGATAGTACTGATCATTTTTTTCATAGAAAGCTCTTTTGTCTGTGCTTCTGTCATCTGTGACTGGTTTATCTGAGTTTTGCTTATATGTGCTGCTTTCATCGGAATGGCCTCTGTTACCACAGCGAACGATATTTCATATGACAGGAACGGCAGGAGGAGCCTGCATCATCCAACGCTTGTTCTGCCTGAGTCTGATTACCGGCAAGCAAGGCGCTGTTGATCTGCTGATAATTGTTTTCCAGACGCCCCAGACGTTGGGAAAAGTCCTGCCAGTTGTCCCAGATCTTGCTGCGGCTACGGCCTTCCCCCTTGCTCTCTTCAGGGAATAGTCCCTGCAAACTCTGCAGCTGATTTTTTAGCGTCAGCGCCAAAGCTACGCTCTTATCCCACTGTTGCTGTTCAAACAGCTTCTCTAATCGCTCGGTATCTTCTTCCACCTGTTCAAAAATAGCCTGGCGCTGCTCTACAGCAGAATGATCCGCCATAGACACTCCACTTAGGAATAACGCGAATAAACCCATCAGTAATTTCTGTCTCATCTTTTTCTCCTCATACACACTTACACAAAAGTGTTTCGATATTTTTCGGCCAATGGCTGAAGAATGAAGCCATCAGCTAAAGAGAAACTTTTGTGTGAGTGCTTATTTGCTAACCGACGACAAAAAGGTAACATAGCATTTGATACAGTTGCAAATGCTATTATTGCAAATAAGATAATATCAAAAGATATAGATGCAAAAGGCATAGTTACAAAACAGATAGTTGCAAAAGGGAATATACCGATGATAAAAATATGGGATCTGGCCACTCGGCTTTACCACTGGCTCCAGGCGTTACTGGTTTTTGTGTTACTACTGACAGGTCTAAATGGCGCGGGCTCAACACTGTTACATCAGGGTTCAGGGGCAGTATTGTTCCTATTGTTGATCTGGCGGATTATCTGGGGAATGGTGGGCAGCGAAACATCGCGCTTTGCGAACTTTATTCCCTCTGCAAGGCGGTTATTAAGCTATCTGCGTGGCAAAGCCACTGACTACACGGGCCATAATCCCGCAGGTGGTGCGATGGTGTTGCTGATGCTCAGCCTGTTGATTTTTCAAGTTGCAACGGGCTTGGTTATTTCAGAATGGATTGATAGCAGAAGCCTATTGGGCAGGCAGATAGTACGTACAGTAGAGACACTTCATGCACTCAGTAGCTGGTTGCTATGCGGTGCCATTACACTGCATATCGGTGCGATTGCTTTATATCGTTGGGCGGGAAAGCCTCTGGTACGCACCATGATCACGGGTTATCAAGCCAGTTCAGGCAAAGCCCCCGTGATAGCCAGTCACCGTAGAGCGGGTGCTGTGTTATTGCTCAGTCTGCTATTGAGCGCGGGCCTGTTGTTGGGAGTCAGCCAGCTTGGAACACCAGCGGCATAACGCTATAAGTACTAACAGCAGGGGCTAAGCTCTGTGGTAATTGAGGGCAATATGAGAATTTTGTTTAGGCATAAATTGAGAATAAATTGATGAGTACAGAGAAAAAAACAGCTCAACTGCCCCGCCATCTAAGTTTTGGCTGGCTGGTTGCGGTGTTAGGCGGACAAATGGCCAATGCCTTGGAAGAAGAGTTAAAAGGCCTGGACCTGAATATTACTCTCTGGCCAACGCTGTTTGCCCTCTGGGAAGAGGAGGGCTTAAGCCAGGCAGAGCTGGCAACTCGCTGCCAAACTGCTAATTACACCACCACTCGAGTGATTGATGCGTTGGAAAAGCTGGAACTGGTTGAACGACGTAAACATCCCACCAGCCGCCGTTCCTATCAGATTTTTCTTACCCAAAAAGGTCGGGAGTTGGAAGCCCCTTGTGCCACTATCGCAACGACAGTCAATGATAGATTTCTCTCTGCACTGACAGACGATGAGCGCCAGCAGATGCTGACTCTGATCAGTAAGATTATTGCCGCAAAAAACGAATACGCCCTGCCTGAAGGCTAAATTTTAGTGATCAAACCCGTATCAAAATACCTTGAGTGGATGAGCAAACATCAACTCAAGGTACTCATTTATTGGTAACTATATTCATTGGTAGACGTATTCCCCGATGGCCATATTTATCGATGGCCGTGTTCATCCATAGCCATTTCGATGCCCTGACACGGGGGGGACATCTCCCCCATTTGGTCTATTTCCGTCACCAGTCAAACCCTGTCATACCAGTCAATAATTGATTGAGCTCAAAATTTCTGTTTTCAGACTTGCCATTCATTAACATGTTAATTATATTTGAGCGCATTACTTAATATGTTAACTAGTTTTCTAATCTGATTTTGCTCATTGAGGATCAGGGCAGATCTAGACCGCGATAAAAAAGCCACTAAGCATCCCAAGGGCTTGGTAACGCAAGACAAAAAAATAACAGAGGTTTAACAAGATGGGTGAAATCGTATTAGCCGCAAAAGTGACTCACGTCCCTACCATGCTGATGTCTGAGCAACCGGGTCCGTTAGAAGGTAAGCGTCAACAAGCCATTGATGGTCACAAGGAAATTGCTCGCCGTGCCCGTGAAGCTGGTGCAGATACTGTGGTTGTGATTGATACCCACTGGCTGGTTAATGCCGGTTATCACGTAAACTCTTCTGATAACTTTAAGGGCAACTTCACCAGTCACGAGTTCCCACACTTTATCCAAAACCTGGAATATGAGTACCAAGGCAACTCTGCACTGGGTGACCTGATCGCAGAGAAAGCGACCGCTAAGGGCGTTCATACACTGTCTCACCAGGTTGAATCTCTGACACTGGAATATGGCACTCTGGTACCGATGCGCTATATGAACCCTGAGTCTGACCTGAAAGTGGTTTCTATAGCCGGTTGGTGTACTGTTCACAGCATCGAATCATCTCGTCTGCTGGGTCAAGCGATCCGTGAAGCCATTGAAGAAAGCGACAGTAAAGTGCTGCTGGTCGCCTCTGGCTCCCTGTCTCATAAAATCTGGGCTAACGACGATTACGCGGCTAACAACGGTACTTTCACGATCTCCAGTGAGTTTAACCGTCAAATGGATCTGCGCGTGCTGGATCTGTGGCAACAAGGTGAATACGCCACTTTCTTGAAGATGCTGCCTGAATACTCTCAATACTGCTCCGGTGAAGGTGGTATGCACGATACAGCTATGCTGTTTGGTGCTCTGGGTTGGGACGAGTACCAGGGTAAAGCCGAAATCATCGGTGAATACTTCCCAAGCTCAGGTACTGGTCAGGTTAACGTTGCATTTGAAGTGTAAGAGTTTCTGTCTCCAGGCATTAACACGACTCTGTCGTGAGCTGAAGTGATTCTAGCGTTAGGGTGCCGTGCTCCCATTACGGCACCCGTTTTTTACTTTATATCAACCCGTTAATACGGGTTACATAGCACCACTTTTTAACGGAACAGCCGCTTTATGTTTATTGAAGAACACTCTCTGGACTGGAAATCTGCTGCTTTAATCGCCCAGGCAGCGTGTGAATACGCCGAAAGTCAGGGATTAAAGATCTGTGCCTATGTGGTGGACCGTCACGGTAATCCACTGGCGATGCAGCGCATTAATCATGCGCCGTCCTACTGCACTCAAATAGCGGAAGGCAAAGCACGCACCGCATCCAGCTTTGGTTTTCCGACCAGTGACTGGCAGAAGCGTTTAGGCGAAAAGCCTCATCTGCTAAACGGCCTGAGTCAACAACCGGGTCTGGTGACTTTTGGCGGTGGTATTCCGGTAAAACAGGGTGATGTGTTGTTAGGTGCAATCGGTGTCTCCGGTGCTTCCGAGCAACAGGACGGCGAATGTGCTCAAGCTGGCATTGATGCCTTGTTAGCGGCACAGAAGTAATCCAACTAACCCAATATTCGACCATTTACTGCACTTTTTATTTCATGATCTATGCGTGTTCCAGATGCTTGCATTCTTATGTATTTGCATCGGTTTAACGAGCTCCATTAAAAGGAGACAGGTCTATTCGAGTAATCAGGCCGGGACAGCACGCGCTTATACATTTATAAAAACACTCTAGCGACAAAGCACAAAAGCTAGAAATTAAGCTATCTACAGCCAGATAAAGAGTTATTTATGCTACAAGCCAGCTACCCTTATTACCTTGCGAACAAGCCAGAAGCCCCTAATGCCGATCTGGCAGTTACCGATAAATACAGTGGTGAAGTGGCCACTCGCGTGGCGATGGCCGATGTCGACGCCATTGATCGCGCTATTGCTGCTGCCGAACAAGCCGCTGAGCCGATGCGCAAAATGCCAGCTTACCAGCGCCAGGCGATTCTGAACCACTGCGTAAAACGTTTTGAAGAGCGTTATGAAGAGCTGGCTCAAGCCCTGTGTGTCGAAGCCGGTAAGCCAATCAAGGATGCCCGCGGCGAAGTGACTCGTCTGATCGATACCTTCCGTATTGCCGCAGAAGAAGCAGTCCGTATCGGTGGTGAAGTGGTCCCTATGGATATCACGCCACGTGCTAACGGTTATTCCGGTATGTGGAAGCGTGTACCTATCGGTCCTTGCTCTTTTATCTCACCGTTTAACTTCCCGCTGAACCTGGCAGCACACAAGGTCGCGCCTGCCATTGCGGCGGGTTGTCCATTTGTCCTGAAACCGGCCAGCATGACGCCAATCGGCGCTCTGATTATTGGTGAAGTACTGGCGGAAACCGATCTGCCGGAAGGTGCGTTCTCTATTCTGCCATGTCACCGTGACGGTGCAGATCTATTTACCACCGATGATCGCCTGAAACTGCTGAGCTTTACCGGTTCACCAGACGTGGGTTGGAACCTGAAAGCCAAAGCAGGCAAAAAGCCGGTTGTTCTGGAGCTGGGCGGCAACGCGGCTTGTGTTGTTGATGAAGGTACAGATATTGATGACGCCGTAACCCGCATCGTCTTCGGTGCTTACTACCAGTCTGGTCAGAGCTGTATCAGTGTGCAGCGCATTATGGTGCACGACAGTCTGTACGACGCCATGCGTGACAAGCTGACTGCCGCAGTAAAAGCCCTGAAGATGGGCGATCCAAAAGATGAAGAAACCTTTATCGGTCCTATGATCTCGGAAAAAGAAGCGCTACGTCTGCACGGTTGGGTTGAAGATGCCGTAGCCAATGGTGCAACCATACTGTGTGGTAGTGAGCGTGATGGCGCCATGCTGCAAGCAACACTGCTGGAAAATGTGGGTAGTGATCAAACCGTTAACAACGAAGAAGCTTTTGGCCCGGTTGCCGTACTGTCCCGCTTCAGCGACTTTGATGAAGCACTGAAAGAGATCAATAACAGCGACTTTGGCCTGCAGGCGGGTATTTTCACCAAGGATATCTATAAAGCCCATAAAGCCTGGGATGAACTGGATGTCGGCGGTGTAGTGATTGGCGATGTACCTTCCTGGCGTGTCGACCATATGCCGTATGGCGGTGTGAAAGACAGCGGCCTGGGTCGTGAAGGTGTGCGTTACGCCATTGAAGATATGACGGAGCTGCGCTTGATGGTGCTGCGTAATCCGAACCCATAACAGATTGATTTAAAGGACATATTTACAGATACGTTCAACGCTCTGTTTGGGATTCTGACTCCTGAAAATGGACTTGGCCATTGCACTGCTAAATAGGTGCTCTGCTAAATATCATCACCCTAATACTCGGCTAGTCTGAGTCACGGTTGTTTGATATTGCACCATGATTTTGCATCAGCCAAGTCCATTGACTTGAGTGCTTGCTAGACCCCTCAGATTGACATTGTCATCTGAACTTTTGCCTGGACCGTGGCCTGCGCTCGGTTCCAGGCTTTTTTACGTTTTGCAGCTATAAAAAATAACGCACAAAAAAGTACCCGCTCCATAAGAATATCGGCAGAAATTCCGTTTAAAATAACCCTCTCTCAGCTCTGGAAGCCCCTTTTATGACTGAAAAAAGCCTAGCTATGACTGAAAAAAAACCGGCTATGGCTGAAAACAGCCCGTCGCCTTCGATGTCTCCCCCTATGGCTATGTTGATGGCGATGGCGGTTGCCAGTCCGGTAGCGCTGAATATCTTTGCCCCTGTGATGCCAGGGCTGGTAGAGGCTTTTGATACCGATCAGTTCACTGTGCAACTGGGTTTTACCCTCTATCTGCTCACCCTGGCGATTGGCCAGTTTCTGAGCGGTCCCCTGGCAGACCGTTACGGTCGCCGTCCTATTCTACTTTGGGGTTTTCTGATTCATATCGCCGGTTGTTTGCTCGGTGCATTGGCTTTTGAGATCTGGCAGGTTTTGCTGGGTCGTATTCTTCAGGCACTGGGGGGTTGCACCGGAATGTTACTGGCGCGTAGCATTCTGGTGGAACAGCACGGGCGGGACAAAGCGGCGGGGTATCTGGGTTATATCACTCTGGGTATCGCTTCGGCTCAGGCCATTGCACCAACTCTAGGCGGCTATATGAATCTGGCCTTTAGCTGGCAGTCGATATTTTATCTCTCCATGATTCTGGGATCTCTGGTGTGGTTAGGGGCGATCTTTTATGTGCCCAATAACACTCAGTCTTTGGGACAGGGAGGTGGCATCGGCCAGCTGTTTGGCAAATATCGGGAAGTGATCAAAAGCCGTCAGTATCTGTATATGGTGCTCTCCAGCACCTTGATTGCCGCTTGTTTCTTTGCCTTTATGACCAGTGCACCTTTTGTCGTCGATCAAGCCTTAGACGGTAGCTCTGCCGATTACGGTAACTGGTTTTTACTGGTCGCGGGAGGCTTCTTTCTGGGTAGTATGACCGCCGGTAAGATCTCGGCTAAGTTAGGGGTCTACCGTATGATCCCGTTGGGACATAGCCTGTCCCTATTGGCTGCAGTCCTGATGCTGGTGCTATTTGTCACTCAAGGCATCAGCTATCAGGCGATGTTTATTCCTATGGCCTTGTTTACATTTGGCCGGGGGTTAAGCCAGCCTAATGCACAATCTGCCGCGATCAGTACCGCTACAACGGCACCTGCTACCGCAACGGGTATGCTGGGTTTTATCCAGTTGTTGGTGGGTTCTGCCGTAGCGCAAATTACCCCTCTGGTAATGCAGATTGATCTGGTGATGCTACCTGTCACGTTATTACTTGCGACAGCTTTAGCTATGGTGACGTTTAAGTTGGGCAAAGCGGAAAATGGATAACTAACTACAAGCTGAAAACAGTACACAACATCTGGAAAGTAACTCAGAACATCCAGGAAAAGATCAGACATATTGAAACAATCATGAGGTAGCAATGAGATAGCGGATCAGGTTACACCAGTGAATAATCCCCAGTGTAACCTAAGCTTACTACCTTGAGCTTAGCTACTTCAAAATCAAGAGCTCTATGCCCCAGCTACCTGTTCTTTTTTACAAGATCAGTTACAAGCTCAATCACAGTCACCAATGTTGTCACAGATGCTGATCCAACCATTGACTGATTTGGCTTTCCATCATGGCACCAGAACGACGTGCCACTTCAACACCACCCTTAAATAGAATCAATGTGGGAGTAGCTTTGATAGCAAACTGTTCAGCACTTTTTTCAAAGACTTCCATATTGGCCATAGCGACCTGAAAACGGTCCGGTTGCTTATCCGCCAAACGCTCAAGCGCCGGACCAACCATCTTGCACGGCCCGCACCAAGGTGCCCAAACATCCAATAAAACGGGTTGATCGGAACGGTTAATCAGGGCCTGAAAATCACTGTCTGTTACTTCGATAGAGCTCATGGTTTTCCCCCTTATACGTGTTTACCCGCATCCCAATCGGTATGACCTACTGCACGTTCAGTGACTTGGGTTGATAACTCTTCCAACTCCGTAGCCATAGTGTCATTCCAACGGTTCAAATAACCAAACAGAGCGACTGTTGCGACAATCTCTACAATCTCACTTTCACTGAAATGTTTTTTCAGATCGTCAAAGTCTTCTGAGGAAACATCATTAGGCAAAGTCCCCCCTTTGATACCCACCTTGATCGCTGCGCGCTCGGCATCGCTAAACAGATCACTACTTTCAAACTCCCAAATCGCAGCAATTTTTTCATCCGGCGCTTTATAAATACTGGACAGGTTCGCCATATGGGACTGGCAGTAACGACAACCTGAAGCCAAGCTTGATGCCAAGGCCACCAGCATTTTCAGCTCTTCAGGTACGGTGCCTTCATACAGAATCACCTGATTCAGCTTACCGAAGGTTTTGGAGATATTTGGGCGACGCGCCATGGTTTTAACACTGTTCGGGCAGAAGCCACGGGTATTTTCATAGTGTTCAAACATATTGCGCAGTTCCTGGTCCACTTCGTGGTTCTCCAAAGGACGTAAATGTGCCATAAGATAGACTCCTTTATTTTTGTCGTTGTTGCTGGTTATGATTTAAAGGAGATCTTACGAGCGAGCTGATTTTCTGTCTGTCCCTACAGACAGGTACAAGACACTGCTGTTTGAATGTGGCAGGGGGAATAAGAGAAATATATTTTGGTTAATCAGATTAATAACCTGCAATACGATGATATTGCTCAGCTAGTCGCCACCTTAGGCCAGGTAACCTTCCCTGAAACCCTACTGACTACTTTGAATTTGAAGTGTGAGCTGAATCACCTATCTCTGGTACATCTGGAAGCACAGGATAAAATTACCTATCTGCTATCAGCCAGTGATCATAACGTTGCGATCACTAAGACGATGCAGCAGCTTTACCTGTCGATCTACTATCGGCTGGACCCCAATAAGGAGTTTCTAGAACACTTCGGTGCTGACAAAACCATTCTGGTACGTCGACTGCAGGCAGAAGAGATCTCAGATCAGGGCTATCGACAACTGTGGTATGAAAAGATGGGGATTGTAGATCGCCTGTCGATATTAACTAAAGCAGATAAAGGACTTTATTGCCTAAACTTGTTCCGCACCCAGGAACGTTTTAGTACTCAGGATATACATCAACTTAGCGAACTCAGTAGTTTGCTATCGGCATTGACCATTCGCCATGCTCGCTTAACCGGTTCACTATCTCCCTTTATGACCCGTGAGAACCAGATCGAAACCCTGATGGAACGGCTCAATAAAATCGATAACTCTCTAACACAGCGTGAACTTCAGGTATGTGCCCGCGTGTTATTGGGTATGAGTTCGGAAGGTATCAGCCTGGATCTGGAGATCAAAACTCAAAGCGTGCTGACTTACCGAAAGCGAGCTTATGGCCGACTGAATATATCCAGTCAGAATGAGTTGTTTGCGTTGTGTTTAACTCAGCTATAGAAAACCCTATCTCTCACCAACATAAGACCTTCTAACGCCTTGAAAAACACGACTGCCAAGCTCTTATCTCTCACTTTTAGTTAAGCTTTACTTAATGGTGAAACCTGCTCCAATAATCCTTATTGCAAAAGCAACCTTCTCTAGAGGATCACTCTTCTCAAGCTGATAAATTTTATCTTCCACAGCAAATAAATTCCTTTTATCACTACTGTGAAGAAATATTTACCGTTTTGTAATCAGCACGTAACAACATATCACTCTATTCCTTGAATTCATTAGAGTTAGAGCTGATAATCCAATCCGATTGCACAAAGAATCGAACCTGCTCCGCAATACCTCCTTGGTCGTATTAGAAGCGACTAACAAAGTCGCTGGGGCCTCTTTGTGACACAAAAATAATCTATAAGGTTTACTACATGAAGAAGTTTCTGAAGTCAGCAGCAACGGCTGCAACTCTGGTTGGTGCCAGCGTTGCATACACTAGCGCAAGTGCAAACGAGTCTGTTCTGGATAACATCCTGGATCGTGGCGCGATGAAAGTATGTTTCGATGCGGGCTATATGCCGTTCGAAATGAAGTCTAAAAAAGGCGGTTTCATCGGTTTTGATATCGATCTGGCTAAGATGATGACCAAAGACATGGGTGTTAAGTTCACTCCTGTAAACACCGCTTGGGACGGTATTATCCCTGCGCTGCTGACCGACAAGTGTGATGTGATCATGGGCGGTATGACCATCACTCCTCAGCGTAACCTGAAAGTTAACTTCGCTGACCCGTATGTTGTAATCGGTCAGACCATCCTGCTGAACCCTAAGCTGGAAGGTAAGGTTAAGAGCTACAAAGACCTGAACAATGGTAACTACACTGTTGCAACTAAACTGGGTACCACCGGTGAAGCAGCGGTTAAACGTCTGATCGGTAAAGCTGAAATCAGCCTGTTCGAAACTCAGGCAGATGCAGTTCTGGAAGTAGCCAATGGTAAAGCAGACGCATTTGTTTACGATCTGCCATTCAACGCTCTGTACTCTTCTCAAAACCCAAGTCAGGTTTCTCACATCGAAGTACCTTTCACGTATGAGCCTCTGGGTTGGGCAGTCCGTAAAGGTGATCCAGACTTCCTGAACTTCCTGAATAACTACCTGCGCCAGATCAAGGGTGACGGTCGTTATGAGCGTGTTTACAACAAGTGGTTCAAATCTGACGCTTGGCTGAAACAGGTTCAGTAAGTATTAGCGCTTACGCTAAGCTTTAATTGCACCTGAACAAAAGCATCTCTGATCGTTGCAGCGACCCAGTGAAATGCTGTGTTCAGGCAGGCACAACTCGGTACACCGGGTTGTGCTTTTTTGTTTTCTACTCTTAATAACGTTCCAGGGCTTAATAAAGTTATGCAAGATCAGCAGAGAGTCTGGCTATGGAATAGTGTTTTTGTCGCCATTGTGTTCGCCATGTGCTACTCCGTATACCTGGCCAGCGGCAAAATCGATTACACCTGGCGCTGGGATCGCGTCGTACCTTACATCATTAATACCGAACCTCAGGAGATTACCGCTCCGGGTGATGGCACCTTAGAACTGGGCAGCGACGGCAAGACTCTGGAGCTGGTGCTGGATAGTGGTGACGATCCTATTATCATTACCGAATACACCGAGATGGTGGCTGCCGAAGGTGATCTGATCTTTGAAGGTGATCTGATTGCGACGCTGGAAGGCTGGCAGATCGGGCCAATTATCGAAGGTCTGATCGTTACCATTGAGATCTCCCTCTACTCTCTGGTTATAGCCCTGGTATTGGGTCTCTTAATCGGCCTGATGCGGATTAGCGCTAACCCGGCAGTGCGGAACCTGGCAATTCTTTATATCGAAGTGATCCGGGGTACGCCGCTGCTGGTACAGATCTTTATCATGTACTTCTTCTTCGGTACGGTACTGGATCTGGAGCGTTTTACCGCCGGTGTGATTGCTCTGTCTGTCTTTACAGCAGCTTACGTGGCTGAGATCGTGCGTTCCGGTATCCAATCCATTCCTGTCGGTCAGATGGAAGCCGCACGCTCGCTGGGTATGAGCTACCCAAAAGCGATGATCTACATCATTCTGCCGCAGGCCTTTAAACGCACTCTGCCACCTCTGGCCGGTCAGTTTATCAACCTGATTAAAGACTCCTCTCTGGTATCTGTGATCTCTATTACCGATCTGACCAAAGCCGGTCGTGAGGTTGTGAGCGGTAGCTTTGCGCCGTTTGAGGTTTGGTTTACCGTTGCCCTGCTCTATCTGGTACTGACCAGTGCACTGTCGTGGGCAATTCAACGTCTTGAAAAGAGGTTATCGGCCAGTGACTAATGCACCTGAAAAAATCATTATCGCCGAAGGCGTTGATAAGTATTACGGCAAACTGCATGCCCTGAAAGACGTGACGGCTACCGTTCATCGTGGTGAGGTAGTGGTGATTGTGGGGCCTTCTGGTTCCGGTAAATCCACCTTTCTACGTACCCTGAACCAGCTGGAAAAGATTCAGGCTGGTAAGCTGGTGGTGGATGGTATCGATATGTATGCCAAAGATACCAACATCAATAAGCTGCGTGAAAATGTGGGTATGGTGTTCCAGAACTTTAACCTGTTCCCACATAAAACCGCGCTGGAGAACGTCATGCTATCTCCTCGTATTGTCGCTAAACGCGACAAGAAAGAGGTGGAAGAGCACAGCCGTGAATTGATGTATAAGGTAGGTCTGGCAGAGCGTATGCACAACTACCCGTCTCAGCTATCGGGTGGTCAGATGCAGCGTGTGGCGATTGCCCGTGCCTTGGCGATGCGCCCGGATATCATGCTGTTTGATGAGCCGACTTCAGCACTTGATCCAGAGATGGTCGGTGAAGTACTGGACGTAATGAAGAGCCTGGCTGCCGAAGGCATGACCATGGTGGTGGTAACTCACGAAATGGGCTTCGCCCGTGAAGTAGCTGACCGCGTACTCTTTATGGAAGACGGTGCTTTGCTGGTGGAGGAAACGCCGGAGAAATTCTTCGACAATCCAAGTCACCCGCGTCTGCAACAGTTCCTATCGAAGGTGCTTTAAAGCCTTTCTGGATAAGATCTGTCCCAGGCTGTTTATCTCTGAATAAATCAGCCTTCTTTACTCCTGCAGTAGCCAATCCGGTTACTGTGGGAGTAAAGCAAACTTTCCCGCTCAAGCACTCTAATCAGGTCACTAATCAAAGCACTAAGCAGCCCACCAGCCAGTCCAAAACGCAACATATCTATCAGGCACTATTAACAACTTAAAATGCTGTAAATTCAGCAGCCTATTCAACAAGATAAACAAAAACCGATCAGAAACAAGATATTCACAAGCTTACCCACTTTTTCTGTGGATAAGTGTGATTTGTGCAATAAAGGCACTCACTCCATACCCTGCCTAGCTCAACCTCACATCTAGTCTTCAAACACACTCTTGTAAGCAAACAGCCCCTGACTGCCGCCCGTGTGCAGAAACAGAATATTTTGCCCTTCAGAAAAATCACCACTGCGGCACTTATCAATCAAGCCCGCCATCCCTTTACCGGTGTAAACCGGGTCCAGCAAGATACCTTCCTGTTGCGCACACAGTTTCACCGCTTCTAGCGTTTCCTCGGTAGGAATACCATAACCCGGTCCATAATAACCGCCATCCGCATGCACTCGTCCTTGGGCCAGAGCGGGTGATAAACCCATTAACTGTAGCGTTTCTTCCAGAAGGGATTGCACCATAGCTTCCTGATCTTCCGTATCCCGACTGACGTTAATACCTAAAACCGGGATATCCACTTTTTCCAGAATAAGTCCTGCTAATAGGCCTGCCTGAGTACCAGCACTGCCACTGGCCAACACAATCTGGTCCAGTTTAATACCACGTTCTTTGATCTGTTGAACCAACTCACTGGCGCAACGTACATAGCCCAAAGCACCAATAGGGTTAGAACCACCCACAGGAATCAGATAAGGCTTTTTCCCTTCGTCCCGGAGCCTTTTCGTCAGCTTATCGGTGTAGGTCTCTGACTTCTGATTTTTCTTTAACGTATGCAGATTGGCACCTAACAGCTTATCCAACAAAATATTGCCATTGTCGGAATAATCTTTTTTAGGTGTGCCTTCCACGGATTCCAACACCAGCTCACAAGCAAAGCCAAACTTAGCCGCAGCCGCCGCAGTTTGTCGGGCATGATTGGACTGGAAACCACCGATAGTCACTAACGTGTCCGCTCCCTGTTTGTTGGCGTCTGCCAACAGATACTCCAGCTTGCGGGTTTTGTTGCCGCCACCGGCAAGCCCTGTACAGTCATCTCGTTTGATCCATAGTTGACAACCCAATTCTTGTGACAGCCTGGGCATCAACTCTAAAGGCGTCGGTTGATGGCTGATCGCCACACGAGGAAATTGCGCACCTTTAGGTACAGGAATATTTATTAACATATGCACCAACTCCTTTAATACAGTGCGTGACTTTCAGGTAAACCCTATGCAACTGACTGGATTTTAAACCTGCTCTTTTTGATACGCTTTCAGCGGAAACCAAAGCCCTAATACCGGCATAAGATGTTTTAAAGTGTGGCCACTGATCACACCAGACAACTCATAAATTTGATAATCAAAGTGCTCAAATAGTTTTGCCAGTACGTAACAGGCCAACAGTAACCAATAACGAGAAGCGGCCACATAATCGGTTTTAAAACACAGCAACACAATAGGAAGAGTTAAAATGGGTAGGAACTGCACCAGCAAGTAAGGCCTGAGATCGCCTGCCCCCATAGACTCACTGGACCACCAATAGAATACAGATAACGCACCAACCACAACGAGCGGCCATAGCAATCTTCGCCCAACAGCAACCGAAATATATTCAGCAATCACGATGGAGAACAGGGACATAAATCCCATCGCTATCGGTAAGCGATCCCAAAGAAGAGCGTCGTTACTCGGTTCAAGATGGTAATAACTCGAGCCAAAGCCCGCCAAAGCAACCGAGAGGAATAACAATCGATAAGCCAAAAGATTGCTGCGGACAATCTGTAACGTTTTATTCTCGCCTCGACTAAAAGCCAGAAAGCCTGATATACCCAGCCAAATCAAAGGTAAATTAGAAATCACATTAAGAGCATTTGGCAGCGCTAAATAGCGCTCTGTATCAGCAAAATGATGGTACTGCATATTCTGGGGTATAGGCCCCAACCAAAAAATGGTGCTTGCTACGACAAGCGCCCATGTAAAGAGTAACCCAATACCCAGTGTTTCTTTATTCGCCATGAAAAATAGCTTGTTTCTGCTGCACAATTTGCTCGATAAACTCTTTACAGGCTCTCACTCGGGCAGTTTCACGCAAATCGGCGTGGTATAACATCCATATGCCCCACTTTGATGGCTGTATAGCCAGATCCAATCGTTTTAAGCCCGATTCCGTTTCACCAATAAAACAAGGTAGCTTTACTAACCCCATGCCCTTGGCCGCCGCAACAGCCATAGAACCGACATCATCGACTCTGAGCACGACACTGAATTGCTCAAAGTGATCAGTGACCCAAGAAGGTGGAGTGATCTCATCATCAAACAGGATCACTTTAACCTGAGCCTCTTTCAGATCTTTCTCCCTTGAGTTTAGTTGATCAACCATAGCTTCTGGACCATAAATACCGTGCTTCATAGTTACTAATTCTCGCCCGACCAGATCCTCTGGTGGATTTGGGGTCATACGTAACGCCAGATCAGCTTCCATGGCCTTCAAATCCATCAGGTTTTTGGTCATGATCAGCTCCAGTTCAATTTCTGGATACCTACAACAAAAACGCTCCAATTCGGGAATAATCAAACGATTGGCTAACTCATGGGCGATGGTCAGTCTCAATGGACCCGACAGAGCGGCATCCATCCCGGAACCCTGTTGATCTATTCTCTGAACACCTTCTTCCAGAGCAGCAACTTGCTCGAACAGATTTTCTGCCGCCTGAGTCATGGCATAACCTGAGCGGGAACGATCAAACAATCTAGTCCCCAGATGACTTTCCAGTGTCTGAATACGACGTGCCACTGTCGTATGTTTTACGCCTAATTCACGACCAGCCGCACTCAGGGAGCCTTGTCTTGATAGCGCTAAAAAGAACTTTAAGTCGTTCCAGTTCATCTCATTGATGTGCATTAATAAACACCTGATGTACTTTTTTAAGTATTTTTGCTCAATATAAAACACCCTATAGTTTCGATAAACACGGCGTTGATGAATACAGTGCCAATAAACACAACACCTGCAAAACAGAACACCAATAAAACAGAACACATTAATCAGCTACATTCGATCAGATATAGGCATAACTCACATGACAACAGATGCTTTAACAACAGCAACGGCCGCTTCTCAAAACAGTGCTCACACGACACTTGGCACCTCACAAGGCGCCACACAGGATAACGCACAGAACAACACACAGGGCACCTTGCGTCGACTCTCCGCTTTTACTCAAACACCGGAAGGCGGTAACCCAGCAGGTGTATGGATTGGTGATCAATTGCCCTCAGAACAAGAGATGCAAGCCATCGCTGCTGAGGTCGGTTTTTCTGAAACGGCTTTCATCGCCCCCAGCACAGGCCAAAAGCGCACCATTCGCTACTACAGCCCAGAAACAGAAGTTGCTTTCTGCGGCCATGCTACCATTGCCAGTGGCGTCGCTCTGGGGGAATCTGATGGTGATAACACTTACCTACTAAGTACCACCGTAGGTGAGGTGCCTGTCACAGTTAAAACAGAAGGCTCACTAAAAACTGCAGCCCTGACTTCCATAGAGCCTGAATATCAGCCTGCATCTGAATCCCTGCTCAAACAAATTTTAGAGATTCTGGGCTGGCAATTGCATGAGCTTGATCCATCAATCCCTCCGGCGAACGCTTACTCCGGTAATTGGCACTTTGTGATAGCGGCAGGTTCAAAACAGCGTCTGGATAATCTGGACTATGATTTTGATCGCTTAAAACAGCTGATGCAGGCAGAAAACCTCACCACACTGCAGTTAATCTGGCGTGAAAGTGATCAGGTAATTCACAGTCGCAACCCTTTCCCTATTGGCGGTGTGGTAGAAGATCCTGCTACTGGTGCGGCAGCGGCGGCTTTGGGTGGCTATTTAAGAGAAGCAAACTTAATTCAGGCTCCAGCTCATATCTCAGTGCATCAGGGTGTCATTATGGGCCGTCCCAGTTTGCTGGAAGTGACAATTCCCACAAGTGGTGGCATCACCGTAGCGGGTACTGCTGTAGCTATATAAGCTTGGCTAAATGAGCTTAGATGTAATACGTGCTTGCAGCATAGGCACTCTCGGGATGACGGAGCTAACTATTAACTGTAGTTTCTGACATCCTGAGAGTTTAAACCGTGTTATTCCACTGGTTTTAAAAATGCCAGCTTTGCGCCAAAGCCGATAAAAACGGCACCCGTCACAGATTTCAGCCAACGAGTAAAAGTAGAGTTATGGGCAGCCTGCTTCATCCGGGCCAATAAAATAATCATGCCTGAGAACCAGACCAGATTGATCAAGGAGTGCAATACTACCAGCAGGAAGGCCGATGACATCCCTCCTCCTGCCGGTATAAATTGCGGAAAAGCGGCCAGGTAAAACATTGATACTTTGGGATTCAACACATTGGTGAAAAAGCCTTCAATCAGAGCCCCTTTAAGAGATACGGGTCTCTGAGATTGTGGCACGGAATGATCCGCTTCGGGGCTTATATCGGATCGGCTTTTCCAAGCTTCCAGCAGTGACTTGACGCCAATCCAGCACAAATAAGCTGCACCTAACAGTTTAAAGATCAGGAAAGCCTGTGCTGACTGCACCAACAACACCGATAGTCCCAATACAGACAAACTGCCATGGACAAAGAAAGCAGAGATAAAGCCTGCGATATTAGCAAAACCGGCTGCTTTTCCTGAAACCGGAACAGTCTTGGCAATCAGCAAACCATTAGGTCCCGGAGAGATCACCAGCAAGGCTGCAACAAACACAAAGCTCAGTATCTGTAGAAAATCCACAAACAGTACTCCTTATCTGAACTAATACACCTCATTAGCTGGAAAGTGTCTCTACTTTCCAGCCGTACTCAAGAGGTTCTTAATGCCTGATTCAGCCCAGGAAGTCCACCTCAACGTGCTAATCACAATGCTACCGGATAATAACCATAAGTACTCACACAAGAGTTTCGCTATAACAAAGTATTTCATTCTCCAGCCACTAGCCGAAGATTGCCAAAACGCTTCTAGCTGGCCTTTTTCAGGTCAGCACTAGCTTCAATCCAATCAATCAACAAGTCTACATACGCTTGCCCCGCATCTTCTGAAGAAAAGTGTGAAGCGTTATCAAAGATCACTTTCTTGCTGTTAGGGATTTGTTGAGCCAGAACCTCAGCGTTATCTACCAGTACAAACGGGTCCTGTTTACCCCAGGTGATCAGGGTGGGCACTTTGATCTCTTTTAATCTCTGCTCAATCCATGGCAGCTCTTTTTCATAAGTACCAAAGAAGCTGATGGCACACTTGTGAGCCTGCACGTTAAAAGCGATATCGTAGTACTCTTTCACCGCTCGTTTGGATGGCTGGTAGTGGTGATAGCCTTCATTAACTGCCGTCAGGAAGTTGGTTTTCATCACCGACTTTTTGTTTATGCCCTTGGCTAACCAACGTACAAAACGGGATTTGATCACGGCCATCAAAATCGGTGACAGTTTTGGTGGAAAGCTGCCAGGGCCATCAAAAATATTCAGGCTCAAAAAACGTTTGGGATGATTGATCACAGCCGTAAGGGTAATAGGCACTCCCACATCTGGGCCCACCAGATGAGCTTGTTTAATATCAAAGTGATCCATCATTTGAATAATCACTTCGCTTAGTTGGCTGGGTGACATATCTGCTTCTTGTGCCGGTGATAAACCAAAGCCCGGGATATCAAAAGCCAGTACATCAAATTTGTCACTGAAAGCGTCAATATTGGACTCCCACATGCGAATACTCTGAGGTAGGCCATTAAGCAGTATTAGTGTTGGAGCCAGAGGCTTGGCTCTGCGCACATAGCGAATATCAAATTTTCCGACCTTAATGAACTGGGGGGCAAAAATATCCTCCAGGATTTCTGGCTTATCAGAAGCAAATTGAGTCAGGGCTTTATTCAACAGAGCTTGTGTCATGGCTAGGACCTACTGTTAGGTTATCAACTGGTATTTTTTTACATAAGTTACTTTTATATACTAGGTTATTGAATTGAGTGTTAGGTGACAATAAGGCAGTATTTGGTCGCTAAGTTACCTTTTGATAACCCATGGGGAATAAATAATGGCTGCACAGCAAGACAGCGAAAGACGGGTCTTTCTGAATAATGAGGAATGTCCTGTGCGTAATGTGGTCGCTCAGATCGGAGATAAGTGGTCAATTCTGATTCTGTTTGCTCTGGTTGACGGCCCAGACCGTTTTAACTCTTTAAAATCGCGTATTGAAGGCATCTCGCAACGTATGCTGACTCAAACCCTACGTGACCTGGAACGGGATGGTTTTGTCCTGCGCACGGTTTATCCTCAAGTCCCGGTGAAAGTAGAGTATGAATTAACGGAGCTGGGCAAAGGACTAACCTCATCCGTATGGCAGCTGGTCTCCTGGGCCGGAGATCATCATGGTGAAATCCGTAAGGCACGGCAGGAATACGATAAAGAGAACAAAGGCTAGAATTGATAGAGTCAGAACCACCAAGCGCTGGAAGGATATACTACTGGTCGACTTTTAGAACTGGAACTATCTTCTGCTTCTACTTGCCTCAACTACCCTTTATTCCAGGTCCTCAATAAAGATATTGACCCTGCTATTTCTCATAGGAGCCTTTTATGAGAGCTATGTCATTGCTTCTGCTGCTCTTTTCTAGCTTGGCATCTGGAGCACCAAAGGTGGTTGAAACCATAGAATACTACAATGTTGAACCCACGAGTCCTGCTACGATGCTTGCAGAGCTGTTTAGTGCCAGCCCAATAATGGAGGACGATGAGCAGTTTCTTGGCTATACCAATAGCTACGTAGAGTGGGAATGGTTTTGGAAGACTCGCAATGGAAAGTGTCGCATCGTCGAAGTAACAAGCTCGGTTGACATCACCTATACCATGCCTCGCCTGGTCCCTCATTACAGTAATAGCAAAGTAAAACAGATCTGGAACCGCTGGTATCCGCGGCTTATGTACCATGAACGTAATCATGGCCAACATGCTATTGATACTGCCTATTTAGGCGAACAAGAGATCTCCCGCTTACAACCCACCAATGATTGTAAAACGCTGGATGCCAAGGCCTCAGAAATTGCCAATCAATTAATAGAGCAGATGGGCACACTCGACGAAGAGTATGATGCACGCACCAATCACGGCAGCACAGAAGGCGTGGATATTGAGGATTACCTAAAATGACGCCTAGGATAGCATCTCTTTATCTGCCTCAATTGCCAAAGATATAGCAAACTCGGCTCTTTTATCATATGACTTAAAGAGCGTAATCTCTCTCCAGTTCGTCAACTTTTATTGACGACCTTTCGCACGTCAACTAAAGTTGACGCATGAAAGAAATTAATTCCTTACCACCAGCGGATAATCCTGAAGAGGCACTGGCGGCTGTTGTTGCACTTCGTCACATGGCAGAGCAGTTAGAGCGCAAAGCTGTTAAAGAAGCCATAAAGCAAGGCTGGAGCTGGTCACAAATTGCAAGTGCCTTAGGTGTGTCGAAACAGGCGGCTCATAAACGCCATTCGGCTAACATTTCAAGTTCTAAAACAGACAGTTAAGGAGAGAGTGATGTTTAAAAGGATAAAGCTGCGATTTCAGGATATGAAAACCATCAGCAAATTAATGACAGGAGCCGATGAACACGCACACCTTGGCGGCAAAGAGGAACCTGGAGCGGAACACTTTGTACTCTCTGCTTTAAATCTGGATGATGGCAGTGCCCGACGCATATTTGAAAAAATGGACACCGATGCTGACCAGTTCAAAGCAGCGATTAGCCAACAATATTCTGACGCTTTGACCTCTATAGGGATTGAAGGAGAGGTTGAGATCAGTTCAGAACCCGTGAAAACGGACAAGATGTTTCATAACTCGCAGCCATCCGGCCAAGCGTTAATGAAGGCACTCTACGCACTCAAGCAAAAAGATAAAGACCGACCTTTACTTGGAGCCCACGTTCTTAGCGTCGCAGCAGAAATGGAATACGGTGTGGTTGCCAGGGCCTTTAAGGTAATGGGAATAGATAGAAAACAGCTGACGCCCTTAATTCAGCAAGAGCTCAGTTCCAGTTATTAAGTACTTCGTACATCGGGGTCCATACGCTGTACTTCTTCGTTGAATAGAATGAGCCAAGCTTAAGGAACAACATTGAACATCAGAAATATCGCAATTTGCAGGATTGAAAAAGAGGATCACCTCTTTGTCTTAGAAGGCTACGATCCTAAAAAGGATGAAACCTTTTATCGCCCAGTGGGAGGGGGAATTGAGTTTGGTGAACGTGTTAAAGATGCAGCCATTCGTGAGTTTCATGAAGAGCTCAATACAACAATCACGGTCAACGATCAGTTTCAGGTGTTTGAGAATATTTTTGAGTTTAACGGTCAGCCCGGCCATGAAATCGTTTTTATTTTAGACGCTCAATTTACAGATCTCAGTTTTTACGAAAGGAAGGTCTACATTGGAAATGAAGGCCAAGCAGAGTTTAAGGCGATGTGGATTCCAATGAGTGAATTTATAGTAGGTAAGAAGATTCTCTACCCTACAGGTTTTGCGTCGACGTTAAGTAAAAGTAATACGCACAGATCATCACCTTATCCGCACTATCGCTTGGAGCGTTAGGGAACACTATGTCAGACAATCCAATCTTGAAAAACCTGGATCAACCCGAGGTTTTGGAACACCACTACCGTAGTGATCCAGAACAGTTTGAAGCTGATTTCCAAGATGCCATCCAGCACAAGTCGGATTCAGAAACCCTGCGCGTCTGGCAGGCTCGGTTGAGCTATTTGCCACCAGCTGCCATACAAAAAATCTCTGTTGCGGCTTTGGTTGTGCTTTGCCTGGTAGCCGGTTTGTTTACCAAAATACCTGCTTTTCTCCCGGTGGATGATAGCTGGTATTACCCTAGGTTTATGCCTTTGATTACGATCGCGGCTGTCGCGGCCTATTTTTGGATAACTGCGACAAACAAGAGAATGCGAAGTGTTGTTGCTCTGGGCATTGCTGGCTGTATCACTTATCTGCTCGTGCTGCCTGATGCAGATTCTTCAGATTCGATCACTATGGCGCTGATCCATCTACCTCTGTTTGCGATGAGTCTACTAGCGGCCAGCTTTATGTCTGATCAATGGAACAGCGTTGAGGCTCGGTTAAATTTTATCCGCTATATCGGTGAAATGCTTATCTATACCTCGCTGATTTTATTAGGTGGTATGGTGCTAACGGCCATCACCTTAGGATTGTTTAACTTGATCGATCTGGATATTGATGAGTGGTATATGGAGTATGTGGTGGTGTTGGGTCTGGTATCGGCCCCCGTGGTCGCAACCTACCTATTTGATACCATTCAGGGACGCCAGAGTCGCTTTGCGCCTATGCTGTCTAATGTGTTCTCCCCGCTGTTTCTGATTACCATTCTGGCTTATCTGGTTGCGACCTTTTATCAGGGTAGAAGTCCTTTTACAGATAGGGATTTTCTTATTCTGTTTAATGGCTTGCTGCTAGTGATTTTGGCATTGACCATTTTCTCGATCTCAGGCAAAAAACGAGCGAGTCATATTCAGCTCTCTGATTACATCAATGTACTGTTGGTCGCAGCCACTCTGGTGGTAAATGTTATCGCTCTTTCGGCAATTTTATTCCGTTGGCTGGAGTTTGGTTTAACAGTGAATCGTTTGGTCGTCACAGGAGCCAATCTGACTATTTTTGTGCACCTGATTTTGATTCTGATCCAGTACGCTAAGTGCCTTAAACAAAACCGGCGACTGACCAGTTTGGAAGCTATTGTAGCTAGGTATCTACCCGTATATACGGCGTGGTCGCTGATTGTCGCTGTAGTGCTACCGTTGGTATTTCAGTTTAAATAAGAGTCCACCAGAAACAGGGGCTAGAAGCAAAGTAATGAGTATGGATACTCGATTGAAACACCGACAAGTGAAAGTTTGCCCACTGGTACTGCGCCGTAGACGTAATGGCGTAGAGGTGTTGCTTTTTAAGCACCCATTGGCCGGTGTGCAGTTAGTGAAAGGTACCTTGGAAGAGAACGATCATTCCATTGAGGCTGCAGGGTTGAGGGAGCTGGCTGAAGAATCAGGTATCAAGGCGGTGTATAACAGCCACTATCTTGGTCAGTGGGAAAGTGGCTTTCAGCAGCAACTATGGCACTTTGTGCGCTGTGAGTGCAGCCAGTTACCTGATCACTGGACATTCCATACCCAGGACGATGGCGGTCACGATTTTGAGTTTTTTTGGCATAATCTAAACCAACCCATCACGTCTGATATGCATCCGGTGTATGTGCATGCGCTTGAATATATTAAAGAGATCTATTGGTGATGGCTGCACGATTCATTGTTGCTTTGCCTATTAAGGCGTGGGCTGCTCTACGATCATTGCCGTCAGCTTACGCACAATAGGCAGTACAAGTAGCAGTACAGGAAAGGCGATCAGCCAGGAAATTAGCCATGAGCCAAACCACAGATCTAGCGTTCCTGTATTCCAGCCAACGCTTCGTAAGGTACTGATAAAACTGACAATAAAGGTCATAAAACCGGATAGGATAAAGGGCATAACCACAAAGGCATAGCGGGCTGGTAGCTTTTGAAAAGTAAAAAGAGACTTTGATTGTTTCACAACTCATTCCTTGTCAGTGATAAAGGCAGCGCGTCAGTTTTCGTGCTTGCTAGAGTAACGAATCCTGCTTGCCAAAGTTAACCTTTTATTTAACCGCTATTTAGTTTTTTAAAATTTAACGCCTCAGTAGTCTTGTCTAGGATGAATTTGCTCGGTTGCTTTGGTGATCGGGTAAAGATGTTTTCCCCTTAGAATCATCTTTCGGTTGTATAGATGTCAGTGTGTTAATACCGATGTAAAAATACCCATTATTCTGACTGCCACACACATCAGATGGTGAGTATTTGCACTACACAGTGACCCTATACAGCTTTGCCAATAGATGCTCTGGATCGAACTGTTTTGAGTGTTAAGAGGGGTTGTATTCAGAGCTTATTACGGAATAATCCCTAGGGACTATTCCGTTTTTTTATTGGCCACGATCTGTGGAAACCCATTTCAGCTAATATTATCTAACTCCCTGTTTAATCAATGTAAAAAGCGCATAAAAAAGGGGCAATTAGACAAAATGGTGCGTTAATTTGGTGCAAGACGGTTTGGTTACTATCTACCACATGGTAAAATAATTTAAATCGTATACCACTAATTCATCGGAATCGTGAAATAATGACAAGTTCATCAGATGAACCCTCTGCTAAAAAGCCTCGTCGTCGTTCCCGTATCAGAGAAGCCCATGAGGCTAAAATTCTTCAGATCGCTGAAGACCTGTTTTCTCGAAATGGCTATAACGGTACGGCTATCGAGGCCATTGCTGAGCATGCTGGCATGTCTAAGCAAAATCTGCTGTATTACTTTTCATCCAAGGAAGTGCTGTATCACCGTGTACTAGAAAATATTCTTGATCTGTGGCTGGAAAAAATGGCCCTGTTGGATCAGGAAGGTGAAGAGCCTGCGGAAATGCTGCGTAACTATATTCGTGGCAAAGTCGAGCTTTCACGTACAAACCCCAAAGCATCCAAGGTGTTTGCGATTGAGATCATCAATGGTGCGCCGCATTTAAAAGACTATCTCAAGTCCAGTTTGACGCCGGTATTAGAAGCGGATGTTCAACTGGTGAAGGATTGGATTGCTGCAGGAAAAATGGACCCGATTGATCCTTATCATCTGTTTTTCTTAATCTGGTCATCCACTCAGACCTATGCGGATTTCTCTTCTCAGGTTGAGCTATCGCTAAACAAAGATGAGCTTGAAGAAAAAGACTTCCAGGCTGCTACCGAGTTTCTGACTCATGTGATTCTTAAAGGTGTAGGGCTGAGCTAGCTCAGGGCTAGGTCTAAACTTTGGCTTAATCATACCTGTTTAGGGTAAGAACATAATCTCAAAACCAGTGATTGTTAGATTTCTGTGATTGGGTGTTGAGCTTACCCTTGTTGCTATTTTTCTCTCCTTTTGATCATCAATTTCTGATATTGATATCACTACTTAATCGCTTTGATGATCTTCTATTTTCCGGTTTGAATGCCTGTCCCAGGTTGTGCTCCTTTTGGCTTTCCTGGTTGCTCTTAAAGTCTGCCCTCAGCTGCACCTGTCTCGTTATTTTTCCGTGAATCCTGTCATCTCATCTCAATTCTTTTGAAATTTTTCTTTGGCCTAAACGGCTATAAGTACCCGTCGTCTTCTTGTTTTTATGATCAAAAAATCAATATTTTCAAATAGTTAGATGCTTATTTTGATCCTGGTATTACAGATTTTTTACGCTTCTATTTTTTTCTTGACCATTTGGTAAATTTTAATCTAGTATGTTTTTACCGTTTGGTAAAAAGTTTGTGAGTGCAAACCTGATACCGAGAATAAGAAGAAAAACGGAGTCGCAGTATTGATGAATATGAAGGGTGTTTTCCCCACTCATCAGCGACCGATAAGCAAGGTTATTTACGAAGCAACAAGCCAGTTTTTGGCGCAGCAAATGTGATCAGCGCAATCAATACAATTGATGCCATAAGCACGATTACGCTGTTGCTCAAGCTTGCCTTATCTAATCCGCTTTACGTTCTCTTTCCCGGACAGTTTGTTCAGCGTCAGGGCCGCTTAAGGGCTGCTCAACAGAACATGAACACCAAGCCTTTTCTTAGAAGTGTTTGAAGTTAAGGAAAGAAATATGAATGCACCAAGTGTCCTAAGCCTGAACAAGAGCCGTTCTGAGCGTCAGAATTTGATCCATCAGTTGTCGGGAGTTGAGGAAAGTATCCAGGCGATTCTCCTGTCTGTTATCGCAGGTTGTGAATTGTCAGAAGTGGATGCCGTCAAGCTGTTTGGCGCGACCGGCGCTGAGTTGGATGGATTGATCGCGACCGCTGACTATATCCGCAAACAGGCCGTAGGCAATCAGGCTAGCTTTGTGATTACCCGGAATATCAACTTTACCAATGTCTGCTATATGGGCTGTAAGTTCTGTGGTTTTGCCAAGCGCAAAGAGGATACTGATGCCGAGTTGCTGAGCTTGGATGAGATCGCGGACCGAGCAGAAGAGGCTTGGAACCGAGGTGCAACCGAGGTGTGTATTCAAGGTGGTCTGCATCCCAATATTCCAGGTACCCACTATCGCGACATTTTAAAAGCGGTTAAGACTCGGGTACCGGGCATTCATATTCACGCCTTCTCTCCTTTTGAGATCTGGTTTGGCGCAGCAAAAAGCAAGCTCTCCATTGCCGAGTTTATTCAGGATCTGATGGATCACGGTCTGGATTCTATGCCGGGTACCGCCGCTGAGATTCTGGATGTTGAGATCCGTCAGCAATTGACGCGGGATAAGCTGACCACAGAGCAGTGGATCGAGATTATCACCACCGCCCATGATCTGGGCCTGCCAACCACAGCGACCATTATGTATGGCCATATCGATGGGTCGGAACATTGGGCCGCTCATATCAATACGATTCGCGGTATTCAAAAACAGACCGGTGGTTTTACCGAGTTTGTACCACTGGGCTTTGTCCATTACGAATCCCCTCTGTATCAGAATACGCCCAATGTCCGACCGGGTCCGACGGTTGAAGAGAACATCCGTATGCACGCCATTGCCCGGCTGATGCTCAATGGTTGGATCGACAATATCCAGGCGTCCTGGGTCAAACTCGGACCGGACTACGCTCAGCAGATGCTGCAATCCGGGGCTAATGATCTGGGCGGTACGCTGATGAACGAAAGTATCTCCCGCTCGGCCGGTGGTAAACACGGTCAGGAGATCGTGCCGGAAGATATGGTGCGCATGATCAGCACGGCAGGCCGCGAACCGGTCCGTCGCAATACCTTATACAGAGTTGTTGAAGAGTATGAAGTTGTTGAAGAGTTCGGGCAGGCTGCAGATGCTCGGATTGAACCTGGGATTCAGCATACTAACTCCATGATTCAGCGCTCGATTAATGGTGCCCAACTGATAGCAACATCAGGGAGGGTCGCATCATGAATTTGCAGCAAACGATTAAGGCCCAACAACCGATCAAAATCTTACTGCTAAGCGGTGGTGTCGGCGGTGCCAAGATGGCCGAGGGTTTTGCTTTTAGCCAATATGCCGAGCTGTTCAGCATTATCGGTAATGTAGCCGATGATCAGGAGTTCCATGGTCTTTGGGTGTCCCCGGATATCGATACCCTTACCTATACCCTGGCCGACGAAATCGACAAGGAAAAAGGTTGGGGCCTTAAAGGGGAAAGTAATCGGGTTTTGGATCAGCTAAAAAAGCTGGGTTCTGATACCTGGATGTACCTGGGGGATAAGGATTTTGCCACTCATATCTATCGTACCGAACAGCGCAAACAGGGTGTAAGGCCGTCTGAAATTGCGACCAATATCGCCCGCTCTTTAGGTGTGAATACGCCGATTATCTTACCGACCGATGATGCCATTCATAACAAGGTTAAAACGGAAAACGGCTGGATCGATTTTCAGGATTATTTTGTAAAACACGGCTGCAAACCCGAACTGTTGGATTTCAAAATCACAGGTATCGAAAACGCGACAGCAACGCCTGAAGCTCTGCAAGCGATTGCCGAAGCGGACCTGATTGTGATCGCGCCGAGCAATCCTATCGTCAGTATTCATCCCATTTTATCCGTGCCGGGTATACGTGAAGCACTGGTAGAGTCCTCCGCATTTAAGCTCGCGGTATCACCACTGATTAATGGCAAAACAGTGAAAGGCCCAGCGGACTCCATGATGAAAGTGGCGGGTTATCGTAGTGATGTGGTGGGTGTCGCGGATTTCTATCAGGGGCTGATCGATGGCCTGGTGGTGGATAAACAGGACTTGAGTGTTTTGCCTGAACTAACCCAGCGAGTCGAACATGTTTTTCCGCTCAATACCCTGATGTTCCAACGCCAGGAAAAGATCGCATTGGCAGAAGCCATTGTCGGTCTCTACCAAGACACCAAAGCGGTAGCTTCTCAAGAAAGCACGCTTGATCTGGCTTCTGCTGCACAAGCAGATACTACCCATAAACCTAAACCCGAGCTGGTGCTTTAAGTCCGCTTTAAGTGAATGGGAAGGAATAGGAGGTGTGGCTATGAAGTTATCTATCGTGATTCCAATGAAGAATCCAGAGTGCTCAAAGACCCGCTTGGCCAAGGTACTCAACCCAAGTGAGCGGAAGAGACTGGCGCTGTATCTGTTTGAGAAAAACCTCAGCTTTTTCCAGCAGATGTATCCGCAGCATAACTTGTTGGTGGTGACTGAATCACAAGAGATTCAACAGATTGCAGAGAGTTACGGTGCTGAGGTGTTAATAGAAGCGCCACGAGTAGAGCAGCAGGAAGAACAGCAGTCAGGCCTTAATGCTGCCGTATCCCAAGCCGCGCGTTATAACGCCGAGCGGGGTTTTGATAGCCAGCTGGTGATTCCTGGAGATATTCAGGCGTTAGATCTTGGTGAGATGGAAACCCTGTTAAATCACCGGGTGTCCGAGCGTTCCGTGATTGTTTGCCCGTCATACGATGGCGGCACTAACGCCATTATGACCACACCACCGGATGTGATGCCGTTCTGTTTTGGCCCTAACTCAAGCCGAAAGCATCTATTAGCTGCTTTTGAGGCAGGACTGCATACACGCCGGGTGTTTTTAGAAAGCCTTTCCCACGATATCGATCGCCCTGAGGACTTAAGCCGGGTTGATTCCGAGTTCGAGAAAAGATCCGCATAGGAGAGTTCAGATGACTAGCAACATGCAAATAGCTGGCGACGTTCAAATAACCGATGGCGCTCAAATAGCTGATGACGTCCAAATTGCTAACGGTATGCAGATGGCTAATGACTGTAATAACGAAGTCAGTATTGTCGCGTTGGAAGGTATTCCAGATATCCATCCCGGTGATGATCTGAACGGACTGATTCTGGCAGCGATTGATCAGCAGCAGTATCAGCTGGATGACGGCGACATCATCGTGATTGCCCACAAGGTGGTCTCGAAACAGGAAGGTCAGATTATCGACCTGAATGAGATCACTCCGACTGAAGAAGCCTTGAGCCTAGGTAAAGAACTGAATAAAGACCCGCGCAAAGTGCAGGTGATTTTATCTGAGTCCAACCGCTTGGTGCGTACCTCAAAACGCCCGGATCAGGAGGAAGGCACCATTATCGCCGAGCACCGTCTGGGCTTTATCTGCGCCAATGCGGCGGTGGATGAATCCAATGTCGATGCCGAAGGCAAGGTCATTCTGTTGCCTCATGACCCTGACCACAGTGCCCGTGAGATCTGCCGTTCGATCGAGAGCGCTACCGGCAAATCCCTGGGCGTAATTATTACCGATACCTTTGGTCGCCCCTGGCGTATGGGGCTGGTGAATGTCGCCGTCGGTCTGGCCAATGTGCCGGGCAAAGTGGATCTGGCCGGGGATATCGATGCTTACGGACGGGTACTTTCCGTCACCGTTCCTGCACTGGCCGATGAAATTGCAGCCGCTTCCGGTCTGCTGATGAGTAAAAACGGCAAAAAACCAGTTTTGATTTTTAAAGGCGTTGATTGGCAGAAAACAGACAGCTCTGCCCGTGATCTTGTGCGCCCACAACGAGAGGATCTATTCCGATGAAAATTGCTATTTTGGGTGGGACAGGCCCACAAGGAAAAGGCTTAGCCCTGAGATTTGCTGCCGCTGGCGTTGATGTGGCACTGGGTTCCCGTGATGGCGAGCGTGCCGCACAGATTGCCCAGGAACTGAATGAGCAACAGCAAGGTGTAACCGGTGTTATCAGCGGTGCCGATAACCTGGCCGCTACAGCTGCAGCGGATGAGATTGTGATTCTGGCCGTACCTTACGCCGCCCATAACGCCACGCTGGAAGCGATTAAACCGGAGCTGAACGGCAAAATTCTAGTAGATATCGTGGTACCTCTGGCCGATGGCGATCCTAAAGCGGTGGCGATGCCTGAAGCCGGCTCTGCGACAGAAGAAGCCCAAGACTTACTGGGCGATGAGATCCCTGTAGTGGGTGCTCTGCACAATGTGTCTGCCGCCACGCTAAACAAGCTGGGTCATGCCATCAACTGCGACATTCTGGTGTGTGGTAATGACCTGGCTGCAAAAGAAAAAGTTATTGAGCTGATCGAAAGCCTTGATGTGAAGGCCTATAACGCAGGCCCTGCAGTGAATGCCCGCTGCATCGAAGCGATCACGCCGATTCTGATCCGTTTGAATATTTCCAAGAAGGTCCCTTTCTCTCACGCCGGCGTGAAGATCTGGGCACCTGACCATTAATAGCAAAGCGCTATTTATCGCTCTCTATTTATAGCCCTTTATTTATAGAGCGCGATTCGTAAAAGCTCGATTTATAAACGTTCGATACATAAAGATTGATAACAACAGCTATCCATAACAGCAGCCACTTATAACTTCTGCTGTTTATAACAACAAAAGAGTCCTGACTAGGAGAATAACGATGGATTTTGGTATTACTTTTAAAGGCTTTATCAGCCCAGAGCGCGCACGTAACCTGGCAAAACAAGCAGAAGAAGCGGGGTTCACCCACTGCTGGTTCTATGATTCCCACGTACTGTGGCGTGAGTGTTATCCAGCCATTGCCATGTGTATGGAGCATACCTCCAAGATCAGCTTTGGTCCTTGTGTGACGCACCCGAATGCCCGTGATTGGTCTCAGGCTGCGAGTCTGTTTGGTAGTCTGGCGCTACAGAGTAATGGTCGTTTCCATATCGGTCTGGGACGTGGTGACAGTGGTGTACGTGTACTGGGTAAAAAACCGGCTAACCTGGCCCGTGTTGCTGAATTTACCACCAAGGTTAAGGCCATGGTGCGGGGTGAGGAAGTTCAGTACGGCGAATGTCCGGCACCGGTGAAATTCCCTTGGGCAGAAGGTTATGAGCTGCCGGTTTATATCGGTGCTTACGGTCCTAAAGCCCTGCAAACCGCCGGTGAAGTGGGCGATGGTGTAGTACTGCAGATCGCATCACCAGCTCTGATTCAGTGGTTTAAAGATCAGGCGATTGCAGCCGGTAACGAAGCCGGTCGTGATATGAGCAACTACGAAGTGATTGCCTCCGCACCAGCTTATTTCGGTACTAAAGAGCGTTGTCTGGAAGCAACCAAATGGTTCCCTGCAATGGTAGGTAACCATGTTGCAGATATCGTTGAAAAATACGGTGATAACAGCGGTCAGGTACCGGAAAGTCTGACCTCTTATATCAAAAACCGTCAGGGTTATGATTACTCCAAGCACGGTCAGAGTGATAACCCATACCTGGACTTTATCACTGAAGATATCGTTGATGAGTTCTGTGTACTGGGTTCTGTTGAAGACCATATCGCCAAGCTGAAGAAGTTGGAAGAAGTGGGCACCACTCAGTTCAATATCTACCTGGATAGCGGCGATGAAGAAAGCATCGTAGAGAAGTACGGTAAGCATATTATCCCTCACTTCTCCAAGTAAGCTCTCCCCCTCTCTTTCGATGCTCCTTATGCACTCTGGCTGAGAATGTCAGGGTGCATTTTTTTGTAGGGTGACTCTATGGACCATCTGACTATTTATTAGAGGTTCTTATGCATAAGAAAAGTGATCTATATAGCTCTGATTTATTAAACGCTGAGGATAGCGTTAGCGTACCTATGCCCACTGCCTATGGTGAGTTTTTAATGACCGTGGTGACGGACCCTCACGATGGTAAAGAGCATATTGTTTTGCAGATGGGCGACCTTAAAAGAAGTGCTAAACAAAACGCGGAGCCTATCGTAAGGGTTCACTCTGAATGTGCCACCGGAGACCTGTTTGCCTCCAGCCGCTGTGATTGTGGTGAACAGTTGGATCAGTCGCTGGAAATTATCGCCGCTGCCGGTCACGGGGTTTTGATCTATCTGCGTCAGGAAGGCCGTGGGATTGGCCTGAAAAACAAGTTACGGGCTTATCAATTACAGGATCAGGGTTTGGACACCGTTGATGCCAATCTGCATCTAGGCTTGCCGGTTGATAGTCGAAGCTATGCCCTAGCAGCAGCGATATTAACCTCTTTGGAGATATCCTGTGTGCGACTGCTTACCAATAATCCTGAAAAGGTTCAAAGCTTGCAGGAGTTTGGTATTTCTGTCAGCCGCTTGCCCATTCAGGTGGCTTATCAGGAACACAACCTGAGCTATATGGAAACCAAACAGAGCCGTTTGGGCCATATGATTCAGCTCTAAAACCTTTTCTTTTCCTATCATCTCGATATCAGAGCCTTATTGTATTTCTTGGATTTAATTCATAAGCAGATTCAGAGTGCGGCTTGTGTAGGTTGGGCTGAGCGCAGGCACAAGGCCTTTTTGCTGTCATCCTTTCTATTGCGCGAACCCCAACACGGGGGCTTTCGATCACTCCAAATATTGACCTTGTGCGTAACCGGTGAGAACGAAAAAACTCTGTATCGGGGGCACGCAAATCTGCCGTTGGGGTTCGCGGTTTCAATACCTGAGTCATCGGCAAGGGCAAAGTACCGCTCAGCCCAACCTTGTATCTCTCCGGCATTTAGGGTCTGATCAATTCTGAAT
>CAYFGP010000069.1:0-35256 GCA_964342385.1 uncultured Oleiphilus sp. | reverse complement strand
GGTTGACTCTGAGAGGTTTGCTGAAGCTGATTAGCCGGAGCACTCTGTTGGGGCTGGGATTGTGCTTGCTGTTGGGCTGTCGGTTGTTGCTGAGCAGGCTGAGTCTGTCCTTGAGTTTGAGCCGGTTGGCTCTGAACCTGTTGCCCCTGAGTGGTTTGCTGAGGCTGATTAGCCTGTGTGCTCTGTTGAGTCTGGGATTGTGCTTGTTGTTGAATGGGCTGTTGAGTCTGTCCTTGAGTTTGAGCCGGTTGACTCTGAACCTGTTGCCCCTGAGAGGTTTGCTGAGGCTGATTAGCCGGAGCACTCTGTTGTGTCTGGGGTTGTGCCTGTTGCTGAACAGGTTGTTGGGTCTGCCCTTGAGTTTGAGCAGGTTGACTCTGAGCGGTTTGCTGAGGCTGATTAGCCGGAGCACTCTGCTGAGTCTGGGGCTGTGCCTGCTGTTGAGCAGGCTGTTGTGTCTGCCCTTGAGTTTGAGCAGGTTGACTCTGAGTGGTTTGCTGAGGCTGGTTAGCCTGAGTACTCTGTTGAGTCTGGGGGGGAGCCTGCTGTTGAACGGCCTGTTGTGATTGTACCGGTTGTTGCTGAACAGGCTGTTGAGTCTGCCCTTGAGTTTGAGCTGGTTGACTCTGAACCTGTTGCCCTTGAGAGGTTTGCTGAGGCTGGTTAGCCTGAGTACTCTGTTGAGTCTGGGGTTGAGCCTGCTGTTGAACGGCCTGTTGTGATTGTACCGGTTGTTGCTGAACAGGCTGTTGAGTCTGCCCTTGAGTTTGGGCAGGTTGGCTCTGAACCTGTTGTCCTTGAGCAGTTTGCTGAGGCTGATTAGCCGGGGCATTCTGTTGAGTCTGGGGCTGTGCCTGCTGTTGAACAGGCTGTTGAGTCTGCCCTTGAGTTTGGGCAGGTTGGCTCTGAACCTGTTGTCCTTGAGCAGTTTGCTGAGGCTGATTAGTCGGGGCATTCTGTTGAGTCTGGGGCTGTGTTTGCTGTTGAACGGCCTGTTGCGATTGCACCGGTTGTTGCTGGGCAGGCTGCTGAGTTTGCCCTTGAGTTTGGGGCGGTTGGCTCTGAACCTGTTGTCCTTGAGCAGTTTGCTGAGGCTGATTAGTCGGGGCATTCTGTTGAGTCTGGGGCTGTGTTTGCTGTTGAACGGCCTGTTGCGATTGCACCGGTTGTTGCTGGGCAGGCTGCTGAGTTTGCCCTTGAGTCTGAGTCGATTGGCTCTGTACTTGCTGTCCCTGAGCTGTTTGCTGGGGTTGAGCGGCCTGTTGTTGAACAGGCTGTTGGGTCTGCCCTTGAGTTTGGGGCGGTTGGCTCTGAATCTGTTGCCCCTGAGAGGTTTGCTGAGGCTGGTTAGCCTGAGTGCTCTGTTGAGTCTGGGGTTGGGCCTGCTGTTGAACGGCCTGTTGTGATTGTACCGGTTGTTGCTGAACAGGCTGCTGAGTCTGTCCTTGAGTTTGGGCAGGTTGGCTCTGAACCTGTTGTCCTTGAGCAGTTTGCTGAGGCTGATTAGCCGGAGCATTCTGTTGAGCCTGGGGCTGTGCTTGCTGTTGAACGGCCAGTTGTGATTGCCCCGGTTGTTGCTGGACAGGCTGCTGAGTCTGTCCTTGAGTTTGGGCAGGTTGGCTCTGAACCTGTTGTCCTTGAGCAGTTTGCTGAGGCTGATTAGCCTGGGCACTTTGTTGTTGGGCCTGAGCAGCACTATTTTGAATACGAAGTCCTTGAACATAGGCCCGCATAGCCCTTGTTTGTGGTGCTTGAATAGTCTGTTGAGCCTGTTGACTCTGTACTTGTTGGTTTTGTGATGTCTGTTGTGTTACCTGCTGCGCTGTTTGTCTGGTTGCTGCAGATTGTTGAACTTGTGATCCTTGTTGTGCTTGGCCTTGAGGAGTTTGGTTCTGAGCCGGTTGGCTTTGAACCTGCTGCCCTTGCGTAGGTTGTTGTGTCTGTGTCTGTGCTGCTTGCTGCGCTTGTGGTTGAGCCGTTTGCTGAGGCTGAGCACTTTGTTGTGTCTGACCTTGAGCTGGTTGACTCTGAACCTGCTGACCCTGTGCAGATTGTTGCGTCTGAGGTTGTGCTCCTTGCTGAGGCTGAGCCTGTGATCTCTGTGCTGATTGCTGAGTCTGTGCTGCGTGTAGCGCCGCTGTATTTTGTTGCGCTTGAGCAGCGGTGTTTTGTTGGCTCTGTAGATGTACTTGTACGCCAGCCTGAGTACCTTGAGATGTAACAGGTTGTTGAGGTACTGCATTGGCCTGAGGTGCTGTGCCTGTATTAGGATTTACACTGGCTTTATCGACCAGTTGCACGACTGCCTGTGCCGTTTGCCCCGGTGCGAGACCTGTACTCCCCTTCACTGTTGAGTGAATCGGGGCCGGTTTATTTGCTGCCTGCTTGGCGGCTTGGGTTTGATTAACCTGATCTACCATAACAACCTGTTACTTTCTGTCGGTTAGACCTTGATGTAGGTCTGTAGCGCAAAAAAGTGAATCGTAGTAAAGTGGCGCACTCTTTTGATTATGTAATTATCGGCCAGTTCGTCAAAAAGGTTAAACTCAGTGCAAGAACTGCTTTCAGGGCAAAATTTAGCATGTGAACGGGATGATCGCTTACTGTTTAGTGATCTTAACTTTTCACTGAATAGCGGTGATGTACTGCAGATTGCAGGCCCAAATGGAACGGGTAAAACCACTCTGCTGCGTATGTTGGCAGGTTTGCTGCCAGACTACGAAGGCGAAATTTGCTTTAAAGGCCAGCCCGTACTGGACGATCCCGATCTGTTTCGCGAAAACCTACTCTATATTGGTCACCATCCCGGTATTAAGTTAAACCTGACGCCGGAAGAAAATCTACGCTGGTATCAATCTCTTTATCGTACTGCTACGACCGAACAGATTCATCATGCCTTGACTCAGGTGAAACTCACCGGTTACGAGGATGTACCTTGTTACACCCTGTCCGCCGGTCAGCATCGTCGTGTTGCACTGGCGCGCCTGTTTTTACAGCCATCCCCATTATGGGTGCTGGATGAACCTTTTACCGCGATTGATCAGGGCGGCGTGAAAGAAATCGAACAGTTGATTGCTGATCATGCCCAGCAAGGTGGCGCAGTAATTTTAACTACTCACCATAATCTTTCCCTACCTACGGAACTTAAAGTGATTAACTTGGGTCAGAGCCCTCAGCAAAGAGAGTCCGATAATGGATAAAACGGGAACTGAGCAAGTATCTATTAATAATATAGGTGGAACTGAGAGTCAGGTCAGTACCTGGCGGGCGTTTACCGGAACACTGAAGCGTGATCTGTTACTGGTGTTTCGTCGCCGCTCCGATATTGTTAATCCACTGCTGTTTTTTTCTATCGCGGTGACGCTGTTTCCATTGGGTATCAGCCCGGAGCCTCAGTTTTTATCTGAGATCGCAGCGGGTGTGTTATGGGTTGCAGCTCTGTTAGCCACGTTACTGTCTCTGGATAGTTTGTTTCAACAGGATATGGCAGACGGCTCCTTGGAACAGTTGGTGATCAGTCCGCATCCATTATCGGTACTGGTGTTGTCAAAGGTGCTGGTGCACTGGTTGGTCACCGGCTTACCGTTAACGCTGTTAGCGCCATTATTAGCGGTGATGATGTTTTTACCGGATGAAGGTTTTGGCATCCTGTTTATCACTTTGCTGCTGGGTACGCCTACGTTGAGTTTAATTGGTGCGATTGGTGCGGCTTTGACCGTCGGCCTACGTCGTACCGGTGTCTTACTGACATTGTTGATTTTACCGCTGTATATCCCGGTATTGATCTTTGGTACCGGTGCAGTGACTGCCGCGACAAACGGTATAGATGTGTTAGGCCATCTGGCCATTCTGGGCGCGATGTTTATGATCGCCCTGGTTATGGCTCCTTTAGCCGCAGGCGCAGCGCTGAAAATTAGCCTGAATGGCTGATGGCGCTGTTTGTTACAGCGCTTTAGAGTAAGCACCTTGGAATAAGTAGCTTAGAGTAAACGCCAGTATTCGTATGCAATAGTGGTAATATAGCGGCGTTAAACCCAGAAATAGAAGAATTGTGGTAAGCGAGATGTTTGACAAGTTTGTAGCCTGGTTCCACCGCATGGGATCGCCGAAATGGTTTTATGAGATTACCGGACGCTGGATTCCCTGGTTTGGTGCCGCTGCCGCTATCTTTTTGTTAGCTGGAACTGTGTGGGGGCTGGTGTTTGCACCACAGGATTATCAGCAGGGCAATAGCTTCCGCATTATCTATATTCACGTACCGGCGGCGATTCTGGCTCAGTCGATCTTCTTTGCCATGGCCATTGCCGGTGGTATCGGTCTGATCTGGAAAATGAAGGTGGCCGATATGGTCGCTAAGTCCTGTGCGCCCATTGGTGCGACCATGACTTTTGTCGCCCTATTTACTGGTGCCGTTTGGGGTAAACCGACCTGGGGTGCCTGGTGGGTATGGGATGCCCGTTTGACCTCAATGCTGATTCTGCTGTTTCTCTATTTTGGTGTGATCGCCCTGCAATCCGCCTTTGACAGTAAACAGTCGGCAGCTCGCGCCAGTGCCATCTTGTCCCTGGTAGGTGTGGTCAATATTCCGATTATTAAATATTCCGTGGATTGGTGGAATACGCTGCATCAGCCTGCCACCTTCACATTGACCGAGAAACCAGCAATGCCCGTTGAGATGTGGCTGCCACTACTGGTGATGGTGATCGGTTTCTACTGCTTTTTTGCCACAGTGCTGATGATGCGCACCCGTAACGAGATTCTGGAGCGGGAGAAGCGGACTCAGTGGGTTCAGGGTTTATTGAGTAAGAAGTAATGCATTTCGATTCCTTCGCAGACTTTATCAATATGGGTGGCCACGGCCTTTATGTCTGGCTGGCCTATGGCGTAACCGCCACTTTGCTGGTGATTAACTTTGTTTTACCTGTGATGCACAAGCGTCAGTTACAGAAAGAGCAGGCGCGCAAGCTGCGTCGGGAGCAACAGACACAATGAATCCAAAACGTAAAAAGAAACTGGTCCTGTTGAGCTCTATGGTGGCAGCCGTCGGTATCGCAGTTGGACTTGTTCTGTTTGCTCTGTCTGAGAACATTAACCTGTTTTACACGCCAACCCAGATCGCTCAGGGTGAAGCACCGGTCGGCCAGCGTATTCGGGCTGGTGGTATGGTGGTAGATGGCAGTATTAAACGCGCCACAGACAGCCTGCAGGTACAATTTTCTGTGACCGATTATGAGCACGAAGTCGTCGTGCAATACACCGGTATCCTGCCGGATCTGTTCCGTGAAGGTCAGGGCATTGTCACCATGGGTGAAATGGACGCCAAGGGTATCTTCCAGGCTTCAGAAGTGCTGGCAAAACACGATGAAAACTATATGCCGCCTGAAGTTGAAGAGGCGTTAAAAGCCAGTGGCCACAAGGCGACCGCACAGCAGTACTAACACCGCTTTATTTCCAGATTCAGCACAGCCTTCGGGCTGTGTTGTGTTATCCGATCTGCCGAGGTTGATATGACCGAACTCATGATTCCTGAGCTGGGGCATTATGCGCTGATTCTTGCGCTAGTGATGTCACTGATTCTGGCTATTGTTCCTATGCTGGGTGCCCAGCTGAAAATGACCAATTGGATGAGCTTTGGCCCACCCATGGTATGGGGGCAGTTCTTCTTTACGACGCTGTCTTTCTTTATTCTGACCTACGCCTTTATCGCCGATGATTTCTCTGTGGCGTATGTGGCGAATCACTCCAATACGGCACTGCCAACCCCTTATAAAATCAGTGCGGTCTGGGGCGGTCACGAAGGCTCGTTACTGCTGTGGGTGTGGATTCTATCGGCCTGGACTATGGCGGTCAGCCTGTTCAGTAAGAGCCTGCCTGAAGATATGCTGGCCCGTGTACTGTCTGTATTAGGCATTATCAGTATCGGTTTTATCTCCTTTGTCTTGTTGACCTCTAACCCGTTTGACCGTCTGTTGCCACAGATTCCGGTTGAGGGCGGCGATCTGAATCCGCTGCTGCAGGATTTTGGCCTGATTGTTCACCCACCAATGCTCTATATGGGTTATGTGGGCTTCTCAGTCGCTTTTGCTTTTGCCATTGCCGCGCTAATCAGTGGTCGTCTGGATACAGCGTGGGCCCGTTGGTCTCGCCCGTGGACCAGTGTCGCGTGGGCTTTTCTGACCCTGGGTATCGCACTGGGTAGCTGGTGGGCGTACTACGAGCTAGGCTGGGGTGGCTGGTGGTTCTGGGACCCGGTTGAGAATGCTTCCTTTATGCCTTGGCTGGTGGGTACAGCGCTAATGCACTCATTAGCTGTGACCGAAAAGCGCGGTGTATTTAAAAACTGGACTGTACTGCTGGCGATCTTTGCTTTCTCATTAAGTCTGCTGGGTACCTTCCTGGTGCGTTCCGGTGTACTGACCTCGGTACATGCGTTTGCGACTGATCCAGAGCGTGGTTACTACATTCTGGCTATGCTGGCGATCTGTGTTGGCGGCTCTTTCGTTCTGTACGCGTTACGTGCACCAGAAGTGAAAGCGAAAGTGGGCTTTACCTGGCGTTCTCGCGAGGCTTTCCTACTGACCAATAACATCCTGCTGGTCATCGTGATGGCGACCGTACTGTTGGGTACCTTGTATCCGCTACTGTTGGATGCACTGGGCATGGGCAAGATTTCCGTAGGTCCTCCGTATTTTAACGCTCTGTTTGTACCTCTGATGAGTATCCTGGGTATCTTTATGGGCCTGGGTAGTGTTTCACGCTGGAAAGATATCGGTCCGGATACGCTAAAACAACGTATCTGGCTGGCGGGTGTGGTCAGTGTGCTGTTTGGCGCGGCACTGCCGTTCGTGCTGGGTGGCGAGTGGAACACTTATGTCTTTATCGGCATGATGCTGGCGATGTGGATCACCCTGACTCAGCTGCGTGATATGGCCGACAAGCTGAAACACAAAGGCTGGCGCCTAGCGAGTCTAAGAGGTTTGGGTCGCAGCTATTGGGGCATGGTGTTGGGCCATATTGGTGGTGCGGTCACCGTTGTCGGTATGGCGATGGTATCCAACTACAACGAAGCCGCTGATGTACGTATGCAGGTGGGCACTGTGACTGAGTTGGGTGCTTTCCGCTACGAGATGACCGATATTCGTCATGTGGATGGTCCAAACTGGACCGCAGAAGAGAGCGTGATCAAGGTATGGAAAGGCGACTCTCTGGTGACTGAACTGCATCCACAGAAACGTCGCTACACTGCCCGTAATCAGGTGATGACCGAAGCGGCCATCGATTGGGGCATAACCCGCGATATCTACGTCGCTATGGGCGAACCTCTGGGCGATGGTGCCTGGGCGATCCGTATCCAATACAAGCCTTATGTACGCTGGTTGTGGATCGGTGGTGTACTAATGACACTAGGTGGCCTGCTGGCGGCGATGGATAAGCGTTACCGTCGTATGGTGGCGCGTCGAGACAGTGCCCCTAAGAGCGATAGTACAGATAGCAGTGCGAAAAACGAGACACAACTGACAGGAGCTTCCGCATGAAACGTCGTCTAATCCTGTTTATTCCACTGATAGTGGCGCTGGTACTGGGTATTTTTCTGTGGCAGGGCCTCAAGCTGGACCCGCGTGAACTGCCATCGGCACTGATTGGCAAGCCGTTCCCGCAATTTACTCTGAGTACGGTCAAAGATGAAAATGCCACGCTTACTCAGGACGCGCTGAAAGGCGAAGTGTCTCTGGTCAATGTTTGGGCGACTTGGTGTGTTTCCTGTCGTCAGGAGCACCCTGAGCTGGTGCGTATTGCCAAAGAAACCGGTATTCCTATCTATGGCCTGAACTACAAGGATACCCGTCCGGAAGCGATTCGCTGGTTGGATGAATATCTGGACCCATATCGCTTCAGCCTGTTTGATGCTGATGGTCGTGTCGGTCTGGATCTGGGGGTTTATGGTGCCCCTGAGACCTATATCGTCGATAAAGAAGGCATCGTGCGTTACCGCTTTGTTGGCGTGATTGATCGTAATATCTGGCTGAATGAACTGCTGCCGGAGGTGAACAAATGGCGTTAATCCCTGCGTTACGCTGGCAGCAATGGTTGCTGGCGCTGAGTCTGGTGTTATCTGCTTCTCTGGCTCAGGCGACGATCGAAGCGATGGAATTCCGTGATGATGGCTTAAAAGAGCGTTATCAGCACCTGGCCTTTATTCTGCGCTGTCCTAAATGTCAGAACCAGAACATCATCGATTCCGACGCGCCGATTGCCGCTGATCTGCGTCAACAGGTACACCGCCTGCTGCACGAAGGTTATCAGGATAACGAAATCATCGATTTTATGGTCGCCCGTTACGGTAACTTTGTTCTCTACGAGCCACCGGTTAATCCGCTGACCTATTTGCTATGGTATGGCCCTTTCGTACTGGTGGCTATAGGTGCGCTGGTGATGTTTCTATTGTTACGAGGCCGTAAGAAAAACACTCAAGAGAGTGAGAAAACAGCCATGTCCGATGCAGACCGTGAACGTCTGAACAACCTGCTGAAAGATAAGCGAAACTGATATGACAACACTCTGGATCGGTATTGCCGCACTGACTGCGATGTCGGCAATTTTTGTGTTACTGCCGCTGGTAAGAAAAAGTAATCACGCCTCGGAACTGACGGAAGCAGAACGCACAGAGCAGAATGTGGCGATGTTCCGCCAGCGCCTGGCAGAGCTGGAAAACGAGCAGTCGCTGGGTAACCTGCGACCTGACCAGTTTGAGCAGATGAAATCTGAGCTGGAGCAAACCCTGCTGGATGATGTGGGGGATAAGGATGCACCGGTACTGCGTGCAACGCGTCCGGGTAGGTTACTAAGCTTTGCTCTAATCGCTCTGATTGCGACAGGCTCCCTGGGTTGGTACCTGGTCAAGGGCAATGCTATGGCGCTTGAGATGACCCTGAATCGCCAGAGTGGTGAGATGCCTTCTGTAGAAGAGATGACCGCCCGTCTGGAAGAGAGCCTGAAGGCGAATCCAGACAGCGCCGAAGGTTGGTATCTGCTGTCCCGTACCTATATGAATCAGGGCCGCTTTAACGATGCGGCTAAAGCTCTGGAAGAGGTGCTGCGTATCGATGGTCGTCAGCCGGCGATTCTGGCGCAATACGCTCAGGCGCTATTCTTTGCCAGCAATAACCAAATGACAGTACAGGTGGATGCGGTACTGACCGAAGCACTGCAAGCAGATCCTAATGAGCCTGCAGCTCTGGGCCTGCGTGGTATTGCGGCGTTTGAAGCCGGTGATTACCGTGGCGCGATTAAGTTCTGGCAGCAATCATTGCCGAATATGCAGGATCAGAACAGTGTCAATGCACTACGTTCCGGTATTGCTGAAGCGACTCGTCGTCTGGAAGCAGCAGGTGAGGAAGTCGATCCCGCTTTGATTGGTCCGCGTCTGCAGATTGAAGTAGCGATCTCTGATGAGATGAGGGCTAATGCCAAGCCTGAAGATACGGTATTTGTCTTTGCCCGTAGTCCGGCTGGTGGCCCTCCAATGCCGCTGGCAGCAGCGCGCCTGACGGTAGCGGATCTACCTGCCAGTATAACGTTGGATGACTCCATGGCAGTTGCGCCTATGGCCAAATTATCTGGTGCGGAGCAGGTCAATCTGGTCGCCCGAGTTGCCAAAGCAGGTACACCTGAGCCAAAAGCCGGTGATCTGCAAGGTGCGCTGGGACCTTTCCCGGTAACACATCAGGAAACCATTCGTTTGGTGATCTCTGAGCGCATTCAATAATTGCGTGGCTGAAACAGATCCTGCACAATGCAGGGCTTGCTGAAAATCAAAGCAGGGCGTAGGCCCTGCTTTGCTGTTTTTAAAGCACAGTTTGTTATGACAAGACAGGATGTCGTTTTATCGGCGGATAGCCGATGTTTTACTCGACCACTGACTAACACTGATCAGGTAACCGCAGGCCATGCGCCTTAAATGTATTCGTCTCGCCGGGTTTAAATCCTTTGTTGACCCGACCACAGTGCCTTTCACCAAAAACATGACCTGTGTGGTGGGGCCTAACGGCTGTGGTAAATCCAATATTATTGATGCCGTACGCTGGGTAATGGGGGAGAGTTCCGCCAAGCACCTGCGTGGTGAGTCGATGACGGATGTTATTTTTAACGGTTCTACCGCCCGTAAACCCGTGGGCCAGGCATCCATTGAATTGGTGTTTGATAACAGTGATGGCACCCTGAAAGGCCAATATGGTCAATATGCCGAGATCGCACTCAAGCGTCAGGTCACCCGCGAAGGCCAATCCAGCTATTACCTCAATGGCACCAAGTGTCGCCGTAAAGATATCACCGAAATTTTCCTCGGTACCGGTCTGGGCTCGCGCAGTTATGCCATCATCGAACAGGGTATGATCTCCCGTTTGATTGAGGCGAAACCGGAAGAGCTGCGGGTATTTATCGAAGAAGCCGCAGGTATCTCCAAATACAAGGAGCGACGTAAAGAGACGGAAAGTCGCATGCGTCGTACCCAGGAAAACCTGGACCGTTTGCTGGATATTCGTGAAGAGCTGGAGCGTCAGCTGCAACGTCTGCAGCGTCAGGCAGAAGCCGCCCACCGTTATCGTGAGTTAAAAAGTCAGGAACGTCGCTTAAAAGGTCAGTTACGGGCGATTCGCTGGCGTGATTTCGATTATCAGATTCGTCAGTTCTCCAATGTGATTGGTGATCTGGAGATTCAATCGGAGAAACACCTGTTTGCCCTGCGTCGGGCAGAAACCGAGATTGAAGACAGTCGCCAGCAGCATCAGGACGCCAATGATCAGTTAGAAAAAGTGCAGGCCACTTTCTACGAGCTGGGCAACCAGATTACTAAGCTGGAACAACAGATGACTCACCAGAAGCAGCGTGGTCAGCAGCTGCAGATCGATCTGGGTGAGGTGGATCGTCATATTCAGGAAAACCTGCATGAGCAGCAACAGGATCAAAGCCGTTTAGCAGAAGTAGAGCTGATGCTGGCGGAGCTGGAGCCTGAGTTCGATATGCAGCAGGAAGCCAGCGAAGCCTTGGAAATGGCGCTGGAAGAAGCGGAAGAAAACGTCCAGCAGTGGCAACACCGCTGGGACAGCTTTAATCAGAAAGCACAGCAATATCAACGGGATGCGGAACTGGCGCAAAGCCGTATTCAGCAGCATGAGCGTTCTCTGCAAGAGTTACAACAGCGTCAGCAACGTTTACAAGATCAGCAGAGCAGTCTGGAAGCCCCAGAAGAGCATGATGATGAGCTGGAGCTGATGCAGGAATCAGCGCTGGAGTTTGAGCTAACGCTGGAGCAGCTGGAAGAGCAGGCGGAAGAGAAAGCCTCTGAGCTACAGCAGTGTCGTCAAAACCTGACACAACAGCAGCAACAGCTGGATCAAACCCGTGAGCAGCAGCAGATCAATCGTGGTCGTTTAGCGTCACTGCAGGCTCTACAAGAAGCTGCGCTGGCGGATGATGATCAGAATCAGCAGCGCTGGTTAGCGCAACAGGGCTTATCCAATGCCCCTAAACTGGCACAGCAGCTGACCATTGGTAATGAGCGTTGGGCCGTGGCGGTAGAAACCGTATTGGGAGCCCATCTGCAGGCGATCCGTTGTAAGAGCCTGCAATTACCGGAACTAGCGCAGCAACTGGATGAGTTAAAACAGGCAGATCTGAGCTTTTATCTGTCAGACCACAATGCTCCTGAGCTTCCGGTAGAACAAGCCTTAGCCTCTCAGGTGACCGTTGAGGGTACTGAAGGGAAGTCGATTCCGGAACAGCTCTATCGCGTGGTGATGGCGGAGAATACAGAGCAAGCTTTTACCCGGATTGCACAGTTACCGGCAGGTTATTCTGTGATTACTGAAACCGGCGTCTGGATAGGCCCCGGTTGGTTACGTTATCAACAGGGCAATCAGCAGGCTCAAGGTGTGCTGAATCGTGCCAAGGATATCGAAAACCTGCAGCAGGAGCTGGAACTGGCGGATGAACAGCTGCTGGAACTGGAAGTGCAGCAGGAAGAACTACAAGGCAAACAGCTGACCATTGAGCAACAGATCAGCCAGGTTGCCGATCAGCGTATGGCGGTGCAGCAACAGAAAAGTGAGCTGGACGGCCAGATCCGTACCCGCCAGTTAAAGCTGGAACAGTTTACCGAACGTCAGCGTCACCTGAACGAAGAGTTAGCCCAGGTGGTGGCGCGTTGGGAAGAGGAAGAAGGGCTGCTGGAACAGAGCCGTGAAGAGTGGCAGCTGGCGCTGGAGCAGACGGAAGAGTTTGCTGAGGAGCGGGAGCATCTGCAGGCAGACAAAGATCGATTCCGTGAGCATTACGAACGTCAACGTCAGATGGTACGCTCTGAGCGGGAAAAGCTGCATCAACTGGCGCTACGTAAGCAGGAGCTGACCGGTCAACAGCAGCTGGCACAAAAGGGGATCGAACGCATCGAGCAACAGCTGGAACGCCTGCGGGAGAAACGTGAGCAGCTGATCGAAGATCTGGAGATGGTACAAGAGCCGAGGGAAGACGGCGAGATTCAGCTGGATGAACTGATCGAGCGTCGAGCCGAACAGGAAGAAAGCTTGCTGCAATACCGTGATCGTGCGCAGCAACTGAATGAAGCGATGCGCCAGATGGAAAAATCCCGTAGTGAACACGAGCGGGATCTGGAGCGGGTGCGTACCGAACTGGAAAAAATGCGTATGCAGCAGCAGACGTTATCGGTGCAGCGGGAAGGCATCAACGAACAGCTGGATGAGATCGGTGGAGATCTGCAGGAACTGTTGCGTGAGTTGCCGGAAGAAGCGACGGCATCGGAATGGCAGGAACGGCAGAATCAGGTCAGTGAGAAGATCAAACGCTTAGGTGCTATTAACCTGGCGGCCATTGAAGAATACGAAGCTCAATTGGAACGGAAGCAGTATTTGGATGCCCAACATGATGAGCTGACCGAAGCGCTGGGTATGCTGGAGAACGCTATTCGTAAGATCGACAAAGAGACTCGTCAGCGCTTTAAGCAAACCTTTGATGAGGTGAACGGTTGGCTGCAGCAGCTGTTCCCGAAAGTGTTTGGTGGCGGTAGTGCTTGGCTGGCGCTGACCGGTGATGACATGTTGGAAACAGGTGTTTCCATTATGGCCCGACCACCGGGTAAGAAAAACAGTACTATTCACCTGCTGTCCGGTGGTGAAAAAGCGCTGACGGCGATTGCACTGGTATTCTCTATTTTCCAGTTAAACCCAGCACCTTTCTGTATGCTGGATGAGGTTGATGCACCGCTGGATGATGCGAACGTGGGACGTTACGCTAATATCGTAAAAGAGATGTCTGCACACTTGCAGTTTATCTATATCAGCCATAACAAAATTGCCATGGAGATGGCGGATCATCTGATGGGGGTGACCATGCAGGAGCCCGGCGTATCACGGATTGTTGCAGTAGATATTGATGAAGCAAGTGCACTAGTAGACGTATAAATGTTGCTGAGACTAGCGTAAAATAGTGATAAATTGACGCTTTTTAAAATTTACAGGTTTTCTCTACATGGGTTTACGTGAGTGGCTGATTATTCTTGGCGGCGTAGTTTTGTTGCTGATCATAGCCGATGGTATCCGGCGTATGCGCAAAAACGGCCAAGAAGAGGAAATGGATCCTGAGGAGCGTGCTCGTCAGGAACAGATTCGCAGGGAGCTGCCAAATGGCGGTGCACGGGTTGTTAAAGAGCACAATCCGGAAACATTTGAAAATGATCCGGTGCCCGTACTTAAGTACGAAGTCGAAGTACCGGAAGGCACCTTACAAGAGATGGAGTTCAACGCGGCGGATATTCCTGACCGCGAGCTGCCGGAAGGTGCTAAGCGCTATTCTGAGGAAGATTACCAGCATCTGTTCAAGAAAACAGAGCCTGCAGCGCAACCTGAGGCAGATGTGGCAGAGCCGGTTGAAGAGCAGAAAGCAGAGCCAGAATTGGATAATACTGACAGCTCTTATTTTGATGCTTTCTGCCATACAGATCAGAGCACTGAGTCTGAAAGTCAAAGCTTGCCCGAAGTGGCCGAACCGGCACCTATTGAACCTGTGCAGGAAGAGGTTCCGGTTCAAGTATCTGTAGAAGATACAATTACATCTGAAGTAACTACACCTGAAGTAACGCCTGTTGATGATCTCATCCTTAAGACCGAGTTGGTAGATCCTGCTCCTCAGATGCAAGTTCAGGAACAAATTGAGACTTCTGATGTTAGCCAAAGCGCAGATATCGATGTGATGCCAGTGGCGGAAGAGTCTTCGGTATTGGAAGATGCTGCCAGAGCGGCAGAGCAAGCTGCAGTATCAGCGCAGGGTGAATCGACTAGAGCGCTGGATTCTAAACCGGGTACTCAGTCCGGTAATCGGTCGGGTACTCAGTCTGATGTTGCTAAGGGCAAAACAGCTCAAAAAACGGCTACCCAGCAAACACGTGCTCAAGAGAAAGCCGAGCCAGATGATCTGGAGCCGCTGGATATGGATGCGGCTTTTGCTGCAGAACAGGCGAAGCTACAGACAGAACAAGAGTTACAGCGTGAGGCTGAAGCTCTGTTCCCCGAAACAGCACCTAAAACTGAGTCCGAGCCAGAAGCTGAACCAGAACCGGAAGATCCGGTGAAAGCGGCTGCCCGTCGTATTATGGGTAAACATATGGAAGGGCCACGCCCTTCAGAGAAGTTGAAGCTGGAAGAACAACGAAAGGCGGCGCGCAAAGCGAAAGAGGCTGTAGCGAAGGAGCAGGCACAAAAACCTTCGAAACCTAAACCTCAGTCCGCAGCTGAACGAGTGAAGAGTAAGATCGGTACTGAACCGCAAACTTCGCCGTATAAAGAGAAAAAGGTCACGCACAAACCTCTGATGACAGCAGAGGAAGAAAGAGCGCAATTCTCTAATGCCGTTGAACTGCTCATTCTGCACGTTAAAGCGAAAGATCCGGCGGGTTTTCCGGGTTCCGTACTACTACATATTGCTCTTGCTTGTGGTATGCAGGTTGGTGAGATGGGCGTTTTCCATCGTTTCAAAAAGACGGATGAGGGGGCCAGGATCGATTTCTCCATGGTGAGCTCAGTTAACCCAGGTACCTTTGATATTGATAATATCGATGAACTGCATGTGCCGGGTGTGTCCTTTATTATGGCTTTACCGTCTGCAGGTAATAGTCAGGAAAGCTTCCATATCATGCATGAAACCGCCAAGGTGGTGGTGAAAAACCTGAACGGTGAACTGCGTGATGAGAATCGCAGCGTGATGACGCCACAAACCGTGGAACATTACCGTCAGCGTATTCAGGAATTTGAACGTCGCCGACAACTGGCAGAAAGAGCCGCCACTCGCACGTAATGGCAGATCTTTGATTGGCTCTAATATTGTGCGTTAAATCGTGCATCAAGAAATAAAGCAACAGGCCACTCTCTAAGGTGGCCTGTTTTGCGTCCAGGCTTTGATAAAATTTTGATTAAGTAGCTGAATCGTTATGACTTTACCTTTATTCCCATCGGATTCTCCAGAAGAGCCAGCAAATGCCACTGAGACTGTGGCGCAAGAGATTGCTGAGCTTAGTCAGCAACTGAATGAGCACAATCATAAATATTATGTGCTGGACGCACCTTCGATCCCGGATGCGGAGTATGACCGTCTGCTACGTTGTTTACAGCAGCTGGAAGAAGACAACCCTGAGCTGAAAAAGCCGGATTCTCCGACGCAGCGTGTCGGGGCAGAGCCGCTGGCAGCGTTTAGTCAGATTCAGCATGTGATTCCTATGCTGTCGCTGGATAATGCCTTTGATGATGATGAGTTTGCCGCTTTTGATCAGCGTCTGAAGGATCGTTTGAAATCTGACGGGGTGATTGAGTTTGCCTGTGAGCCCAAGCTGGATGGCATTGCACTGAGCCTGCGTTATGAAAACGGTTTATTGGTTCAGGCTGCCACCCGTGGTGATGGTCAGACCGGTGAAGACATTACACAAAATGTGAAAACCATCGGCTCTGTGCCACTGAGTCTGGAAGGCGAAAATCTGCCTGCAGTACTAGAGGTACGCGGCGAAGTCTATATGCCAAAAGAGGGCTTCGACAAACTGAATAAAGCGGCTCAGGAAGCCGGTGAAAAGGTGTTTGTGAACCCGCGTAATGCCGCTGCCGGTAGTCTACGTCAGCTGGACAGTCGTATTACGGCACAGCGTCCGCTGGAGTTCTGTGCTTACAGTGTAGGTGATGTGACTGAGGGTTATTTACCGGGTAAACACGGCGAGATTTTGACCAAGCTGAGTGAATTGGGTTTCCGTCTGAACCCAGAGCTCAAAGTCGTGAACGGTGTTGCCGCGTGTCTGGAATACTATCAGGATCTGGGCGCTCGTCGTGATCAGCTGCCGTTCGAGATTGATGGTATTGTCTTTAAGGTCAATGATCTGGCGATGCAGCAGGTGTTGGGTTTTGTCTCCCGTGCACCGCGTTGGGCCATCGCTTATAAGTTCCCCGCTCAGGAAGAGATGACACTGCTGAAAGAGGTGGAGTTTCAGGTCGGTCGTACCGGCGCCATTACGCCGGTCGCACGTCTGGAGCCCGTTTATGTCGGTGGTGTAACGGTATCTAATGCGACGCTGCATAATGCCGATGAGATTGAGCGTTTAGGCGTGATGGTGGGCGATACGGTAATCATCCGTCGTGCTGGTGATGTAATTCCGCAAATTGTTTCCGTGGTGCTGGAAAAGCGTGAAGGTAATGATGAGCTAAAAGAGATCACCTTCCCAGATACCTGTCCGGTGTGTGATTCCGAAACCGAGCGTGCCGAAGGTGAAGCCGTGGTGCGTTGCTCCGGTGGTCTGGTGTGTGGTGCTCAGCGCAAAGAGGGCATCAAACACTTTGCTTCCCGTAAGGCGATGGATGTGGATGGTCTGGGTGATAAGCTGGTCGAGATGCTGGTGGATCAGGATCTAGTGCAGTCTCTTCCAGATCTATTCCATCTGGAAGTTGATAAAGTGGCTGCACTTGAGCGTATGGGGCCGAAGTCAGCGCAGAATCTGGTGGATGCATTAGAGAAAAGTAAGCTAACTACCCTGCCGCGTTTTATCTATTCTCTGGGTATTCGTGAAGTGGGCGAGGTTACAGCCAGTCAATTGGCTAAGTATTTTCTGACCTTGGATAAGCTGCTGGAAGCTTCTGAAGAGGAACTGTTGGACGTATCCGATGTAGGGCCTATTGTCGCGCATCATATCGTCACCTTCTTCCGTCAGGAGCATAACTTGGAAACCCTGCATGCATTGTTAGCTGAAGGTATCCAATGGCCTGAGATTGAAGCAGCTCCTGCAGCAGAAGAGCAGGCGCTAGCGGGCAAAATTATCGTATTAACGGGGACCTTAAGTGCCATGGGACGGGGTGATGCTAAAGCTCGTTTGGAAGCCTTAGGTGCCAAAGTGACGGGCAGTGTCTCTAAGAAAACAGATCTGGTGATTGCCGGTGAAGCTGCAGGCTCCAAGCGTGCCAAGGCTGAACAACTGGGTATCGAGATTCTGGATGAGCAGGGATTACTGGATTTACTGGCGACGCACGAGTAAAGTTTTCACTCAATTATCAAATCAGCATAGGTCGTTTTTATCGTGTTAAACAGGGCTGTGGTAAAAAAAACGATAGTGGTTTCTGCACTTTTCACATTAGTGGGCTGTGCCGTCGCGCCACCGCAGAATACCACTAATGCTTGTGAGATCTTTCAACAATACCCTGATTGGTATGCATCGGCTAAAGAATCGGAGCGACGTTGGGGAACGCCTGTTCCTGTGATGTTGGCGATTATTCATCAGGAATCTCGTTTTCAAGCGGATGTGTCGCCTGAACGGGTGAAAATTTTTGGCATTCCAACTGTACGCAGATCCAGCTCTTACGGCTATACCCAGGCGTTAGATGGCACTTGGAAGGATTATCAGCGAGCCACGGGAAATCGTACCGGTAGCCGGGATAACTTCCATGATTCAGTGGATTTTATTGGCTGGTATAACTACCAGAGTTATCAGGTCAACGGAATAGAGCGCAACAACACCTACTATCTGTATATGGCTTATCATGAAGGTCATACTGGTTATAAACAGAAAAGCTGGAAGGATAAACAATGGCTGAAAGATGTGGCCACTAAGGTGGCTAATCGAGCCATTACCTATGATAAGCAACTGAAGTCCTGTCGGCTGAAAGCGAGTAAAAATGAACGCTGGTGGGTGTTTTAATCTAAAAACGCATGAGTTAGCAGCTTAATTGGTTTTGCTGGTTATTTGAGCTATCGCGCTCAGAGTTAAGTGTCTGCGGTTTCGGATAATAAGGTCAAACAATATGATAGAAGTGCCCTACCGGGATATTTCACCGGATGCACTGCAGGGATTGCTGGAGGATTTTGTTACACGTCAGGGATATGACACCGCAGAAACTGAATTAGGTTTGGATGATCTGGCTAATCAGGTGCGTCAGCAGCTGATAAGTGGTCAGCTTACTATTGTCTATGACCCGGTGACAGAGTCAGTGACGGTGCTGACTAAGCAGGAATATCGTGCACGTTTGCATGATGCGGGCTTGTAAGTCTTATTGAGCAATGAGTTGATTGAACTGATCAATGATAAAACGGGGTAGGCTCATAAGTAGCGCCCCGTTTTTTTGTGTTTTCAAGTGAGGTGCCTGACTGAAAAATAATCCGCAAAAATGGAATAGAGCTGAATCCTGATCTCTTTTATGCGCGTATATTGATACATGCTAGCGTTAAATGATCAGGTAGTGGCTGAGTATGCTTAGAGCTGAAGAGTGAAAGAAGAGCTTCAGATCTGCCTGATGGACACAGACTTGTCGGCTGTTTAGTGAGACAACTATGAAAAAGATTATTTTACTCAGTATATTAGCAGCGGTGATCGCTGCTTTTTTCGCCTTTGATCTGAACCAGTATTTAACGCTGGAAGGATTAAAAGCCAGCCAGCAGCAGCTGGAGACCTGGCAAACCGAATCCCCTTTGATGACCACCTTGGTATTTTTCCTGGTCTATGTCGCGGTAACGGCGCTGTCCCTGCCCGGTGCTACCATCATGACTTTGGCCATTGGTGCCGTGTTTGGCCTGTTCTGGGGCCTGGTACTGGTCTCTTTTGCCTCTACTGTTGGGGCAACGCTAGCCTTCCTGGTAGCGCGCTTTGTACTGAAAGACAGCGTGCAGGCTAAGTTTGGTGATCGACTGGCAGCTATTAATCAAGGTGTTGAACGGGAAGGTGCTTTCTACCTGTTTACTCTGCGTCTGGTGCCTGTGGTACCGTTTTTCCTGATCAACCTACTGATGGGGCTGACCCCCATTAAAACCCGTACCTTCTACTGGGTAAGTCAGCTGGGTATGCTGCCGGGTACGTTGGTATATGTGAATGCCGGTACGCAACTGGGTCAGCTGGATAGTCTGGCCGGTATTCTGTCACCGGGGATTATCTTCTCCTTTGTCCTGTTGGGGCTCTTCCCGATTCTGGCGAAAAAACTGCTGGATCAGATCAAAAAGCGTCGTGTTTATCAGGGGTATGAAAAGCCGACTCACTTTGATCGCAACTTAGTGGTTATCGGTGGTGGTGCCGCAGGTCTGGTCAGTGCCTATATCGCTGCAGCGGTTAAAGCCAAAGTGACGCTGATTGAAGCTCATAAGATGGGTGGAGACTGTTTGAACTACGGCTGTGTGCCCAGTAAAGCGCTGATTAAGAGCGCCAAGGTCGCACAGCAGATGAAAGACGCTGAGCATTATGGTCTGGAGTCTGTTCAGCCTAAATTCAGCTTCCGTAAGGTGATGCAGCGTATCCATGATGTGATTGCCAAGGTGGAGCCACACGATAGCGTCGAGCGTTATACCAGCCTGGGCGTGGAAGTACTGCAGGGTTACGGCAAGGTGATTGATCCCTGGACTGTTGAGATTCAACTCAATGATGGCGGTGTACAGCGTTTAACCACACGTTCCATTATTATCGCCGCTGGTGCGCAACCTTTTGTGCCGCCTATCCCGGGTATTGAAGACACCGGTTATCTAACCAGTGATACCCTGTGGGCAGAGCTGGCAAAGGAAGAGGATATTCCTGAGCGTATGGTGTTGCTGGGCGGTGGTCCTATCGGTTGTGAACTGGCACAGAGCTTTGGTCGTCTGGGCGCTAACGTGATTCAGGTGGAGCGTAACCCTCGGGTGATGATGAAGGAAGATCCTGAAGTCTCCGAGCTGGCACAACAAGCGCTGGAAAAAAGCGGTGTCACAGTGCTGACCAATCATGATGCCGTGCGCTGTGAACTGCGTGGTGACGATAAGGTGCTGATCCTGAGTTATGACGACAACGGCGTGCAAAAAGAGAAAGAGGTGATCTTTGATCGTCTGATCTGTGCGGTGGGTCGTACTGCCCGTCTGACTGGTTATGGTCTGGAAGATCTGGGTATTGAAACTGAGCGCACCGTAGTGACCAATGATTATCTGGAAACTCTGTTCCCGAATATCTACGCTGCCGGTGATGTCGCTGGTCCGTATCAGTTTACTCATACCGCCGCCCATCAGGCGTGGTATGCCTCGGTGAATGCCCTGTTTGGTGAGTGGAAGAAGTTTAAAGCAGACTACTCTGTGATTCCGTGGACCACTTTTATCGATCCGGAAGTGGCCCGTGTCGGTCTGTCGGAATCGGAAGCGAAAGAGAAGAGTATCGCTTATGAGGTGACACGCTACGGCATCGATGATCTGGACCGTGCTATTGCCGATAGCAGTGCCGAGGGTTTTGTGAAAGTACTGACCGTACCGGGCAAAGATAAGATTCTGGGCGTGACTATTGTTGGAACTCATGCCGGTGATCTGTTGGCCGAGTTTGTTCTGGCCATGAAGCAGGGTTTAGGTCTGAACAAGATTCTGGGTACGATTCATACCTATCCAACCCTGGCAGAAGCGAATAAGTATGCTGCGGGTGAATGGAAAAAAGCCCATGCCCCGGAAAAACTGCTGACCTGGGTGGAGAAATACCACAACTGGAAACGGGGGAAAAAGCCTGAAGCTGGTGCCGTTGAAGCTGAAAAACAAGCAGCAGAACAGACAGAAAAGCAGGCTTAGAAGCTCTCAAACAGTGACCTGATAAGACTGGCTGGCGTTCTCGGATAATTACTTTATCGAGAGCCTCAGCCAGATTAGAGAGCCTCAGCCAGATTAGAGAGCTTCAGCCATGTAGAGATTTTCAGCCGGTCTTTTCACTGTCAGTCTTTCTACTGCCAACCCAGACCCAACCCATCTTTTTCACCGTTATTGATCCTTGACCTATTGGATAGGGAGAAACCCGATGTCGCACCTGATCCGTTCTTTTTCTCTACTATGTGCCTTGCTTATTGCTCCGTTTTCTTGGGCCAATGAAACCGGGGGCAATGGAACAGGAGCCAGTAAATCCACATTTGATCATCAGATATGGCAGCAACTGCTACAAAACCATGTTTATGAGCTCAGAGGTGGGCAAGCCACTGAAGTCGATTATGCTGGCTTTAAGCAGGCACAACAGTCGCTACAAACCTATCTGAAAAAACTGGAGCAGGTCTCTCAAAGTGAGTTTGATCACTGGCTAAAAGCAGAGCAGTTGGCATTTCTGATCAATGCTTATAACGCCTGGACGGTAGAATTGATTCTGACAAAATACCCAAAACTGGATTCGATTAAGGATCTGGGTTCCCTGTTTAGCTCACCGTGGAAAAAAGAATTTATTCCCTTCTTGGGTAAAACCCGTTCTTTGGATGATATCGAACACGGTCTGATCCGTGGTTCTGGGCGTTATAACGAGCCCAGAATTCACTTTGCGGTCAACTGTGCCAGCATTGGTTGTCCTGCATTGGCTCGAGAGGCTTATACCGCAGATAAGTTAGAGCAACAGTTGGAACGTGCTGCCATACTGTTTCTGCAGGATCGGAGCCGTAATCGCTTAAAAGGTGATGAACTGGAAGTGTCCAGTATCTTTAAATGGTACCGGGATGACTTTAAACAGGGCTGGCGTGGGGCGAACTCACTGGAAGCGTTTTTTGCGGGCTATGCTCAAGCGCTATATCTAACACCGGAGCAAAAAGCAGATCTGTTAGCGGAAAAGATCGATATCGATTTTCTTTCTTACGATTGGGATCTGAATGATCGTAAGGGCTAAGACGATGCTCTAGGCGAAATATCAATCAAGCTATTCGTAAATCAAGATTCAAGCGGCTGGCTTATAGCTGTTTTAGAACCGTTGAAGCGTTTTAGAGCTGTTTCAGAGATAATCAATGAGCCTTACGATAACTTGCCGGTGTCACACCATAGAACGCCTTAAAACGATTACTGAAATGACTTTGGCTAGAGAAACCACAGCGCAAGGCGATCTCTGCCAGAGTCAGCTCAGGATTAAGCAGTAAACGTGAAGCCTGATTGAGACGCCGCTGAGTAACATATTGGTGTGGGGCCATACCGATCGAACGTTTAAACATACGGGCAAAGTGGTATTCACTCAGATGGGCCACTTCTGCCAGCTGCTGCAGTGTCAGCGGGTGATCCAAATGATGTTCAATATAATCCACCACCTGTCTTTGCACATAAGGTGATAGGCCGCCTGGTACCTCAGGCAGACTCTGATAATCACTGCAGTAGTTTTTCAGCAGATGTACCATCAGCATATCGCTGGCGCTGCTGAAGGCCAGTTGATCGGCGTTATCCTGCCAATTTAACGGCATAATCAGCTGCTGACACAGGGTGCTGATCCAGGGATCTTCAATAAACGTCAGATCCTGTAGCTGCAGAATATCACTGCCCTTATCCTGAATTCTTCCCGCCAGCGCCTTTAGATTGTCCTCGGCAAAATAGAGATGCATAAAGCGGATGGAGCCGTTCACATCCCAATCGGATTCATGGTCCCCTGGCATCAAGCAAATACGACCCGGACCGCCGCCACTGATGGTACGTTTTTGATACAGGCGACGAATATCGTAACCGCCATCCAGATAGCAACTCAGGGTATGGTGACCAGGGTGTTGATAGCGAGTGAAATCATTAGCTTCCCGCTGCCAAATGGCCGCACTGGCACCGTTATTCAGCTCGGTATGATTCTCCAGACTGGCATTAGCTGCCGACAGACAGTGGTACACCGGTAGGGAAGAAGGGCATGGCTGATTGGATTGGGGGGGCTGCTTTGACACGTTAAGCCTTCACTGAAGATCAGTTGCTTGGTCGTCCATGCTACTGCTGGAGCCGGTTGCAAGCAAGATTCCGTATAAAAAAGCGCAAGAATGTGCAAAAGGCGCAATATCCTGCAAGTTCTGGCTGCTTGAAGTGCTTATCCTCTCAAGCTCTTACCCTTTCAGGCTTTTATTTGGGCTTTGAATCGGTGTGTAACCCCCTTGTGTTGTTTCAGGTTTTTTGTGGAAAGGGGGAGAAAGAACTATTTGGAGAAAGAATCATGCTGAATATCGGGCTTTATCTGGCAACGGTATTAATCTGGGGCACCACCTGGATCGCGATTAAACTGCAACTGGGTGATGTGGCGGTACAAGCCTCTATCATCTACCGCTTTGTGCTGGCAGGGGCAGTGATGTTTACCGTATTGGTGCTGGCCCGTCGTCTGCAAAAGCTGGAGCGACAGGATCATCTGTTTTGTCTGCTACAGGGCTTCTGTTTGTTTAGCTTTAACTTCTACTGTTTTTATACCGCGACGGGTTATATCAGTAGTGGTCTGGCGTCGGTGATTTTCTCTATGGCTACGGTGATGAATGTAATCAATAATCGTATCTGGTTTGGGAAAAAGCCAACGGCACGCACCTTGGCGGGTTCTGCTGTGGGCCTGTTGGGCATCACGCTATTGTTCTGGCCTGAAATTACCGGTAATGGTTTTGATCAGGGCGTATTGATCGGTATGGGCTTAGGCCTGTTAGGTGTGTGGCTGTTCTCCAGTGGTAATATGGTGTCGGTACGTCATCAGCAAAAAGGCCTGAAAACGCCAACGACCAATGCCTGGAGTATCTTTTACGGTGTTCTGATACTGTCTGTGGCGTCTCTGTTCCAAGGTGTAGAGTTTACCTTCAGCACCGAGCCTCAGTATCTGTATTCGCTGTTTTATCTGGCGATACCCGGTACCGTGATCGCCTTTACTACCTATCTGATGTTGGTAGGACGTATCGGTGCAGATAAGGCGGCTTATAGTACGGTGATGTTCCCAGCAGTGGCTTTAACGGTTTCCACCTTTTATGAGGGTTATCAATGGACACCGATGGCTGCAGTGGGCTTCTGTCTGGTGATGCTGGGTAACCTACTGATCTTTGCCAAACTGCCGAGTTGGTTTAGCCGTAGCAAGACGGCCGAACTTTGCTAGATGATAGAGTCGGTTGTTAGACGCAAGGTATTAGATGCTAGTGTTGGGAAGTGCTCAAACTCGATAAGACTGGCAGTCATAGGAGATAGAGAATGCTACAGTGGTAAAGGATTACTTCTGTAGCGGATAGATATACACAGGTGTTTGATACAGATCTTTCAGACGCATTACCTGCTCAGCCTGAAAATTAGGCAGAGCAAAAAAGATGCTAATCAGCTTGCGACAGGATTGCTGCTCCAGATGATTGGACAGGTTTTTCATGCCCTTTGGGTGCAGAAAGCTCAGTAAGATACTGTCTGTGGGCAGAGGCTGACGCAGAAAATTCTTTCGATGCAGGCTTAAATTATTCAGTTTCAGCAGGTGTTTTACGGCTAAACAGAATAGCCAGGGCAGTACAGATAGTTCATAACCTACCACTTGATGCTGGGGAAAGCGTCTGGCTAGCGGAATAATCAGATTACCCCAACCGCAGCCCAGATCCACCAGAGTTTCTCCCTGTTTATCACCGTAGTGCTGCTCCAGATAAGCCATGACTTCACGACGGGCCTTTCCTGAGCTAGGCATGGGGGAAATACCGGTTTTCAGGGTGTAAAACACAATGCTAATCACAGCAGAGAGAAGTACAATCAGCAGGCTTAGTTCGGTCCAGGGCATCGCAAGTAATATCTTGTTGGGGACGTCTTGAGAGACAAATCGTAGCATGGGAAAAAGGAACGCTACTCTACACTCTGAGATAGGGAAGGTAAAGAAAGGCCAAAAAGCCTTTCTATATCATGGTGTTACATAAAGGAGCATTGTTTGAGCTATATAGATAAAGCTACATAGGGGCAGGGCCTAATGCGACAGAGGCATTAGCAACCATCTGTACCACACCGTCGTAAACAAACTGGATCGCCAGTGCGGCCAAAATCACCCCCAGGAAGCGACGCAAGATCTCATCACCGGTACGGCCAATCAGCACCTTCACAAAACCTGATAGCAGCATCAGCACCAGAGTCAGTACGGTAATGGTAACAATCGCCAGTACGATAGAGATATCTTCTGCCAGTGTTTTCGCATCGGAGAACATCAGAATGGCTAATGTCAGAGATCCTGGTCCAGCAGTCAACGGAATCGACATCGGAAATACCGAGATGTCTTTTTTCTCGGTGGTGACCGAGTACTCCTGATCCTGAGTGATCATATTAAATGCGGTGTAAAATAGCAGCAGACCACCAGAAATTCTTAGTGCTTCGATACTGATACCCAGCTCAGCCAGCAATGGCTCACCATAGTTACCAAATACCACCAGCAGTACCGTAGTAATCAGCATCGATTTCATCGCCATCAAACGACGATGGCGGACTTCCCCGGCAGGTACTAGGGAGTGAAAAATAATAGCGGCACCAATCGGGTCGATAATCACAAACAGACCGGTCAGTGCGTGCAGATAAACAAGCAAGTCCATGACAGTTCTCGGAATAGGTAAGAGTCTTAGGGTAGTCCATCGAAACGATGGCTGCTTTTTACGGTAAAGCGTCAAGGCAAAACGATCAGGGTAAAGCTAATAGGGCAGAACAGCCCACAGCTGTTAATCAGGATAGATCAAAAGCGGTGCGCAACTATATCAGCTTGTATATACAATTCAAGCTTCTTTTTAGCGTGGTTTGAATTAGAGAAAGCCTGCTTATTGATCTGTGGCTATTCTATTCCCAATGCTGTGTGCTTAAGGTGATGAAACCTTTCAATTCTTGCTTTAGTCACGCAGGGCGTTACTATTAGTTATGATTGTCTCATTTAAGTGTAAGGACACGCGGGCTCTGGCCAATCGGGAAAGAGTACGCCGATTTATTAATATCGAGCGGGTTGCTCTTCGCAAGTTACGCCAGTTGCAATTGAGTCAGTGTCTGGAAGATTTAAGAATTCCTCCTGGAAACCGGTTAGAGGCTTTGAAAGGAGGACGATCCGGACAATCCAGTATCAGAATTAATGATCAGTTCAGAATCTGTTTCTGTTGGACTGTTTCCGGCGCGGAAGATGTTGAAATTGTCGATTATCACTGAGGTAAGCCACTATGACTCTTTTAGATGCCGTAACTCCTGGTGAATTGCTATTGGAAGAGTTTCTTCAGCCTATGGGGATTAGCCAGTATCGTTTAGCAAAAGAGATAGGTGTACCGGCGCAGAGAATCAGTGAAATAGTCTCAGGTAAGCGTTCTATCACTGCGGATACTGATCTGCGTTTATGCCGTTTCTTTGGTCTGTCCAAAGGCTATTGGTTACGAGCTCAAATTGAGTACGACACAGAAATTGCTGAGCAGGAAATGGCTGATGTGCTGGCGCAGATTCAGCCATGGCAGCAAACGAGCCGTCAGTTGTAAGAGCGACCTAAAGCCGCCCTCTGATTAATCCACGAATAATAAACCGGCTCGGTTGCAGAGCATTCAACAGCTCTCGTTCCAGCGGTTGTGGGTTATTACCGATATAACCGGCCAGTACTTCTGCACACAGTGGTGCACTGGCTAGTCCTCGTGAACCGTGGCCGATATTCAGATACAAGTTTGGATAGTATTCCGGTTCAGCATCCGGAATCTTGGTGGCATCGTGGCGCAGACGCTCGTAGCGTTCTAAGAAACTATCATAAACCGGAGCCGGGCCTGCCAGTGGTGCATAGTCCGGGCTAGCGCAGCGGAAACCTACCTTGCCATTCAATGTTTCCAGATCCGTGTCACTGGTTTGCAGGGCCTGATGATAATCCGGCATGGCATCGGCCAGTAGATCCAGATTATGTTGTTGGTCGCTATCTCTTAGCTCGGTTTCTTCATCTCTGAGGTTAAAGCTGGCCCCCAGACAGAGCTGGTCATCTATGGCTGGGGCGATATAACCCTCATGACATACCACTGTATTGAGTTTTGGTGTCTGCTCATTGGTGTTCAGGTAGGTGGTTTGGCCGCGAATCGACTTAGTAGGTAACCATTGGGTTTGCTCAAAGTGTTTGGCACTGGCGGCGCAGGCGATAACCACTTGATCCGCCTGGGTGATCACTGCACCTTGTTTATCCAGTAGTTTCCAGCCTTGTTCTGTATGTTCTAGCTTATCCACAAAGGCATCACTTAAGAGCTGGATATTGTCGTGTTGGCTAAACTGCTGACATAGCAGAGCAGGTCGTGCCCAACCCGCATTGGGGAAGTACAGGCCGCTATGTTCCAGCTTGGTGCCAGAGAGTTCGGAAGCTTGCTCGGAGTTAACACCTTGCAGCAGTTGTTCCGGGAACTGGTTACGCTCCAAAAAGCTCTTCTGACGTTTCTGTTCTTTTTCACTGGTGGCCAGTTGCAGTACACCACTGGCTTGCCACAGTTCATCGGATACATTCTGCTGTAGATAGTGACGGGAGAACTCAAAGCCTGCCAGATAGAAGCGGCTATGGGGCGAAGGTTCAGTGCCCAGCTTGATATAAAGCACACCCTGGCGATTACCAGAGCCTGCTTGTCCTGGTTGGCTGTTCTGTTCAATCAGGGTGACGTTTAGCCCCTGTCGAGCCAGTGCCTGAGCTGTCGTGGTACCGGCAATGCCTGCACCAATCACTACACAGCTTTTGGCTGTTCCTGTTGTTTTTGCTGCTGTTTTTGTCAGATCGGTTTCAGTCTCAGCAAAATTATCCGTTGCTGTGGATAACTGTTTTGGAGGCGTAAACCACGGGGTATCTTGCCAAGGAGTGGCCAGCGCTAAAGGCTCAATAATCGGTGCATCTGGGGCCGGTGGTGTTTGTACTGGCTGACCATCTTGCAGAATTAGTTCGCCACACACCATATGGCGCTTACGACCAAAGCCCTTGGTCTTTTTAATATCAAAACCTGCAGCTTTTAGGCCGTTACGTACGATACCGGCAGCGGTAAAGGTTGCCACAGTGGTGCCGTGATCACTTAAACGACGAATAGCCTGGAACAACTCTGGCGTCCACATCTCTGGGTTTTTTGCTGGGGCAAAACCGTCCAGAAACCAGGCATCGACCTTGGCTTCCAGTTGGGAAAATAGCTCGCTGGCATCACCTTGCAGCAGAGTGAGTTGGATTCGACCGGCACTACCAGATGCACAAGAAAAATGACGACGATGGACACCGGGAATTGGTAGTGGGTAAACCTCAATCAGCTGGTCGGCCAATTCTTTTAACTCAGGCCAAATACTGAGGGACTTTTTCAGATCTTCTTGCGTGAGAGGAAACTTTTCCACAGAGATAAAGTGCAATCGGGCATCGGCGGGGGCATGTTGTAAAAATGCCTGCCAGGCACAGAGAAAGTTCAGCCCGGTACCAAAGCCGGTCTCCGCAATAACAAAGGGTTTGCCCTGGCTGAAATCAAAGTTTTCCCAGCGCTCTGGCAGCCGGTTGTGCTGTAAAAACACATAACGGGTTTCATCCAGGCCACTGGCCTTGGAGAAGTAAACATCATCAAATTCACTAGAGATGGGGAGGCTGTTTTCATCCCAATCCAGAGTGGCATGTTCAAGCTGACGATAAGTGTTTTTACCGGCGTTCACTAGGGGCAATTCCAGAGCAAAAAGTGGTTAAAAAATAAACAATCTGAGGTATGTCGGCACAGTATCGGCCTTGGCGCAGCTTGTCCTGTTGAGATCCACAAAGTTATCCACAGAAACTGTTGGAAAAATGAAAAAGGCTAAATTTTTCAGCTGCTTATAGATACGATTTTTCTAATTTTATATCTGGTCTATGCGGTGCTTTTAACATCAAGTGTTGGATATAAAGCGCTCAGCATAGACCTGATTATAGAGGGGGATCTCAATCGCCTTATGGCAGTACTTTACGGAACGGCTTAACGGTTACACTCTCGTAGACACCTGCTGCATTGTAAGGATCCGCATCGGCCCAGGCTTGTGCAGCTTCCAGAGAATCAAACTCAGCGACAACTAAGCTACCGGTGAAACCTGCAGCACCTGGATCTTCACTGTCGATGGCAGGGTGTGGGCCAGCCAGAATCAGACGACCCTGATCTTTTAACTCATTCAGGCGCTCCAGGTGAGCCGGACGGGCTTCCATACGTTGTTCCAGAGTGCCTTCTTTGTCCTGACAGATAAATGCGTACAGCATAGTGTGCTCCTAAAAATGAGAGTGCATAGAGCAGATCGGGTTATCCCCATCTGCTCCAGTAAAGCTTTTCGACTTGTTCGAATCAGCGCTGAACCAATAAAAGAAAGCTAATAAAAAAGCGCTAATAAAACTGCTAGCCAAGATACGTTGTGAACAGACTAGATATGCCTGCAGAGGCAGGGATCAATCCTGTTCCAGTTGATCGGTTTTAATATGGCGTGTTAGCCAGACACCTTGAGCAATAATAAATACCAAGGTCAGGCCCAGCATGCCAAATAGCTTAAAGTTAACCCAGGCTTCCTCACTGAAGTAGCTGAAGACAAAGATATTTACCGCACCCATGGCGATAAAGAAGATGCTCCAATAGGCGTTCAGCTTATTCCACAGCGGTTGTGTCAGTTCGATCTGACTGCCCAGCATACGCTGAATCAGTGGCTTGCTGCCGATAAAGTAGCTACCCAGGAAGGCAGCTGCAAACAGCCAGTTCACCACAGTAGGTTTCCATTGGATAAAGGTTTTGTCCTGCAGGAGTACGGTGGCACCACCCATCACGATAATCAGCACCAGAGTGACGATGTGCATTTTTTCGATCTTACGGGTTTTAAACCAGATAATACCCACTTGCACCAGAGTGGCGGGGATCAGAATGGCTGTCGCCAGAATCATATCTTTGGTGTAGTGGTAAACCGCAAAAAAAATCGCAACGGGGAAAAAATCTAAAAGTAATTTCATGGTGTTATAGACACTTGTCTTTCATACTTAAGCTGTTGACGGGCAATCTTCGCATGTCAGGCTGTATTTTTACAGTGAGCAGGGCAAAATAGTCGGCCTGATTTTTGCGTTAGACCGGGTTTGAGCGGAGTAGTTCTAGTGATTGCTTGTTTTAACTTTCGCGACATAATGCACATAACCTAGCAGTATGGGTGTGTAAGATAGCGGCTCAATGATGAGTAATATTAATAAAAGCGATATAGGTAGACCATGAACGCATTCTGGGCCGGCTTTGATCTGCACAGCCACTCAACCTGTTCTGATGGCAAGTTATCCCCAACAGAGCTGGTACAACTGGCCGCAGAGCAAGGACTGCATACCCTGTCATTGACAGATCATGATACTGTTCAGGGTATTCGTGAGGCGAAACAAGCTGCAGAGCAGTGTGGCTTACAGTTAATTCCTGGGGTTGAGATATCCACAACCTGGAGTAAAACCTCGGTGCATATCGTCGGTTTAAATCTGGATCCGGAAAATCCTGAACTGTTAGAAGGGTTAGCCAGTCAACAGGCCGCACGTAGACAAAGAGCCGAATTAATTGCACAAAAGCTCTCAGGGTTAGGCATTGATGATTTTCTTGCTAAGGTGGAACAGCAGGCCAACGGAGCCGAGATCGGTCGCCCTCATTTCGCTCAGGTGATGGTTGATGAAGGCGTTGTGGAAAATATGGCCGAAGCCTTCAAAAAGTATCTGGGCTCAGGCAAAAAAGGCGATGTAAAAAACCTCTGGCCCGAAGTTGATCAAGCCGTGCAGTGGATTCATGCCGCCGGTGGTGTCGCGGTGTTGGCCCATCCCCTGCATTATAAAATGACGAATATGAAACGCCGGGCACTGTTAAAAGCCTTTAAGACTTGCGGTGGCGATGCCATGGAAGTGGTGTCTGGCATGCAAACCCCTGATCAAAGTCGTTATATGGCTCAGCTGGCCAAGGAATATGAGTTGAAAGCCAGTGTGGGCAGTGATTTTCATTTTTTGACTCAATGGCAGAAACCGGGCAAGTTCAGTGCCCTGCCAGAGAGCATCGATCCGGTATGGATGGCCTGGGCAGATTCATTGCCTGAACATCAGCCATCAGCCTGATTAAGAACATCTATAAGGAAGCGATATGAGCCAGTTTTTTCAGATTCACCCGGAGAACCCGCAGGAGCGTCTGATTCGTCAGGCCGTCGATATTATCCGTAAAGGCGGTGTCATCGCCTATCCTACCGATTCCGGTTACGCCCTGGGTTGCCACCTGGGCGATAAAAAAGCCATTGAACGCATTAAGCGTATTCGTCGTCTGGACAATAAGCACAACTTCACTCTGGTGTGCAGCGACCTGTCTGATATCTCTACCTATGCCAAGGTGGATAACGAAGTCTACCGTCTGCTGAAGACCTACACACCGGGGGCTTATACCTTTATTCTGGATGCCACCACCGAAGTGCCACGTCTGCTGCTGCACCCGAAACGTCGCTCTATCGGTGTGCGTATTCCTGATCATAAGATCACGCTGGCGCTATTGGCCGAGCTGGGTGAGCCGTTGATGAGTACTACGATGATTATGCCTGAGTCGGAATACCCGGAAACCGATCCTTATGAGATTCGTCAGTTCCTGGAGCATGAGCTGGATTTGATTATTGATGGTGGTGCCTGCACTATGGAGGTGACCTCGGTACTGGATGTTAGAGAGATGCCGCCTACCGTGATTCGTGCCGGTAAAGGTGATGTCAGCGATTTTGAGTAAGTTTCTCTGCTCTTTGTTTTTAAGTACTTAGTTCTCAGTGCTTAGTCCTTTTTAGTCTTTTCGTTAAGTCTTAAAAAGACAGCTCGCAAAGCCTCTTAAATAGAGGCCTTGCTTGTTTCTGAAACAAAGCATTTTGAATTCAATAAGTTAAGCTTTGCCTGCCTGTAGGTAGGCTGAATGCGGCTTTCACGGTCTGTGCAAGTATTGCGGGAAAGGTAAAAAATTCACTGGTCAAAGCGACGTGTCATGGTAGAATTTCGCCGTTTCTCACTCTTCAGGAGACAGACGGCCGTGACGGTTGACTGCAAGTTCACACTTTTCCTTCTTAAGATGCCCATCACCGGCGTGCCGCTTTTATCTAAAAGTCTGGTTTGCACTATGGCGTGGTGTGTATGAGCATCGCTGTGCAGCCTGAACAGCTAGAGTTCTGGGCCCGTATCGGTGACGAAACCGTTACCGAGCCGCCACAGGATCTCTATATCCCCCCTGAAGCCCTGCGTGTTTTTCTGGAAGCCTTTGAAGGCCCGTTGGATCTATTGTTGTATCTGATCCGACGCCAGAATCTGGATATTCTCAGCGTTAATGTCGCCGAAATTACCCGACAGTATATGGAGTATGTTGATCTGATGCGTGAGCTGCAGATCGAACTGGCTGGTGAATATTTGGTGATGGCGGCGTTATTGGCAGAGATTAAATCCCGTAGCCTGCTGCCGCGTAATCAGGAATCTGATGAAGAGGATGAGGAAGATCCGACAGCCCAGCTGATCCGCCGACTGCAGGAATATGAGCAGCTGAAAGAAGCCTCTGAAAAGCTGGACGAACTGCCGCGCTGGCAGCGGGATATCTATCCCAGCCAGGTGCAAACCCCGGAATATGAAGTCTATCGGCCACCCCCCGAGGTGGATCTGCAGGAGATTCTGGTGGCAATGGCCAATGTCCTGCAGCGTACCGATATGCAGGCGCACCACCAGATCGAGATGGAGCCACTTTCCACTCGTGAGCGTATGAGCCAGATTCTGGAACAACTTGAAGGGCCGGATTTCTATCCCTTTGAAAGCCTGTTTCCCGCAGAAGAGGGCCGTGCCGGTGTCGTAGTGACCTTTCTGGCGACGTTAGAGCTGGTGAAAAGTAAGCTAGTTGAGCTGGTGCAGAATGAGCCCTTTAGCCCGATCCATGTGCGACGCCGTATGGTGCCGGTTGAAGAGGGTGAGCTGGCAGATGATGAAGATTTAGTCGACGATACGGATCAAGTGGGAGAAGAATTGAGCGATGAAACTTGATCAGTTAAAACCTATGGTAGAAGCCCTGTTGATGGTGGCCGATCAACCGTTAACCGTTGAGCAGCTGGCTGAACTGTTTGAAGAATATGAACGTCCGGGGCGTTCCCTGTTCCGTGAAGTGCTGCAGCAGCTGCAGATGGACTATGAAGGTCGGGGCATTGAGTTGATCGAAGTGGCCAGCGGCTGGCGTATTCAGGCCCGAACCGAGTATGCCAATCGTATCGCTCGTTTATGGCAGGAGCGACCACAGAAATACTCTCGTGCTTTGATGGAGACTCTGGCATTGATTGCGTATCGCCAACCGGTGACTCGAGGCGATATTGAAGAGATTCGTGGTGTGAGCGTGAGTAGCTCCATTATGAAAACCCTGCTGGAGCGGGAATGGGTGCGTATTGTCGGTTACCGGGATGTACCGGGACGTCCGGCCATGTATGCCACCACAAGACAGTTTCTGGACTATTTCAATCTGAAAAGTCTGGACCAGATGCCGACGCTGACTGAGATTCGGGATCTGGGTGAAGAGATTAAGGCCCAGCAGCAAGCGGAAATTGCTGAAGAAGAGGCCCGTATGTTGGCGGCCCAGGAAGAAAAGCGTCGTCAGATGATGGAAGAAGCTCTCGCCGAAGGAGAGCTGGATGATGATTCTGAAGAGGATCATCCTGATCACAGTGACGAGCAAAGCAATAACGAATCAGGTGCTGGTGAGTCAGAAAACGGAGACTCAGAAAACCATGATTCAGTAAGCCGCTATTCAGGAAACAGGGATTCCGAGCAGATGGATAACGCCGCTGCTACGGAATCAGCAACAGATGATGAGGATAACCTCTCATTTGCAGATTTAAGTCAGCGCTTGGATGAACGCCTTAATGCGTTGGATCAGGCCGAAGTGTCTCATAGTGATGAGACAGATAACGATAAACAACAGGTTTCGGTGCAGGATCTGCCGCCGATTCCTGATGATGAACACTAGATAGGCATTTGTGTGAACGATATTAAAACTGAAAAACTACAGAAGGTACTGGCTCGTAGCGGTATGGGCTCCCGTCGTGAGATGGAGCGTCTGATCGAATCCGGTGAAGTGGGCGTTAATGATGCGACGGCAAAACTAGGTGACCGCGTTTCTGTGAACGATAAGGTTACCGTACACGGCCGTGTGGTTAAGCTGACCGCAGAAGAAGATGTGCCTCGTCGTGTGATTATGTACAACAAACCGGAAGGTGAGCTGTGTACCCGTCACGATCCACAGGGCCGTCGCACCGTATTTGACCGTCTGCCAAAACTGAAAGGTGAGCGCTGGATCTCCATCGGTCGTCTGGATATCAACACCAGTGGCCTGCTGTTGTTCACTACTGATGGTGAACTGGCGAATCGCCTGATGCACCCGTCTCAACAGATTGAGCGTGAGTATGCGGTACGTGTGATGGGTGACGTAAAACCTGAACACGTAAAAAGCATGGTAGAAGGTGTGATGCTGGAAGACGGCATGGCCAACTTTACCGATGTGCAGGAGTTTGGTGGTGAAGGTATCAACACCTGGTTCCACGTGGTGATCATGGAAGGTCGTAACCGTGAGGTACGTCGTCTGTGGGAATCTCAGGGTCTGACCGTAAGCCGTCTGAAGCGTGTACGTTACGGCAAGGTTTTCCTGGATAAGCGTGCCCGTGCCGGTGAGTGGATTGAGCTGACTCAACAAGAGATCGATCAGCTGTCTCAACAGGCGGGCCTGGAACGTCGTCGCGTACGTGACTCGCTGGAAAAACGTGACAAGATCGAACGTCAGCGTAAGAAGACCCGTGCGATCCGTAGCGTAAATAAGCAGCATAAGTCTCGTTAAGCGACTAGGCTGTGATATGTGATGAGAATACAGGGCGTATAAGGTAATAGCAGAGCGGTAAAACCGTCAGTAAATGACGGATAAAAAGACCTAAGCAAAAAGTTTAAAAAAACTGTTGCGTAGGTAAAAAAAATCCGTATACTTTGCGCCCACAAGTTGAGCGGGTCGTTAGCTCAGTTGGTAGAGCAGTTGGCTTTTAACCAATTGGTCATAGGTT
>CAYFGP010000068.1:0-35581 GCA_964342385.1 uncultured Oleiphilus sp. | reverse complement strand
CCGTGACAGCGAGGGCGTATTATACGCACGAAAGACCAAAGCACAACCCCTATTTTCACTTTTTTGAAAAAAGTTTCAGAACTAAAGATTTGAGGAATCAGCAAAACGTTTAATAGGGTATAGAAAGCAGGAAACTAAGTAGAAGTGAAGAAATAGAACAAAGCAGATGAAGAATGTTGAGAAAAACAAAAACGCCAGCTTACGCTGGCATTTTTGTTGAATCACTATTGCTAGAGACTGTAGACAAAATCAACAAACAGTCAGAGCAACAATTAATCTCTACTGCATAACTACCACCATATCTACTAACTCTGCTGAGCATAAGCATCCAGCAGTGTTTCCTGAGCACTCACCTCTTCAGCCTCATCTTCACGATGATCCAGCATCGACAGGTAGTGGCCATCAGTTTGCAGCTCCCAGCTCTGACAGTTATCCAGCAGATAGGTCTCCAGATCGTTTTTCACTCTCTGGGCCAGCTTTTTCGCAGTGACCGGGAAACAAGTCTCGACACGCTTATAGAGATTACGCTCCATCAGATCCGCACTAGCGCAGTAGACCTCATCGCTACCATCATTCTGGAAATAGTACACACGGGTATGCTCCAGGAAGCGACCAATAATCGAGCGCACCTTAATATTCTCAGAGACACCTTTAATACCAGGACGCAGACAGCACATACCGCGAATAATCAGATTACACTCAACCCCTGCCTGAGAAGCACGATACAAGGCTTTGATCGTTTTCGGATCGGTCAGGGAGTTACACTTAAAGATCAAACGTGCCGGTTTACCCGCTTGCGCCAGCTCAATCTCACGATCAATCTTTTCAACCAGTGTCTTCTGCAGCGTAAACGGTGCATGCAGCAGCTTCTTCATATTCAGGGTTTTCCCCATGCCTGACAGCTGCAGGAATACTTTGTGCACATCTTCACACAGTTGAGGATCGCTAGTCAGGAAACTATAGTCCGTATACAGTTTGGCTGTTTTGGCATGATAGTTACCGGTACCCAAGTGAGCATAGTGACGAATCTTATTATCTTCGCGACGCACGATATGCATCATTTTGGCATGAGTCTTATATGCCACCACGCCATAGATCACGACAGCACCCGCTTCCTGCAGACGGCTAGCCAACTGCAGGTTATCCGCTTCATCAAAACGGGCACGCAGTTCGACGACTACCGTGACTTCTTTACCGTTACGGGCCGCTTCAACTAACGCATCAACAATCTGAGAATCCGGACCAGTACGATATAGTGTCTGTTTAATTGCTAAGACATCAGGATCACGAGCCGCTTCACGTAGCAGATCGATAATCGGTGTAAAGGACTCAAATGGGTGTTGTAGCAGAATATCATTCTGCTGCATCGCTTCCAGAATGCTGTTGCCACGACGTAGCTGCTTGGCAGTGCCCGGCGTAAACATTGGATACATCAGATTAGGACGATCCACTTCACCCATCACCGCCATTAGACGCGTCAGGTTAACCGGGCCATTGACCTTATACAGTTCCTGCTCGGTCAAACCGAACTGCTTCAGCAGTACTTCAATCAGTTCTTCCGGGCAGTTATCGACTACCTCTAGACGAACGGCGTCACCATAACGACGGGACAGTAATTCACCACGTAGGGCGCTGGCCAGATCACTCACTTCCTCAGGATCAACCACCATATCGGCATTACGGGTCAGGCGGAACTGGTAACAGCCCTTCACCTTCATACCGGGGAACAGCTCTTCGGCGTGAGCGTGAATCATAGAAGACAGGAAGACAAAGTTGTCACCTTCTTCGGTGACTTCATTGGGCACACGGATCAGACGCGGCAGGGAACGCGGCGCAGGAATAATAGCCAGACCACCTTCACGACCAAAGGCATCTTTACCTTCCAGCTCAACAATAAAGTTAAGACTTTTATTCACCAGACGCGGGAAAGGGTGCGAAGGATCCAGACCGATAGGGCTAATAATCGGCTGAATCTGATCATGGAAAAAGTCGGATACCCAAGCCGCTTGTGCCTTATTCCAATCTGCACGACGCAGGAAACGGATACCTTCCTCTTCCATTGCTGGAATCAATTGGTCATTCAGGATGCTGTACTGACGTTCGATTTCGCCGTGGCAGATATCACTGATTTGACGCATAACCTCTTGAGGCATCAAACCATCGGCATCGCTTTTCTCGCGACTAAAAGCGACCTGACGCTTCAGACCTGCAACACGGATTTCAAAAAACTCATCCAGGTTGCTGCTGAAGATCAACAGGAACATCAAACGATTTAACAGTGGATGAGAAGTATCCAGCGCCTGTTCCAGCACGCGGATATTAAACTGTAAGTGGCTGAGTTCACGGTTGATATACAGTTCTGGATTATCCAGACTGATCTCGTTTTCCGTTTCTTCTGCTGTTTTACCGCGAGTACCACTGTCTGAACGATTAATTCTCAAAATGGGTCGCCCTGAGCCGCCATCGGGATGGATAGTGTCATCATTAGGGGATGGTGCAGATTGGTTCGTTTGATCCATTGGTAACTCTCCGTAGCATACATAGCTTCCACCCCCGCAATGATCAGCGTTGCAGCAATTGTGCTGCGCGCTTAGCAAAATAGGTTAGCACACCGTCAGCTCCCGCGCGTTTAATGCACATGAGAGACTCCAGTGTCACGGCTTCCTCAGAAAGCCAACCTTTCTCGAAAGCCGCCATATGCATCGCATATTCACCGCTGACCTGATAAACAAAGGTGGGTACTTTTAATTCATGTTTGACCCGATGCACAATGTCCAGATATGGCATACCTGGTTTCACCATCACCATATCTGCACCTTCGGCCAGATCCAACGCCACTTCATGCAGTGCTTCATCCGAATTGGCGGGATCCATTTGATAACTAAATTTATTGCCCTTACCCAGATTACCCGCCGAGCCGACCGCATCACGGAAAGGTCCATAATAGCTAGACGCATATTTGGCCGAATAAGCCAGAATACGGGTATTAATCAGATTTTCCTGCTCCAGCACCTGACGGATTGAACCAATACGTCCATCCATCATATCGGATGGCGCCACTACATCCGCACCGGCTTCCGCATGGGACAGTGCCTGTTTGACCAGGGTGTCGACAGTGCGATCATTCAGCACATAACCGTTTTCATCTATGATGCCATCCTGGCCATGAACCGTGTATGGATCCAACGCAACATCTGTGATGATTCCCAGCTCCGGGTGCTGATCTTTCAACGCTTTTACCGCACGCTGCACCAGACCATTGGCGTTATAAGCTTCTTCTGCGAACTCAGTCTTCACATCCTGAGACAGCACAGGAAACAGGGCAATGGCAGGAATACCCAAATCAACCAGCTCTTTTGCTTCTTTCAGCAACAGATCCAGGCTCATACGCTCAACGCCCGGCATGGAAGCCACAGCCTCACGCCGATCTTCGCCATCCAGAACAAACACAGGGTAGATCAGATCATCGACACTGAGTTGATTTTCACGCATCAGACGACGGGAAAAATCGTCCGCACGCATACGACGCATACGCGTTGCCGGAAATAACCGTTGACCAGAATTAAACACTCTTTTGGGTGCTCCATTTTCAACAAAGGAGATTCACCTGCCGAAACCAAGTATCTGCCAGTGATATGACAAAAATATTTCAATCGACAGAGTTCTGAAAAATCAATAAGCTGGGACACTCTTCCGTCGCTATTCAACGCGAAAACAGCCATTTACACAGCCGATGCCCTACCTGATATTTTCATTAAGATATTATCAAACGCACAATACTCCCGCTCCCCAAGCAGAAAATCAAGTCACAAAATCCGGCAAATAAAGGGTTTGACCGAAACTTAGACCTGCTTCAGCATGTCTATCCATTACAATCCTTACTGTAATTAATGGGGTTACCATGGATGAAACCAGCATTCGACTGAGTATCTTTATCACTCTGCTTGTTCTATTAACACTGGGACAGCAATTCTTCCCCAGACGCAAGCCTCAGTATTCAACCCCTAAGCGCTGGCTGACGAACTTTTCCATTGTCATTATCGATAGCCTACTGGTTCGCGGATTACTGGGCTTAGTACTACCCGTCCTGGTGGCACAATGGAGTATGGAGCAACAGCTGGGATTGTTTAATCAAATTGAGTTCTCTGGTTTTCTGACTGTGATTTTATGCGTGGTGTTATTGGATGGCCTAATCTACTGGCAGCACCGTCTATTCCATAACATCCCTATGCTATGGCGCTTACATCGAGTTCATCATTACGATAAGGATTATGATTTATCCACAGCCCTGCGCTTTCATCCCGTTGAAATTCTGCTTTCGGTGCTGATCAAAAATCTGGCTATTATTATCCTTGGCGCACCAGTGCTGGCCGTGTTGATCTTTGAAAGCCTGCTCAATGGCATGGCACTGTTTAACCACGCCAATCTCAAACTGCCACTGAAACTCGACAACATACTGCGCCGCTTTATCGTCACACCAGATATGCATCGGGTACATCACTCAATCTATAACCATGAGATGCACCGTAACTTTGGTTTTAATCTCAGTATCTGGGACCGCTGGTTTAACAGTTACGTAGCACAGCCCAAAGACAGTCATGAGCAAATGATGATTGGACAACCGGAAAGTCAGCAATTACCAACAAACAATCTATTCTGGTTAATGTGGCCTGCTCTAAAACAACCGATACAACATAAAAATGAAAACTGACTAAGCTTTAAAGCATCCGGCTCTTAAAAAGACCTGAGCCAGACAAACTCTAGGAGATGAGTATGCAAAATAAAAAAGTTGCTGTTGTATTATCCGGCTGCGGTGTCTTTGATGGCGCAGAGATCTACGAGTCAACACTGACCTTGCTGCGTCTTGACCAAAAGCAGGTCAGCGTGACCTGCTTTGCTCCAGATATTGAGCAGATGCATGTGATCGATCATAGAACAGGGGAAACTATGGCCGAAAGCCGCAACGTGCTGACCGAAGCCAGCCGCATTAATCGCGGTAGCGTTCACCCTATGAGTGAAGCCAATGCAGATGATTTTGACGCCATCATCGTCCCTGGTGGTTTTGGTGTTGCCAAAAACCTATCTGATTTTGCTGTTGAAGGCTCCGAATGCTCAGTATTACCTGAATTTGCACAGCTACTACAAAGCTTCCGGGATCAGAAGAAGCCCATTGGTATGATCTGTATCGCTCCAGCACTGCTACCTAAAATTCTGGGTACAGGTGTTAGCTGCACCATCGGCCATGATGCCGCTACTGCTGGACAGATTGACCATATGGGTGGTGTGCATATTAGCTGTGATGTGGACAATGTCGTGATCGACCATGAACACAAAGTGGTTTCCACCCCTGCCTATATGGAAGCACAAAGCATTTCTCAGGCTGCCGAAGGCATTTTCAAACTGGTCGACAAAGTGCTGTCGATGACATAAATAGCTCTTATCCTTAACCACTAACAGCCTTGTTTGTTAGCGGTTAAGGCGTTTTTTCTCCACCTTCAAAGCCTGAATCCCCCATAGCATGGCAGGGTTCACCGACACCCGGTCACTACTGGAACAAGTTGTACGAATAGAGAATTCGTCCTGCTCAGTATTACGCCGACGAGGACTTAGGAAAGCATTACCATCCGGTTTACGCACACTGGCCACCAATGGCTCTTTTGGCTTTTCTGTACGCCCGACCACCACGGCTAACTCACCGTTTTGTAGTTTGACATACATACCGGGAGGATAAAGCCCCAGCTCCTGAACAAAGAGAGAAGTGAGCTTCTGATCGACTGAACTGCCTCGATGTACGAATAACTCCCGTAATGTTTCCTTATGGGAAACAGCTTCACGATAAGGCCTTGGTGTTACCATGGCACAATAAACATCGGACAACGCCATGATCTTAGCCTCCAGCGATAATGCTTCCGAACGTAAACGTCTGGGATAGCCATCACCGTTAGGCCTTTCATGATGACAACGTACTAGCTTTAACCATAAAGGATCTTCAATACCGGAAGACGCTAACATAGCGGCACTGACATCGGGGTGTTTTTCAATCACTTCCCGCTGCTGCTCACTGAGCGGCTTACGCTGCTGATGCAGTTTCACCTGATAACCATTCATGGAAATATTGCCGGTCAGTGCTGCAGCCAGCATCGACAACCGTTTTTCCTGCTTAATTTTCAGTCGGGTCGCGATCACCTCGCATAAGATAGCCATCTGAATCGGGTGCAAAACATGATAGGGGAAATTCTCCATCAGATGCACCGCACCTATCATGGCATCCGTATTATTCTCCACCAATCCCTGTAGATAGATCACAATATCCATGGTGCGCTTGTACACAACACCTTCTGGTGGTGTTTCTTTTTTCTCTATATATAAAAACAGCTCCGACAAACGCAGACACAGATCATCAAATTCAGCAAAGGGATTAATCTGTCGATTAAAACTCACCGGTCGTAACCAGTTATCTTCTTCATCCGTAGGCCCTTTCGGCTCTTCTCGGGCGTACAAACCGACTCTTAGCAAAATCTCACGCTGACGTTCGGTACGTATCACAGAGCCTTTCGCCATCAGGAGTTTGCCAAACTCATCATATACCGGCCAGGGCACAGGCTCGTTCAACTGTATGTCCTGGGGAACAATGGCACTGAGTTCAAAGTCTTTCATGACCATGGGATTATCCTACCGCCTTCTCTATCCTTAAAAGCGCTCATCGCGATAGATCTGTTCGATGTAATCGCCACCGCAACGCAACTCACTGAACCAGGATAAGAAATTAGCCACCTGATCCTGTGGAAAGATCGCTCCGTGTTGCGGCACTATCATTTTAATATCCAGTTTGCGCACCAACTCCACCCAGCGCGCGCATACCTGATTACTGTGCATATAACGCTTGTGGAAGCCTTCCATATACTTCAGATGGTGATCGAAGTTATCCACAAACATATAACGCTCACCTTCTGGAAAAATCGCAGCACCTATATCACCGGAAAACAAAATACCGGAACGGCTATCGTAGATGCTGAAGTTGCCTTCACTATGTAGAAAGTGTGCCGGGATCATGGCGATATAGTCACCCGAGTCCAAGGTGATACGTCCACCACCATCAGGTACCGGCGTCACCCGTGAAACATCTTCAAGACCAAAGTGAGATACAAAGTGCAGCCACAAACGAGAAATTAACAAATCGGCGTCCGTGGTTTTCATCCAGTAGGGAATAGAGGAGCAAACATCCGGGTCCTGATGGGTTGCAAACAGATAACGGATCTGCCGGGGATTAATCACCCGCATGATATTTTCCAGTACATGATGGAACACATAGGTTCCGCCTGGATCAAACAGGTAGCCCTTATCGTGATTTACCACCAGGCACTGGTTAGTTTGTACAAAAGAGTCAGCACCTTCAGCCTCCTCCCAGCCAAACCACACTACCTGATGCTCATCATCTTCATACAGAATCTTGCTTTCTTCGACTCGTGTAATCTGGTCCATCTGCCCACCTCTCTTTTTGTTATTTATCGGGGGAATTACGTCTCGAAATAAGAAAACGATTGTTAAGCACTCAAACAGAAGTATCTCTTCCACCCCATACTGTATTCTCCGGCGACAAGCGGAAGAATATCGAAACACTTCTATTTAAGTGTGTGTTAATCAATGAGAGACTCCCACTACTCAGCCCAGGGCATTGTCATAGATCTGTTCAATCAGATCTGTGCCACACTCCAGCTGCTCCAACCAATTTAGAAAATCCTCAACCATGGCCTGCGGAATAACGGCACCGTGTTGCGGAACGATACGTTCAATATCTAACCCTCGCACACTTCTCACCCAGCGACGTAACGCCGCATTATTGGCCATATAGCGACGATGGAACCCCTCCATATGTTGCACCTGCTGATACCAATCCTCCGCGATCAGATAGCGCTCACCGGGAGGGAAAACCGAGGCGCCGATATCTCCGGTAAACAGTGTTTTAGAGCGGGTATCGTAGAAACAGAAATTCCCTTCACTGTGTAAAAAGTGTGCGGGCAATAACTGGATGTAAGCACTGTCTTCCAAACGGATCTGCTTGCCCTGATCTTCGATGGGTACCAAGCGGGAGTTATCACTAAAACCAAAGTGAGAAACAAAACGCACCCAAAGGCGGGAGATCAACAGACGGGCATTGGTCGCTTTTAACCAAAGCGTAATAGAAGACAGCACATCAGGATCCTGATGGGTGGCTAAAATATAGCGGATCTGATGTAGAGGCAGATATTTACTCACTTCAGCAGCTACTTCAGAAAAAATAAAAGCACCACCGGGATCTAACAGATAACCGTTTTCACCATGAATAATCAGCAGCTGGTTGGACTGCACCAGAGACTCATGCTCCTGATCCTCCCAACCAAACCAGATAACCTGATGTTCATCATCCTCGAAAAGAATCCTGCTACGATCAACCATGATCCTGCGACCTCCCTGCTGCTTTTATTATTTAAGCTCTTTCCATAAACCATGGAAAAGCCTTCCCTCACATCAAGAACAGACCATTAAAAAACAGCTTTTTGCAGATTAAGTTGATCTAAAGCAACAATGACAAAAGGTATAGCCAATCTCTTACAGAGAAAGTTCAGATACCTGACACAGATCAGTTCGCTCACATAACGTAAAAATAGAGCTCTATATCGCCAAAATAAGACCAAATAACGGAAAAACAGCTAAACCGGAGGAATAGAGAAAAACAAAGAGGTAAACAAGCTCAAGAAAGAAGAAAACAGTGTAAATCAGAGGCGTATAGAAAAGAAATCTGGGAAACGGAGTAAAGAAGAAAAGCAGGATTACTCCTGCTCTTCATTTTCCGCCTTGGCTTTTTCCTGAGAACGTTTAACAAAACGTCCCATCAAAATACCCAGTTCATACAGAATCCACATTGGCACAGCCAACAGGGTCTGTGAGATTACATCGGGCGGTGTCAGCAGCATGCCAATGACAAAGCAGAAGATCACCACATAAGGGCGCTTTTCTGATAAAGACTCGACCGTCGTAATACCGGTCCAGATCAGAATAAAGGTCGCCACAGGGATCTCAAACGCGACGCCAAAGGCAAAAAACAGCTTGAGGACAAAGTTCAGATAGGAGTTGATATCCGTCATCACCGCCACATCACCCGGGCCTGCCGAGGTGAAAAACGCGAAGATCAGCGGGAATACTACGTAATACGCAAATACTGCACCGGCGTAAAACAGAAAGATACTGGACGCCAGTAGCGGCATCGCAATTTTCTTCTCATGCTGATACAGACCCGGCGCAATAAAACTCCAGACCTGATAAAGGATGTAAGGAATCGCCCCAAAAATAGCGAGCACCAAGGTTAACTTAAAGGGCGCTAAAAAAGGCGAGGCCACCTCAGTTGCAATCATCTGAGTGCCTTCCGGCAACAGCTCTCGTAGCGGCTCAGACACGATCATATAAAGATCGTTAGCAAAGGGATACATACCAACAAACAGACAGATCACCACCAAGACACTGCGCAGTAAACGCCCGCGCAGCTCTATCAAGTGCTCAATCAAAGGGGCATGTTTACCCTGAGGTTCATCAATCGGAGGCAGTTGAGGTTGTTCACTCTGAGTCATAATTAACTTTTACGCTCCGGTTCTGTGGTACCAAAAGGCCCCTCACCCTGCAGTTTATCTGTTGATGCTTGTGCTGCACTGTTTGTTTCTGCCGTTACACCGGTGTCATTAACGGTTGAATTGGCAGACGCTGCAGAGTGATTAGTCTCAGCATTACCGGAAACATTTGAAGTGTTTGTTTCCTCTGTGGGGGATACCTGAGTAATGGATTGCTCCTGCTTACGCAGGGTGTCTTCCAGTTTACGTCGGTTATCCTCCAACTGGCGCTGCATCTCTTCCAGATGCAGTTGCTGATTCACTTCCTGCTGGATTGAACTAAAGCTCTGCTTAATGCGACCAATCCACAGTCCAGCGGTACGTGCGGCTTTTGGCAGGCGTTCTGGTCCTAAAACCAGTAACGCCAGAATGCCAATCACCATGAGTTCAAAAAAGCCGATATCAAACATCGTCTTGTCTCACGACTTACTTTTTAGGTTCGGTTTTTTCAGCCGTGCCTTCGATAACCTGATCAGACTCTTTCTTTTCGATAGAGGTCTTAGCCTGGTTATTCTGGTTACTGTCATCCTTGTCTTTATCATCACCGTCTGGGTTGTTAACGGCTTCTTTAAAACCTTTAACCGCACCACCAAGATCACCACCCAGATTACGCAGTTTCTTTGTTCCGAAAATCAGAATGATAATGCCCAGAACAATCAGTAACTGCCAAATGCTGATACCACCTAACATAACTCTCTCCCGTATTTCTCACCGGTATCTATACCGGAGTTTTTCATCGGCACAAGTACCGATAATAACGTTGCAATAATAATTATGATTTTGTACGTGAGGCTTTCTCTTCCAAGCCTGACATACCAAAACGTCGTGCCAACTCATCCAGCACCGCCTGAGGCGACTCACCCAGATGAGAAAGAGCTACCAAGCTATGGAACCAGAGATCGGCTGTTTCGTAAATCACCTCTGAGTGATCACCGCTATGCTGTGCATCTTTAGCCGCAATAATGGTTTCAGTGGCTTCTTCACCCACCTTCTCCAGAATTTTATTCAGACCTTTATGATGCAGCTTAGCCACATAGGATGTATCAGGATCTGCATGACGACGTTGCTCTAGTATGTCGCCTAATTGTTGCAGAACATCACTCATATACCACCTCTGTTTCTTGTTTTGCTCAAGCGCCCTGTGGGGTCACCAAGCATAAAGTAATTTCTCTAATGACACCATGCCTAACGGCGCGTGAGGAAGAAGACACCACCAGCCAATAACAACTGAGAATAGAAAGGTAACTCCAGTAACCATTGCCAACCATCAGATGCCGATAATAAGGCGATCAATACCAGTAACCAGCCCAGAGAAGCAGAGGTCAGACGACCACGCTTTTCTGTCGCATCAGCCATACGACTCAACAACTGTTCCTGACGCTGTTGGCGCTCTTCCAAGCGTTGAGCTTGCTCCAAAGCGCCAAACACCATATTGGGTACTTCTGGGAACTGCTCCATCCAGTTCGGGAACTGGCTGCGCATATTCTTCCACACGCCTTTGGGACCCATACGCTGCTTCATCCAATCTTCCAGATAAGGCTTAGCAGTACTCCACAGATCCAGATCCGGATACAACTGTCGGCCCAAACCTTCAATGTTGAGCAGGGTTTTCTGCAACAACACCAATTGTGGCTGCACTTCCATATTAAAACGTCGTGCGGTCTGGAACAGTCCCAGTAACACCTGACCAAAAGAGATCTCTTTCAAAGGCTTTTCAAAGATGGGCTCACATACCGCACGGATCGCCGTGGCAAATTCATTCACCCGTGTACCTTCTGCCACCCAGCCGGACTCGATATGCAGCCGGGCTACCTCGTAGTAATCCTGACGGAAGAATGCGAGCAGATTTCGTGCCAGATAGTGCTGATCTTCCTCTGACAGGGTACCCACGATGCCGCAATCGATACCGATATATTGCGGATCATGCGGGTTGTCATAGGAGACAAAAATATTGCCCGGATGCATATCCGCATGGAAGAAGTTATCCCGGAACACCTGGGTGAAAAACACTTCAACACCGCGCTCCGCTAACTTCTTCATATTGACGTTATGGGTATATAGAGTATCTACCTCAGCCACAGGAATACCGTAGATACGCTCCTGCACCATCACATTACGGCGAGTCAGCTCCCAATGCACCTGAGGCACGTATAACGCAGGAGAGCCGTCAAAGTTGCGCTTCAGCTGCGAAGTATTAGCCGCTTCTTTTTGCAGATCCAATTCATCAAACAGCGTGGCTTCATAATCGGCCACAATATCCACCGGGTGTAGACGCTTCGCTTCCGGAACCCAGCGCTGCAGGCTATGGGCCAGGGTATACAGTAGTTTGATATCCTTACGCAGCACCTTTTTAATGCCTGGACGGATCACCTTTACAACGACTTTCTCACCGCTATGTAGCTCTGCAGCATGGACCTGAGCAATGGATGCCGAAGCCATGGGCTCACGCTCAAAGCTTTTAAACAACTCACCAACAGGTTTACCCAGGGCATATTCGATCTCTTTTACCGCGACATCACTGGCAAAAGGCGGTACCTGATCCTGCAGCTTTTTCAGCTCGTCAGCAATATCATCCGGTAGCAGATCCCGGCGGGTGGATAGCATCTGACCAAACTTAACAAAAATCGGCCCCAGCTCTTCCAGCACCAGGCGCAGACGCTCACCGCGGGTTTTATCCCCCATGGGAATCAAACGAAACGGTGAACACTGCAGCAGCAGTACCAGGAACCACGGCAGTCGTTCCATAGGAATCAAGCAATCCAGACGGTGGCGACTAATAACAGCGATGATTTTTAACAGACGACGCAGGCGAGACACAGTGACTCCGATATCAGGGCAGGCTACCCGGTATTATTCCGTAGATGACGCGGGACTGTTATCAGCCCCCTGAGATGGCGTAGAAGATGTAACGCTTGAAGGCTGCTCAGCTTGCAGCTGCTGAATACGGTTTTGCAATCGCTGCAGCCGAGCTTCCAGTCGGTCCGTACTCTGGCGCAACTGATTCACACCTTTCCCCTGAGCAGAGATCTCGTACTCACCAGGCAGTAAAGCGATCTCTTCCTGCAGATACTCCTGCCAATCCGCCCGACTGCTAGTCAATACCGATTTCGGCCATTGAGACAGCTGACGTAATGGACTCAGTAATAGATCAGCAGGCACCACACCCAAAGGCTTTTCTAACAAGCCCTGCCAGTCCAGATCCAACTGAGTAAAGATGCCTTGCAGGCGACGCACCAGCTGAGCATCCCCTAACAGGGTGATATCGCCTTGAAACAACAGACGCTCCTGTTCTTTGCCCGCAAGCAGAAAAGTAAAAAATTGCTCACGACTGCCCTGCACTTCCGCATCAACGTCGATATCCTGATCCTGTTCAAGATGAATACCCTGATTTGAAGGCCAAAGCAACACCGCCATATCAGGCTGAAAACAACGAATACGCAGCACACGACCATCCAGCTCAGCCAATTGACGCAGGCTGGCTGGATCACGTTTCAAGACAGGATTAATCAGCTGTTCCGCAACTTCCAGCAGGACATGGATCAACATATTACAGCTTCACACCTCGGTGCAGAGCGACAACACCATTAGTCATATTGTGGTATTCCACACGGGACAGACCCGCGTCTTCCATCATGCCCTTCAGAGTTTTCTGATCCGGGTGCATACGAATAGACTCCGCCAGATAACGGTAGCTCTCTGCATCATTAGTGATCAGCTTGCCCATCATCGGCAGTGCGGTAAATGAGTAGGTATCGTAGATCTTGCTCATCACAGGATTGGTCGGTTTGGAGAACTCCAGCACCAACAGACGGCCGCCCGGCTTCAGAATACGCGCCATGGAACGCAGCGCCTTATCCTTATCGGTGACATTACGCAGACCAAAAGCGATGGTGATACAGTCAAAGGTATTATCCGGGAACGGCAGACACTCAGCGTTAGCCTGAACAAATTCCACATTGCCGCTACAGCCCTTATCCAATAGCTTGTCACGGCCCACTTTCAGCATGGAATCGTTGATATCCGCCAGTACGACTTTACCTTCAGGGCCCACCAGACGAGAGAATTTCAGTGTCAGATCACCGGTACCACCAGCAATATCCAGCACGGTATTACCGCGACGTACACCGCTCATCTCGATGGTCATACGCTTCCACAGACGGTGGACGCCCATCGACATCAGGTCGTTCATCAGATCGTATTTCGCGGCAACGGAGTGAAAGACCTCGGCCACTTTACCGGCTTTCTCTTCAACGTTGACCTGCTCATAACCAAAGTGGGTGGTGCTCTTTTCCTTATCTGACTCGGACATGATGGAACCTTAACTGAAAAAAATTGCGCCCATTGTAAACTGGCGCAGGTGATTTGTCTTTGCTATTCACCTGCGATTAAAGCCTGACAATGGGGTAAAGTTTATAACTGTTTAATCGAGATCAAGCTGGGCTCACGACTGGCATTGGCCGCTGCCAGACGATTGAGATAATCCTGCCAGAAAGCGTCCTTATGCTGAGCCACTTCATACAGATATTCCCAGGAATACAGGCCACTATCATGGCCGTCATCAAAGGTGATCTTAACGGCATAGCTACCTGCTGGTTGGATATTGGCGATAGTGACGTATTTTTTGCCCACTTGGAGTACTTCCGAACCTTCACCATGGCCTTTCACTTCTGCCGAAGGTGAATAGACACGCAGGAACTCAGCCTCCAGTTCAAACACCTGACCATCGGAATAATGTAACTCCAGCAAATTCGCTTTTTTCCGATACTTGATATCAACAGGCACTTTGGATTGAGACATCTTGACCTCCTTTGGACATTTTGACCCAATTAATTGGTTTCTGTTTTTGACTACAAATAGCCCTGACAAATTCCCGCTAGGTCAAAAAAGAACACAATAATAAAACAAACACCGAAACAAAAATGGGTGAAGTCAGACTTCACCCATTTCCGCTAATAACATTCCGAAAAGAACGCTATGGCACTCAATCAAGAGCACATTGGCAATAAAAACACTGCAACGCTTACAGAATAAAGCGACTCAGGTCTTCATCCATCGCCAGATCACTCAGCTGTCCATTGACATAGTCAGCATCGATCACAACCTTCTCGGTCATATCACTGGCTTCAAAAGAAATACCTTCCAGCAGACGCTCCATCACGGTATGCAGACGACGGGCACCGATATTCTCTGTGCCTTCGTTCACCTGATAAGCGATCTCGGCGATACGAGAGATACCCTCTTCAGTAAATTCGATATCCAGCTCTTCAGTCGCCATCAGAGACTTGTACTGAATCGTCAGCGCCGCATCCGGCTCAGTCAGAATACGTTTAAAGTCATCCGGCCCCAGCGCTTCCAGCTCAACACGGATCGGCAGACGCCCCTGCAGCTCAGGAATCAGATCCGATGGCTTGCTCAGGTGGAAGGCACCAGAAGCAATAAACAGGATATGGTCCGTCTTAACCATGCCGTGTTTGGTGGATACGGTGCTACCTTCGATCAGTGGCAGCAGGTCACGCTGCACACCTTCACGAGAAACATCACCACCGCTTTCGGAGCGCTTAGCGACCTTATCGATCTCATCGATAAAAACGATACCGTTCTGCTCAACCGCATCGATGACTTGAGTTTTCAGCTCATCCTCGTTTACCAGCTTAGCCGCTTCTTCATCAGTCGCCTGTTTCAGGGCGTCTTTTACCTTCAGCTTGCGCTTTTTGGTACGCTCGTTAGACAGGTTAGAGAACATACTCTGCAGCTGGTTGGTCATCTCCTCCATGCCTGGAGGTGCCATAATCTCAACACCCACTTGAGGTGCTGCGACATCGATTTCGATCTCTTTATCGTCCAGATCGCCTTCGCGCAGTTTTTTGCGGAACAGCTGACGGGTATTGCTATCACGGGCCGGTTCTTCGTTAAAACCTGCACGGGCTGGGGGCAGCAGTGCATCCAGAATACGCTCTTCCGCGGCTTCTTCAGCACGGAAACGCACGCGCTCCATCTCCTGCTCGCGTAGCATCTTCATCGCCATATCGGTCAGATCACGGATAATGGTTTCCACGTCACGACCCACATAACCCACTTCGGTAAACTTAGTGGCTTCAACTTTGATAAACGGCGCATTAGCCAGCTTGGCCAGGCGACGGGCTATTTCGGTTTTACCGACACCGGTCGGACCGATCATCAGAATATTTTTTGGTGTTACTTCAGCACGCAGCTCTGGATCAAGCTGCATACGACGCCAGCGGTTTCTTAATGCAATCGCTACCGAGCGCTTGGCATTGGCCTGGCCAACAATAAAACGATCCAGTTCAGATACAATTTCACGTGGGGTCATCTGGGACATAATCTTATCTCTTCCTTCTCTTGGCCGCTGCTTACCAGCTCAGTTCTTCAATGGTTGGGGAGTGGTTGGTAAATACACAGATATCTCCCGCCATGGCCAGACTCTTTTCCGCAATTTCGGTTGCGGACAGATCAGTATTTTCGTGCAGGGCACGGGCTGCTGCTAAAGCAAAGTTGCCGCCGGAACCGATGGCCACAACGCCATGTTCAGGTTCAACCACATCACCCGTACCGGAAATCACTAACGAGGCCGTTTTATCCGCCACAATCAGCATAGCCTCTAAACGACGCAGTGCACGATCCGTACGCCAATCCTTAGCCATCTCAACAGCGGCGCGAACCAGCTGTCCCTGATGCTTTTCAAGCTGAGATTCAAAACGTTCAAACAGAGTAAAAGCATCGGCTGTACCACCAGCAAAACCGGCCAGTACCTGGTTGCGGTATAAACGGCGTACTTTGCGGGCATTGCCTTTCATTACGGTATTACCCAGGGAAACCTGACCATCGCCAGCTAAAACCACCTGATTATCCCGACGCACAGCTACTATGGTAGTCATTCAATACTCCAGTTACCGCCAAGGACAGCGCCTTAGCGCAAACATTTTTTGCAAATAAATGAGGGCAGAACACCCAAAGTAGATAAAGTGGTGGTGAATCCATGGAATTCAACCACTAGAGAGGATTTATTCTAATAGCACCGCAGGATGACGACGCTATCAGAATAAAGAGCAACCAAGCTCAGAGAAAAGAGCCATTACGGTTGGAAGAACAACGCTGTGTTCAGAAGAGTCGCTATTGCGGTCGGCGGATCAACAGAGTCTGCATCTTAGCCCGCGCCATACGGTCCTGGGCTTTATTCAGCTTGCGTCGATCCTTAAACGGACCAATGCGCACACGATACCAACCGTTTTCAGAAGACAAAATACGGGGCTTAAAGCCCATCTCTTTGACACGATCCATAAAACGCTCCGCATCGGGCTTGGCTTTAAATGAACCGATCTGAAGATCATATTCCGGTAGATTCTCAGAATCCCGTGGCGTGGATTTATATTCCGGCACATGCTCCATCACAACTTCCTGCTCAGGCAAGAGGTTATAGAAGTCATAACGCTGACGCTCGTCATCGGATTGCTCCTGAGCTGGCGGTACAGTACGCTCAGCCAGATCAGCAGGGGCTGGCGGAATATAAGGCGCAGGGCGATCATCATCCACCCAGCGCGCCAGACCAAAGCCCAGAACCACACCAAAAATCAACCAGCTCCAGGCCGGCAACTCTTTACGGGTTACCTCTTCCGGCTCCTCCTGAGGAATCATCGAGGCACCACCGCCACGAGTTGTGCTGGGTTTACTGGCGAAGTCCCGGGCCATAACTTACATCTCCTCTGGTGCGCTAACACCCAGCAGCTGCAGACCATTTGCCAGCACCTGACGTACTGCTTCACCCAGTGCCAGACGAGCGTTACGGATCTCTGCATCGTCTTCCAGCACTTTCAGCGCGTTGTAACAGGAGTGGAAATCGCTGGCCAGATCTTTCAGGTATTGCGCCATCACGTGCGGTTCATAGTTCAGAGCACAGTTTTCCAGTACTTCAGGGTAACGGGCCAGTGCCACCATCAGATCTTTTTCGTAATCACTGTCCAGTTTTTCCAGTGCAGCCAGACCGGCTGCCTGATCAAAACTCCAATCGTGTTCAGGCAGCTTGCGCATTACGCTGCAAGCGCGGGCGTGAGCGTACTGAATGTAGTAAACCGGGTTGTCTTTGGATTGGGATTTCGCCAGATCCAGATCGAAGTCCATATGCTGATCGGACTTACGGCTCACGTAGAAGAAACGCGCTGCATCATTACCCACCTCATCACGCAGCTCACGCAGTGTCACGAAAGAACCGGAACGGGTAGACATCTGTACACGCTCGGAACCACGGTACAGAATAGCGAACTGCACCAGACGGAAGTCCAGCTTATCCAACGGATAACCCAGCGCCTGACACACGGCTTTCAGACGTGGAAGGTAACCGTGGTGATCAGCACCAAATAGGTACAGCACCTTGTCAAAACCACGCTCAAACTTGTTGTGCATATAGGCGATATCAGACGCAAAGTAAGTGGTCATACCGTTGTCACGTACCACACAACGGTCTTTATCATCGCCAAATGCGGTGGATCGGAACCACTGGGCGCCGTTCTCTTCGTAGATATGACCGGCATCAGTCAGTTTCTTCAGCGCAACTTCAACATCACCGCCACGGGTCAGGGAACGCTCGGAGAACCATTCCTGATATTTAACGCCAAACTCACCCAGATCATTTTCGATATCGCCACGGATATCTTCCAGCGCGATATCAAAGACCTGCTCATAGCCTTCTTCACCCAGTAAGGCTTTAGCTTGCGCAATCAGACCATCGATATGGGCTTCTTTGTCACCCCCCTGAGGCTCATCAGCCGGTACACCCGCAAAAACGTCAGCCGCGGCCTTTACCAGAGAGGTTTCAAACTGAGCCTGAACCTTAGCGGCGATATCACGGATGTAATCACCCTTATAGCCGTTGCTTGGGAAATCAAAGTTTTCGCCATTGCTTTCCAGGTAACGCAGCCACACGCTGGTTGCCAGAATATCCATCTGACGACCGGCATCGTTCACGTAGTACTCACGATGGACATCAAAACCCGCCGCAGACAGCAGATCGGAAACCGTTGCACCATAAGCGGCACCACGGCCATGACCTACGTGCAGAGGACCGGTTGGGTTAGCTGATACAAATTCCACCTGCACTTTCTGTTTCTGACCCGCCTGACTCAGACCGTATTCGGCTTTCTCAGACAGTACCTTGCCTACGACCGCAGTAATGGTGGCGGCACTGGCAAAGAAGTTAATAAAACCAGGACCGGCGATATCCACCTGGGTCACATTCTGGCTTTCCGGCAGCGCATCAACCAGCTTCTGAGCCAGATCTCGGGGTGCACATCCTGCCGGTTTAGCTAACATCAGAGCAATATTGGTGGCAAAGTCGCCATGCGCTTTATCTTTGGTATTTTCCACCATGATACGTGGCGTCAGGTCGGCAGGTAATACCTCCTGCTGCTTCAGAGTATCAATGGCGCTACCAATCAGTTCTGCAATATGTTCTTTCATTTCGATCCGAATCTGTTAACCAAATAGGGGAGGGGCAATACCCGTCGATAAAAAATATAGCCGGATATTATCGTCTTTATTTACGCCGCTGTTAACTGGAAAATGCGCTCCAGAGCAGGAAATTCGCCTAAGCTGCCTTGATTTGGCTTTTATTGCCCTGCTTTCCTACCACTATACCTTTCCTACCATTATGTATGGCCAGTCACTCTCCCCCCTGCTTATTAATGGGTTATTAGTGAGCGATTGATCATCTTAAGCCGCTATTCTTTAGCGGTCTTTATCCCTTAGCGACTCAATGACTTACAGGGTTTCCTGAGGATCCACATCCAGCGACCAGCGTACCTTGCGACTTAACGGCTCCATCTCAATCACCCGTATCAGAATCTCCAGATACTGATGCAAAGCCGCCCGTCGACTTGCCTGCAACCAGATCTGCATATGATAACGACCAAAACGGCGCTCCATGGGTGACGGCAAAGGTCCCACTCTTTCCAATTCAGGTAACCCTTGCGGATACATTAACGTGAGCTGGGATTCTGCCGCCTGCATAATCTGTTGTAGGAAGTTTTCAACATCCTCACTCCTGGGAGCCTCCGCACGCAATAACGCCATGTAGGTATATGGCGGCAGTAAGGCATCCTGACGCTGCCCCAATAATTGACGGGAAAACTCGCTGTAATCGTGTTTGGCTAATAGTTTTAACAACTCATCTTCCGGGTGATGGGTTTGTACTACCACTTTGCCTTTACGACTCGCCCGCCCTGCTCTTCCGGCCACCTGAGTGAGCAACTGCCCCATACGCTCCAAACCACGAAAATCGGCACTATAGAAACCGCCATCCGCATCCAGCACCACCACCAGCGAGACTTCTGGAAAGTGATGCCCTTTCGCCAACATCTGGGTGCCGACTAAAACACAGGGTTTACCACTGCGTACCTGCTCCAGCACTTTCTCCATCGCGCCTTTGCGGCTGACACTATCCCGATCAATCCTTAGCACCGGCCAATCACTGAGCGCACGCTCCAACGCCTCTTCGGTACGTTCGGTGCCACTGCCCACAGGTTTTAGATCATGTTTACCACATTTAGGACAGGATTGCGGGATCGCCTGTACCGTATCGCAATGATGACAGTGCAAGCGGGGCGGTTCTTTATGCAGCGTCATACGGGCATCACAGTGATTACACTGGGCGATCCAACCGCAGTCATGACACATCAAGGTTGGTGCAAATCCCCGTCGATTGATAAACACCAACACCTGGCCTTTATTTTCCAGATGCTGACGCATCACCTGTAACAAGCCAAAATCCAACCCCTGCTGTAGACGGCGGTTTTTAATATCGTGCAGATAGATCTCAGGCAACTGACTCGCCTCACCGGCCCTTTGGCTCAGCTGTAAACCCTGGTAACGCCCCGCTTCAACATTGTGCAAACTCTCAAGGGACGGGGTTGCCGTGCCCAACAGCACAGGCACCTGGCTCATCTTGCCACGCACGACTGCCAGATCACGAGCGGAGTAACGAATGCCATCGCCCTGTTTATAAGAAGCGTCATGCTCCTCATCGACAATAATCAGCCCCAGATCATGGAAAGGGGCTAATACCGCAGAACGGGTACCAATCAGAATGCGCGCCTTACCATCCCGCGCCAGCAACCAGGCATCTAACCTTTCTTTTTCGTTGAGGCCAGAATGAAAGGTCAGTACAGGAAGAGCAAAACGCTTTTTAAAACGCTGCACCGTCTGGGGTGCTAAACCAATTTCGGGTACCAGAACTAAAACCTGGCGCTGCTGCTTTAATATCTCAGCGGCAATTTGCAGATAGACCTCTGTTTTACCACTGCCGGTGATACCCTCTAATAAAAAGGTCTCCGCTGTTTTTTTATCAACCGGTTGTTTATCCGCTTTCTGTAGCAAACCTTTTAACAGCTGGCCGGGCTCTTCCTGATGCTCTTCTGCACCATCGGCATCTCTACCTTCATTAATAATTGCATTAATAGAAGGACGACCCAAAACCCGGTCCACCACAACCTGCTGCTGTTCATTCAACACCAAGGGGACTTCAGCCAATACAGCCGAAGAAGCACCTTGAGTCAGGTGCTTCGATTGCAGATGACGCTGCGCCAGGCCTTTATCTTCCAACGCAGTCATCTGGCTTAAGGCAAAACCCAGCGAACGCAGTACTGTCGCAGCCACAGGTTGTTGATGTTTTTGCAGCTCCTTTAATAAGGCGGCTTGCTTACTGGCACGACGAATCTGTTCCGGGTCCAGGTTGTAACCACTAGCGGTGGCCTGCCAGTAGGTTTCCTCCTGAATATGTGCCGCACCGCCCTGGCGCAATAAAGGCGGTAGCATCAAGGCAATCACTTCACCGATAGGCGCGTGACAGTAACGGGCTAACCACTGCGCCAGCTGTAGCTGCTGTTCACTTAACAAAGAAGCATCATCAATCAGCTCAGCAATGGGTTTCAGCTTTTCCAGTGCCACATCCGGCGTCACCTGACGCTGCATAATGACGCCAATTAGCTCACGGTTGCGATAAGGCACCCGCACACGAGCTCCCACCGGCAAATAACTGTTTTGCAGTTGAGGAGGAATAACATAGTCAAAACAACGTCTTAAAGGGACGGGTAACGCCACTCGTATTACGGAGAGTTCATCATCGAATAATGAAGGCATCTTTGCCTCTTGCCTATATGAAAATCTCTGCTATTATGCCTCACCCTCTTATGTGACTCATAATACAGACTGCATAAGACAACCGGTTTTTTTACTAAGACCTTGAACGGTGCCTGACAAGATCAGGTGGCGGTTCATATTGATGAGGTTTATTCCAATGAAAGATGGTATCCATCCTAATTACACCGAAGTGAAAGCAACTTGTACTTGCGGTCACACTTTCGAACTGCGCTCTACTCTGGGCAAAGACCTGCACGTGGACGTATGTTCTCAGTGTCACCCTTTCTACACTGGTAAGCAGAAGCAAGCTTCTACTGGCGGCCGTGTTGATAAGTTCAAGCAGCGTTTTGCAAGCCGCGTTAAGCGCTAAGCAATTGCAGTTTGTAAAAAGGCACCTTTTTGGGTGCCTTTTTTGTTTCTAGCAACCGGATACTTTTGATCACGGTCTTCTTTTGCCATTACCGTCTTCACTCTCTCATTTCTTCTATCCCGTACCTATTCTTACCATCCCTCTTATTCAGCTCCATCTGAGTAAAAATCTTTCATCAGCAATGACTTATCGTGTTTCCCTACCTGAAAGTAGCCTACACAAGCACAAAGACTTTCGTGTAAGGCCTACTCTACTGATGACCCATTATGACCCACCGGGCGTAGTCAAATTACAACAGCTTGATTTTTATAGCGTTTTTTTGGAATAAAACTGCCTTTTTTTTGTAAAAAAAGTTCTTTGACTTTTGTACTATGCTCGTCTTGTTCGGGCTAGTGTTTTTCTATATGCTCTGAAATGCTAAACCCTAACAACCGGAACATAAAAAAATGTCAGACGAAATGAAACAAGCTGCGCTGGACTATCATGCTAATCCCGTTCCAGGAAAGTTGAGCGTTGAGATTAGCAAACCAGCGGAAACTGCTCGTCACCTGTCCCTGGCTTACAGCCCAGGTGTAGCTGAGCCGTGTCGTGAAATCGCAAAAGATCCAGAAAATGCTTACCGTTACACCGGTAAAGGCAACCTGGTTGCTGTGATCTCCGACGGTAGTGCTATTCTGGGTCTGGGTAATCTGGGTCCACTGGCCAGTAAGCCAGTAATGGAAGGTAAGAGCCTGCTGTTCAAGCGTTTCGCTAACATCAACTCTGTTGACGTTGAAGTGAACGCTGAGAGTCCACAAGCCTTTATTGATACTGTTGCCCGTATCGCAGACACTTACGGCGGTATCAACCTGGAAGATATCAAAGCTCCTGAGTGTTTCGAAATTGAACGTACTCTGATCGAGCAATGTGATATTCCAGTATTCCACGATGACCAGCACGGTACTGCGATTGTAACCGCTGCTGGTATGCTAAACGCTCTGGAAATTCAGGGTAAGAGCATCGAAGAAGCTAAGATCGTATGTCTGGGTGCCGGTGCGGCAGCTATCGCCTGTATGAAACTGCTGGTAAGCTGTGGTTCCAAGCCAGAAAACATCTACATGCTGGACCGTAAAGGTGTCATCCACACCGGTCGTGACGATCTGAACCAATACAAAGCGATGTTCGCTAACGACACTGACAAACGTACTCTGGACGATGCGATTGATGGTGCTGACGTATTTGTAGGTCTGTCTGGTCCTAACCTGCTGAGCGCTGAGCAACTGACGAAAATGGCACCTAAGCCAATCGTATTTGCTTGCTCTAACCCAGATCCAGAGATCAGCCCTGAGCTGGCTAACGCCACGCGCGATGATCTGATCATGGCAACGGGTCGCTCCGACTATCCAAACCAGGTAAACAACGTACTGGGCTTCCCATTCATCTTCCGTGGTGCACTGGACGTACGTGCAAGCCGCATTAACGAAGAGATGAAAGTTGCTGCTGCTCACGCCATTAAAGATCTGGCAAAAGAGCCTGTAACTCAGGAAGTAATCGACGCTTACGATGGCGCTCAACTGGAATTCGGCCCTGGCTACATCATTCCTAAGCCAACCGATTCCCGTCTGCTGGGTGCGGTAGCGGGTGCAGTTGCACAAGCCGCTGTTGACTCTGGCGTGGCACGTCTGCCAATCCCAGAGCACTACCCACTGTAAGACACTATGCGCGAAATAAATGTCCACACGACATTCGTTCCGGCGTAAAAAAACGGCACCTCACAAGGGTGCCGTTTTTTATTGCCTGGGCTTTTTAAACCGCATTCAAGCCGCTATATCCCACGCCTTAAACTCACGCTCTCTTAAGGATAAAAGATGATTGTCGGCAAACACTGAGTCTTACCAACAATCACACTTTATCAAGAACCCAATAAGCCTCTTAGGTAAAACGTTAGAATAACGATTCAGGGGCAGGCGAAGCCTCCACACTTCCCGGAGACACACCAATTGCTTTCTCTGAAGAGGATACCGGTACGGTCTTCTCCATTTGAGGTACATTCTCTACCCGGAAAACCTCAAAGATCGCATTAGACTGACCTGGACGGGCACGTTTACCAGTATCTGGATCGATACGCACCGTAGTGATACCGGCAGGTTGATTCATGCTGCTTTCTGGCCTGTCTTTCAGCATCTCCGCCATGAAGTCGATCCAGATGGGCAATGCCGCTTTACTGCCGTACTCACCCGTGGTTTCCGGCTTATCAAAGCCCACCCAGGCCGTGGCAACAATATCCTGGTTAAAACCAGAGAACCAGGCATCTTTACGGTCATTGGTGGTACCGGTTTTACCACCGATATCATTACGTTTCAGTACCAATGCCTTACGTCCGGTACCGCGACGAATCACATCTTTCAGCAAGCTGTGCATAATATAAACACTACGCTCGTCCGCAACGCGTGGGGCTACCGGCAGAACCTGATCGCCTCGCATCACTGTTTGCGTCGTAGTATTACATTGGCGGCACACCACATTTGGCGTAGCCTGATACAACACCTCCCCACTGCTGCTTTCAATGCGGTCGATAAAGTAAGGTTTTACCTGATAACCGCCATTAGCCAGCACCGCATAACCGGTTGCCATCTCATAGGGCGTGATTGTCGCACTCCCTAATGCCAGGGACAGATTACGCGGCAGCTTTTCAATATCAAAGCCCAGTCGATCCACAAAGTCGATGGCTGACTCAACGCCAATTTCCCTCAGGATACGGATCGACACCAGATTTCGGGATTTATACAGCGCATGGCGCAGACGTGTCGGACCGTAGAATTTACCGCTGGCATTACTCGGACGCCATGCAGATTCCAGGCTGACATCTTCAAACACCACGGGGGCATCATTGATAATCGAAGCGGCAGTAAAACCCTTCTCCAATGCCGCGGTATACACAAACGGTTTAAAGATGGAGCCCGCCTGACGGCCACCCTGATACACCCGGTTAAACTTATTCTGGTAGAAGTTAAAACCGCCTATCAGTGCCAGTACGCCGCCATCTTCTGGAGACATGGACACAAAAGCACCTTGAATATCTGGCAACTGAGACAGTCCCCAGCCATCCTCTATCGGCTCGATATAGATCAGATCACCACGACGTAGAATATCGGTCACCTTTTTCAGCTTAGGTCCTTTCCATTTCGGGGTGCGATAACGAGCCGCCCAAGTCACAGTCTTCCAAGGGATATCGATATACTCGCCTTCTTCATTGACTACCTGTAGCTCTTTACCTTCCGCTTTGTTGACAATTGCAGGCAAGATACCGTTATAAGAGGGTGCTTTACGCAGCACTTTTAACCAGTTACTGATATTTTCACCGGTTTCCGAAGTACCACCGGCAACCTCAAGAGAGATCCCCAAATCCAGCTCACCATCAGCATATTTGTCTGCTGTTTCTGAAGCTTTTTCTTCAATAAAGGGAGGAATATCTCTTTGTTGTACCGAGCGCCAGCCGTGACGTTTATCATAATCCAGCAAACCGTTAATCAGGGCTGCATTAGCTGCGGTTTGAGCTTTTGAATCTACCGTTGTATACACACGATAGCCCGCAGAGTAGAGGTCATCACGTCCCATACGTTCGGCCACTTCTTTACGTACCATTTCGGCAATATAAGGGGCTTCCACTTCACGCTTCAGGCCGTGATAACGCGCCGAAATCGGTTCATGAACCGCCTGTTCATAAGAAGCAAAGTCGATCATCTCTAGATCATACATCCGTTGAATGATCCAGTTACGGCGCAGCAACGCCCGACGAGGGTTCACAATGGGATTATAGCGGGATGGCGCTTTAGGCAGGCCGGCAATCATCGCCAACTGTGCCAACGACAGCTCATTCAGCTCTTTGCCATAATACACCTCAGCCGCGGCATCAATACCATAGGCTCGATTCCCCAGATAGATCTTATTGACGTAAAGCTCCATGATCTCTTCTTTGCTCAGGATCTGCTCCATCTGCATTGCGATCATGATCTCTTTAAACTTACGGGTAAACGTCTGATCCAGCGTTAACAGGTAGTTACGGGCCACCTGCATGGTGATCGTACTACCCCCGGATTGAATGCGCCCGGTTTGTGCCAGCTGGACAAATGCCCGTGCCAGCCCCTTAAGGTCAATGCCATTGTGAGTGTAATAGTTGGTATCTTCTGCGGCTAAAATCGCCAGCGTGAATTCTTCTGGAATCTGATCATAGCGCACAGGATTACGGCGCTTTTCGCCAAACTCAGCGATAAGCTTTTCGTCCCGGCTGAAGATACGCAAGGGCGTCTGTAGACGGATATCTCTTAACTGCTCAATATCAGGCAGCTGTGGTCCCAGGTACAGCACGACACTTAAACCAGCGACACCTGCACCGGCAAAACTTGCCAATAGGGTGTACATGATCCATCTTAAAAACGTTATCAGTGCATTCATGAAGCTCCGCGTCCCATATCTTTAATCGCCGGGTACTGCCTGTGTTAGCAGCAAAGCTGCCATTATAGGCAACTAGGGCACCTAGATTCCAATTGCATGTGGGTAGTAAAAAAGATTTAATTCTTCTCGTAGACACTTTATCTAGGCTTTGACACTCAAGGAAGCAGCTTTGTTTAGTTTCTTACGCGGTAAAAAACAGAACATGCTGGGCCTGGATATCAGCAGTTCATCGGTCAAGCTATTAGAGCTCAGCAGCCATAATGGTCATCTGGAGATCGAAAGTTATGGTGTTACACCTTTACCTCCTCTGGCTGTTGTTGAACGAAAAATCCAGGAGCCAGAGCAGGTTGGCATTGCAATTAAAAAGGTGGTTGAGCTGGCAAAACCCAGTACACGCCACACTGTAGCCGCCGTTTCAGGCGCTTCTGTTATTACCCGCAAGATTCAGATGCCCGCCCATTTAACCCCCGATGAACTGGAATCCCAAATCATGGTGGAGGCGGATCAATTTATCCCTTTTCCACTCAACGAAGTCGCCATCGATTTTGAAATTTTAAGCCCCGTTGAGGAACGCCCAGATAAGAATCATGTCCTTCTTGTCGCCTGCCGTCTGGAAACCGTGGATGACTTACAGGATGCTCTGCGCTTTGGCGGCCTGATTCCCAAAGTTGTTGATGTCGAAAACTATGCGATTGAACGTGCGGTGTCCTTAATCAATCCGCAGGTCAATACAACAGATAACAAACCTCTCATTGCCGTGGTTGATATTGGCGCAACCATGACCAATCTCAGCATCCTGCATCAGGGAGAGATCATCTATAGTCGAGACCAGGTCTTTGGTGGCAAGCAGCTGACAGAAGAAATTATGCGTCGCTACAACATGAGCTACAGTGAAGCCGGTTTTGCCAAGAAGAAGGGAAGCTTGCCAGAGGATTACAATAAAGAAGTGCTCCAGCCTTTTCAGCAAGCCTCTGTTCAACAGATCACTCGCTCACTCCAGCTGTTTTACTCTTCCAGTGCTTATAATGATATCGACTACCTGCTACTGGCTGGAGGCAGCTCAGCAACACAAGGATTGGCACAAGTAGTCAATCGCTATCAGGGTATTCCCTGCAGTGTTGCCAACCCGTTTTTACATACCTCCGTCAACGCCAGAATTAACCCTGAAGCTCTGAATAATGATGCTCCGGCATTAATGGTTGCTTTTGGTCTTGCCATGAGGAATCTGGACAATGCCTAAAATCAATCTCCTCCCCTGGCGGGAAGAATTGCGCCAACAGCGCCAGAAAACCTTTTTGCAGCTATCACTGTTGGCAGTGTTATGTGCAGGGTTATTCATTTTTTCCTACGGACTACTGATTAACCATCAAATTGATGATCAATCAGCTCGTAACCAGATGATCCAACACGGTATAACAAGCCTCGATCGGGATATTCAAGAAGTGCAGGCCTTACGCAAAAAAAGAGAACAGCTACTTGAATGGGTACAGATTATTCAAAACTTGCAGGCCGACAGAGGAAATACTGTTCATATCGTTAATAACCTGGCCCATGCCAGCATCGATGCTCTCTATCTGACCCGAGTCAGCAAAGAAGGTAATGAAATACAAATTACGGGTGAAGCGAAAAACAACCGCGAAATATCCAGCTTAATGCGACACCTGGCGCGTTCCCCCTCTTTTGATGACCCAGTATTGACGGATGTTAACAGCAGCCAGAACAAACAGGGGTTCAGTAGCTTTACTCTGCTGGTCAATTTGATTCCCAGCTCTTTTGCAGGAGCCTCACCATGAATTCATCACAAGGGGTAGCTCAAAGCTGGAATAAGCTAAAGAATGATATGGCACATATTGATCTCGAAGAGATCGATTTTAAAAATGCCGGTTCATGGCCATTATCAGGACGTATTTTTACACTTGTTTTGATCTTTATTCTGACATTAACCCTAGGCTATATTCTTTATATCAAACCGTTGAAGCAAGCTCATCAACAAGCTAAAGCACAAGAACAGCAGCTAATACAGTCCTTTGAAATAAAAGCCTTTCAAGGTGCTAATTTAATGGCATATCGGCAACAGATGGCAGAGATTCAGCAGCTGATCCAAGCCCTGTCCAGTCAATTACCCAATGACAACGCCATCCCGGAACTGATTGAACAGATTGGCGAACAAGCCCAGAACAATAGAGTCAGCATCCAATCACTAAAACTGCAGCCTATTGAAGATAAAGAAGTTTACCTTGCTCAACCCATTGATTTAGAAATATCGGGGAGCTTTCATAATTTGAGCCTCTTTATTGCCAGCATTACGGGCTTACAACGTATTGTGACACTGCACGACTTCACCTTGCAGCCTGGCACCGAACTGCTCAACTTGCGAATTCAAGCCATGACTTATCACAATAAAAAATCAGCCCAACCTGAAGATCATGATAAGAACTCAGAGAACAATGAAGGTTAAGGGTATGTTATGAGAGCGCCTATTACGACATTGCTATTCACTTTGCTATTGGTCAGTGCCTGCAGTGGAACAGAAGATAGGGATGCACTCAATGAGCAGTTACTACAGATCAAATCCCGACCTTCGGGCGAAATAGCCTCATTACCTGAAATCAAAGCCTACACCCCGATCAGCTATACCGGCAGTAATCTACGTAGCCCTTTTCGCTTGAAAGAGGAGAACAATCTCGACAACAATAAAAAAGCAGCCAATACTGCTCTAGCCCCCGACTTCACTCGCAAAAAGACCCCATTAGAATTGATACCATTTGAAAGTCTTTCCATGGTTGGTAGCATACAGTTTTACAATGAAAAACATCCCTCTGCATTGATTGATGATGGTCGCGGGAAAGTACATAAAATCACACTAGACGACTATTTAGGCCAAGATTTTGGTAAAGTGGCCGACATTAGTCATGAGAGCATGACAATAGAAGAAACCGTTCAGGATGAACTTGGCAACTGGGTCAAACGCTTCAGACAGTTAACGCTATTGGTCGATTAGGATTAGCATGCCAACAACCTTTACACCTCTAAGAGCAGTCCATAAAGCACTGATTAAAGTCAGTGTTCTGCTCAGTCTGTGCCTGCTATGTACCTCTGCTTACGCCCAAAGCGCTGTTTTAAAAAATATAGAACTGAACAATACCAAAGAGCGCCAAACTGAAATTATTCTGCAGTTGGATAAAGCTCCCGTAAAAATTCAGAGCTATCAATTGGATAACCCTAGCCGATTGGTTATCGATCTGTTTGACACTCAAAACCAGCTGCCACAACGTTATTTTCGTTATAACCAGGCTCAGGTTAAAACAATCTCTGGCGTCCAAGCTAATGATAGAACCCGCCTGGTATTCGACCTGAATGCCCCCACCTCTTTTCGTAGTAAAGTCATTGATAATCAGGTCAGAATCAACCTAGGTGATTTACAACCCCTCTCCAGGATAAATCCGTCGACCTCAACAACGGCCCATCGCCCTCCTACAGCGCGTATACAGGATATCGATTTTCGACGTGGAGAGAACAACACAGGTCTGTTAACACTGCAATTGGATCAGCCTAATAGCGCCTTTATGTTACAGGAATCAGCTAAGGGACGATTGGAATTAAAACTCACTAATCTTTATCTACCCACGGCACTCAGACGCACCCTTGATGTCAAAGATTTTTCAACCCCGGTTCAACGTATACGTGTGCAACAAAGCCGGGAAAATGCCGCGCTGACATTGGATCTAAAAGGCAGCTATAACTACATCGCCTACCAAACAGGTCGCCAACTGACTCTGGAAATCAAACCCGTCAGTGAAGAGGAAAAAAATCTGGAACGACAGAAAAAATTCCCCTACACCGGTGATAAGTTGACGCTCAACTTCCAAGACATTGATATCCGTGCGGTTCTGCAAATTATTGCTGAGACCACCAACCTGAATCTGGTCACCAGCGACAGTGTCAGTGGCAATGTCACTTTACGCCTGGAGCAAGTTCCTTGGGACCAAGCCCTACAATTAGTGATGGACAGCAAAGGCTTAGCCAGTCGCAAGACTGGCAATGTTCTGCTCGTAGCACCCGCCGAAGAGCTTGCGGAACGAGAACGTCAGGAACTGAAAGCCAACTTAGATACCCGTGAACTGGCAGAGCTTGAAGCAGAGTTTATCCAAATCCAATATGCCAAGGCTTCCGAAATTGCAGCAATCTTAAACGGTGTCGATGAGAACCAGGGCGGTTTATTATCTAAACGAGGCCGAGCTCTGGTAGATGAACGTACCAATACCATTTTGGTGCAGGATGTACCCAGCTCTCTGCTGGAGATTAAGAGCGTTGTTAAAGAGTTGGACATTCCAATTCAGCAAGTTCTAATCGAAGCGCGTATTGTCAGCGCTCGCAGCAACATTGGTAGTGAACTCGGTGTACGCTGGGGAGGCGGCAGTAGCTCTGCCATTGATACCGGTGTTAAAGCCATCGGCGAAAGTAGCCTGACCGTAGACTTAGGTGTGCGTAGCGGTGGTTCCTTTAATTTCAACCCAGGCACGGGAAGCTTTGCACTGGGTTATGCTGATTCCAGCATTTTAGTGGATATGGAACTGGCAGCACTGGCCAGTGAAGGTAAGGGTGAGATTATCTCCCAGCCCAAGGTGATTACAGCCAACAAACGTAAGGCGGTGATTAAATCGGGTAAACAGATCCCATATCGGGAAGAGTCCTCTTCTGGCGGCACCAAAATCGCCTTTAAGGATGCAGTACTCTCCCTTGAGGTCACACCTCAGATCACCCCAGATGAACATATTATTATGGATCTGAAGATTACTCAGGACGCACTGGGCAACCAGGAGTTTGATGGTGCACCGGCCATTGATACTAACGCTATCGAAACTCAGGTTCTGGTTAACGATGGCGATACTATCGTCTTAGGCGGTATTTACACCTCTGAATCCATCACGCAAAATTTCAAAGTCCCATTTCTGGGAGACCTGCCCCTTTTAGGAAATCTGTTTAAGCGTTCCGAAAAGTCTCAGGAAAAAGTAGAATTACTGATATTTATTACACCGAGGCTGATTGAAGACAGTGTCAGCCTGAACTGACATGACTTTTCTACACAAAACTACATGCACTATAACCATAATATTGTTCTAGTCGGCCCTATGGGCGCTGGGAAAAGCACCATAGGTCGTTTACTGGCGGCGGAACTGGGTCTGGAGTTTTTTGACTCCGATCGGGAAATTGAAACCCGTAGCGGTGCCAATATCCCCTGGATCTTCGATGTTGAAGGCGAAGACGGCTTCCGCAAACGCGAGATACAAACCATTGCCGAACTGCTGGAAAGCCCAACGCCTATTCTGGTCGCCACCGGCGGCGGTGCAATCACCCGTCAGGAAAACCGTGAACTGATGTGTCAGAAAAGCACGGTGATCTACCTGCACACGACTGTTGAACAGCAACTACAGCGCACGGCAAAAGATAAAAACCGCCCCTTGTTGCAAAACGATAACCCGGGCGCAATTTTGCAAGCACTCTTTGAAGTCAGGCATCCCCTCTATCAGGAATGTGCCGATATTATTATCAAAACCGACCGCCAATCCCCTAAAAGCGTGGTCCGAACCATTACGAAAAAATTAAAGGCCCTGTGAGCACTCTATGAAACAGATACTGAATGTTGATCTTGGCGAACGCAGCTACCCAATCCATATTGGCCCTGACCTGCTGACCCAAGCGGACCTGTTACGTCCTCATATTAAAGGACGCCAGGTGATGATTGTCAGCAACACCACGGTCGCACCTCTGTATCTGGACACATTAAAAAATACCCTAGGCGCTGATTATCAGGTGGCGAATGTCATTCTGCCGGACGGCGAGCAATATAAAACGCTGGACAGTGTCAATCTGATTTTTGATGCCTTATTGGAAAACCGCTTTAATCGCACGTGCACCCTGATTGCTCTGGGTGGTGGTGTGGTCGGTGATATGACAGGCTTTGCTGCCGCCAGCTATCAACGTGGTGTTGACTTTATCCAGGTGCCAACGACACTTCTGTCTCAGGTGGATTCCTCCGTCGGCGGTAAGACCGGTGTGAATCACCCTCTGGGCAAAAATATGATCGGTGCCTTCTGGCAGCCCAATGTGGTGCTGATTGATACCCAAGTACTGAATACGTTACCTGAACGTGAACTGTCTGCCGGTATTGCCGAGGTGATCAAGTACGGCCTTATTCGTGACCCTGAGTTTTTTACCTGGCTTGAAGCAAACATGCCTGCACTGATGCAGCGAGAATCTGCGGCACTCACTGAAGCGATCTACCGCTCCTGCCAGAATAAAGCAGACGTCGTCGCAGAAGATGAAAAAGAGGGCGGTGTACGCGCCACTCTGAATCTGGGTCATACGTTTGGTCATGCCATTGAAACAGAACAGGGTTATGGCAACTGGCTACATGGCGAAGCTGTCGCGACAGGCATGCTGATGGCTGCCGATCTATCACTGCGTGAAGGCTGGGTCAGCGCAGAGGATTGTCAGCGTATTCGTGCGATATTGTTAGCAAGCAAGCTTCCCATCGTGCCGCCTGCAGATATGGGGGCCAAAATCTTTATCCAGCATATGCTGGTGGATAAAAAGGTTCTGGATGGAAATCTGCGCCTGGTACTGATGAAACAGCTGGGCAATGCTATTGTCACCAGCGAATTTTCAGAGTCCCATCTGCAAGAGTGTCTTACAGCAGGTGAAAATCTGGGACAAATTTGATTACCAAGACTTCCAGAAGCGGCTAGAAGTCCCTATCATCAGTATCTTGAAAATGTTAGCTTACACTGCTTGTAATTCAGTTACTGGATTGGGCGTTTTATGTTCGGAAATAACAGTCATAATAAGGATTCAGGTATGAGCGGAGACAACTTCTCCTTTACCCCAACCAACCCTTCGGTCACTGACGGCGTGGTTGAAGGATCACTGTTCTTTCCAGCCCAGCAACATACCCAGGTCATTGAACTGGTAGGGCACCTCTGCCGTTACAGCAATCTGATGCTAACAATTACCGGAGCACAAGGTTCCGGTAAGAGTTTGCTGAAAAACAGGATTCTGGATTCTCTGGATGCCGGTGTTCAGGTGTGCAATCTGAATGTCGATGCCATTGTCCAGGCTCAGCCGTTCCTGAATGTGCTGTGCCAGACACTCAACGTCGGCCTGGATAACGCCACTGACCTTAATCAATATCTGATCCGTTTAAAGCAGCACTTTTATCAACTGCAGAAAGATGGTAACGCCTGCCTGATTGTCATTGATGATGCCGACAAACTAAGCAGTGAAACCCTTGAAATACTGGTTATCTTACTGTCGGACGATGATGACCTAAAACGCCCGCATGTGCTGTTATTGGGTGAAAATTCATTAATCGAAACACTTCAAGGCTCGCGCCTTAAAGAGCAGTTTAATGCTATTGGCCACCACCTGGCACTAGAGCCTTTTGGCACTGAAGAAGCCTGGTCCTATCTTGATTATCGAATTAATGCTGCGGGCCTGAATGGCCAAATTAGCGACCACCAGAAGGCCGATATTATTCGCGCATCGGGTCGTATTCCCGGTCAGATTAACCGCATGGCTAACTTGGCTCTAAGCGATCCCGACGGTCTGAAAAAAGTGGCCGCCATTACCACTAAGGCCAGTCCTGGTAAAAAAGCGCCTAAAGCGGCACCCGCTGCTGCAACAATGTCAGCCACTGATTTCGTTGAAGCACAAACTTCAGCAACAGCACCAACATCCGGCCTGAAAGCAGATAACGATACGAAGAAAACCAGTAAAAAGCGCAAGAGTAGCAAGTTACCAGTAATGCATCTGGCTGCCTTAGCTATTGTGGCATCTTTGCTGGGTGTCGCCTTCCTGTACCAGGATGAAATCATGAAAGGCGGGCAATCGGCAGAGGAAGAATCGGTTGCGGATAATACCCCCCTGACCGATCTTAATCGCCTTCAGCGCCCTGCAGACGAAGCCTTGGCAGAAGCCGAGAGCCTGAAACAAGATCAGGAAGCGGTCACCATTATCAAACCGGTTTTCCCTCAGGAAAACAGTCAGACAACAGAAGAAAAACGTCAGGCTGATGCAGATTTACTAGCAGACAATAAACCTGCACCGGCTCCGATAACAACAGCTACACCAGTAGAAAAACCTGTCGTTCCTGCAGAAACCGTTAAACCCGCAGTGGTACAACCTGCTCCGACCACAGCAGCAGTTCCGGCACCAGCAAAACCTCAAGAGGTTGCCAAGCCAGAGCCCAAACCTGCGCCTAAGCCTGCTGCTAAGCCAACCAGCCCCTACAAACAGGAAGCGGCTCTGCTGAAACTAACCAGCACTCAATACACACTGCAGCTGCTGGGCACTCAGATTGAAAATAACGCCATCAACTTTATCAATGGTCTGAATAGCAAAACAAACGTGCGCTACTTTGAAACCATCTATAAAGGAAAACCTTGGTTTGTGGTGATTTATGGTGAATTCACTAACCGTGATGCCGCTATTGCCAGCATTCCAAAACTGCCTGCAGAGCTGAAAGATCGTAAGCCATGGGCCAGAAGTATCGCCAGTGTGCAAGCGGATATCCGCAAAAAATAATCTGATAAAAAAGCATGATGGCATAGTGTTTTTCCTGAACACCATGCCATCAGCAGAAAAAACCTTCCTTTACCTCTCACACTTTAGTCTATTTGACTAAAACTCAAATCGTTACACAATATTGCTGTATTTGAGATTCTGCCTTCTCCTGTGTAGAATCTCTCTCCCTTTGCCTCATAAGAAAGCCCCTGTCAAACGGAAAAAGCGTATCGACACAAAAGAATAAGAAACAAGCTTCAGAGGCCATAACAACGATTTTGTACTAGCGAGAGTTAGCTTTATGAGAACTGGTCTGTATCATCCTGATGAATTTAGGGATAACTGTGGTTTTGGCCTGATCGCTCACATGAATGGCGATGCAAGTCACAACTTGTTACAGACAGCGATCGAAGCTCTAACCTGCATG
>CAYFGP010000067.1:36120-36399 GCA_964342385.1 uncultured Oleiphilus sp. | reverse complement strand
ATATGTACGCCGGTGGTCAGCCGGGTGTTATTAAGCTGGCCTTCAACGATGGCTCCGAGATGATGAGCAATGAGGTCAAACAGGATATGTTTGGCACTGAAGGGAATGACAATATCACGGCTAATGCCGATCAATATTTAGGTGTTAAGGCTGCAGGAGGTGATGACTACATCCAAGTCTCCATCGATCCTGAAAGCACTGAGACCTTTGTGGTTGAAGGTGAAGCCGGTAACGATCTGATCCAAACTACAGGTTCTGGTGCAACCATCCTGTTTAGCC
>CAYFGP010000067.1:0-36020 GCA_964342385.1 uncultured Oleiphilus sp. | reverse complement strand
GGACGGTTATTACCCTCACATCACCGATGCACCTTTCACCACTCTGGAAGGCGGCGCCGGTAACGATCTGATCCAAACTACAGGTTCTGGTGCAACCATCCTGTTTAGCCGAGGTGATGGCAATGATCGCATTGAGATCGGCCAGTACGACAACCCTGGTAAAGAGGATGTAATTCAGTTCGGCGACGGTATCACAGCTGCTGATCTGCGCCTGGTTGAGTCTGCTAACGGTGGCGAACAAGTACTGCAAATCCTGCAAAATGGAGAGCCAAGCAGTGATAGCCTCACCATTGTCGGCCAATTCGGTCCTGCCATGTGCATGCTGTCCTTTAGTGACGGTAGCCAGTTAGGTTTCTCTGAACTGAAGACCTATTACCAAGGCACCGAGGGCTACGACAACATCACGGCTAACGCTGAACAGCATGAGACGATTAAAGCCGCAGGAGGTGATGACTACATCCAAGTCTCCATCGACCCTGAAAGCACTGAGACCTTTGTGGTTGAAGGTGAAGCCGGTAACGATAGCCTACATGGTCGCAGCTTTACCGCTGCGGTACTGAAGGGCGGTGATGGCGACGACTTAATCCAATTACAGGACGGTTATTACCCTCACATCACCGATGCACCTTTCACCACTCTGGAAGGCGGCACCGGTAACGATCTGATCCAAACTACAGGCTCTGGTTCTATCATTACCTTTAACCAAGGTGATGGCCAGGATCGTCTGGAAATTGGCTCTAATGGTGTTAGCGGTAAGGATGACGTTATCAAATTCGGCCAGGGCATCAGCCTGAGTGATCTAAGCTTCCAGGCTGGTCAGGATCTGGATATTACATTCAATAACTCCACTGACCAGATTACGGTTGCGGATATTATGAGTGTGAATCCATCTGTTCAGGTTGAGTTTGCTGATGGCTCTACCCATAACCTGTTTGATCTGTGGGTTATCTAACCCCTTCAAACAACTTTACTAACATTAACCCTTGAGTAAGGCCCCTGATCATTATGATTGGGGGCCTTTTTGTTGGGCAACACTGACAAAAACAAAACCCCAGCCACAAGACTGGGGTTTTGTTTTCAAGCCAAATCAGAGTGCGGTAAAAAGATAACTTATCCGCACTCTCTTATCTGGTGATCTGGCGCAGTAATTACATACAGCTGCTTACTCACCATAAACGACCGTTGGTAACCAAGTCGCCAGTTCAGGCCACATGGTCAGCGCCAGCAGCATACCCACCTGAATCAGGATAAATGGAATCACACCACGATAGATGGCCGATGTCGGCACTGATGGTGGTGCCACCCCTCGTAGATAGAAGAGGGCAAAACCGAACGGTGGTGTCAGGAAGGACGTCTGCAGGTTGATCGCCATCATGATACCCAGCCAGATTGGATCCAGGCCCATCATCATCAGTACCGGCGCTACAATTGGCACCACTACGAAAGTGATCTCGATAAAGTCCAGAATAAAGCCCAGCAGGAACATCACCAGCATCACGATGATCATGGCACCCACTACTCCACCCGGCATCTGCTCGAACCAGTGGTGGATTAGCTCTTCACCGCCAAAGCCACGGAATACCAAAGAGAAGATGGAAGCACCGATCAAGATCATAAATACCATGGCGGTAACATTAGTGGTGGAACGCACCACCTCAGCCAGCATCTTCAGATTCAACTGACGCTGTACCGCAGCTAGGATTGCGGCACCAAAGGCACCAACACCTGCCGCTTCCGTCGGTGTCGCTGCACCTGTCAGGATCGAACCCAGTACAGCTACAATCAGCACTACGGGTGGTACCAGGCCTTTCAACAGGATCACTGCCAGCGGCTCTTGCACATGACGATCGGCCTGGATCTGCTCACGGCTAACCGCAGGCGCAGACTCTGGCTTCAGGAAGGCTACTGTCGCCATATAGGTAATATAGGCCAGCACCAGTAACAGGCCTGGAATCATCGCTCCGACAAACAGGTCACCCACAGATACCGTTTTAGGACTGAAAACGCCCATATTCAGCTGTGCCTGTTGATAGGCACTGGACAGTACATCGCCCAGCAGAACCAACGCAATAGACGGCGGAATAATCTGACCCAACGTACCCGTGGCACAGATGGCACCGGTCGCCAGTGATGGCGAGTAACCTCGCTTGAGCATCGTCGGAAGGGAGATCAGGCCCATGGTCACTACGGTCGCACCCACAATACCGGTACTGGCCGCCAGCAGCATACCTACCACAACCACCGAGATACCCAGACCACCACGAATGGAGCCAAACAGCAGTGCCATCGCATCCAGCAGGGTCTCAGCAACCTTCGACTTCTCCAGCAATACCCCCATCAAGACGAAGAGGGGTACGGCAATCAGGGTCTGGTTGGTCATAATGCCGTACAGACGGTTCGGGAACGCCTGTAGGAAAGCCATATCGAACAAGTCTAACGCCGCACCACCAAAGGCAAAAACCAGAGCGGTACCAGCAAGAGACAGGGCTACCGGATAACCCAGCATCAGCACCACACACACGGCACCGAATAGAATCAGGGGAAGAAACTCAACCACTATACTTTCTCCTCGTTAACATGGTGTTCAACACCACCGGACTTACCTAATAGCACCAGCAGGTTACGTAAACCTTCCGCGATGCCCTGTAACAGCAGTAAGCCCACCATCAGGAGAATCAGGGTTTTTAACAGGAATACAGCTGGAATACCGCCCGCTTCCGGGGAACCTTCCATTACACTCCAGGAGTTAATCACGTAGTCAAAGCTGATCCAGGCCATAAACAGCATCACTGGAATCAATAAACAGACAGTACCCAGCAGATCCACCATAGCCTTGTTTTTCTCAGACATCTCCCGATAGAAGATATCCACACGCACATGGCCATCGTGTTTCAGGGTATAACCGGCTGCCAACATAAAGATAGCAGCATGCAGGTACATCACAGATTCCTGCATGGCAATAAAGCCGATATTAAATAAGTAGCGCAGTACAACAACAGCGAACATCACGACCATCATGACTAGGGTAAGCCATGCGATCGAGCGTCCGACAAACTCTGTCAGGCCATCAATTTTGTTAATGACCTGTCCCAGAGTGCCTGAACCATTTGTCATGGTTGACCTCTTTTATTATTGGTAATTGAGTTTTCTTTCAGGTTGTTAGCCCAGATCCCAGTCTGCAGGCTCGCGTTATAGCGAAAGTGTCAGACTTTAGAATAGCTGAACTAATGATACCTTCAGTATCCAATATGAGAAAAGTTTTCATCGGCCATTGAGACACAAAAAAACCGGCTTAGTTGCCGGTTTCTTTATCACTTTAAAAAGCAATCCGTAGTATTACTGAGCCTGACGCTCTTTTTCGATCAGATACTCAGCGACTTTCAACATGCCCGGCCAACCACCCGGTGCACTTCCGGTATCGATACGGTACTTACCGTTAACGACCAGACCTGGTACACCCATGGATTGATAACCACGTACACGAGCACCCGCTTGCTGTACCTTGGATTTCACACCAAAGGATTTCAGGGCTTTCTTCGCATCCGCTTCAGTCACGCCGTATTCGGCAAAAAACTTAGCAATGGAGTTGTTATCAGAAAGACGCTTCTTCTCCAGGTGAATGCTGTTAAAGAAGTCTGCATGCAGCTTCTCACCAATACCTAATGCCTGAGCAGCGTAGTAAGCGGTAGCATGAGTTTTCCACAGCTTGCTGAAGGTGGCAGGTACACGTTCAAAACGCACATCTTCCGGCAGCTTATGGCTCCATGGCTCGATATAAGGCTCAAAATCAAAACAATGTGGGCAGCCATACCAGAACAGCTCAGCGACCTCAATTTTACCCGGCTGGGAAACCGGTACCGGGGTTGCCAACTTAACGTAGTGCTTACCTTCAATAAAATCTTCCGCCAGTGCTAGAGAACTGAACAGAGTCAGTGCTAACACCTGGCTAATACGTTTTACCGCACGCATCAACATATAGAAAAATCCTTGTGTCTCTCGAACAGAAATTTGCTTAATACTAACAATACGCCAGAAAAAGGGAAAAGTTCCTTTTGATCTCGACTTCACTAATAAAAAATTTAGCTATATAGCGAAAAAGGCATTTCAATGCTTAGGGGGAGATCAGAGTCTGGCAGACAGGGTTATGCAGGAAGAGCACTCAGAAACAGAAAAGGGAACCCTTAGGCTCCCTTTTCTTGATGCGTTGAACAGAGCCTTCGGCTTAGTTCAGACCAAACACGTAGTTAGATACGGCTTGGATATCTTTGTCGCTCATCTTAGCAGCGATAGCACGCATCATGTTGTTTGGATCGTTAGCACGCTCACCGGAACGGAACTTCTTCAGTGCCGCTTCAGTGTAAGCTGGGTTCTGGCCACTCAGTGCTGGGTATTTCGCTTGTGCGTTACCCATACCGTTTGGAGAGTGACAGGCAGTACAGGCTGGAATACCTTTTGCCATATCACCGGCACGGTACAGTTCCTGACCACGCTCTACCAGAGCAGGATCAGCCTGGCCCAGGTTCTTAGGCTTGGCGGCAAAGTAAGCAGCTACGTTTTGAGCATCCTGATCAGAGAAGCTTGCAACCATACCTGTCATTTCAGGTACTTTACGTGCGCCATCACGGATATCAATAATCTGCTTGGCCAGGAAGCTTTCGTGCTGACCTGCCAGGCTAGGATAGTTAGGGATCATCGCAATGCCTTCAACACCGTGACAACCTGCACATACTGCAGCTTTTGCTTGTCCTGCACTTGCATCGCCAGCGGCGTGGGCAAAGCTTGCCAGGCTTAGAGAAACTGTCAGACCTACCAGTAATTTCTTCATCGCTAATCCAATCTTGCTAATATTAAAATTGATTACTGTTGTTTTCTTGAGGCTTACCGAAAGACCTTGTTACTGCCTCAGTAGCCGAAACCGTCGACGAGGCTCCCGCCGGAAAAGCCCTGGCATTGCACACTGATATCGCTTTATTACGCTCAGAATCGGGGTTTCCGGTTCTGCCAGATTACGCGCGATGGTACACTACCATTAAAAAAGTGGTGGCATTATATACTAATCCGTAGCGAAACGTGAACGCCCCATACAATTCGATCTTTTGCCCCATTAGTTGAATAGATTATGACCGACACCAGTGTAACGCCTAAGCTTAACTACCAAACCGCTAAATTTATGATCAGTGCACCTACTTTAGCCCAGTGTCCTCGAGACGATGGTGCCGAGGTAGCTTTTGCCGGACGTTCCAATGCGGGTAAATCCAGTTCAATTAATACCTTAACGGTCAATTCCCGTCTCGCCCGAACCAGTAAAACCCCAGGGCGCACGCAGCTTATCAACTTTTTTGGTCTGCACAACGGCACAGATCAACGCCTGGTGGATCTGCCTGGTTATGGCTTCGCCAAGGTACCGGAGAAGGTGAAACTGGAGTGGCAACGCCACCTGTCGGAATACCTGCTGGCCCGTAATAGTCTGCGCGGTATTGTTTTGGTGATGGATATCCGTCATCCGCTGACCGAATTTGACCAGATGATGCTGGAGTGGGCCGATGAAGTCGGCAAACCCGTTCATATCCTGCTGACCAAATCCGATAAGCTAAAACGTGGTGCGGCTAAAAATGAGCTAATGCGTGTGCGTAATGCGCTGAAAGAGTGGGAAGATCTGGTCAGCGTACAGATGTTCTCATCGCTAAAAAAAGACGGCGTTGATCAACTGCGTCAAAAGATCGATCAGTGGTTGGCCAATCCGGTACTGCTAGAAGAGTTTGATGAGATGGATGAAGAGGAATAGTTAGCGTCCTTGGATTCAAGTAACTTGCCTTCGACATAAGTGATAAGCGCAATCCTGTCTGACACTCTGAATGCAAATAGCTCAGGTATTTGCCTGAGCTATTATCGTTTGCCGAAAGAGCCTACTGCTTGTCCAGTCGACAAACTCAGACCTTATCCCCTCTTTATTAAACCTCAACCTGATCCAGCGCTCTAACGGCCTGATGCAGATGCTGCAGGTCATCCACCTGCTGATCACATTCCACCGGCTGCTTTAGTTTCAGCCAGGGTTTTACCTGTACCCAGATGGTTTTCATACCCATCGCTTTGGCACCTTCAATATCGTGCTCAGGGTTATCACCGACAAAGGCGATCTCATCCGGTTGGCAATCCAGGTGATCCAACACTGCCTGGAAAGCGCGAACGTCGGGTTTCGCTACAGATAGGCCTTCCGCAGTAAAGGCAAAATCGAACCACTCTCCCAGAGGCGTCTGGAATACATCGGCGTTACCATTCGTCAGTGCACCTACCAGATAGTCACGTTTCAAACCTTCCAGCGCTTCCATGGCATAAGGGAAGGGTTCAATCTGATTGCGCGCCTGCCAAAATACCGCAAACGCCTGCTCTGAAAGTTGCAGGGTTTCGCTCTCGCTATAACCGGATAACCGCAGACACTGATGCAGCGCCTTCATACGGGAGCGGGTGACAAAATGGCTTAATTCGGGATGACGTCGGGCCAGACTGATGCGATAGCCCTTCAGCTCACGAATGGTAAAACGTGCGGTCAGTTTAGGGGCGTGATTATTTAACCACTGATAATGGACTTGCTCCGCCCGTCGAATCACAGGATTCACATCCCAAAGGGTATCGTCCAGATCAAATACCACTGCTTTAATCGCCATTATTTTCTACCCCTGTTTCTTTCGTTTTGCTCTGGGATGAGCTTTATCATAAACCTGAGCCAGATGTTGATAATCCAGTCGGGTATAAATCTGAGTACTGCTGATATCCGCGTGTCCCATCAGCTCTTGTACGGCTCTGAGGTCACCACTGGATTCCAACAGATGACTGGCAAAAGAGTGCCTTAAGCGGTGCGGGTGCAAACGATCCTGAATACCTTGCTCGACACCGATCTCAGCCAAACGCTGCTGCACCGTACCGCGATTAATACGTTTACCGCGCACACCTAAAAACAAAGCGACGTCATTGGCTTGTTGTAACCAGCTGGGACGCATCTTAAGCCAGACTCGCAGCGCTTCTTCAGCCTTAGCCCCAAAAGGTACCAAACGCTCCTTATTACCCTTGCCCAGTACCCTCACTTGCCGTTGTGAGAAATCCACCTGGTCCAGGTTCAAAGAGACCAACTCTGCCAGTCGTATCCCCGTAGCATACAACAACTCCAGCATCGCTTTATCTCTCACAGCTACGTCATCTTGTTTATCTGCGACATGATCCAACGCATGATGCAACTGATCGATATCCACCGGTTTAGGTAATAACTGATCTGATTTAGGTGCTTTCAGGCCATCGGCGGGATTATCAGTGATGATATTTTGCTGCTGCAGGAAAAACAGAAAGGCACGAATACAGGACAGTTGTCGTTGCAGAGAACGGGGAGCCATCCCCTTTTGATGGCGATATACCAGATAGTGGCGCAGATGCTGACGGTTTAATGCCGTCCACTGATCCACATCACTCTCTTGCTCCAGATAGAGCACTAACTGGCGCAGATCCCGTTGATAGTTACTGACGGTATGCTCGGACGCTTGGCGCAGCTGAGCCAACTCCTGTAGATAAGCCTCAACCTTAGGCCATAACGTTTCAACGGACATAAGCGTGCTCTTTCTCTATACCGATAACGCTTTCGGTATCTCTAACAGATAAAAGATCGTGAATAAGCAGGAAGGTGTTATTACAAGAAAAGACCTGAGTTGACCTCAGGAGATAAAACGCAACAAGGAACGGACGGGCTCTTTGGATAGCGCTGAGCATTAAACCAATAAGCCAATCAGGTGGTTAACAGGTTCAGCAAACGGGCAATAACATCACCCACATATTGGGCAAAATCAGTACCCATCTCATTCTGGAAGTAATCCGGTTTTTCGCTACCCAATAACAGATAGCCTTTAACCGCGCCTTGATTGAGAGTAATCAGTACCGCAGAGCCATCGGCGACCATGCCCAGCTCAAACAACTGCTCCAGCTGCTCGGCAGATACCGCACCACAGTAGTTTTCACCATTCGGCATCAGTGCCTGAACCAAGGCCACCAATGAGTTTGGCGGCTGCACGACTAATTGCGTGGTATTGATACAGTCGGAGTCTGGAAGATTAGTCAGTACCAAGCGGCAATGATCGGTACCAAAGCTGTTGCTCAGTTGCTCCGAGAGCGTAGAGGCCAGCTCATTCAAATCCTGGCTTTCTAACAACGCCAGTACTAAACGCTGAACCCGAGCCAACTGCCCATCGTTATGACGGGCAGTATCCAGCAGGTTGTCCAGATGGCTTTCCCGCTCGGACAAACGATCACGCAGTAGCTCTAACTGCCGCTCCAGCAAAGACACCGCCCGCCCACTGGGGTGGGGCAGCGTCAGCTCCAGCAGCAAGTGTTCATGCTGCTGAAAAAATTCTGGATTCTGTTGCAGATACTCCGCTACTGCTTGAGCGTCAATCATAGATAGATCTGTCCTTCAAATACCCGGGTGGCCGGACCTGTCATCAAAACAGGATAGCCTTCACCTTGCCAGCGGATTTTTAGAGTACCACCTGGCAGATGAACCTTCACCTCTTCATCCAACAAACCTTGTACACGACCCGCGACAACTGCCGCACAAGCCCCGGTACCACAGGCCAAGGTCTCACCGGCACCGCGCTCATAGACTCTGAGCTTGATCTCATCCCGGCTGATCACCTGCATAAAACCGGCGTTGACGCGATTCGGAAAACGCTTATGGCTTTCAATGGCCGGGCCCAGTGCTTCTACCGGAGCCGTATCCACATCATCCACAACCAGTACGCTATGAGGGTTACCCATAGACACCGCACCGATATCGTAGGATTGCCCGTTTACCAGAATAGGATAACAACTGGCCTGCAGATCTGCATCAAACGGAATCTGATCTGGGATCAGACGCGGCTCGCCCATATCGACGGTCACCCAACCATCATCGGTCAGGCGCAGTTCAATATTGCCACCAGAGGTTTCCACCTTGATGATTTTTTTGCTGGTCAGACGTTTGTCATAAACAAAACGGGCAAAACAACGAGCACCGTTACCGCACTGCTCCACTTCACTGCCATCGGCATTGTAGATGCGGTAGCGGAAATCCATCTCAGGATCACCCGGCGGTTCCACGATCAGTAGCTGGTCAAAACCGATACCGAAGTTACGGTCGGCCAAACTGCGTACCTGATCAGGGAAGATGCGTGCTCGTTGGGAGACGAGGTCAACCACCATAAAGTCGTTGCCCAAGCCATGCATCTTGGTAAATTTCAGCAGCATTGCCTTTCTCCTCCAGACCGGCGCACCGGCCTGGTTATCTTTTCTATCGGGTAAGAGCGTCTGTTTCCAGTGCTAAGCCAACTTGTTATCAGCTAGCTTAATTAGCGCTAAAGTTAATTAGCACTTAGCCTGGAATCACACTCTCACCGGCAATCTGTTGTTCAAAGGTTTCGCGACGACGTACCAGGAAGCTCTGCTCCTCATCCACCATCACTTCAGCTGCACGGTTGCGGCTGTTGTAGTTGGAGGACATCGCAAAACCATAAGCACCGGCAGAACGTACCGCCAGCAGATCACCCTGTTTTAGCGCCAGCTTACGGTTTTTACCGATAAAGTCGCCGGTCTCACAGATAGGGCCTACCAGATCGTATTCTTCTACCGCGACATCATCCGCAGGCTGCTCAGCAGGAATAATGGCCTGCCAGGCGCTGTACAGTGATGGGCGCAGCAGATCATTCATGGCTGCATCGACAATCGCAAAGTTCTTCGCTTCTGTCGGCTTCAGATACTCAACACGGGTCAGCAGGATACCGGCATTAGCTGCGATGGAACGACCCGGCTCCATAATCAGTGTCAGTGCACGACCACCCAGACGCTCCAGTACCAGGCTGGCGTAATCGCCCGGCTCTGGTGGTGTTTCATCATCGTAACGTACGCCCAAACCGCCACCCAGATCCAGGTGAGAGATCTGGATATTGTTCTCTGCTAAGCGATCAATCAGCACCAGCAAACGATCCAGCGCATCCAGGAATGGCTCACTCTGGGTCAGCTGAGAACCGATATGACAGTCCACGCCCTTCACATCCAGATTCGGCAGAGACGCCGCCTTCTGGTAAACCTCTTCCGCACGATCAATTGAGATACCAAACTTGTTCTCTTTCAGACCGGTGGAGATATACGGGTGCGTTTGTGCATCCACATCTGGATTCACACGCAGGGAAACCGGGGCTTGTACACCCATAGCGGAAGCGACTTCGCTCAGGCGCTCCAACTCGGCTTCAGACTCAACGTTAAAGCACTTAATGCCCACTTCCAGTGCACGACGCATCTCGGCAGGCTGCTTGCCCACACCGGAGAAGATCACCTTGCCCGGATCACCACCGGCGGTCAGGACACGTTCCAGTTCACCAACAGAAACGATATCAAAACCCGCACCCAGGCGAGCCAGTACATTTAGCACTGCCAGGTTGGAGTTGGCTTTTACCGCGTAACAGATCAGGTGATCCTGTGCGGCCAGGGCATCGTCATAAGCGCGGTAGTGGCGCTCCAGAGTTTTGCGTGAATAAACGTAAAGCGGGGTGCCGTATTGCTCTGCCAATTGGGAGGCAGAGACACCTTCGGCGTACAGGCTGGAACCCTGATAATTAAAAAAATCCATGCTGTTGTCTGCTCTTATATAGACCAAGCGATCTGCGCACAGATCGCCTGAAAAATAGGGTATAGATTCTGCTGTGCTTACTCAGCACTTGCGGCTTCTGAAGTCTCCGTTTCTGAGGCCTTAGCTTCAGCGGTATTGGCTTCCGAAGGTTTGGCCTCAGGATGATATAAGGGCCCCTTCTGTCCGCAACCGGCAAGTAGGAAACCGGCGATAAAACCGATCCCCAAGGCCTTTTTAATCTGAGCCATCATCTTAGCGCTGTGCCAGCACATCACGGCCACGCTGAACTGCCGCACGCACCTGATCCGGAGCGGTGCCACCGATATGGTTACGGGCACTAACAGAACCTTCCAGCGTCAGGACATCAAACACATCCTGAGTGATCTCATCGGAGAACTGCTGCAGCTCTTCCAGACTCATCTCCCCCAGATCTTTACCGGTCTCAACACCGTAAGCCACAGATTTACCTACGATTTCGTGAGAGTCACGGAATGGAATACCTTTACGTACCAGATAATCCGCCAGATCCGTTGCGGTAGAGAAACCACGCAGCGCGGCTTCGCGCATCTCTTCTTTACGGGACTCAATCGCCGGAATCATATCGGCAAAAGCACGCAGAGAACCCTGCAGAGTATCCACCGTATCAAACAGCGGCTCTTTGTCTTCCTGGTTGTCTTTGTTGTATGCCAGTGGCTGAGACTTCATCAGGGTCAACAGCGAGAACAGATGACCATAGACACGACCACTCTTACCGCGCACCAGCTCAGGCACATCCGGGTTTTTCTTCTGCGGCATAATAGAAGAGCCCGTACAGAAGCGATCCGGCAGATTGATAAAGTTAAACTGCGCTGAGGTCCACAGCACCAGTTCTTCCGACATACGGGAGAGGTGCATCATGATCAGACTGGCCGCCGAGGTGAACTCGATACCAAAATCACGATCGGATACGGAATCCAGTGAGTTCTCTGTTGGACGCTCAAAGCCCAGCAGCTCAGCGGTCATATTACGATCGATCGGATACGTCGTACCCGCCAGTGCTGCCGCACCCAGAGGCAGAATATTGATGCGTTTACGGCAATCCTGCAGACGCTCATAATCACGGCTCAGCATCTCAAACCACGCCATCAGGTGATGACCAAAGGTCACCGGCTGTGCGGTTTGCAGGTGAGTGAAGCCCGGCATAATGGTATCGGCTTCTTTTTCCGACAGATCCAGCAGGCCCTGTTGCAGGCGGTTCAGCTCTGAGCTGATATGATCGATCTCATCACGCAGATACAGGCGGATATCGGTCGCTACCTGATCGTTACGGGAACGACCAGTGTGCAGTTTCTTACCTGTGATACCGATCTTCTGGGTCAGACGTGCTTCAATATTCATATGCACATCTTCCAGCTCAACCGACCACTGGAATTCGCCTTTGGCGATCTCTTCGCGAATTTCGGTCAGACCCTGAATAATCTGATCACGCTCTTCTTCGGTCAGCACGCCAACTTTCGCCAGCATGGTCGCGTGGGCAATAGAACCCTGGATATCCTGTTTCGCCATACGCTGATCAAAATCAACGGATGCGGTAAAACGTGCGACAAAAGCATCCACAGGCTCGCTGAAACGTCCGCCCCACTGCTGGTTGGTGTTTTCTGCCTGACCGTTAGTATCACTCATTGCATATCCTCATAAACTTAAATCGCCCCGGCAAACACTGCCTGGATTGATAAAATCGGTTTACGTGCGGGCTTTTTTTTATGGGCAAACCCTGACACGTATTCACTGTTGAGCGCATTATAGCAGCATGACTGCGCAAGCCCCAGAGACCCAAGGCGATAAGCTTCGCTTTCATTTATAGCGAAATACGGACAAATACAGGCAGATTAGGCCAACAATTCCGGCAAGAAGCCGACAAAAAATTTATCTTACCCACTAGTATCGGTGTTTAAATGTCCCGGCTTTGATAGAATCAGCCCTCCTGTTTTTCACACTTATGTTTGGCGGTTCGGTAAACAGACCTCAGATCCGCCCTGAATTAAGCCGAGTTTCTGATTTCATGAGCACACAAGTTATCCGTATCGCCACCCGCAAAAGCCCGCTGGCTATGTGGCAGGCTGAGCATATTCAGGCCCGCCTGCAAGCCCTGCATCCCGATCTGACCGTTGAACTGGTACCGATGAGTACTCAGGGTGACAAAATTCTGGACACCCCACTGGCCAAGATCGGCGGTAAGGGGTTGTTTGTTAAAGAGCTGGAACTGGCGATGCAGGAAGGCCGTGCGGATATCGCCGTGCACTCCATGAAAGATGTCCCTATGGTACTGCCGGAAGGTTTTGATCTGCCGGTCATCTGTCAGCGTCATGCGCCAACGGATGCTTTTGTCTCTAATAAGTACAACAGCTTTGAAGAGCTGCCGGAAGGTGCGGTACTGGGTACTTCCAGTCTGCGTCGTGAACTGCAGGCCCGTGCCAATCGCCCGGACCTGGTGGTAAAAAGCCTGCGCGGTAATGTGCAGACCCGTCTGGGCAAACTGGATGCCGGTGAGTTTGATGCCATCATTCTGGCTACTTCAGGTCTGAAGCGCATGGAAATGGACGACCGAATCAAACAGGAGATGTCTGCTGAACTGAGCCTGCCTGCGGTAGGCCAGGGTGCGCTGGGTATCGAAACCCGTGCCGGCGATCAAGCCATTATTGATCTGATCACACCACTGAAAGATGAAGATACCTGGAACACCGTACGCGCCGAGCGTGCGATGAACCGTCATCTGGAAGGCGGCTGTCAGGTACCTATTGGTGGCTATGCCGAACTGATCGATAACGGTGCTAATATCCGCCTGCGCGCGTTAGTGGGTGAGCCCGATGGCAGTCAACTGCTGCGTGCCGAGCAGATTGGCCCGGCCACTGATCCCGAAGCCTTAGGCGTCGCAGTAGCAGAAGATCTCGTCGCCCAGGGTGCCAAAGCGATTCTGGATCGAGTCTATAATCGTGCCTGATCAGCCGATTCGTCCCGATGCTCTGGTGCGTCGTTCAGACCAGACACCTCTGCGGGTAATTATCACCCGACCCGCGGGTCAGGGAGAAAAACTGCAGCATACCCTATTGCAGGCAGGTGCCGAAGTATTGCATATTCCCCTGCTGGCGATTGAGGAGCTGGAAGAAAGTCCGGTTGATCGTACCCATTTGCTCAACCTGGATCACTTTAACAAGGTGATCTGTATCAGCCCCAATGCAGCGCGTTTCTTTGTTGATCGCATGGATATGTACTGGCCTCAGCCACCGGTTGAGGTGTTTTGGTTTACCCCTGGAACGGGTTCTGCTGATATCCTTGCCGCCTTTGGTCTACCTGTGCTCCACCCCAAACATGGGGATAATAGCGAGGCGCTGTTAGATCTGCCTGAGTTACAGCAGGTGGCGGGGGACAAGATCCTGTTATGTAAGGGTGAAGGAGGCCGTTCTTTACTGGCCGATACCCTGACCGAGCGGGGAGCAACGCTGACAGAGCTACTGCTTTACCGCAGAACATTACCTAATCTGCTGGGCGCAGAGCGGGACGTTTTACAATTTGCCGAACTGGACGTGCTGATGATCAGCAGTTCAGAGGCGTTAAATAATTTGGTACAGCTGGCAGGCAGCACCGGCCCGCTGTTGGAAAAAATAGTGCTGGTTTCCAGCCCTCGTCTGCGACAAGAAGCCCGAGCTTTGGGTTTCAAAAAGATTGTCCAGGCCAAAGGGGCGGGTATTCACTGGCAATTAGCTGCACTGGAATCCATCGCCAGTCAAAGCTAAGCATGAGGCTATGCTATGAGCGATAAGCAAAACAATCCTGAACCACAGAACAACACTGAACAAAGCAATACCTCTGACGCCCCTTCTCAGGAAAAGGCTCAGGACACGCAATCCCCAGAATCTCAAGAGCCAAAAGCGCAAGAAGCTCAAGCTCAGGATTCTAAGACTCAAGAGGCTCAAGCTAAAGAAGAGCCGGCTCAGGAAGAGAACAAGCCAGAGCAGAAAGCAGAGCAAGCCGCAGATAACAAACCTGCTGCGAATAAAAAGCCTGCTCGTGGCAAAAAAGGCCGCTCGCAAAATAAAGCTCAGGCTAAACCAGCTAATCAGCAATCTGCTCAAAGTGCAGAAAAGGCGAGTGAGCCTGCTGCAGAAAAGCCAGCTGAAGCACCTCAAGCGGCTGCTCCAGTAGCACCACAGGCTCCTGTGGCAAACAATGCACAGCAATCCGGTGGTAAGGGTTCTAAGACTCTGGCCACAATCGCCATCATCCTGTCTCTGGGTGCGGCTTCTGCTGCGGGTTACACCGTATGGCTGCAGAAAGAGAAAACCGTACAACAGATGCAAGCACTGGCTGATGCCAACGAGCAACTGCGTAGCCAACTGCAACAGCAGGGTCAGCAGATCAGCTCTCTGAACAGCCTGAAACAGCTGCCGTCTCAGACTCAACAACTGGCCAGCGAGCAGAGCAAGCAACGCCAGCAGATGATTGACCTGGCCGGTGAACTGGCGAAGTCTCAAGCACCGAAACCAAGTGACTGGCTGCAAGCGGAAGCAGAATACCTGCTACGCCTGGCGAACCACAGACTGCAACTGGAAGGCGATATCAAGGGTTCAGAAAAACTGCTGGCCAGCGCGGATAAGCGTCTGATGGAAGCAGACAACCCAAGCCTGTTTGCAGTGCGTGAAGCGATCGCCGATGAGCGTCTGAAAGTGTCTACCGTAACACCGGTAGATACCAGTGGTCTGTTCTTTGCCCTGGCGGCACTGGAAAACCAGATCGACCAACTGCCTCTGCCAATGGAACCGGGTAATCACAGCCAGATCAAAAATGGCTTTGATATGAAGCTCAACGATGAAGTGCCGGTTTGGAAAGCGGTATGGCAGGAAGCGAAGAGCCTGGTGATTATCCGTCATCGTGACGAGGCGATCACGCCTCTGCTACCACCAGAAGAGAGCATGTACCTGCGTCATAACCTGCGCCTGACCATTCAACAGGCTCAGATCGCGATGGTGAAAGGTGAAACCAAACTTTACACCAGCCTGCTGACTCAGGCCTCTCAGTGGATTAAAGATCACTTCGATATGACTCAGCATAAATCCCAAGCGGTGGTTGCTGAGCTGGATAAGCTGTCTAAAGCGACGATCGAGCTGGATAAACCTGAGATCTCCGGTTCTCTGCAACTGCTGCGTGAACTGCAGCAAGAGCGCTTTAAGCCGGTAGCGAAGAAGGAGTCTTAATCATGAAACGCCTTTATATCGCTGGGGTACTAGCACTGGCAGCCGGTATGTTTGCCGGTCTGATTATGCGTAAAGACCCGGGTTATGTACTGTTTAGCTGGGGGCAAACCACGGTTGAGATGTCGCTGTGGGTAGCACTGATTCTGATTCTTGGCATGGTAGTGGGTTTCCATATCCTGATGCGCATGCTGGCCGGTGTACGTCATCCGATCCGTACTCTGAATCTGCTGTCCGGTGACAACCGTGACAAGCGCGCACTGCGTTCTACTGTACGCGGTCTGTTACTGCTGGCTGAAGGTCAGTGGCGTAAAGCAGAACGTCTGCTGGATAAAAGTGCGGGTCGTTCCGGCACGCCTCTGATCAACTATCTGGCTGCCGCCCGTGCAGCACACGCTCAGGGCCGCACCGAACAAACCGATCAACTGCTGCAAAAAGCACTGGAAAGTACACCAAGTGCCGAAACTGCAGTTTCTATCTCTCAGGCTGAAATTCAGTATGAGCGTGGCCAATACGAGCAGTGTCTGGCTTCTCTGCTGCGTCTGCAGAAGAAAAACCCACGTCACCGTTGGGTACTGAAAACGCTGATGAAGGTGTATCGCAAGCTGGAAGACTGGCAGAGTCTGAGCGAGCTGTACCCACAACTGCTGAAAAACAAAATCCTGAGCGATGAAGAAGGTAAGGAACTGCTGGTAACTCTGCATGTTTCCATCCTGAAAAAGACTCAAGAAATGGATGATGACAGCCGTCGTGAAGCCGTACAGGCGATCTGGAAGAAACTGCCGAGTGAGTTGAAGTACAACAACAAGCTGGCTGAAGCTTATGCCCGTAGCCTGCTGTCTTGTGGTGCTGAACTGGTCCTGGAGCGCTTCCTGCAAGATCGTCTGCGTAAGAACTGGTCTGAAGAGCTGGTGGTGGTATTTGGCCTGATCAGCAAAGGCGATAATGATCACCGCCTGAAGCAAGCGAACAAGTGGCTGGAACAGTATCCACAAAGCGCTAACCTGCTGCTAACGGCAGGTCGTTTGAACCTGCGTAATCAGGACTGGGACAAGGGCGTTGACTTCCTGGAGCAAAGCTTTAGCAAGAACCCTCTGGCGACGACTGCGGCTGAGCTGAGCCGTCTGTACGCTAGCATGGGTAACAGCGCTAAGAGCCAGGAATACTACCAGCACTGCCTGGATCTGGCGGGCTACAACCTGCCTGGTCTGCCAATGCCTGAAGCGGCTAAAGCCTGATATCCGGTTGCTCTCATTAAAACGATTTAGCTGTTTAAGTTAAATCGCCTTGATCTGAGCAAGCGATACCAAGAAGCCGACTAATTCTGTTAGTCGGCTTTTTTGTGCCTGCGATTTGCCGTCCCACTTAAACAATCCATCACAAGCACCGCAACCAGCACCAGCCTAATTAAAAACTAGCGCTAACATGCTGATTTATATACTAAATAAAAGTTTAATGAAAATTATTCTCAAAAACACTTTACACAAGAAATGAGAAACATTAACATCTAACCATGCTTAAGAGATTAAGCCCGATTTAAACCAAAAAGGGTTCAGGTTCCCGTCAGTTTTGGTTTATCTCCTCATCAAGCTAATCACGGTCTCGCCCGATGGGTCTCCCTCCATCGGGCATTTTTTTGCCTGTTGATAACGATATGCCACTCTGTCTTGCCCCCTCGTTTTCAATGCCTGTACACCTCAAGCCTCACACCCGTTTTTAGCGCGCAGACTTTATATCAGTATCACGTAAGCGCTTTTTACACTCTCTTATCGACTCTCGAGCAACGGATTAATACCACCAGAAAATTATTTGAGAATTATTCTCAAAAAGACTTTACACAACAATCGATAATCATTATCATTTGAGCATGCTTTGAAAGAAGCATCGAGTAAACCAATTTAAAGGGTTCAGGTTTCCTACTTTTTGGTTTATCTCCTCATCAAGCTAATCACGGTCTCGCCCGATAGGTCCCCTCCTGTCGGGCATTTTTTTATTCCTGTTTTTATCTTCTTGCCTGGCTTTCCTGACCTGATTGATAGCCTATTTTTTTCACACAGTCTCATTCTTCTTTTCCCGAATCGAACCTGAATAGCTCGCTCCATCAATACTGGAATATCACCTGGCAGTTATTTGAGAATAATTCTCAAATAAAGCTTTACACAACAAATGAGAATCATTATTATTAGTTTGTGCTTTGAGAAAGGCACTGAGTAAACCAGCTTTAAGGGTTCAGGTTCCCATCTAATTTTGGTTTATCTCCTCATCAAGCTAATCACGGTCTAGCCCGGCGGAATCCCCCTTCCACCGGGCATTTTTTTGTTCTGCTTTTGAGATACAAAGGCGGGATCTAAAGGCGTGATACAAAAACGAGGTGTAGATGAGATATAAAAAACAGCATAAAAAAACCTCTTCCAGCTTTCACCAGAAGAGGTTTTTATCAAGAGAACGATCCGTCCTAATTCAACACTGATCGCCCGCCATCAGATCACAGGAAGATTACTCTTCCTCACTGTCCGGTTTATAGGCTTCATTACTTCTTTTCTTAATGGTGCCAAAACCAACGCTAGCACGCTCCACAGGCGCAGGACGACGACGCGCCGGCCCATTACCCAGAGCTTCAGCGTTACGACGAGCTGAGCGTTTAGCGGCTTTTTTCTCCTGCCCCTTCTTCTTATCTTTCAGAGCTTTCTTCTCTGCCGCAGTTTTAGGCTTCTTCTTACCTGTAGCTTTACCACTGGCCTTCACATTTTTAGGGCCTTTGTATTTGCCTTCCAGGCCTTTGACACGAGTCTGCTCGAAGTCGACCTGTAAATAGCGCTCAATGGTCGCTTTCAGGTTCCACTCCCGAGACATAATCATGGAGATCGCGGTACCTGTAGCACCAGCACGACCGGTACGGCCAATACGGTGTACGTAGTCATCCCCTTTGCGGGCCATATCGTAGTTGATCACCAGTTCGATACCGGATACATCCAAACCACGGGCCGCCACGTCAGTCGCAACCATGACATTGATATGACCACGACGCATCAGGTTCATCACATGGTTACGGGCATCCTGATCCATATCCCCGTGCAGTACTACGGAACGGACATCTTTATAGCGCAGGAAGCCGCCTAAGCGATCGGCTTCGACCTTTTTGTTCACAAAGATCAGCGCTTTTTCGTAGGACAGATCGTTCAGCAAACGCACCAGCATGGCATCTTTGTGCTTGCCGTCATCGGCCAACAGATACTTCTGAGTGATACCTGAGTGCTGATCACGTACTGTGTTGATCATAATCACTTCAGGTTCTTTCAGCGTTGACTCTGCCACCTTACGCACACCAGGATGACTGATGGTAGCTGAGAACAACATGGTTTGGCGGTCCGGGCGGCAGCTGGCAGTAATCGTCTCCAGCTCCTCTTTAAAGCCCATATCCAGCATACGATCGGCTTCATCCAGCACCAGATATTCCAGATCACTCAGATCCAGAGAACCTTTATCCAGATGCTCAGCCAGACGCCCAGGCGTGGCAACAATAATCTCTGGATTTTTACGCAGCATCGCTTTTTGATACTTAAAGCCATCACCACCGATAATCCAGGTGGCTTTGACATGGGTGAAAGCCGCCAGCTCGGTGAAGTGCTTATAGATCTGGCGTACCAGCTCACGGGTGGGAGCCAGAATCAGTGCACGAGTACCGGTATTAGGGGAAGGATTCTGCAGGAAGTGGTGCAACATCGGCAGTAAAAACGCAGCGGTTTTACCACTACCGGTTTCTGCACTAACCAACAGATCTTTCTGGGCCATAGCCGCTGGAATGGTCTGCGCCTGAGCAGGAGTGGGCTCGGTAAATTCAAGTTTATCCAATGCCTTAAGCAGGCGTTCATGCAAAGAAAGCTCGGTAAACAAAGAAGTGCACCTCAAAAACAGAATAGAATCAAAGGCCTGAAGAATAACCGTACTAAACACAGCCCAGGCTTTGAAATAAGGAAAGAATAATTGACGCAAGGATAGCACAAACCCGGCTATTCTCGACCTGTTTTTAGGGCTTAACGAGCATAACAGCCCCTTTAACCATGGGCCGTACACCCCACACGCTGGACGGCAATCAATCTGTTAACCTTCCTCACTAATCCATCAAGGTAAACTGATCGCCCCCGGTACTAAAACGCGCTTCCGGACTGGTGTTTTCACTGGTGCCCAGCTTGATCATCAAGCGCAGATCATTTGGCGCATCGGCAAATGCCAGAGCATCGTCATAACTGATCTTCTCTGCGCTATACAGGTCATATAGCGCCTGATCAAAGGTTTGCATGCCTTGCTCCCGGGATTTTTTCATCACCTCTTTTAAGCCATGCACATCCCCCTTGCGCACCATATCTGAGACCAGTGGGGTATTGAGCAATACCTCGATCACTCCCTTGCGGGATTTACCATCCACCGTCGGCACCAGCTGCTGAGCAATAATGGCTTTCAGATTAAGCGACAGATCCATCCAGATCTGGTTATGGCGCTCCTGTGGAAAAAAGTTAATCACCCGCTCCAACGCCTGATTGGCGTTATTGGCATGCAACGTTGCCAGGCAAAGGTGACCTGTTTCGGCAAACGCCAGCGCGTATTCCATGGTTTCCCGACTGCGCACCTCACCGATCATAATTACATTGGGAGACTGACGCAGGGTGTTTTTCAGCGCGACCTCAAAGCTATCGGTATCGATACCCACTTCTCGCTGAGTGACAATGCAGTTTTTATGTTGATGGATAAACTCAATCGGGTCTTCAATACAGATGATATGGCCGCGACTGTTTTCATTACGGTGCTGAATCATCGCCGCCAGAGAGGTGGACTTACCAGTACCCGTGGCCCCGACAAACAGAATCAAACCCCGCTTCTCCATCGCCAGCTCATTGATCACCTCTGGCAGATCCAGGTGCTCTAATCGGGGTACATCAAATTCAATACGCCTCAGCACCATACCGGCTTGATTGCGCTGATAAAACGCGCTGACCCGAAAACGCCCCACACCGGGAGCACTTAAAGCAAAGTTACACTCCCGCTGCTGGCGAAAGGTCAGCTCCTGCTCCTCATCCATAATGCCAAACACCAAATCATCCACCATCTCTTTGGATAACGTACTGGAGGACAAAGGCATAAGCTCACCATGCAGTTTCATTGACGGTGGCATACCAATCGTAATAAAGAGATCTGTTCCCTTTTTATTAGCCATCACTTTTAGCATTTTATGAAACTTATCCAGCATAACCTTTTGATGCTGAGACACTTGCCTGACGTGGCTCATAGGCGCACAATACCCTTGTAATACAGAAATGAAAAATCCAATCACACCAAGTAATTACATAGTGTAATTACATAAAAGCATCAGAATTAACAGCCTTCTCACGGGCTGTCTCAATAGAAATTTGCCCCTTGTTCAGCATTAAACGTAAACACTGATCCATGGTTTGCATGCCCTGTCCGGCACCGGTTTGTATCACTGAACTCATTTGCGCGATCTTGTCTTCACGAATCAGGTTACGAATAGCCGGTGTTGCCATCATAATTTCGTGGGCCGCAATACGACCGCCATTCTCTTTTTTCAGCAACGTCTGAGACACCACCCCCTGTAGAGACTCCGATAGCATAGAGCGCACCATCGACTTCTCCTCCGCCGGAAAGACATCAACAATACGGTCAATGGTTTTAGCTGCTGAACTGGTATGCAGGGTGCCAAACACCGCATGACCAGTTTCCGCTGCGGTTAACGCCAGACGTATGGTTTCCAGATCCCGCATCTCGCCGACTAGAATGATGTCCGGATCTTCACGAAGCGCCGAACGCAAGGCATGACTAAAACTATGAGTATCCCGATGCACTTCTCTCTGAGTGACCAGGCATTTTTTGCTCTCGTGGATAAATTCGATGGGGTCTTCAATAGTGAGGATATGCTGGTACTTACGCTCATTAACGTAATCCAACATGGCGGCCAGAGTGGTGCTTTTACCCGAGCCGGTAGGTCCCGTAACCAACACCAGACCTCTGGGAATCATCGCCAGTTTTTGAAACGTCTCTCCCAACCCTAACTTATCCATGGTCAGGACTTCGCTGGGAATCGTCCTGAATACTGCCGCAGCACCACGATTCTGATTAAAGGCATTAACCCGGAAGCGGGCAACACCCGGCACTTCAAACGAAAAATCCAGCTCCAGAAATTCTTCATAATCTCTGCGCTGTTTATCGTTCATAATGTCATAAACCATACGATGAACATCTTTATGGCTCAGGGGCGGCACATTAATACGGCGTACATCGCCATCAACCCGAATCAAAGGTGCCATGCCAGCTGAAAGGTGCAGATCGGATGCTGCCTGTTTTGCACTGAAAGCCAGCAGTTCGGTAATATCCATATGGCTTAAACCCTAAATCGTTAGTTTGCAGAAGTATTGAGTATCGGCATCAAACCGCCGCCCAATAGAAACCATCCAATATCTCAAAGGATAGAACACCTAATGCCAGATAATCAGATTGCCAGCCGTATTGCTAAGGTTCGTCAGCAAATCGAACAAAGTTGTGCGCAATATCAAAAAGATCCTAATGCTGTCACCCTGCTGGCAGTCAGTAAGACCAAGCCAGCTGAGGCAATTAGAGAGGCTTGGCAGGCAGGGCAACGAGATTTTGGCGAGAACTATCTGCAGGAATCCCTGGAAAAGCAGCAGGTGTTATCCGATCTGGATGATATTCAGTGGCATTTTATCGGCCCGATTCAATCCAATAAGACCAAGGCTATCGCCGAGCATTTCCAATGGGTGCATAGTGTGGATCGCCTGAAGATTGCTCAACGCCTGAATGATCAACGACCAGAAAACCTACCGCCACTGAATATCTGCCTGCAGATCAATATCAGCGCGGAAGAAAGCAAATCCGGTATCACTCTGGATGAACTGCCTGAATTGGCCGACACCATCAATCAACTGCCTAGACTGAAGCTGCGTGGCTTGATGGCGATTCCGGCACCGGCAGAAGGCTTTGAAGCACAACGCAAACCCTTTGCGGCACTGAACCAGGCCCTGCAACAGCTACAAGCGAAATACCCTCATATGGATACCCTATCGATCGGTATGAGCGCAGATATGGATGCAGCTATCGCAGAAGGCAGTACAATAGTGCGCATCGGCACCGCAATCTTTGGTGCCCGCGATTACAGTCAACGTCAATAATCACAGTGAATTCAGAGGATACAGGCATGCAAAACGCCACTATGGCTTTTTTAGGTGCAGGCAATATGTGCGGCAGCATCATCGGTGGTCTGATCGCCGAGGGTTATAGCCCAGAGCAAATTACCGCCACCCGTCGCAGCGAAGAGCGCCTGCAGGCCATAAAAGAGGAATTGGGCGTACAAACCAGCACCGATAATATCGCTGCGGTAGCCAATCATGATGTGATTATTCTGGGCGTTAAACCTCAGATGATGAAAGAGCTGTGTGATCAGATCAAAGATCAGGTCCAGCGAAACAAACCGCTGGTGATCTCCGTGGCTGCGGGCCTGACTACAGAAACTCTGGACCGTTGGCTGGGTGGTAATGTGGCGGTAGTACGCACCATGCCTAATACACCGTCACTACTGCGCTGCGGTGCTGCAGGCCTTTATGCCAATGCTTCCGTTAGCGATGAACAGAAGCAAGTGGCCGAAAAAATGATGCAGGCCGTTGGTATCGCTCTGTGGGTTGATAAAGAAGAGCTGATGGAAGCCGTGACCGGAGTTTCCGGCAGTGGCCCGGCATATTTCTTCCTGATGATGGAAGCAATGCAACAAGCCGGTGTCGACGTTGGCCTGACACCAGAAGTAGCAAAAGAGCTGACCCTGCAAACCGTATTGGGTGCCGCACGAATGGCCACCGAAAGTGACGTGGAGCCTGCGGAGCTGCGTCGCCGTGTAACCTCACCTGGCGGTACCACTGAACAAGCAATTAAAACCTTTAACGAAGGTGGCATGCAGGGGCTGTTCAGTAAAGCGGTACAGGCATCGGCAAATCGCGGTACCGAACTGGCCAAGCTGCTGGATCAGTAACAGCAGAGCCAAGTACAACCGATGAATCGTTACTGAACCTATGGCTTCAAGAGCAAAAATAGGATCAGTAACCGTCGATCACACGTACTCAATTACGTAAAAACTGGCGGTAAAAGGTTTCAAAGCTGGAAAAAAAGCCTTTTGCCTTCATACAATAAGACAAAGTCAATAAGTTGGAGCTCTACCACCATGGGACAAGTTGGTAACGCGGGTGTTTATCTGATCTCGACCCTGATCAGTCTGTATCTGTTTATTGTGGTACTGCGCTTTATCCTGCAGTTTTCCCAGGCAGATTTTTATAATCCTATTTCACAAGCGGTGTCTAAGCTGACCTCGCCACTGGTTCGCCCGGTACAAGCGATTATTCGTCCGATGGGCCGTATCGATCTGGCAACCATTATCGTGGCCTTTATCGTTAAAACATTAGGGCTGGTGGCAATCCTGCAGATTGCTGGAGCGGGTTTCCCACCGGTATTTAATCTGGTGATGGGCGGCCTGACGGGTGTGGTATCCACTCTGTTGGATATCTATTTCTTCGCCCTGCTGATCTCTATTATCCTAAGCTGGGTTGCACCGCAAAGCAGTCATCCAGGTGCGCTGCTGATCTATCAGATCACCGAGCCTGTTATGTCGCCCGTGCGTAATATGCTGCCTTCTATGGGTGGTATCGATCTGTCACCAATCTTTGTCTTTATCGGCATTAACGTACTGGAGATCCTGATTGTTACGCCGATGGCGCAAATGTCTGGTCTGCCAATGCGTCTTGTAGCGGGCATGTAAGCCACGCTGGCCATAAGGCATAAGCCCAGAAGATGACGCCATCTTTTTTCCAATGGCAAGGCGATGATCTGATCATCGCCTGTCATCTACAACCCAAAGCCAGCAAAGACGAATTCTGTGGCGAACAGAATGGTCGTCTCAAGATTCGTATCACCGCCCCTCCTGTCGACGGCAAAGCCAATGCCCACCTGTGTAAATTTCTCGCCAAACAGTTTGGTGTCAGTAAAAGCCGGGTCAGCATTATCCAAGGCGAGTTAAACCGTCAGAAGCGTATCTGTATTCAAAACCCTGTAAAAATACCTGATATTTTCAGCGCTTAATCCGTTAGCTCCGCAGTATCAAAGCGTTTGGGTATGAATAGCTCCTGGATATCAACAGCCTCCGGGTATAAATCGTTTCTGGGTACAAATAGCCACCCCACCGAATACACGCAGAAACACTAGGCTGGCATCGAGGGTAAGCTTAACTGCACACTAAAACGTTGATGATCTCTTTGATGATGGCACTGCCAGCCCAAACGCTGGCACGTATGCTGTACCAGGTATAAGCCGATACCAAAGCCGTATTCTTGTACACCTTCCTCCATACCTTGTTGAACAGAGGCTTGATCTGACTTCTGGCTATCGTCCTTGTCGTTTATCTGGTGCTCGGCCATCAAATCAACACGCAGCGGATTATCGATACAGAACTGGTTATCGCGCAGACTCATACGTATCTCACCTTCCGCCGAGTACTGAAAGGCATTACGTATCAGATTACGCAACAGTATCGTTAAAACCTTCGTATTACCGTTGCAGGCCAGATCATTCTCAGGCAATACAATATCCACCTTCCGCCCTCGTAACAGATGCTGGTTTTCTTTCACAATATCCTGCAATAACGGCTGTAACTGAATAGCCTGCTCTTGCTCCGGCAATGGATCCTGAGACCATAACCACAAGATGGCATCACTGGTCGCGATCATGCTGCTATTTGCCCGCTGTAACTTATCCAAACGGGACTGTACTTTTTCCGGCAGACTGGTCTTTTGGCGACTCAGCAGTTCCAATGCGGCTTTACTGATCGCCAGAGGCGTACGCAGTTCATGACTGAGCGTACGTAGAAACTGTTTCTCTTTTTCCGCTTGTTGCTGCACCGCCTGGAAGGATAACTGCACCTGATGAGCCACTTGTTCGAGCTCAGTAAACTTAAAGTTTGGTCGCTCAGATAGGTTTACCGCCGATTCATCCAACTGTTGAACCCAAGACTTTAGCTCTCTAACAGGCTGCACCAGGCGCAGTCCTAAATGCATAATCAATACATAAGTCACTAACACGATGATCACAACCAAGAGCAAATTGCGCTTTTCCAACATTAAACTAAAGAACCCAATATCCTCTTCATCAGCTAAACGATAACGATGTAACAAGTAAAACTCAGGATGCTCGGTCCAGCCATAAGGCAACAGATAAATAACCTCCTGCCCCTGCTCATAAACTAATAATTCATATGATGAGCTATCACGAGGGAAAGTTGTTTGGACAATATCTGGCAGGTCAGAAAAGCGGGTGTATACCGCCGTCGTAGATAACTCAGGCATCATGCCAGCAGGAAATGTTAGCTGATCCAGCTGCGCTGGGGTCTCTTCCTCAAACTGAAGAACCTTTTCCCCTTCCTGGGCCAGCATGTAGCTAATAGCATCATCATAGCCCCAGTCATAGACAGCTTTAACCATCCAGGAAGCCAACAACAGCACTAACAGCATCAATACACTGACATGCCAGGCCACTACTGTGCGTATCTGTTGACCTTTAATCATAAGCTTTATCCGTCATTCTCTGAGGCCCGAATCGCCAGTCCTTTACCTCTAAACGTTTGCAACAAAGGTGGCAAACCGTCCTGATGCAACTGCTTTCTCAAACGGTAGATCAGCATCTTGTAAGCATCATCAGAAGGGTAATCATCTGGCCAAACCCAGCGCTCGATCTCCTGTCGAGATACCACTTCTGGACTACGACGTAACAGGCATTCCAATAAACGTATCTCAGCAGGACCGATATTGAGTTTCTGACCTTGACGTGAGACCTCACCCGAATTGGTATCCAGCTGCAGATCAGCGACCTGTAACACTGTACTCTGTCCTGTCGTGCGACGGGCTAAAACCTGGATACGGATGGCTAATTCAGCTAGTTCAAAAGGTTTGACCAGGTAATCATCAGCTCCGTGAGCAAAACCATCTAGCTTATCTTCCAGACGATCCCGTGCAGTCAGCATCAGTACAGGCAGATGATAACCTTGCTGTCGCATCTGCTGGCAAAGTGTCAGGCCACTGATGCCCGGCAGCATAATATCGGTGACAATCACATCATAGCTATGCTGAGCAATCAGCTGTAACGCCATATCTCCGTGATAAGCCAGATCACACTCTATGGCTTCATCTTCCAGATATTCGATCACCAGTTCCGCCAGATCGGGATCATCCTCAACCAGTAGTACCTGCATCATTTTTCCGCCGACTATCCTCTGTGAGTTTTAATACACACTATTTCGACAAACACTTTATCTTACAAGGCGTAAGCGGCAAATCATCGGGTAAGATCGATCGCTTTGGCCCCTGCCGCCCCCAGCTTGCCCTATGAGCGAACCGGAATATCATGCTTATACACGACCAATTAGCAGGATTCTCGCAATCCAGAGTAGAAAGGGGGCTGTATTGCTAAATAAATATGTTACAGTGAGTCCTTTCCGCGGCTTGCGTCCTGTGAAGTCTGTTTCTCCCCCTGTTTAGTCCCTATATAAACAGATTTATAAATCCCTATAGAAAACAGAATAATACTTCTCAGGAAGGCTAAGCCGTCCACAGATATCTTGATTGAGGATGATCCGGGAAAAATGCCTAACGCTATTCCTGAAGATTCTGTCGGTATTGTTGAACCGCAAATTGCGCGCTTTGACACCCCGCTGGAACTCGCCTGTGGTCGTACGCTGGACAGCTACGAACTTATCTATGAAACCTACGGTACGCTGAATGCCGAGCGCAGCAATGCTGTGCTGATCTGTCACGCCCTGAGTGGCACCCATCATGCCGCCGGTTACCACTCGATGGATGACCGCAAACCCGGTTGGTGGGACGCTTATATTGGTCCTGGCAAGTGTATCGATACTAATCAATTTTTTGTTGTATGCCTGAATAACCTGGGTGGCTGTAACGGCTCCACCGGTCCAACGTCAACCAATCCCGCGACAGGACAGTGTTATGGTCCTGATTTTCCGGTGATGACGGTACCGGACTGGGTCGAAAGCCAACTGCGCTTAAGTGATTACCTCGGCATCGACGTTTGGGCTGCGATTATCGGTGGCAGCCTGGGTGGTATGCAGGCCCTGCAGTGGTCCATCAACCATCCCGAGCGAATGCGTAACACCGCCGTGATTGCGGCGGCCCCGCGTCTGACGGCGCAGAATATTGCCTTTAACGAGGTGGCTCGTCAGGCCATTATGAGCGATCCCGACTTCCATGAGGGTCGTTACGCTCAACACAACACCATTCCCCGTCAGGGTCTGCGCCTGGCACGCATGGTGGGGCATATCACCTATCTGTCTGAAGATGCCATGGGCAGCAAGTTTGGCCGTGATCTGCGCTCAGAGAAGATCAACTTTGGTTATGACGTGGAGTTCCAAGTGGAAAGCTATCTGCGTTACCAGGGTGATACCTTCTCGGAGAGCTTTGATGCCAACACTTACCTGCTGATGACCAAGGCACTGGATTATTACGATCCCGCGGCGGACTTTGGCGGTGATCTGTCCAAGGCGATGGAGCAGGCCAAGAGTAACTTCCTGCTGATCTCCTTCAGCACCGATTGGCGTTTCTCACCGGCACGTTCACAAGAGATTGTGAATGCACTGACAGAAGCGGGTAAAAACGTCAGCTATACCTGTGTGGAATCACCTCATGGTCACGATGCCTTTCTGATTCCCAATGAGCATTATCAGGGCGTATTCTCCGCCTTTATGCAGCGGGCGGCTCAGCCTGTAGGAGGTGACGTATGAGTTTGAATCGTCCCGATCTGAAGATTATCCAGCAGTGGGTCAAACCCAACGATAAAGTGCTGGATCTGGGTTGTGGTAACGGCGAGCTGCTGCACTATCTGCAACAGACCAAGCAGGTGCACGGTTATGGTCTGGAGATTGATCCCGACAAGATCACCACCTGTATCGGCAAGGGCGTTAATGTCATCCAGCAAAATCTGGATGCCGGTCTGACGAACTTTAAAGATCAGAGTTATGATCTGGTGGTGATGACCCAAGCCCTGCAGGCGCTACGCCGCCCGGATATGATGCTGGAAGAGATGCTACGCGTGGGTAAGGAGTGCATTGTCACCTTCCCCAATTTTGCCTACTGGCGCTGCCGTTTCTATCTGGCGCTTAAGGGTGAGATGCCGGTTTCCAAGTCACTGCCACATACCTGGTATGACACGCCGAACATTCACTTGTCCACTTTCCGGGATTTTGAGCAGCTGTGTAAAGACCGCCGCTTTACTATTCTGGATCGTGCCGTGGGTAACAGTGAACACGAAACCCATCTGGCCAGTAAGATGTGGCCTAATCTGTTTGGTGAATTGGCGATTTATCGCGTGACACGATAGGCGCACTAAAAGCTGCACTGATCAGCCTATTCATTACGTATAAAATGCTAACGGATAACGTACAAACGATTAACCGACAGACAGTTAAGTACAAACAATTAACTTACAGCAATTAATACAAAATACGCACAGCCCGTTAAACTTATCAAAGACGTTATAGTCAGATAGGTGGGCTGTTCGTAGCAGCGTCTCCATCCATCCTATTCCATCACTATTCATAATGCTCAGGAGCTCATCATGTCCCGCATTATTCTGGCCTTAAGCCTATTTTTAGTACTGCTTTCTCCCGCCAAAGCGGAGCAATTCGAACAAGTAGGCGACTATCAAATCCACTACAACACCTTTACCACGGGCTTTCTGCAGCCTCAGGTAGCTAAAGCTTATAACATTGTGCGTAGCCGCTATCAGGCAATGATCAATATCTCTGTACTGAAAAAACAGAGTGATGGCCGCTATGCCCCAGTAGAAGCCTTGGTGACCGGTGACGTCGCCAACCTAGCGGATCAAAGTATTAACCTGGCGTTTCGTACCATTCGCGAACCTAATGCAATTTATCAGATCACGACCTTTCGCTTTACTGAAGATGAACCCACTCGTTTTCGCCTAAAGGTTCGTTTTGATCCTAACGAACCACCTTACGATCTCAGCTTTATCCGTCGCTTCTATGGTGAGTAGCCTGAGACTCACAGCAAGCCGAGCAAGCGATCAATCAACATAGCTATCGACAAAAAATCCCCTCACACAGGGGATTTTTTGCTTCAGGGGGCCCATAATAGCCTCAATTATTACCGATGCAGATTAGTAGATTTAAGAGATGAGCCAGCAGAAATTAGTGTTAGCCAGCGGCAATAAAGGCAAGCTGAAAGAATTTGGTCAGGTACTGGCCCCTCTGGGTTTTGAGGTGGTACCTCAGTCAGAGTTTAACGTACCGGAAGTGGACGAAACCGGCCTGACCTTTGTGGAAAATGCACTGTTAAAAGCCCGTGAAGCCAGTCGTGTCAGCGGACTACCCGCCATGGCCGATGATTCCGGCATTGAAGTGGATGCGTTAAATGGCGCCCCTGGTATCTACTCCGCCCGTTTCTCTGGCCCTGGTGCGACTGATCAGAAAAACAATAACAAGCTGCTACAAGAGCTGTCAGGCCTGTCTGAGCAGGAAAGAACCGCGCGTTACTGGTGTGTGCTGGTTTATCTGCGCCATGCTGATGACCCAACTCCTATTATTGCTCAAGGCAGTTGGGAAGGTCGTATTCTGGAAGCACCTCAAGGCGACGGTGGTTTTGGTTATGATCCGCTGTTCTGGGTCGAAAGAGAGGGCTGTGCTGCTGCTCAACTGACACCAGAGCAGAAAAACAAACTCAGTCACCGAGGCAAGGCAACACTGGATCTGGTGGCTCAGCTGAAACAGAGACAAGGTTAAGATGAGCACCTCCTCTGAAACCTCTTACTCAGAACTGGGGCTGCAGCTGCCGCCCCTGAGTCTCTATATCCATATACCCTGGTGTGTGCAGAAGTGTCCCTACTGTGATTTTAACTCCCATGGCTTAGGTCGCTTACCCAATCAAACCGCACCGGAACAGGAATACGTTCAGGCGCTGTTAAAAGATCTGGACCGGGACCTGCCCTGGGTCCAGGGGCGCAAACTACACAGTATCTTTTTTGGCGGCGGTACTCCCAGCCTATTCTCACCTCAGGCCATTGCCGAGATTTTGGCTGGTGTTGAGCAGCGCATCCCGTTTGAGGCGGATATTGAGATCACCCTGGAAGCGAACCCCGGCACGGTAGAACAAGCCAAATTTGAAGGTTTCCGTCAGGCTGGTGTTAATCGACTCTCAATCGGTATTCAGAGTTTTTCACCGGATAAACTGAAACGCCTGGGTCGTATTCATGATCGAGATGATGCCATTCGCGCGGCAGAAAGTGCCCGTAACGCCGGTTTTACCCGCTTTAATCTGGATCTGATGCATGGCCTGCCGGAGCAAAGCGAAGCCGAAGCGTTAGCGGATCTACAGCAGGCCATTGATCTGCAACCGGATCACTTGTCCTGGTATCAGCTGACTCTGGAACCCAATACCGCGTTTTATCAGGCACCGCCTCCGTTACCCGATGACGATACCCTGTGGCAGATTCAACAAGCAGGGCAACAGCTGATTGCTCAAGCAGGTTTCCGACAGTATGAGGTGTCCGGTTATAGCCTGCCGGGCAGCGAAGCCCGTCATAACCTGAACTACTGGCAGTTTGGTGATTATCTGGGCATAGGGGCAGGGGCTCACGGCAAACTGACACTGCTACCCGATAGCGATGGTCAAAACCGTATCGTGCGCACCAGTAAATACCGTAGCCCAAAACAGTATCTGGAAGCGATTAACCCTCTTTCTCAAAGCCAGGCTATTGAACAGGATGATCTGCCGCTGGAGTTCTTTATGAATGCTCTACGGCTAAAACAGGGTGTGCCTGAGGTGATGTATCAGACTAGAACCGGACAATCACTACAGTCATTAGATGGCCTGCTAGGTAAGCTACGCCAGCAGCAATTGTTGGAACAAGGTACAGGACGTCTGTGTACCACTGCAGAAGGTTTTCTCTATCTCAATGCAGTGTTAGAAAGCTTTTTTGACTAGCATGTAGAGCGAAAAAAATTCAGAGTGAGGCTTGTATAGGTTGGGTAGAACGATTGCAACATATTGATTAATAACAAATATCTTGCCTCGCGAAACCCAACGACAGATTAGCGTACGCCCGATAAAGGATTATTCATATAATTTATTATCGAAAGACCCATTATCTAAAGCCCAATTAACTCTCTTCTTGCAGAATATTCAGCACGGCCAGCTCTGGATCAGAGCTATGTAATACCCGTTCCAGATCAGTCAGCTTTAACGGGCGACTATAAAGGAAGCCTTGGCCCAGCTCACAACCGCTATCCGTCAGGAAGTCCGCCTGATCAGACTCTTCGATGCCCTCTGCCACGACTTTCAGCCCCAGCTGCTGTGCCATCAGAATTACCGCACGGGTAATGGCACAATCATTTTCATCCATCGGCAGATCACGCACAAAAGCACGATCGACTTTCAGCACATCAATAGGCATCTGTTTCAGATAAGCCAGCGAGGAGTAACCGGTACCAAAATCATCAATGGCCAAACTCAGGCCCAGATCTTTCAGCCGCTGCATCATAGGTAATACCGAGTTCATGTTTTCCATCAACATGCTTTCGGTAATCTCCAGCTCAATTAATGCTGGATTTACCCCAGTATTATTTAAAATGCTCTCCACATTTTCGACAAACATCGGGTCCTGGAACTGACGCGCCGATAGATTGACCGCCATTCTCAGGTGACGCATCACCTCATCTTGTTGCCACTGCACCACCTGATAACAAGCCTGCTCTAACACCCAGTGACTCATGGGCAAAATCAAGCCTGTCTCTTCCGCGACAGGGATAAATTCGCCCGGAGGGATCAGCCCTCTTTCCGGATCATTCCAGCGGATCAGAGCCTCAACACCAATGACACCACCATCCGATAAATTCACCTTAGGTTGATAATGCAGCTCAAGCTCTTGGTTATTCAAAGCATTACGCAGCTTAACCTCATAATGCAGACGCTCAACCGCTTGTTTATTCAGCTCTTCCGAGAAGAAGTGATAGCCACAGCCATGTTCTTTTTTCGCCCGATACATCGCCAGTTCAGCATTGCGCAATCCTGTACTGGTATCCGGTGCATCCTGAGGTAGTAAGGCGATGCCGATACTGGCAAAAACGCTCACCGTATGCGGCCCCAGCTTCACTGTACGGCTAAACTGCTGCACCAGCTGATCGAGCCAGTGCTCCATCGACAGCTCGCTTTCAAACTGCTTGAGAATGGCGAATTCATCACCGCCTAAGCGCACCAACACATCATGATCACTGACAATGACTTTTAAGCGATGAGCGGCTGTTTTGATCAGACGATCACCCATATCATGACCAAGAGAATCATTGATACGTTTAAAGTCATCAAGATCAATATAGATCAGGGCTGTTTTGCCATGATAACGGGAAGGATGCAGCTGGCTCTGGGTGAAATACTCATCCATCGCTTCCAACAGGAACTGACGATTGCCCAGGCCTGTGGTTGGGTCATAAAACGCCAACTGTTGAATCTTACGATCGGTCTCGCGCTGCTCCGTGAGGTCTTCTGCCACAGCAACGACACTACTGACTTCACCCTCATCGTTAAAAACCGGCGACACCGACATACTACTCCAGTACAGCTCACCGTTTTTACGCCGACAAAGTAGTTCACCATGCCAGTTCTCACCCTTACGTAGGGTATGAGACAGTTTCTTGCGCACATCATGGGAAGTACGGCCTGCAGATAAAAAGTCCACATGCTGACCTTTCACATCCCGCTCAGTAAAACCTGTCACCTTAATAAAACGCTGATTCACGTACTCGATATGATGGCTGGCATCAGTGATCATCACGATACTACCACTCTGATCCAAGGCCTGGGATAAACGCTCCAACTTACGCTCGGCATCCAGACGATCAGTAATATCGTGCACAATGGAGTACAGTAATTCGCGGCCCTGAAAATTGATGGGGCCACTATGCACTTCAACATCGCGCACCTGGCCGTTAGCCAGTTGATGGCGGAAGATAAAATGGCGTCGCTGATTACGCTCCGCCTCCATCATGGCAGCCGCAATCTCCTCCGGAGTCAGGATATTGATCTGGCTGATATGCATCTGCTGTAGCTGTTCCAGGCTATAGCCGTAGAACAGACAAGCCGCCTGGTTAGCATCAATAATCTGGCCTGATTCCGGATCCAGCAGATACTCCACCACCCGGCTGCCTTCAAACAGCTGACGGTAACGTTGCTCACTCTCCACCAATTGGAGTTCATTGCGTTTGCGGGCGGAGACATCGATCAGGTAAGCCAAAAAACCTGTTACCTCACCCTTTTGACGCTGAATCATGGTCAATTGCATCAACCAGTGTTCACTACCATCCGGGTGCAAGACACGATAATCCTGATGCTGACAATGGCTTAAGCCCAGCTCTATGGCCTGGGTAAGTTCAGAAGTTACCTGAGAGTGTTCATCGGGATGAATCAGATCAAGAAAGGCAAATGCAGAGTCTCTCAGTAGCTGGGCATCACGACCCAACAGCTCTGAAGCATTATCACTGATATAGCTCACCGGCCCCTGATAATAGGCCTGAGGTGTGACATTCCATTGTACGATGGCGACCGAGCCCGCATTAAAAAGATGGGGATCGATTACAGCACTGCGTTGCTCATCCATAGCCACTCCGGCTGAATTCAGGTGATTAAAAAGTTCCTTGATCGAGTGAGGGGAGTTCCTATCAAGATGCCTAAGGCTACCGCAAATAAAAAAGCCCCTGCAAGAGGGGCTTTCTAATATCCGTCAGATTAGCGGCAATTTTCTGTAACACGATCGCTGGCGAATCCTGATAACGACGGTCTTCGAGGCCAATTACTGCAGCCACTGGTCCAGATCAGAAATATCTTCTGGTTTCAACGTACCGGTCGCCTGCTTCAATTTAATCAAGCTGATCAGGTAATCGTACCGAGTATCCAGGTAAGCGGTTTCGGCGGTAAAGAATGCCTGCTCGGCCTGCAGTACATCAACGATGTTACGAGTACCCACTTCATAACCGGAGCGGGTCGCCTTCAAAGCGCTTTCAGAAGAGATCAACGCCTGACGACGCGCTTCAACCTGCTCTACGCTGGTAGTGACCTGAATATACTGAGTCCGCGTGTTCAGTGCAGTGGAACGCTTTTGCAGCTCCAGAGACTGTTCAGACTGATTCAGGAAATGACCCAAGCGACGAATATTGGCACTGGTTGCACCACCGGTATAGATCTGCCAACCCATCTCAACACCAAAGGAGAGATCCGTTGCAGCAGAACTTGTACTGGTATCTGAGTAAGCTAACTGAGCCTTGGCATCCACATAAGGCAGAAATGCCGCCTGTGCTACATCCACACCCAGACGCGCGACATCTTTCTGTTCCTGCGCCGCTTTTACTGCCGGGCTATTGCTTAACGCCAGGTCAATCCAATGCTGAACGCTAGATGGCTGAGGGTCTGTAACAGGGAAGCTATCAACTAAACCATGCATCTGATCGTAGCTTTTGCCCGTCAACAGCTGCAGGGATTCTTCACTAATCAGTAGCGCGCCTTCTGCACCGATACGGGTCGCACGCGACGCATCATATGCCGCCTGAGCCTCATTCACACCGGTAATCGGAATCAAACCCACTTTAAACTGTTGCTGTGCTTGCTCGAGCTGACGCTTAATGGCTTTTTCCTGAGCTTGCGAAGACGTCAGGCTGTCTTTCGCCTTCAGCACTTCAAAGAAAGCTTCTGTCACTCGCACCATCAGATCCATTTCGGCTTCACGGAACGAAAAACGAGCCTGGGCACTGCTGGCTTCCGCCACCCCTATCTGCTGGAACTTAACCGAGTTAAACAGCGTTTGAGTCACCCCAACACTCAAACCGGTGGAGTTATAGCTTGAGGTATCAAACAGCGTTTGAGTCACCCCAACACTCAAACCGGTGGAGTTATAGCTTGAGGTATCAGAGCCATCCAGCTCATGGCGCATCAGACTACCACCTGCAGTCACCGCAGGACGTACGCCAGCCCACGCCTCTTCTTCCCCTTCCAGCGTCGCATTCAGTTCAGCCT
>CAYFGP010000066.1:0-36777 GCA_964342385.1 uncultured Oleiphilus sp. | reverse complement strand
CGGAACCAGAGCCGGAACCAGAGCCGGAACCAGAGCCGGAACCAGAGCCGGAACCGGATACCAGTACTCAGTTGATTGATGGTGTACCGGTTACAACAACGGTAACCGTTGACGAAGACGGTGAAGAGACAAAGACGGTGACTGTTCAGCCGGTGGCATCTGAGCGTGAAGATACCAATACTCAGACGGAAGAAGCAGATATTCCATTGCACTTTACCGAAGCCGGTCAGGAAGCAGTGACCAGTATCAGTTTGCCGGATGGTGTGGGCTTTACCGCTAATGCCAATGAAACGGCACGGGATAACAATTCGGTGGAAGCGTTACTGCAGCTGATTGATGAATCCGCTGGAGAGCAGGAAGAAGACAGTATGCTCGACGGTGGTCGTCTCTTCCTTGATATATTGGATATTGACGAAGACAATCTCTGGGTAAATAAGGTTACTCTGACGACGGATACTACTGAGCGACCTGATACCCCGGTGACCATTAGAGGCAGTAATGACAGTGATCGTACCGAGGCGATGGTGATTGATGCAACCAATCTGCCTTCTGGTACGATTCTGAATCTGCAGAATATTGAGTTTGCGGTCATTATCGGCCCTGCTTCTATTTTTGGTGGCGATGGTCAGAACACTCTGTTTGCGGGCACCGGTAGTCAGTTTATCATTCTGGGGCCGGATGATGATGAGCTGCATGGTGGTGATGGTGATGATACCGTGGGTTCCAAAGGCGGTGATGATCTGTTGTTTGGCGATAACGGTAACGACACTCTGTTTGGTGGCGAAGGTAATGACCAGCTGCACGGTGGCCGCGACAGTGATGTGGTGACCTACGACGGCAATATGGCAGACTATGATCTTCAGCATGTCGATGGTGTGATTACCGTATCTAACAGAACAGATGCCAATGACAATGATACTCTGATCAATGTTGAGCAGATTCAGTTTGCAGACCAGGTATTTATTCCTGCTTATGAGGAAGATCTGCAGGCGATCAGTATGTTCTACCAGCAGATATTAGGTCGTAGGGCTGAGGTAGATGGCTTCCAGTGGCAGGCCGAGCATTCCGGTTTAGGGGGATCTCTAGGCCAACTGGCGGTCAACTTCCTGGAATCAGAGGAGTTTACGCTGAAGACGGGTATTGAGTTTGGTCAGCTGACTATCGACAACCAGATTGAAGCACTCTACAACCATGTATTGGGTCGTGAATCTGATGCCGGTGGTAAAGCCGCGTGGATGGAATATGCTGGCGCTGGCCACACCATTGTTGAGGTGGCAGAAGGCTTCCTAGACAGCGAGGAAACTCAGGGACTATTTATGGCTGCGACAGAATGGAACTTTATTGTCTAACGTTTGACATTAATCCAATGCTATCAGGTGCACTGCTTTGATCAGCAATGCGTCTTTAAAAATACCCGGTTGGTAACAAGCGGGTATTTTTTTGTTGTGGTATTTGATGGCGTAAGTAAACAAGAATGTATCGATTTTTTCCTAACTATCTGAAAGTAAGAGCTTTACCCGTGACTGGTGTTGCACTGCTGATACACACTTACACAAAAGTATTTCGATATTTTTCGGTCAGAGGCTGAAGAATGAAGCCATCTGCTAAAGAGAAATTTTTATGTGAGTACTTAGGGATTTTAACTGGGTCCTGAGGAAAATAAGCGGACATTAAAGCGATAATTACCGGGAAATCGTTTAATTGGAAGAGCTTAAGATATTAGGTCTCAAGTGAAATAAAAGTAATTAGGCACTTCTCCCTTCTGGAGACCAGAAGGGAGGGGGGATCAGGTTTTAGTTTGGCTCTGCAGTTCAGTGCTGTAATGAGCCAAAACATCATCTGAATCTGTTGTTAGGGTTATTGAGGCATATTATCAGCTAACCAATTAGCTAGCCAATCATTCCAGATCAAGTCAATTGACATATTGATCCGCTCTTTATCAGGGCTGTCATTATGTACGGAATGGAGTTCGCTCAATTTCATATACCAGAGCTCGCCCGGTTGCATCACAACTTCTGAACCATTGAGCAGGAAGGTAACGTCATCATCAGAAAAGATGGGTAGCGTTAGACGTATTACTTCTTTGTGTACGGCATCCAGCGTTGGATCTCTATGTTCTTTAACGACAGCGCCTTCCTGCAGACGCATTAGTCGAGCGCTGACTAATTCTGTTTCAAAATCGGATAACACTTCTTGGAGATAAGTACAGCCTTTAAGCATAGGCTCCGAACTCCAGTCATGGTTTTTTGGATCTTTTACGTTATAAACAAGAGGGACTGGGCTGTAATAGAAATAGGTTTTTTGTTTGAGACTTGATGTAATTTCGCGCACTTCTTTCTGTAGTTGTTCCGCATCGTAATGACGGTCCAGTTGAAGGCGCTCTGGGACAGCATCAGCAATATCCAGTGTAAGGGTATCTGCAGTCATAGCTTCAATACTCTTGAGAATAGTGAGTGAATAGTTAGGAAAGCCCTTTGATTGGGCTAAAAAGTAGAAAAATATTATGGCATTTGCAATGCCATGCAAACTTTAATTATTGCTTCAGTCTCTATAGCTTTAATACTATATTAGCCGCGACTTATGGTGTCCAGAGCCATTGTCTTCAATATGGTCGAAGCACAGGACGTAAAACCAATAAAATAATTTATCACACTAAAATAATAGAGTATCAACATAAATGCAAAGCGATGTAATATAACTCAGACATGTATCAATATTTTTAACGAACTTTATCAGATTAAAATATTTACTAAATACATGAATATAGATATTAGGATGTTTTTCAGGAGATGCGGCCGAAGAATATAGGGTTTATGTTATAAAAAAATGCCTACTTAAAATTTATAAATAGAGTTATATATGGGGTGATTGGACCTTGAGGTGGGTTTATTTAGAAAAGCTAGATTAACTGAGGATGGGGTGTTTAAGGTTTTTCTAATTTTCTGGATGTCTAATAAATTGTTGTAATCTAAAGAATGCGGTTGATTTCTGAGGCAGAGAATAATATTCGAGTTCTATTAAGTGATATTTGACATTGTGCTATTATCTGAAAACAAATAGCTACACAGTAAGCCTTATAGCATAAAACCCGTGTTCTCCGGCTGCCTCAGCCGGAGAATATTGTAATATTTATTTTCGGATACTTATAAATAAATTACAGCTTTACAATCAATTTGCCAGTATTCTCGCCTCGATAGAGTATATTAATTCCGAGTTTTGCAGATTCCAGACCTTCCAGTTCATGAACACGGTGTTTAACCTTTTCCAGATACGGTGTAAGGCCTGCTTTCAGTACTGGAGTGCGGTAGATATGATCCGTAGACGAAAACCCCTCAATGCTAATACGGCGTTTGAGTAGGTGCAGCCAGCTTGGTGCCAATGCGGGTACTTTTCTATTATATTCCGACGTTAGGCCGCAGATTGCCACCTTGCTGTTAGTATTCATGTGCTCCATTATGATGTGCTGAATTTCGCCGCCGCTATTTTCAAAAAACAGATCAATGCCGTCTGGAGCCAACTCAGTCAGTGCCGTTGATACATTTTCTGTTTTATAGTTTATTACAGCATGAACATCGAGTTCATCCTTCAGCCAGTGGGCCTGATCATCTCTCTCCACCAGTGCTATAACTTTTAAGCCATCGGCAATAGCCAGTTGTACCACTACTGAACCCACTGCATCAGCTGCCCCTGTAACAAGCAGAGTTTGTTTTTCACCAATCTGATGAGCTCTGCGTTGGCGTTCTGGTGCCTGAAGAATTTCATCATAGCCTAAGAAGGCTGTTAGCCCAGGTATACCAAATAAAGTGAGTGCTTGATCTGACTCTATACCATGAGGAGGCATTTCGACATCCCCCTCTTTTGCAACGAGTTGTTCTGTCCAGCCGGTCCAGCCTGCAACATGAGCTCCTACAGGGAAACTATCATTCATTGATTCTATAACTTCCCCAAAACCCTGAGAACGCATTACTTCGCCTAACTGTGCCTGAGGAGTATCACTCTTTATGTTTGTATCTAGCCAGCTGCGTATTTCTGGATCGAGGCAAAGATGACTGACTTTGACTCGAAACTCTCCCTTTTTCAGGGGCTGGGCTTCAAATGTCTGAGTTTCAAAGGTATCTTCATTGATGAAATCATCAGGGTATTGTTTCAATACAATTGCGTTGTAGCTCATTCAGGGCTCTCCCAGAAAATTCGTTTTATTTAACTATCCATGATATTGGCCCGGTAATAGTTTTCGTTGTGAGCCAATTATTGGGAATCAGTTGCACTAAAATAACATTTAACCTTCAATAATGACACTTAAGCTGAGAAACAAAAGTGTCTCGTCAGAATGCTATAATTATTCTCTAACTACCATCCTATGACTATGATCTAGGAGTATCGAAATATTCCTGTTTAGATGGTTGCCTACTTGGAGGTATAGCTAGATTTTTAATGCTAAAGTCAGGAAACTCTATTTCTAAATATCTCTTTCTGGGTTATTCAATGGGGGCATAAGCATCGTATAAAAGCCGTTCGATATTTACGTTTACATCCATGACCGCTGGCTGTCGGTGATAAAAAGCGTTATGTTGGAGTGTTTAGTGAAAAAGTCATACGATGCTTATGCATTGGATGCCAAAGAAAAGAGGATGCTTTGCACTGCAGCTTAGTTTTTTGAGCTGCCACAATAGACTTTCTTTGATTATTTCTTTAACCATTTCAGCTAAAACTACATAAATATGACTGCAATTCTGGCTATCTTGCCTTAAGTTTTTAAGCATTCACACAAGAATTTCTCTTTAGCAGATAGTTTCATTCTTCAGTCTGTAGCCGAAGAATATCGAAATACTTTCGTGTCAGTGTGTATATCTTCTGCGATGTTTCTCTGTCTGCAATGACGAACGGTAACTTTTTTTGTCTATGGTGGTGTAAAATCACGTCTATTCAGCAGCAAAGCTAAATTATCCATGAAATCTATCCGAGTAAGACGCCGTATTTTTAGAGCGCCTCAGTAAGGAGAGCCTTTTAGCGGAGAGCACAATACTTTCATTTTGCTGCATATACATACTTACACATGAAGTGCTTCGATACTCTTCGGTCATCTGCTAAAGAGAAGCTTTTGTGTAAGTACTTATCATCAAGCCAGAATTTAGGATCATGGTTTTGAACAAGCAGAAGATTTCTAAAGCGATTATCCCTGTAGCGGGGTTAGGCACTCGCTTATTGCCAATCAGTAAGTCTATTCCAAAAGAGATGGTGCCTGTGGTTGATCGGCCTCTGATCCAGCATGTGGTGGAGGAGGCATTGGCAGCGGGCCTAAATGAGATCATTCTGGTGACCCGTGGAGGCAAGTCGGCAGTAGAGGATCACTTTGATCATCATTATGAGCTGGAAACCGAACTGGAAAAGAAAGGTAAAACGCAGCTGTTAGAGCAGTTAAGGGCGATTGTGCCACCTGAATTAAAGGTGACCAGTGTACGCCAGGACAAGGCGCTGGGTTTAGGCCATGCGGTGGCCTGTGCTGCACACTTGATTCGTGATGATGAAGCTTTTGCTGTTTTACTGCCCGATGTATTGGTTAAGCCTCAGGCAAGTACATCGGAACAGTGTGATCTGGAGACTATGGTGGCAACCTATCAAGCCAGTCATGTGGCACAGATTATGGTAGAGCAAGTGCCTTTATCCGAGGTTGAGCGCTATGGCATTGCAGATTGCGCTGGCCAGAATTTAGTAGCGGGTAGCAGTACTGTAATGCGAGGTGTGGTTGAAAAACCATCGCCGGAGCAAGCGCCCAGCCAGTTAGCGGTTGTGGGACGTTATATTCTGCCGGGGAAAATCATGCCATTACTGGCTCAAACTCAGCCGGGGGCTGGTAACGAGATCCAACTCACTGATGCCATTGATACTCTGATTGCCGAAGATAAAGTGGAAGCCTTCTGTATGGCGGGACGCAGTTTTGATTGTGGCCATATTCCAGGTTGGCTGCAGGCAAATCAGATTCTGGGGCGTGAGGCTGGGCTACTCGCTGATTAAATCATGATGGATCTGCAGTGCCAGGTATTGGCGCTTGTATTGTGGTTTGGGAAATCTGTTCATTGATTGGCGTGGTGTTTTCAGATCGTGGTGTTTTTAAATAGTGGCATTTTTCAAACAGTAACATGGCGTTGGGCTTGAGATAGATAGAGAGTCTTGTATGGCAGCTGTTGACCTTTTTTTGTCTCTTACAGGGATAGGATGATGAGTGCTATTTGCCCGGCTGTTGCTCCAGTGATTGCTCTGTTTTTTTGAGGCTGATGCCGGTGTTTGATGACATGATTGATAAGGATAAATAAAGGCGTCAGTAATGAAGTGTCAGGAAATAACCGATCTGAACTATTGCAAGTTATCCCTCCGAGATGAGTACACATCCTTATTGGATAAGGCGAGTGCCTGTTTATCCTTATCAGAGTTATTTGCCAATGATCCGCGGCGGGGAGAACGCTTGCGCTGTCAGACTGCGGGTTTAACGCTGGATTACAGCAAGCAGAATATTACAGATGAGGTTTTTGCTGAGCTGTTACAATTAGCAGACAGCTGTCAGTTACCGAGTCATATTAAGAAGCTATTTAGCGGTGATATTGTCAATCTGAGTGAAAATAAAGCTGCTTTGCATACGGCGCTGCGTGCGCCTGCTGAAGCCTTGCCCAATGACTTGGGTATGATCACGACTGAACTGGATAAGATGGCGCTGTTAGTGTCTAAGATTCAACAGGGCGTTTGGCGCGGTTTTAGCGGTAAGCGCATTACTGATGTGGTCAATCTGGGGGTTGGGGGCAGTGATCTGGGGCCTTTAATGGTCTCTCATGCTCTGGATGAATATCGGGATGAGGGAGGCAAAAACCTTAAGGTGCACTTTGCCTCGTCGATGGATGGCAGTCAGCTGTTTCAGCTGATGGAACATCTGGACCCAGAGTCGACGCTATTTATTGTCTCGTCCAAGTCTTTTACCACGATTGATACACTATCTAATGCCCGGACCGTGCGTGATTGGTTGAGTCATTATTGTGCGGATACAGCGATGTTACTGCGCTGCCATTTTATTGGTGTATCGGCTAATCCGGAGCGCATGACTGACTGGGGCATACATCCCGAGAATCAGCTTGAGTTCTGGCCCTGGGTGGGTGGGCGCTTTTCGCTCTGGTCTGCCATTGGTTTACCCATCGCATTGGCCGTTGGCATGTCTGCTTTTCGACGCTTGTTGGCGGGCGGTTTTCAGATGGATCAGCATTTCAGCTCTGCTCCACTGGCTGACAATCTGCCGGTGATTATGGCTCTGTTAGGGGTTTGGAACGTTTCATTCCGTGATATTCGTGCCCATGCGATTTTGCCTTACGATGGGCGTTTAAAGTTTTTCCCCAGTTATCTGGAACAGCTGGAGATGGAGAGTAATGGTAAATCCGTCACTCAGCTGGGAGAGCCGGTGGATTATATGACTTGCCCGGTGCTGTGGGGTGAAGTAGGAACCAATGCTCAGCATGCTTTCTACCAGTTATTGCATCAAGGTACTCAGCCTGTGGTATCGGATTTTATTATTGCTGCCAGCCGATATGATGGTCCGGTGCAGCCGCCGCATCAGGATGCGCTGGTAAAACAGCATGATCTGAATATCAGTAACTGTTTAGCTCAGTCGAGAGTTTTAGCTTTTGGTGCTGGTGAGTCCCCCGGAGCACTGAATACCTTTAAGCATTATCCAGGCAATCAACCCTCTTCCACTCTGGTATTAAATCGCCTGGAGCCTGAGTCAGTGGGCGCTTTAATAGCAGCTTATGAGCATAAGGTGTTTTGTCAGGCGGTGATCTGGGGGATTAACCCCTTTGATCAATGGGGGGTTGAGTTGGGTAAAGAGGTAGCCGTTAAGCTGCAATCCATCTTGCAGCCGGACTATAAGGGCAATGAAAGTGTGGACAGTTCAACTCAGGCATTGGCTGCGTTGATTCGTCAGCAGAGGAGTGAAAAATGAAGATCATGGTTGTAGGTGATGATCATGCAGCCTGGACAATGGCCAGTGTCTTGGCATCGACCGGTTGCCACTGTGTGATTTGTAAGCCTGAGATCGCTCCGGTGGATATTAATGAACCCGGTTTAAATCGCTTATCCTCCGATCAGATCCGTCAGGGACGTTTGCAATTGCAGCCTCAACAGGAACCCATTTCCGATGTCGAGTTGGTGATCTATGCGGAACCTCAGGCCGATTATGATCAGGTGCTTAACTATGCCATTGAGTTTGCCCGCTCAGCTCAGTCACAAGAGACTTGTGACAGTGATGGTGATGGTAATAGCAGAAATAGGTTACGGGTCGTTGCCTTAATTCATCCGTTGGAGATCGGCAGTACGGATCGCTTGCAGCAAGACTTGCTGGAACGAGGCTACGATTTTATTCGCGTGGTGTTCTGGCCCAGCTTTATTCAATCGGGCCGGGCGATTGATAGTTTCTCCTATCCAGATCGAGTGCTATTGGGTAGTAATGATCATCAGGCAACGGAGATGATTCGGCAGATTATGGCCCCTTATAATCGTCGCCGGGATAATTTTATGTTGATGGCCCCCAAAGAGGCCGAACTGACCAAGGTGGCGATTAACGGAATGTTGGCGACTCGGATCAGTTTTATGAATGAATTGGCGGAATATGCCAGCCTGCAAGACATCGATATTGAGCCCGTGCGTCAGGGGATAGGTTCGGACAGTCGTATCGGTTTTCAATATCTCTATCCAGGTTGTGGTTTTGGTGGGCAGGCGTTTCTGGATACTCTTCAGCAGTTGACACAGGAGTTGGAGACTCAGCATCAATCCAGCCTGATGCACAGTGTTTGGCAGCGTAATGAGCAGCAAAAAGATCTATTGTTCCAGAAGTTCTGGCGCTATTTCCAGGCGGATATTCAGGGTAAGACTGTCGCTATCTGGGGTGGGGCTTTTAAACCCAATACCGCCAGTATTGCCGGGAGTCCGGCTATCGACCTCATCGAAACCTTATTGGCTCATAACGTTCAGGTACGTTTGTATGATCCTGTCGCTAATCCGGCGCTGATAGAGTTTTTTGCCGGTAATGAGGGTATCATTGATTGCTCATCGGCTTATCAGGCGGTAGAGGGAAGTGATGCCTTGATGTTGGTGACCGAGTGGAAGGAGTTCTGGAATCTGGATCTGTTGCAGGTTGCAGCCAAGATGAGCACGGCTCTGCTGTTAGATGGTCGTAATATTTATGATCCAGAGTTTGCCAGCAAAGCCGGTTTTATTTACTCCGGTATCGGTCGGGGGCAAAGCATTTAAGCAGCAAGAATATTATTCAATATGCAGCGAAGCAAACGTATTCTTACACCAAAGTGTTTCGATATTCTTCGGCTAACGGCTGAAGAATGAGCCATCTGCTAAAGAGAAGCTTGGGTGTGAGTGCTTATTTCGACTTTTCCGCTTAAAATGCCAGAGAATACACACTTACACAAAAGTATTTCGATATTTTTCGGCCAGCGGCTGAAGAATGAAGCCATCTGCTAAAGAGAAACTTTTGTGTGAGTGCTTATGGTATCACTTACCAGGCAAGTTTTTAGTGAGGGCAATTAATGCGCGTTATTACCTTTGGTACTTTTGATATTTTACATTATGGACATATTCGTATTTTAGAGCGTTCCCGTGAAATGGGAGATACGCTTATTGTTGGTGTTTCATCAGATGATCTGAATTTTAAGAAGAAAGGGCGTAAACCAGTTTATTCTGAGTTTGAACGCAAGTCTATGTTAAGAGCATTGCGCTGTGTAGATGAAGTTTTTCTTGAAGAGTCATTAGAGTTAAAACGTCAGTATATTATTGAACACAAAGCTGATGTATTAGTTATGGGTGATGACTGGGCTGGCAAGTTTGATGAGTTTAAAGATGTCTGTGATGTGATTTACTTACCTAGAACGCCTTCTATTTCAACAACCTCAATTATTGAAGTGGTAAAAAGAATTGAAGACTAGTATGCGTTTAGATTCAATGTTTCTGAATCTTTGCTTGCTGAGCTTTGGTAGCCTGACTTTTGTTATAAAGAGTGGTTATAGTCTGGCACCGGTTGCGATTACTCTATTTCTAATAGCTGCACTTTTTTTTAATGGGCGTATCAGTCGAGATAGAGAAGACTGGGTTTTTGCTGCTGTATTAGGTGGTGTTTTCCTGCTAGGTGTATTAGATACCGTATTGCATGGGCAAACATTATCCAATCTGGATAACTTTACTCGTTATTTAATTGCGGCTTTTATTGTACTTTATTTGTCAGGTAGAAAGATTAATGATTCTTTCCTATGGATAGGCTATGCCATAGGTGTCATTATGGCCGGATTATGGGCCTTTTATGGTAAGTTCGCACTGGATATGGTGCGTATTAGCACGGAAGAGTTACATCCGATTCACTTTGGTAACTTGAGCCTGTTAATTGGATTTATCTCATTGTCAGGTGTATTTTGGGCCCTTGATAAGGGCGATAAAAGACTCGTCGGGTTGATGCTTCTAGCTTTTGTCATGGGGGTGGCCGCCTCTTTCCTTTCAGGAACACGTAGTGGTTGGGTCGCTTTACCATTAGCATTATTCGCGGTCTATAAATTTTATAAAGAGATTATTCCTGAGAAATATATTAAACCTATATTCGCTAGCGTTTTTATTGTGCTGGCTCTATTGATATTGGTGCCGCAGACCGGTGTGCAGAAGCGCGTAGCCGCTGCAGTCAGTAATATTGAACATTATATGCAGGGTGAATCGACCACTTCTGTGGGCTTGCGCTTTGAAATGTGGAAGTCTGGCTATGAAGGCTTTATTAGAAAGCCTGTGTTTGGCTGGGGGGAACAGCCCTTCTATGCTTTTCAAGCGGATATAGTTAAAGAAAATAACTTAAATCCGATGATTCTGGATTTTAATCACTTACATAATCAGTATATTGAAGAGCTGGCAAAGCGCGGTGTTGTTGGTTTAGCTATGCTGTTAGTGTTGTTTGTTATTCCCTTTAAGCTGTTTTATAAAAAAGCCCAGAGTAACCAGAAGCGAGTAAAAGCATTAGCCGTTGCCGGGATGGTAAGCATTATTTGCATGGCAGACTTTTGCCTGACTCAAGCCATGTTAAGAATCAATAGTGGTATTATGGTGTTTGTTTTCTCTTTGGTTTTTATTTGGTGTAGCTTAAGAAGTGTTGAAAGAGAGTTGCACCAATCTCATTGATAAGCCCTAAAATAAATACTTATCTAAGCACTCACACAAGAGTTTTCCTTTCACTGTAGGTTTGCAGATTTGCAGGTTAAAGAGTATCGAAATACTCTTGTGTGAGTGAGTACAGTCATAGCGAAATAAAATTAATTCGACATTTTCAAGGTAAAGCCCTCGTGGATATCACATCAATGCCTCTGGGCGCTTTTGTTTTGCTGCTTATACCGGATAATAATTTTTTATGAACAAGCGTTACCTGTTTTTTATTCAGCAACCCTATTCGTACGCAATTTTACGCCCGTTGCAGGATGAAATTCGTCGCCAAGGCGCTGAAGTGGCCTGGTATTTAAACGGTTCGGCAGTGGACTCGGGCCAGTTAAAGGCCGATGAGAAACAGTTGAAAAGTGTCGATGAAGTTAAAGCCTATCAACCCTTGGCGGTGTTTGTTCCGGGTAATGTAGTGCCTGATTTTTTCCCTGGAGTTAAGGTGCAGGTGTTTCATGGTTTGGAATGGAAGAAAAAAGGCCACTTTGGTATCCGTGGCTTTTTTGATCTTTATTGCACTCACGGACCGATTACCACGGATCGTTTCCAGCAGCTCGCGGATAAACACAAGTATTTTCGTGTTATTGAAACAGGTTGGCCGAAACTGGACCCTTGCTTTCCTTTGCCCCAGCGGAATGAAAACACTAAACCAGTGATCTTATTCGCTCCGACGTTCTCGCCAGCTTTAAGTTCTGCTCAACCCTTATTGGAGCCATGGCGGCAATTGAATGAACAGGGCTTGTATCGCATCGTCGTGAAGTTTCATCCAAAGATGGATGCTGATGTCGTTAAGGCATATCGGGCAATTGCCAACGAAACGTTACAGGTCAGTGATGATGATAGCCTGGTGCCCTTGATCCAGCAGGCCGATCTGGTGGTATCGGATACTTCCAGTGCTGTTACGGAAGCCTTGTTGATGGGTAAGGTAGTGGCCACCTTTAAGAATGCTCAACCAGAGCCATCATTACTGAACTTTATCCAGCCAGAACAGCTGGAGGAACAATTGGCTTTGGGATTGAATCCTTCTGCTGAGTTATTGCAACAGATCGAGAGTTATATCCAGCAGGTGCATCCCTATCAGGATGGGCACAGCGCACGACGGATTTTAACCGCTGTTGATGAGGTATTAGCCCAGGGAGTGAAACGCAAACCCCTGAATCTCTATCGACGTTATAAGATCCGAAAATCAATGGCTTATCACAAGTTGTTCTGATCACCTGTTAGGCAGAGTGTCATTTACCCTGCTTACTCTTTTGTGTATGCCAAATGATGTTGGTTGAGTGATTGAGCCGTCTTGTACGGCTGAATCACTCAATCGGGCTATGCCTGTTTTAGCAGATAATTGGCAATACGCTGTGATACCTGACCATCAACCCGTCCTATTAACTCTTCGGTAGTTTGCTGGCGTGCACTGCGTTTGAGAGCCGGGTTGGCCAGTTCTGATCGTACAACTTGCTCAAGTTGTGCCGGTTTGGCGACATGGCTACCCACGTCGGCATATTTCAGAATGGTTTGATCCATACGACGGGTGAAGCGGAAACGTAGTGGACCGCGATAACCCCAACGCAGTTTAAAGAAGTCTAACCAGATAATGGGTTTATCCAAAGCTGCAAATTCAAACAGTGCAGAGGAGGCTTCACTGATCAAAAGATCGGCTGCAGCCATATAAGGCACCAGTGATAGCTCAGTTGGGGGGACCACATACACGTTATCAAAACTGGCCCAGTGATCGATCAGTTTACGTTGTACGGCATACTTTTTATGGGTGTAGCTGAAAAAGTGTGGCTTGATGACGATATTGCAGTCGCTGAAAGTCTCTGGCCAGTGCTTACCCATCAGTTCAATAGAGCTGGGGTAGAAGGTCGGAGCATAGAGAATCAACGGTTTTTCTGGCGAAAGCCCCACTTCTTGTGGCTTAAAAGCCCGCTGTTGTGCGCTATTCATATCAGCCAAGGGGTCTAGCTTGGCAAAACCAGTTTCGACAAAACAGGCATTAGGGTAGCGTTGCTGCAGTTCGTTTTGTCGAAAAGCACCTTCCGTGAAACGAACATCAAATTCTGCCAGTTCGGCATCGTAGTAGCATTCCTTTACTCCGATACCGTGATAGAGCAGGGCTGTTCTGGTTGTGCTGGGCAACTGATTCAGAGCCTTGTAACCGTTACCAAAAATAATCCAATCCGCAGGGTTTTGCTGATAGTGGTGCAGGATTTCATCTTTGCTTGCCAGAGTAATGGGCAGTGAGGTTTGCTGCTGAAATGCAGTGAGAATCTCTTCCGATGCACTGGTCGAGTAGATAAAAAAGTGACACTGACAGCCCTGTTCTTGTAATACCTGATAAACAGGTTCGTACTGGGGCAAATAGTAAAGTTGTTGCACATCAAACCAGATTTTCACTGACACTGCGTACGCTCACAAAGATTTTAAGAGACAAAGTTTGCTTAGGGCCGGCATTGTGAGTGTTTTTTACATAATCATCAATCCTGCTGCCTGGTCTTCAAAACACGACGTCTAGCGATTACAGCTTTTTGTTTAACCTTTCGTTATGATAAGCCCCAATCAGGCCCTGTGGATTATGGGCTAATGTTTTTTGGTTTTGATGTGGCTGATCCATTGGAGCTGCGTTAAAACAACGACAATTTTTGGAAAACAGGTATTGCCCCTTGCTTACTTTTGAGCCGACATCGAACTCTATTCTGGTTATTGGCGACGTTATGCTGGATAAATACTGGCATGGCTCAACGGATCGAATCTCTCCCGAGGCTCCTGTGCCTATCGTAAAGGTAAAAGATGTGGATGCCCGAGCCGGTGGTGCCGCCAATGTGGCGTTGAACCTGGCGGCACTGCGTTGTCATGCCACTGTGATGGGTATTACCGGTCAAGATGCAGAAGCTCATGAACTGAGTCAGTTGCTGGCAGAAAAGGAAGTGGCGACTCACTTTGTCACTGCCGAGAATCAGCCGACGATCAGTAAGTTGCGTATTATGAGCCGTCATCAGCAATTGTTGCGTTTGGATCAGGAAGAGCTTTTCGATAGTGAAGTGGCTCAACAGCTGAATGTTGCGGCTGATCAGGCCTTTACTCCAGGCTCTGTTGTGGTGTTATCGGATTATGCCAAGGGCTCTTTGCAGCATGTGCAGGAGTTGATTCAACAGGCAAAAGCACAGCAGTGTCAGGTATTGGTTGACCCGAAAGGCACAGACTTTGAGAAGTACTCCGGTGCCACCCTGTTAACACCGAATATGTCGGAGTTTGAAGCGGTTGTTGGCCTCTGCCATTCGGAAGAAGAGGTGGTTGAGAAAGGCTTTGCCCTACTGAAGCAGCTGTCTTTGGCTGCCTTATTGGTGACGCGCAGTGAAAAAGGGATGACCTTGTTCCAAACAGGGCATGATCCTGTCTATTTTGCGGCTAATGCCAAGTCAGTGTTTGATGTCACAGGTGCGGGAGATACAGTCATTGCCAGTCTGGCAGCGGGGCTGGCATCAAATCTGTCACTGGAAACTTCCGTTGAGATGGCCAATATCGCAGCGGGTATTGCGGTATCCAAGCTGGGCACGGAAACCGTGGCTTTGGCGGAGTTAAATGAAGCGATTGCGGGGTATTATGGTATCGAGCAAGCCTCTGTATTGTCTGAACAAGATCTGATTAAACGCCTGCAACAAGCCCGCGAACAGGGGGATAAAATCGTCTTTACCAACGGTTGCTTTGATATCTTACACCCAGGTCATGTCAGCTATCTGGAACATGCCCGTAAGCTGGGAGATAAGCTGATCGTGGCGGTGAACTCCGATGCTTCTGTCTCACGCTTAAAAGGCCCCTCTCGACCTATTAATGATCTAGAGCACCGCATGCATGTACTGGCAGGTCTGGCGTCAGTGGATTGGGTTGTGGCTTTTGAGGAGGATACCCCAGCACGCCTGATTGCTGAGCTGGTGCCAGATATTCTGGTGAAAGGTGGTGATTATAAGCCGGAAGAGATTGCCGGTGCTGATACGGTTGTTGCGGCGGGCGGTGAGGTCAGAGTACTGAACTTTGAGGAAGGTTACTCGACGACAGGTATTATTAAAGCCGCTCATGATGCCAGCGTTAAAGTGAATAGCTAATCCAGAATAGGGTAATCATAATGGATCTCTCAAATCCTTTTAAAACAGATTGGCTGGAGCTAACGCTGCAATGGGCTGACCGTGTCTGGCCTGCACTGCTGTTACTTTTAGTTGGTTTGTGGCTGGTTAAACGCATTGTGCGTGTGCTGGAAGGCCTGCTAAAGCGTAAAAATATGGATGAAGCGGCGACCCATTTTATCGGTCAAATCGCTCATACTGTGTTAACTGTACTGCTGTTTATTACGGTACTGGGTCAATTGGGGGTGGATACCACCTCTTTATTAGCGCTATTGGGTGCTGCGGGTCTGGCAGTGGGTTTGGCGTTAAAAGGTTCTTTGGAGAATCTGGCAGCAGGTATCCTACTGGTTTCTCAGCAACCGTTTAAAAAAGGTGATTTTATTGATGGGGCGGGTGTTTCCGGCTCAGTAGAAAAGATCACTATGCTGAACACCCGTCTGTTAACACCTGATAATAAGATGGTTGTTGTGCCTAATGCGTCTCTGATTAATGGCAACCTGACCAACTTCTCCGCTAATCCGACTCGTCGTTTGGATCTGACGGTAAGTATCGGTTATGACGATGATATTCGTCAGGCAAAACAGGTGTTGCAGCAGTTGGTTGCTGACGAAGAGCGAGGATTGCAAGAGCCTGAGCCGCTGGTTGCAGTGAGTGAACTGGCTGATAGTTCCGTAAACTTTACCGTGCGCATGTGGGTTAACTCTGAGGATTACTGGCCTACTTACTTTGATATGACCGAAAAAGTGAAGCTAAAGCTGGATGAAGAGGGGATCTCTATTCCTTTCCCACAACAGGATGTGCATCTTTATCCACACCAGCGTGAACAGTAGCCTTCTACTAGCTTGCACTGCTGATGGGACTAACAGGGTTTAGTCTGAGACAACGATTGGCGGGTTATTTTATCGATTAGGCTTTTTTATCCAGCATTTATACTGTATAAAAAAACAGTTCTAAAAGATAAGCCATCCGCCCTGTGTCAGGAGCCCTGTTATGCCAATAGATAAACAGCTGTTTCTTCTGCGTAATCAAACCAGTCAGGATCACAATCAGTTATGGCATGATGCCATCTATCTTGAATATGCCCCGGATGGCGAAACCTGCACCGTTCCCCTGTTAGGCTGGGTTACAGCGGGCATGCCCATGGAGATATGTGAAAACCATGAGCAGGTTCAGCTACCACCGCAACTAATAAAGAGAAATACCTATGCGTTAAAAGTCCGTGGTGATTCTATGATAGAGGCCAATATCCACGATGGTGATATCATAGTGATTGAACAGAAACACACCGTGGAAAATGGAGAAACCTGCGTGGTGATGATCAATAACCAGTACGTGACTTTAAAACGTCTTTACATAGATAGAACAGGTGTACGCTTGGACCCTGCAAATAGCAGTATGTCGCCAATCTATCTAAAAAATGAAGATGTACAGGTATTGGGTATTGTCATGGGCCTGAAGCGCAGCCAATCATTACAATGAGCGCACCTTCCTCAACTGGCCCAAAAACGGGTATTACAAACAAACCGGCGATCTATAAAAAGCCTCAGGGGCGTGTACAAACTGAGCTGGAGATTAAACGCAGTCGTTTTATCGCTATAGCGGCCCCGGTGGCTAATGTTGCTGAGTGTCAGCAGTTTATTCAGTCCGTCAGAGAGGAATACCCTGACGCACGCCACCATTGCACGGCATTTATTGCCGGGGCACCAGATAATACTCAGTGTTACGGCATGAGTGACGATGGTGAGCCCTCAGGCACCGCGGGTAAACCCATGTTTAATGTCGTCAGTCATAGCGGCCTGGGTCAGCTGGCAGTGGTGATTGTGCGTTACTTTGGCGGTATCAAACTAGGTACCGGTGGTCTGGTTAAAGCGTATTCTCAGGCCACTCAGATGGTTCTGGATGAGCTTGAGCTGATTGAAGTTCGACCCAAATACGGTGTGTTGATTGAGGCTGATTATGCTTTTGAATCTGATATCCGTCATTGGTTACAGCAGTTGGATGCTGATCCCGTTGAGTGTGATTATGATCACCAGGTGAACTTTAAGGTTTGGCTGGAAGAGCCGGAAGCGCTGTTGGATAAGATGCAGCAAGTCGGTCAGGGACGCATTAATAGCCGCTTAATGGATGAGGCGTCTAATAAATGAATGACCTGTTACCCTATTCCCGATGTTTGATTGGGTATAGGGTAACTGCAATCTGGAGACCCTGATTAACAGGCTCTCTAGCTTAGCTGGCGAGTCCGCTTACAGGTTATCGCGATTCTGCGTGCTTTGATCAATCGCACTCTTTAAGCGCTCATACTCCACCATATTGTCTGGCAGGAAGTAGAGCGTATAGAACACCTTCTCAAATAGATGACGCTTACCTTCTTCGCCCTTCACTTTCTCTTTTGAACTACTGAAGTTGCTGTTCATGGTGAAGTGCAATACACGGGTGCCAGGTGGCAGCAATAGCATGGAACCGTCAATCTGCTGTTTTTCTTTTGGTTCTTTCAGGCTGTAGGAGGAAATTTCTGTAACCAGTTGCAAGTTGATATAGAAGTGGCTGGAAACAGGAACAATGACTTTTTTACCACTTTCATTGTTCTGCATATAGATTCCGCAGTTTTTGCGAATTTTCAAAAACATTTTACCCTCCCATGATCGGGTATTTGCTATTTGATTGGAGCGGCTGAATAACAACTTTGTGTTCGTATTGTGTACAGCAGGAACAGTAAGACAGATGTGTGATCTTTTTGTGACATTAACTGGGATTCAATGAATATTTGTTGTACTTTGGTCGTTGAGTAGTGAGGAAAAAGTCATGTTTTGTTGTGTAAAAAAATGATTTTTTTTCAATAGGCTGGCTTCTGGTCATTGTGCCGTCATTGAAACTCATTACAATATGCTGCGCAGGCGAGGTAGAGTTAAAACAATATTGGGCCGGAAGAGAGAGTAAGAATTTTGCGAGTCATCAGAAAATATGCCAACCGTCGGTTGTACGATACTTCAGAAAGTCGCTATGTCACTTTAGAAGATATCAAGCTGCTGGTCATTAACAAGGAAGAGTTTCGAGTTGAAGACTCGAAAAGTGGTGACGATTTAACCCGCAATATCTTATTGCAGATTATTACTGAGCAGGAAAATACCTCTTCTGGAGGTAGTAACCCTATGTTTAGTAATCAGGTGTTGCAGCAGCTGATCCGTTTCTACGGTGACAGTATGCAGGGGACGATGAGCAACTACCTGGAAGAGAGCATCAATACCTTCCTGGAACAACAGAAAGCGCTGCGTGATCAGATGCAGAATGCCATGACCAGCAATCCTATGACCACCAATCCTATGGAGCTGATGCGCCGTGTTGCTGAACAGAATATGAAACTGTGGCAAAGCTTCCAGCCTAAAAATGGCAAAGACGACGAGAATCAATAAGCACTCATAAGCACTCACACAAAAGTTTCTCTTTCGCAGATGGCTTCATTCTTCAGCCGTTGACCGAAAAATATCGAAACACTCTTGTGTAAGTGTGTACAAGAGTTTCTTTATAACACAGGGCTTCACTCTCTAGCTGTTGCTCTGAAAGCTTTTGTTTCGCCGCTTAAATGAGCAGATCAGGTTTGTTAAACAAGGTTTAATCAAACTGTCATAAAGAAAAATGAAAAACCGGCTGAATAGCCGGTTTTTTTATGTCTGGAAAAAGCCTAATAATCAACCAGTTACATCTAATAGATATTTTATGCTGCGACTGCGAACAAAAAGTGTTTGACAGCCTTTTGTGCGGTGCACTATATTTCTCTATAACAACTTTGTGCAGTGCAAAATAAACAGCTTGATTCGTATTGAATCCTGGAGGCGGTAATGAACTTTTTTGATCAATGGGTAACTGAGAGTCAAAAACTGGCTAAAACTTTCACTGAAGCGACTGATTGGCAGGCTTATGAGTCTGCAACGTCTCTGGCGAGCGGTGAAGCTAAACTGGTAGAAAAAGCAGCGCAGCAGCAAGCACGTTTCTATGCAGACAGTGCCGATCAGCTGGGCCAACACTACCTGGCGATGCTGAAGAAAGTTGATCCAATGAATGTTGTTGAATCCAACTACAGCTTTTTCTGTGAACAGCAGATCCGTATTTCCAACATGTACCTGAACTCTCTGGACCTGGCAAGCGAAGCCAAAGGTCTGTTCGATCAGCATGTAAACAAAGCTTTTACTCGCTAAGAAACTTGTTGTTCTTATTCTTGTGAGTAGTGCTCTGCCGGTGATTGACTGGCAAATTTGAGCTTTTTGTCTGATCTAACTCCCTCCCTCTGCCAGACAAGAAGCAACCCCGGTGTTTTACACCGGGGTTTTTTTATACACACCTACACAAAGGTGTTCTGGTCTTTTTTGGTCACTGACTAAAGCATGAAGCCATTTGCTAAAGAGCAACTTTTGTGTGAGTGCCTATCTGGTTTTGAAGCTTGGTTTTTGAAGCCTGGCTTTTTCTGTTTGAGCCTGACCTTATACCTCTAAAAGCTGCTTTTGCAGCAAAGCATCAAAGACGTCATGTTACTCCCATAAGCTATAGACTATGCTGAAGAAAAAGTGCCTGGGGGGCGATAACGTGAAAGATAGGTTGATGCAATTATTTAAGCATCCGGAAATGAAGCTATTTTTTGTCGCTGTATTTTTCTTAGCGATTTCCTGGCCTGTATTTAATCAGGACCGGCTACCTCTAATGACCACTTTTCTTTTGATATCAGGCATTTGGTTGGTCGTTGTGACTATGTTGTTTTTTATGCGCCATGAGTAGGGTGACGGGCTGTCTTAGTGGACTCTATAAGACACTGGGTGTTTGCGTGATGTAATGCCTCTCAAGGGAGTAAGGCAATATGATCGACAGTAGTTTGTTATTTCTTTCCCTTAGCGCTTATCTGATTTTTTTATTGGCGATTGCCTGGCTGGGGGGGCAATCTGAAGAGCAATCTCGTTTTAGCAGCTTAACCCGTAGTCGTTGGGTTTATACTCTGTCTTTGTCTGTTTACTGCACCTCTTGGACATTTTTTGGCATTGTGGGCAGTGCCTCTTTGGCGGGATGGATGTACCTGTCCATCTTCTGGGGTTCTATCCTGGCATTTTTCTTTAGCTCTGTTTTACTGCGGCGCATGATTGCGGTGAAAAACCTGTACCGTGTCACCAGTATTGCTGATTTCCTTTCTGCGCGTTATTTCCGCTCCCAGAGAATTGCCGCCTTAGTCACTGTAATGGCTTTAGTTGGTGTCACACCCTATATTGCGCTGCAACTGAAAGCGATCAATAACAGTTTTGCACTGATTGCGGCTCAAGGTGATACCGCGTTACAAAGTTTTAATCATTGGGTACCCATGCTCAGTGCCACTTTTATGGTGTTGTTTACTATTGTTTTTGGTTTACGGCATCTGGATACCACGGAGCGTCACCCTGGAGTGACTCTGGCCATGGCGGTGGAGAGTTTGGTGAAGTTACTGGCATTTGTCTGTGCTGGATTATTGGTGGTATTTGGCCTGTTTGATGGCTTTAGCGATATCTTTGCTCAGGCGGAAACCCTGCGCCAAACCGACAGCCGTATGGCCGGCTATCTATCCGCGCCGACCTTTGTCAGCTGGGTGTGTTATTTATTGGTATCTGCTTCGGCAATTTTCTTTTTGCCTCGGCAGTTCCACTTGGCGGTGGTGGAAAATGCCAATCCCAATCATGTCAAAACGGCTCAGTGGGGGCTGCCGTTTTATCTGTTTCTGATTCTGCTGTTTGTGATTCCGATTAGTCTGGGTGGCTTGATTTTGGGGTATCAGCCCTCTGAAGGGGATACTTTTGTTTTGCAGTTACCCCTGCAATCGAACAGCCCCTGGCTATCTCTATTTGTCTTTATTGGTGGTTTCTCTGCGGCGATGGGCATGATTATTATCAGTGCCATGAGTATGTCGGTGATGCTGACTAACCATCTGATCTTACCGCTGTTGGAATGGGTACCTGTACTCAAGAGATTACGGCGTCATCTGTTAAAACTGCGTTGGGGGGCTGTCGCCTTTTTCCTGTATGTCAGCTATCAGTTTAACGCCCATGTTGGCGACTCCTATATGTTGGCCAGTATGGGTATTCTCTCTTTTGTTGCCGTACTGCAGTTTGCTCCTGCCGCCTTGGGTGGTTTGTTCTGGCATAAAGCCAGTCGGGCGGGGGCCTTAGCTGGCCTCTCTCTGGGGTTTATGGTGTGGTGTTACACCCTGTTACTGCCCGCTTTGATTAAGAGTGATTGGATTGAGTTGAATTGGTTGGAGGCTGGACCTGGCGGTAATCCTTGGCTGCATCCTGAGTCCCTCCTTGGCTTATCTGGGCTGGATACTGTCAGTCATGGCGTAATCTGGACATTAATTTTTAATGTGACTGCTTTTCTGATTGTGTCTCTTCTCTTGCCTGGCAGCCGAGAGGAAAAAGAGTATAACCGGGAGTTTGAAGAGGTTTTACGTAATGAAGTGAGCGATAAGCCTGCTTTTGAGCTACCTCATAATATCTTTCTCCCTAACAAGGTGATTCAGGTACGGGAAGTACTGGAAGAATACCTGACCCATCAGGAAGCGGTTGACTTACTGAATCGAGCGTTGGAAGAACAGGGGTTAAAAGATCTCAGCTACGGTACCTTACTGGATCTGAACTTACTGCAAAAAGAGATCAGCCACCGTTTGTCAGGTTCTATTGGTGCAGCTGCCGCTCATAGAGCCATTGATCGAGCTGCTTTTATTAATCCTTCGGAACGAGAGTCGATTCGTAATCTGTATTCAGATCTACTTAATGAACTCAATATCTCTCCCCATGAGCTGCAAGCGAAGGTCAGCTACTACCAGGAGCGGGAGAAGCTTATCGTCAATCACTCAGAGCAGCAGGCGGAGACCATTCGCCTGTTGCAGGACCAGATTCAGCAGCGTGAGCAAGCTGAGCAAGATCGATTTGAGATGGAGAATCGCCTGCAATCTATCCTTGATCATGCGCCATCAGTGATCTACCTAAAAGATTTGGAAGGACGTTATCTACTTGTTAACCAACAGTTTTTAATCATTTTTAATCGCACTCTGGATCAGGTGATTGGCAATGATGACTTTGCGCTGTTTTCCAAAGAGTCTGCTGAGGCTTTTCAGAAAAATGACCAGGAGGTGATCGCATTGGGCCATCCTCAGGAATGTGAAGAGGTGGCCGAACATAAAGACGGTGTGCACACCTATATATCAATGAAGTTTCCGATCTTTGATCAGGATGGCAAAACCATTGCCTCAGGGGGGATCTCAACCGATATTTCTGACCGTAAAGCCGCAGAGGAACGGTTAAAAACTTTTAATCAGGAGCTAGAAGCTCGGGTACAAGAGCGAACTCAAAGCCTGCAAGCCAGTAATGAAGCCCTACAGAATACGCTGAAAAACCTGGAAGAGACGCAGGATCAGCTGATTCAGTCAGAAAAAATGGCCTCATTAGGTGGCTTGGTTGCAGGTGTGGCTCATGAGATTAATACTCCGGTGGGTATCGGTGTCACCGCGGCCTCTTCCCTGCAGAAGGAAACCGAAGTGTTGATGGGGAAAATGGCCAATGAAAGTCTGACCCGTACAGACCTGGAGAACTATCTGGCGGTGGTGGGGGAGAGCAGCTATCTGGTGCTGACTAATCTTGAAAAAGCGGCTGAGTTAGTGCGTACCTTTAAGTTGGTCGCTGTCGATCAAAGTGCAGAAGATATGCGCAGCTTTATGTTGTTAGAGTATGTTCAGGATATTTTATTTTCCATGCGGCCTGCTTTGAATAAAGCTCACGTTGAAGTGGACATTGAATGTCCTTCAGAGATTTTGATGCACAGTTACCCGGGTTCTCTATCTCATGTGTTTACCAACCTGATTATGAACGCTCTGAAGCATGGTTTTGACCCTAGTCAGAGTGATAAAAAGATTCAGATTACAATCCAGATGTTGGATGAAGATCAGGTTGAGGTGGTGTTTTCAGACAACGGTTGTGGCGTACCCTCCGAGCTGTTGGGAAGAATCTTTGAACCTTTTGTGACGACGGCTCGAGGACAGGGAGGCAGTGGTTTGGGGGCTCATATTGTCTATAACCAGATTACTCGAAAGCTTCATGGGCGAATCGAAGCCAGCAGCAAACTCGGTGATGGCTTGAGTCTGCGTATGTGCTGGCCGAGGGATATCCGCGAAACGATTGATCCGGCAATTTAACACACCAGTGCCGCTTTGCTTGTTGCCCTGTTTGCTCGTTTCTGGTGCCGGAGACGGTTGTTTATATCTGAGCTAACACAAGTAATGGGTTAGCGTCAGGTGCTATCTGACGCAGTTTTTGCGATAATACGCGGCAAATTTTTAGTATGCTGGTATCCAGGGGTTTTAATTGATCCTCTGATCAGCAGACAGTACGTCAACTTTACAAGTGAGATGAAACAAAGATGAAGGTTTTAGTCATCGGTAGTGGTGGTCGTGAACACGCTCTGGCATGGAAAGCAGCTCAGTCTGCACAGGTGACTCAGGTGTTTGTGGCACCGGGTAACGCGGGTACTGCGATTGAGCCAAAACTGGAAAATGTAGCGCTTGACGTACTGGACTTCGACGGTCTGGTAACTTTTGCCAAAGATAATCAGGTTGAGATGACCATTGTAGGCCCTGAAGCGCCTCTGGTTGACGGTGTTGTGGATCGTTTCCAAAAAGAAGGTCTGGCGATCTTTGGTCCTTCTGCCGGTGCGGCGCAGCTGGAAGGTTCTAAAGCCTTCACTAAAGACTTCCTGGCCCGTCAGAAGATCCCGACGGCGGAATACCAGAACTTTACTGAAATTGAGCCAGCGATTGAGTACCTGCGTGAGAAGGGTGCTCCTATCGTAGTTAAGGCTGACGGTCTGGCGGCAGGTAAAGGCGTAATCGTTGCCATGACGCTGGAAGAAGCGGAAGAAGCCGTGAAAGATATGCTGGCAGGCAACGCTTTTGGTGATGCCGGTAGCCGTGTGGTGATTGAAGAGTTCCTGGACGGTGAAGAAGCCAGCTTTATTGTCATGGTAGACGGTAAAAACGTACTGCCAATGGCGACCAGTCAGGATCACAAGCGTGTCGGCGATAAAGATACAGGTCCTAACACCGGCGGTATGGGCGCGTATTCTCCAGCACCTGTCGTCACTCAGGAAATTCATGACCGCATTATGGCGGAAGTGATTATGCCAACAGTTGAAGGTATGGCTGCTGAAGGTAACGACTACACAGGTTTCCTGTATGCCGGTCTGATGATCATGGCAGACGGTACACCTAAAGTGATCGAATATAACTGCCGTTTCGGTGACCCAGAAACTCAGCCGATTATGCTGCGTCTGAAGTCTGATCTGGTTGCTCTGTGCCAGGCTGCTCTGGCCAGTGAGCTGGATAAAGCTGAAGCGGAATGGGATCAGCGTCAGTCACTGGGTGTGGTTCTGGCGGCGGGTGGTTACCCTGCAAGCTATAACAAAGGTGACGTGATCTCTGGTCTGCCGGAAGAAGCGGAAGGTCTGAAAGTGTTCCATGCCGGTACTAAACTGGTCGATGGTCAGATCACTACCAATGGTGGTCGTGTACTGTGCGCTACAGCACTGGGTAACACCGTAAGCGAAGCCCAGGCTAATGCTTACAAACTGACTGAGCAGATCAGCTGGGAAGGCATGTTCCACCGTAGCGATATCGGCTACCGTGCCATTGCCCGTGAGCAGGGTGAATAAGTATTTCAGCCATTAAAATAGGCCTGAAATGCGATTTGAAATGATATTAAAACCCTGAGTTGAGCTTGTGCGTCGCAGAAAAAAGATTGTCTATTGAGCAGGTTTCAGTTTATCTTAGCTAAAAGCTGCTAAACAGGTTGATCGCTTTTGTCCGCATTTTGGCCGCTAATCGGTAGAATATCAGTGATAAAGCCGGAGCTTTGCTCCGGCTTTATCGTTTATTGGGCCTAGTGGTTTAGTGTTAATAAACCGGAATGCAGGCAACGCTCGTAAAACTCTTATGGAAAAGCACTTTTAGAAAAGCGCAGACCGAAAGTGGCTGAATAGATACCGCTCAATAAAGTCACTCAATATAAAACAACGGAATCGATAGAAGTATCTAAACAAAAACTGGCTCTACTGAAGCCTCGAGATCGACTGGCACAAGGTAGATAGCAACAGGTTTTTGTTTAGATATTTAGATTAAGGAGATTGAACATGGCTCGTGTACGTATTGAGTACCCGCAAGAGCAGACCTTTTTTCGTCATGAGATGACGTTGCGTATTACCGATCTGAACTATGGTAACCACCTGGCCCACGATACACTGATTTCTTTGATTCATGATGCCAGAGCTCAGCTGTTTATCAGTCATGGTCACAAAGAGATCGATATTGATGGCAATAATACAGGTGTAGTCGTAGCTGATCTGGCCATTAGCTACCGTGCGGAGGTGTTCTACCCGGATACTCTGACCATTGAGATCGCCTTTGATGAGATGTCTCGTAAGGGCTGTGATCTGGTTTATCGTGTCACTAAGGCGTCTGATGGCGGTCTGGTAGCTGTGGCAAAAACCGGTATTGTTTTCTTCGATTACAACGAGCGCAAAGCGGCACCTGTACCGGAAGAGTTTAAGCAGATGATTGCTGAAGTGCAGCCTGTGGCTCAGCCGTAATCGGCTCTCTGAGGTAAATTTATGTCCAGAGAGTATCCTATTATTGCCGTCACTGGTTCATCTGGTGCCGGTACGACGACTGTTAAAGATGCCTTTGCCCGCATGTTCCATCGCGAGCAGATTGAAGCGGCATTTGTACACGGTGATAGTTTCCACCGTTATTCCCGTGAGGAGATGAAGCGCATTCTGCGTGAAGAGCCGGAGCGTAAACACTCGATCAGTCACTTTGCCGTTAAGGCTAACCTGTTGGAAGAGCTGGAAAGCCTATTCAGTACTTATGCTGAGTCTGGCACAGGTACCTACCGTCATTATATTCATGCTGAAGATAAAGAGATGGTGGAACAGGGGCATCGAGTCGGTACGTTTACCCCGTGGGAGGATCTGCCAGAAGGTACAGATCTACTGTTCTATGAGGGGCTGCACGGAGGTCTGGTTACGGAAGAGCATGATCTGGCCCAGTATTCTGATCTGTTGATCGGTATTGCGCCGACCATTAATCTGGAGTGGATTCAGAAGATCGATCGGGATACCAAACTGAGAGGTTATTCACAGGAGGCGGTGATCGATTCGATTCACAGTCGTATGGCTGACTATGTGAAATATATCGTGCCTCAGTTTAGCCGCACCCATATCAACTTTCAGCGTGTGCCGACAGTGGATACATCCAATCCATTTATTGTGCAGGATGTGCCGTCCAGTGATGAGAGTATGGTGGTGATCCGCTTTAAGGATAGAAGCAGCGTGGATTTCCCTTATCTGCTGGCAATGATTAAAGATTCCTTTATGACTCGTCCCGATACTCTGGTGATTCCAGGTGCAAAAATGGGTTTGGCCATGGAGCTAATTTTAACCCCACGTATCCATGAGTTGTTGGAAAACCGTCGTTTCCGTTAGATTCTAAGTCACTCGGCATTGAGCTTGATACAAACCTGATAACAAGAAGTGGAAGAAAAATATGGACTGTCTGTTTTGTAAAATTATTGCGCGGGAGATTCCTGCGGATATCGTGTTTGAAGATGATGATGTACTGGCGTTTCGGGATATTGATCCTAAAGCTCCTGAGCATATCCTGATCATCCCTAAGCGCCATATTGCGACCCTGAATGATCTGCAGGAAGAAGACTGCGCCTTAGTGGGCCGTCTGCAGTTTACCGCTCAGAAGATTGCGAAAGAATTGGGTATGGCAGAAGATGGCTATCGTGTGGTGATGAACTGTAATGAAGCTGGTGGGCAGACTGTTTACCATATCCATATGCACCTGCTGGGGGGGCGTTCTCTGACCTGGCCTCCAGGTTAATGGCCGAATCGTAAGATTAATGAATTGATAGCTGGGTTAAGGAATTCATCGTTATGTTAATGACTTGATCGATTATTGATTCAGATCAGCGGGCTCCTTCGGGAGCCCGTTTTTTTTAGTGATTCATGGGATCATCGTCACAAAGAATGAACAGTAATATCAGAAAACCGTCATAAAACGAGTGGATACTTGTTCGCAGTCGCACAATAAGACAGACTACAATAGAAAACGATTAGAAATTTGGGAATAGTGAAACCATGGATCAAGTTATTCGTGAAATTCTGGTGCCGGATGCACCACGAGTTGAAGATCATCACCACGAGCAATTGAATGCTTTTTTACAGCAAGCCAAAGAATACGATCCTATTCCAACAGCAGTGGTACACCCTGCTGATGGTAATAGTCTTCTGGGAGCCGTTGAAGCCGCTGAAGAAGGTCTGATTATTCCTTATCTGGTGGGGCCTGAAGCTCGTATTCGTGCGATTGCTGAAGAGTGTGGTGTGGATATTAGCCGTTATACCATTATTCCTACCGCCCATAGCCATGAGTCTGCTGAACTGTCGGCCAAAATGGCCAAAAGTGGTGAAGTACAGGCATTGATGAAAGGCAGCCTGGGTTCCTCTGAACTCCTGAGCTCTATTATCGACAAAAAGGCGGGTCTGCGTACCGAGTTCCGTTTGAGCCATGTGTTTGTGATGGACGTACCAAGCTATCACAAAACGCTGATTGTCACTGATGCGGCGATTAATGTTGCGCCAGACCTGATCACTAAGCGTGATATTGCACAAAATGCCATCAACTGCGCCCAGGCTTTAGGTATCGAGCAACCTAAAGTCGCGATTCTGGCCGCGGTTGAAAAGGTTAAGCCAAGCATGCAGAGTACGTTGGATGCCGCTGCATTGTGCAAGATGGCTGATCGTAAGCAGATCAAAGGCGGCCTGCTTGATGGCCCTCTGGCTTTTGATAATGCGATTTCAGAAGAAGCGGCCCGTGATAAAGGAATCGAGTCTGAAGTCAGTGGCGATGTGGATATCCTGCTGGTACCAGATCTGGAGTCCGGTAATATCCTGGCTAAGCAGCTGCAGTATCTGGCCGGTGCTAAGTCTGCGGGGATCGTACTAGGAGCCAAGGTGCCTGTTATTCTGACCAGTCGTGCGGCAAAACCTTTGGAACGTTTAAGCTCCTGTGCGGTCGCATCTTTAGTCGCTCATAAACAGGGGTTAACCGTATGAACTCGATCCTGATTGTTAATGCGGGCTCTTCCAGCCTGAAGTGTTCCGTATTTGATGAGTTTGACGGTGATATCCGTCAGCATTTCCGCGTTAAAGTGGCTAATCTGTCTGGCCCAGCTCGTCTGGAGATCTATGATCACAGCGAGAAAGTAGACGGCGTGCTGGTTGATAAGATGCAGCTGTCGGCAGAAGAGCTGGATGTCGCTCATAGTCAGGCTCACTATCAGGCGCTGTCTGTAGTCCTGAACTGGTTGGACCGTAATACCAAGTTCCGTATTACTCAAGTCGGTCACCGTGTGGTGCATGGTGGTGACTACTATTCCGAGCCTGTGGTTATCACCGATGAGGTGATAGAAAAACTGGAAACGCTGATTCCGCTGGCGCCTTTACATCAGCCGTATAATCTAAAGTTGATTGAAGTATGCCGGGATGTCTTGCCAGGTTTACCTCAGGTAGCGTGTTTTGATACTGCGTTCCACAGCACGATTCCTGATGTGGCACGCAACTTTGCTATTCCACGTGCCCTGACCCGTGAAGGTGTACGTCGTTACGGTTTCCATGGTCTGTCTTACCAATATATCCATAGCAAGCTGAGTGATCTGGATAGCGCTATCGCTGCCAGCCGTACTGTTGTGGCGCATTTAGGCGCAGGTGCCAGCATGTGCGCTATTGATAACGGTGAAAGTATTGCTTCTACGATGGGCTTTACTGCGTTGGACGGTCTGCCAATGGGCAGCCGCAGTGGTCAGATCGATCCAGGTGTTCTGCTATATCTGATGCGTGAGCACAAGATGGATGTGGATGCGATTGAAGGCCTGCTGTACAAGAAGAGTGGCTGGTTGGGGGTTTCCGGTGGTATGAGCAGCGATATGCTGACGTTGCACAAGGAGAACACTGAACAGGCCCGTGAAGCGATCGATATGTTTGTCTATCGTATCGCCCGTGAAACAGGTTCTCTGGCGGCTTCTATGGGCGGTATGGACACTTTCGTTTTCACCGGTGGTGTGGGTGAAAATGATGCTGAGATTCGTGCTCAGGTGGCTCATCAGAATGAGTGGCTGGGGATGAAGCTTGATGCGACTCGTAATGAAGCCAATGAATACCTGATCAGTGCGGATGACAGTAAGGTGAAGGTATTCGCGATTCCGACGAATGAAGAGTTGATGATCGCTCGTCACACCTGTCGTCTGCTACGTTAATGCCGGATAAATAAGGCGATCTTCGGATCGTCTTATTATAGTTCCATCACCTTTTTCAGCCCGCTTTTAGAGTGTCTCTAGTTGACGGCTTTATTGGCTGCCTGGTTGTCGCTTTATAAGGCTTAAGCCGTCGTTTTTAGCACCGTAAACGCCCTACCGAATGGTCAAAATCAATACGGCTTGTGAATGATGTTGATATGGCTCACTGCACAGCAAAAAAAGTGTTTTCAACCGTAGCCTGATCCCGGTGCTTTGGTTACCATGCCAACAGAAATTATCGAGGTTGTTATGAAAAGTACACGTCAACATACCCCCCTGGATCGCTTACTGATCAGTGCCGATACCGTGCTGCGTACACTGGTACCGGGTGCCGCCGAACCTTATCGCCCTTCTCCTGCCCGTCAGGAAGAGGAACTGGATATGACCCCTGCTGAACAGAAACATGCAGCTGGCTTAATGCGTATCAACCATACCGGTGAAGTGTGCGCGCAAGCCTTGTATCAGGGCCAGGCGTTGACGGCGCAATTACCGGAAGTACGTGAACAGATGGATCATGCCGCAAAAGAAGAGATTGATCACCTGGCGTGGTGTGAACAGCGTATTCGCCAGTTAGGCAGTCGCCCCAGTCTGTTAAACCCAGTGTTTTATGGTTTGTCGTTTGGTATTGGTGCAGCAGCAGGCGCTGCCGGTGATAAATACAGCCTGGGTTTTGTTGCGGCAACCGAGCAGCAGGTGTGTAAACACCTGGATGATCATATGCAGCATCTGCCATATAACGATAAGAAGAGCCGGGCGATTCTGGAACAGATGTATATCGATGAGGAACAGCATGCGGATCAGGCTTTAGCCGCTGGTGGTGTGCGCTTCCCGATGCCAGTAAAAATGGCGATGAAGATGATGTCTAAGGTGATGACTAAGTCAGTCTACCGTATCTGAGATGCGGTTCACGTAGTCGTAAAATTGGGATAGATCAAATAACCTTAGTTACAATAGTGTTTTTTTATGTTTCCCATTGCAGTGTAAAGTTACAATGGTTAACATCTTTAACACTTATTTGGGATTGGCGCTCTGGGAGTTGGGTGCCTCAAGGATTTGACCCTTCTTATTTTTGGAGTTAGACGCGATGAACGCTTCTTCTGATAGCATGCTTAAGGACTTTTTAACCAGTTACGCTTCGTTGTCCTTTAAACACCACTTTATTGTATCCAGCATTATTCTGGCTGCTATTGGTTTATTGAAACTGTTGATCAGTCAAAGTGCGCCAGATGGTATCTGGTGGCAGGCATTGAACACCATGAATCTGTTTCTGGTGATTAGTGTGCTGATGTACGGTGCAATTATCTTCTCGCAGATTATGGCTGCTGTTTGTGCACAGGTGATGCAGGTCATTATGCCAGGTGATAATGCGATTGCAGCAGGTTCTGTAGTGGGTGTAACGCTATCAGCGGTAATGATGTTCTTTATGGCTCCTTTCCTGTTAGATCTGATCTGGCGTTAAGAGCTGACAAAGAGAAGGTTTGTAGTCGATACAAATTGCTCAAATACAAAAAAGCCACACTTGAGTGTGGCTTTTTTGTGCCCGGTTAAAAAAACGGGCTAGGAAACCTTCTGCTTAAGCGTTTTTCAAGCAGTAAGGAGGCATGGAAAAATTACTCGATATTACGAGAGTAGAAAATTTCCAGCATCTCTTTGCGCAGACGGGCTTCGATATCAGCCGCTTCCTCAAAAGTCAGCTTGTTTTTGTCGATACCAAACAGATAGTTGTCCAGATTAAAATCTTTTAACAGCATTTTGGTGTGGAACATATTCTCTTGGTATACGTTCACATCAATCATCTGGTAAGCATTTTTGGTATCTTCGGACAGGTAATCCTGAATCGAAGTGATATCGTGATCGATAAACAGCTTACGACCGGATTCGTCACGGGTGAAACCACGTACACGGTAGTCCATCGTCACAATATCGGAATCAAAGCTGTGGATCAGGTAGTTCAGCGCTTTCAGCGGTGAAATCATGCCACAGGTTGAAACATCGATATCCAGACGGAAGGTACTGATACCATTGTCCGGGTGACTCTCCGGGTAGGTATGTACCGTCACGTGACTCTTATCCAGGTGAGCCACTACGGTTTCAGGCAGAGGGCCAGGGCCTACTTCATTGCCTTTTTCCGCGGCACTGTCTGTTAACTCATGTTCTGCAATCAGAATAGTTACACTGGCACCGTGAGGATCGTAATCCTGACGTGAGATATTCAATACGTGTGCACCAATAATATTGGTCACATCCTTCAAAATCTGCGTTAAACGCTCAGCATTATAAAGTTCATCGATATAGTCGATATATTCTTCACGTTGCTGCTCTGTTTTGGCATAACAGATATCGTAGATATTAAAACTCAGGGAGCTGGTTAGGTTGTTAAAGCCATGAAGCCTGATTTTATCCTTCACGCCCGAGACCTCGCGCACACAAATTCGAAAAAAACCTACTAACCTTGGGGGTTAGTCCCGTGATAAAGGCGCGTATTATGCCTACATTTAGCGCCTAATGCACAACAAAAATTAGCGCAATTGACGCATGCTCGATGCGACAGTTTTGCGCTACTTTTTTCAGCTTAGCAGGGAAGGTTTTACAGCTCGATAATTTCATAATCGTGACTGATTTCCACACCGCCTGCGGCCAGCATAATTGAGGCTGAACAGTACTTTTCTGCAGACATTTCAACGGCACGTTTCACCTGGCTTTCTTTCAGATTGCGGCCGGTGATGACAAAGTGCAGGTGAATTTTAGTAAATACGGCAGGTACGGCATCAGCTCGTTCAGCTTCCACTTCTGCTTTACAATCCACCACATCCTGACGGGATTTCTGCAAAATGGTCAGTACATCAAATGAGCTACAGGAGCCTAACCCCATCAGTAGCAGTTCCATTGGGCGCGGGCCGGTATTGCGTCCACCATTGTCCGGTGCACCATCCACAATAATGGCATGACCTGAACCAGATTCTGCTACAAATTGTACGCCGTCTGTCCATTTAACAGTGCTTTTCATCGATTTATTGACTCCAGATTGGGAATTAAAATATCCAAGCGTTTACAATACAGGCAAGAAATATGGACGATCTGCCTTTGACCTGCAAGCTTTAAGCAGCGAAATACACGTTTTGAGCAGTGAAGTGCAAGCTTTTAGTGCTAAGCATACGCCGGAAACCTTGGGGCATTTCAGAGAAACGAAAGTCTCCTGATATTGTCTATAGTCGGTGGTTATCGCAATACACTACAATTGATGGTATTGAAACAGGTCGTTTGGAGCGTCAGCTACGAACAAGGAATAGGTGACAATGATGCTCTTCTGTGTAAATGTGTCCGTATTTCAAGTCGGTTTTTACTTCTGTAATTTAAAGGTATAGATAGGTATGTTACCCGTTCAAAAAAGGGAGATTCCTGGCTTAGAGGAGTTTTTAGCGCTCAGCCACCGCAGAAAATTTCCTAAGCGTTCAACTGTTATCAGTGCTGGAGCAGAGAGCAACTCTATTCTTTATCTGGTTAAAGGTTCGGTCACTGTGTCTATTGAGGATGAAGATGGACATGAGATGGTGATTGCTTACCTTAATGAAGGCTCTTTCTTTGGTGAAATGGGATTGTTTGATGAAGAATCTCGTAGTGCCTGGGTAAAAGCAAAAACAGAGTGTGAAGTCGCTGAAGTCAGCTATGCGCGTTTTAAAGAGTTGATTGAGACAGATACCCGCCTTATGTATGCTCTGGGTAAACAGCTTTCTGAACGTTTGCGTAAAACCACGATTAAGGTGGGAGACTTAGCGTTTATGGATGTGACGGGACGTGTGGCAGGTACACTGCTGGAGCTGTGCCAGGAGCCGGATGCAATGACTCACCCTGATGGTATGCAGATTAAAGTGACCCGTCAGGAGATCGCTCGTATCGTGGGCTGTTCCCGTGAGATGGTCGGCCGGGTATTGAAAGATCTGGAAGAGCAAGGACTAGTGACCGCTTCCGGTAAAACCATGGTGGTTTACGGTACCCGTTAGAGATCCAAGACCACAAGATAGATCAATATCATATGGATAAAACAGAAGCCGCATATTGCGGCTCTTTTGGTTTCTTCTTTATGTTTTATAGGAGCTAGTGAAAACGTGCCGGGTTATTCATTACCCAGAGGGAGTTTCTGTACCTTTAGTAACTCGGTGTAGTTCTCTGCAGGAACCGGACGGCTGAAATAGTAGCCCTGGAACTGCTTACAACCCAGCTGTAACAGCTGCTCCATCACTTCTGCATCCTCTACACCTTCAGCAATCGTCCCCATTTGCAGGTGAGTCGCCATAGCGATAACGGTTTTGGTGATTGCTCTATCATTGCTATCGGTCAGGAGATCTACCACAAAGGATTTATCAATCTTTAGCTGATCAATTGGCATGCGCTTCAGGTACTTCAAAGATGAGTAACCGGTACCAAAGTCATCAATAGATAGAGCGATGCCCATACTACGAATCACTTCCATCTTAGCAATAGTGTTATCCAGGTTACTGATCAGAACACTTTCTGTCAGTTCCAGCTCAAGCTGATTCGGATCAATACCGGTTGATTGAACAACATCGGTGAGCTGTTCGATAAAGCTGTTATGTTCGAACTGACGGGCACTGATATTAACGGCCAAGCGGAAGTTCTCAGGACACAGTTTAGACTCCTGCCATTTTGCCAGTTGTGAACAGGCGTTATACATCACCCATTTGCCAATAGGTAAAATCAGGCCGGTCTCTTCCGCGAGGGGGATAAACTGATCTGGTGGAATAAAGCCTTGCTCAGGATGTTGCCAGCGTAGCAGAGCCTCAGCGCCGATAATCTGGAAGTTATGATCCACTTGAGGCTGAAAGTGCAGGTACAGCTCGTTATTTTGTAGCGAGGTATGAAGTGCTTTTTCCATTTCCAGGTGTTGGTCTGCCAGTAACTGCATGCTGGGGCGATAGAAATGAAAGGTATTACGGCCACCGGATTTAGCACGATACAGAGCGGTATCAGCCTGTTTTAGAATGCTCTTGGCATCCAGGTTGGAATCAGGGAACAGACGGATACCGATACTGGCAGAGATATGTAGGGTATGCTCACCCACATGAATAGGTTCTGCCAAACTTTCCAGAATTCGAGTAGTAATACGACGGGCATTCAGAGCGGCAGGTTCCATGCGGGAAGCCAGCTCTGGAAGAATCACCACAAATTCATCACCGCCTAGACGGGCTACTGTATCCTCTTCGCGCATCATCTCTTTTAAGCGATCCGCAATCTCAATCAGTAACTCATCACCCACATCATGGCCGAGGGAATCATTGATGTTTTTAAAGCGATCTAAGTCCATAAACAACAATGCACTATGCTGTTCGTGGCGGGCACTTTGTGCCAGCACCTGATGTAGACGATCCAGGAACAGGCTACGGTTAGGCAGACCAGTCAGGGAGTCGTAGTAAGCCAGGTGGTGAATTTTGGCTTCATGGGACTTTCTTAAAGAGATATCACGCGCCATGGCCAGAATATAATTACTGCCGCCTAACTCAATATGGCGTGCTTTAACCTCAACGGGAATCTGAGAGCCTCGTTTACTGATCATCAGGCCTTCAATAGACACATCCTGTTTTTGCAGCAGTTGGGTTTTAATATTCAGAAAAGAGCTTTCCCGATCTTGATCCAGAAACAGCTCATGAAAGCTCATGCCGATCAGTTCTTTTTTATCGTATTCCAGAGAGGTGAAGGCCTGATAGTTAGCATTGAAGATGGAAAAATCTTCCTTAAATATCAGCAGCATATCACCGATGCTGTTCATTACATCCCGATTAAACTGTTCGCTGCCACGCAGCGCTTTTTCTGCCTGATTACGGGATGCCCATAGCTCATTAAAACTATCGACCAGAAAACCCAATTCATCATCTCTGTGGTTATACAGATTTGGTAATTGTTGATCACCCGTGTGATCTTCTCTCAGTTTATTTAAGCCAGTGGACAACTGAGTTAAAGGACGACTGATCAGGATATGGAAAACATAGACCAGGCACACAGCCAGCATCAGGTTACGCAGGAAACCAGTACCGATAATCACGGTCGCGCGATCAATAATATCGATGGCTACGGCTTCTGGATCGGTTTCTACGATGAGGGTTCCAACAGGATGTTGTTCATAGACAGTTGTTAGAGGGATCGCAAAGGACTGGCGTTGTTCCTGAATAAAGAAACTCAGGCTGTCACCACCCTCTTTTACCAAGCGATCAGAAGAAGCCAGAATGGTATTGTCGTCCAGGCGGATTTCAGCATAGAGAATATAAGTGTGATTAATCAGGCCACCCACGACCCGTTGCGCCAAGTCCTTATCGATATTATAAGCTGCTTGCACAGCGGACTCTTCGACTAAGTGAATGACCTGCTCGACCTTATCATTCATGCTGATACGACTATGACGAATATCCAAAGCGATCTGGATACCACTGAACAACAGGCCTAACGCGACAGCGACTAAAACAGTCGCCTTAGCCTGTTTAAAAGAAATTCGATTGCGTAGTGCAGACTTTTTCAAGGCTCAATCCATTAAAATCGGTCTGTTATTTTCAGAATAAACACTCCACATTGCATTTAATGGCCTTCGGCCATTCGTTGCAAGTGCTTTCCTTATCTTTTGCTGTTTTATCGTAACTTAGACAAAAGTACTAGTGTGCTTTTCGGCTCATGACCAAAAAGTAGGGGTATTTTGGTGAGTCATTCTATCTTTGTCGAGCCGTTTTATTTTGGGGCTTAACTTAAGTGTAGTGACTGCTGACACAAAGATGTTGAAGCAAATTAATATTACACGCCATCCTTATGTAATAGGGGTGAAGTTTTTGGTATTTAAGGTGAATGTTTTTAATTTTCCCTAAGATAACACCAAAATGGCAAGTCGCGAATGACTGGCGACTTGCCATGAGGTTTGACAGGAGAGGGTATGGCAGCCTTCAACCATACAAAAGTTATATGAATACGCGATGTGCGGGTTTAAAGCAGATTGAGAAGACATGGCAATCATCATCTAA
>CAYFGP010000065.1:0-36858 GCA_964342385.1 uncultured Oleiphilus sp. | reverse complement strand
CAAAACTACGAGCAGCTGCTTGAAAATGTGTCCGGAAAACTGTTGCCAGATCAAAGGAAGAATATCGAATCACTCTTGTTTCGCTATGCACTGACACAAAAGTGTTTGGATATTTTTTGGCCAACGGCTGAAGTATGAAGCCATTTGCTAAAGGGGAGCTCTTGTGTGAGCACCTAAACACAGTATAGATAGGAAAGCCTCTACGAGAAAAGCCAATACTTATTTTCAACAATAAGTATTGGCCATATCCCGAGTTTAAAGCCCCATTAGTACTTAAGTCGTATCGACTAAGCCGTGGCGGCTGTTAGTTCAAACGCTCTTCTTCTACTCATCAGACGAAAAGCCGCAGGAACAAAATAAAACGACAGGACAGTGGTTAAAACCGTACCACCGGCAATTGCCACAGCAAAGGGAGGCCAGAAGCCTCCACCAGCCAGTATCAGAGGCAAGAAGCCCCCCACAGTTGTAATGGTCGTTGAGCTAATATGGCGTCCACAACTCATCACCGCCTGAACAATGGCTTCTCTATCACCCTCAATAGCTTTAGCGTCAGCTTTTAACTCCGCCAAAATCACAATCGCAGCATTAATAGCGAGCCCCATTAGCCCTAACAAACCAATGATCACGGTAAAACCAAATGGGTAACTAAAGGCATAAACGCTTAACAAGCCTAAACCAACGGACTGAAATGCTGCCAGAAAGATCAGAATACTCATACGGAAAGAGTTAAACGATAGCACGACAACCGTAACCAGCAAGGTGGCAATCACACCGATACTGGCCAGCAAATTACCCACAGCATCATTACGTTTGGCAGACTCGCCACCAATCTCCATACGATAACCTGCTGGCATGGCAAAACCGGCCTGTTCCAGACGCTGTCGATATTGTGCTAACACTGCCGCAGGCAATACACCTGAACGCAAATACCCTTCAATAACGTTGACTCGTTCACCATTACGACGTGGAATAGCACCTCGACTGGGCTTCAGCTCAGCCTTGGCCAATGCCGAGAGAGGAATATTATCCTCGACTCCCGGTACGGTCAGGCTTAAGTTGGTCAGATCAGTTAGATCCTGACGTTGTTCATTACCTACACGCACCCGCACAGGGATCGATTCCGTCGTCTGTAAAATAGAGCCTTGGGTAATACCCTGAAGACTGTGCTGCAACTGAGTGGCGATCTCGGTCAGGCTTAAACCACTGATACGTCCCATATCCTCATTGATATCCAGCCAAACCTTCAGAGTACCAGGTTGCAAGGTCGCACGGGTATGAATCACCTCAGGAGTACCAGAAAGGATCTGGCGCGCCTGATCACCCAGTGTTTTCAGGGTATCCAGATTAGGCCCATAGAGACGTAACTCAATGGGTGCATTAAACGGCGGTCCCTGCTCCAGCTTTCTCACCAGAATCTGTGCCGCGGGGAAAGCATCGTCCAGTTGCTGCTGCAATTCGGGAATCATACGGTTCGCTGCCTGAAAATCTTCCGCCGTAACCATTGCCTGAGCATAGTTCTGAGCGCCGCGCTGATTAGGTACCAAATTGTAATAGAAAGAAGGGGCATTACTACCCACAAACCAACGTATCTGCTCAATGCCTTTCTCTTCAGCCAGCACCTGATCCAGGCGCTGAGTCATGCGATAGGTTTGGTTGATGCTCGTTTGCGCCGGCATATAGAGTTCAATCTGGAACATATCCCGATCTGATGGTGGAAAGAACTGCTCTGTCAGCTGCTTTGCTGCCATAAAGCCAGACAGTGGTAATAAAAAAACAACCAGAACAGTGATCTTGGGATAGTTCAGCGTCAGACGCAGTGAACCTTTGAATAGACGACTCAGCCAGTTCAGCTGCACACCCTGCTGATACCAATGACCTTTACCGGATGCATTGCGCAAGAAGCGTCCCGAGATCGCAGCAACCAGGGTATGGGAGATGATATAGGAACCAATTAGAGAGAAGATCACACTTAATGCAATACCACCAACAAACTCTCCCGCAGGTCCTGGCATCAACACGATCGGCATAAAGGCCAGAATGGTGGTTAACGTTGAACCTAACAGTGGCAACCAAAGATGATGCAGGGAGTTCATTACCGCATCTAAAGCACTTTCCCCTTGTTGACGCCGCTGCTGAATAGAGTCTGCCATCACAATAGCGTTATCGACCATAATACCCAGCGCAACCACCAAGCCTGTCACTGACATCTGATGAATGGGCAGGCCGTAATACTTCATACAACTAAGGGTAAACAGCACCGTCAAAGGCAATGAAACCGCAACCACCAACGCCGAACGCCAGCCCAAGGTAATAAAGAGTACAGAAGCGATCAGAGCAAAGCCGACCAAGACATTATCGACCAGTTCACCCAAACGAGTGCCTGTGTAAGCTTCCTGATCAAACAGAATCTCGAGACTGATATTAGCCGGTAAACGGGTTTCAAACTGGACCAATACTTGTTTCACATCAGCGGTCCAGTGATCGATACGGCGCTCAGGTAACATACGTGCAGCCACTACAACGGCACTTTGCCCGTCAACAATAGCCATTTCTGATGCAGGCCATTTCAGCTCCTGACGCACCTCTGCAAGATCTTCTACTCGAAGTAAAAAACCATTACTGTCACTTAACAGTGGAATGCGGCGAATACGATCAACAGAATCCAATGCACCCGTCAGTTCTACCTGAAGCTGATTCTGCTCATTAACCAGCTGACCGGCACTGACCTTGGCATCTGCCTGTCCAATACTGCGGGCGATCATCGCTGGAGATAGTTGTAAACGACCGGCCAGATCTGGATCCAACTGTACCAGAATCTCTTCTTCAGGTTCACCAAACAGTTCGACAAAATCAGTCCCTGAGACAATCCGCAGCTGGTTTTGCAGATCTTCGCCATAGCGACCCAGTACAGCGGCATCCAATTCACCTGGCCCCTGCCATTTCAATGCGATTAGCGTTGTAAAGGCATAACCGTGATCATCGTCTAGGGAAGGCAGGGAGGTACCTGCCGGTAATTCTGGCGCAACATCATTAATCAGATCTCGAACCCTGGACCAGATTGGCGATACATCAGTAATAGCATCTTTTAACTCCAAACGTACCACAGAGATTCCAGGGCGAGAGTTCGAGGTTAACAACTTAATCTCAGCCAGTTTGCGCAGTTTGTTCTCGATTTTTTCGCTGACTAAGGCCTCAACCCGCTCAGCACTGGCGCCGGGAAAATAAGTCACCACACTGGCAACACGGTTGGTAATGCGAGGATCTTCCGCTCTGGGCAAAGTAGTTAAAGCACCTAGACCAGATACCAGCAACACCACGATGACTAAAGCCAACATACGGCCGTTGGCAACAAAACTGCGCATCATGATTTCACCTCAGCCACTTGTTGCTCTGAAGAAATGACTGTTGAGGGTTTAGGCCGGACCACCTTATCACTGTCATGAGACTGGGCTTGTATCTGGGACTCGGCCTGGATCTGGGACTCGGCCTGGATCTGGGACTGAGACTGAGGTTGCAAACGCACTTTTTGCCCTGGTACCAAACGATGCAAACCTGCTGTTAATATACGCTCACCATCAGCCAATGCACCTGATACATAAGCCATCTCCTGAGTCGCATGCAGCACTGTGATGTTTCGGCTTTGCAGGATATATAGCTCATGACCTTCTACATTAGCACCGACCATATCTGAAGCCGTTCTTTTATGTGCAATAGCTTCAGAGCCGTTATCAATTTGCAGACTATAAAGATTCCACATACCACGTACCCCATCAGTCAGAGCGGTTAGAGGTACCCAAAAACCTTGTGCCTGATGCAGCTCTGCTACAGTCAGATAGGCCATCTGCCCATTAACCAAGTGAGCGGTTTCTGGTAGGGAGAAACGCAAGGCAACAGTTCGGGTCACAGGATGAACCTCTGCACCAGAAGCCAAGAGTGAAGTTGGATACTGTTGACCATTGATCTCAAGCTGTAGCAGCTTCTGCTGACGAATGGTATCGAGCAAACGCACAGGCACACCGATCTTGACTTCACTATTACCCGATTGCAGCAATTGAAAAACTGGGGAACCGGCACTGACTACTGCTCCGGAATCCTGTAAACGCTGGCTAATCCGAGCAGAGAACGGAGCATAGAGACTCGCTTTCTCAATGCGGATCTGATTAGCATCCAGCGCTGCTTTTACTCTTAGACGGCTGGCTAGTAGAACCTTTTGACGCGCTTGCAGTTCATCAATACTTTGAGTTGAAGTAAAACCACTCTGTTTGAGTTTGGTTAAGCGCTTCAGGTTAGTACGGGTCAAATTCAACTCTGCTTCAATCTCACTAAACTGAGCTTTTAGCTCTTCACGCTCGATTTTCAATAACTCGGTGTCCTGGCTAGCCAGTAGATCTCCCTGCTGAACTTGATCGCCCTCATCAAAATAGAGACTGGCGACCTTGCCTGACTGCTCAAAACCGATAGCCGCATTCTGTTTCACCTGAACACTACCTGAAAAACGGCGTTCAACCTGATAACCCTGCTGCAAAACCACCTGCTCGCTTTTTGCCAAGTGGTAGTAATGTTGCTCAAGGCTCTGAGAAGTACTTGATTCTCCCCCTGCTTGACCGACTGCTTCACGCCCTTCATCAGCATTTCCTGGCGAACATGCAGTTAAACTTAGCTGCAGTAATAGCACAGCGGATAGCGCCAGAGTGATGGGAGACCTTTGCCACAGGCTGTTAACATTTGGGGTCTTCATGGTATGGTTCCTGCGAAACAATGTTAAAATGGACTATACGGTCTAGTCTAGAACCATCAAACTGGACTGTCTAGTTTGATTTGTAAAAATTTGAGGTCGTGATGAGTAAAACCAGATCCAAAAGCGAAGAAAAACGTCTGCAAATTCTGAGTAGCGCAAAAGACTTGTTCAGCGCTCAGGGTTTTACGGCGGTCTCTATGGATCAGATCGCCAAAGCGGCAGGCGTTTCCAAACAAACCGTATATAGTCACTTTGGCAATAAGGATGATCTCTTTGCCGCTGCCATTGAACAGAAATGTATTGGTTTAAAGCTAAGTGAAATCCAACTGCCAGAAGATGTCTCTGCCCGAGAAGTGATTACCAAGATCTCACACAGTTTTTCACAGATGATCTTATCGGAAGATGCCATGCAGGTGCACAGAACCAGTGTCAGTGAAGCACATACCAACCCGACTGTTGCGCGGCTTTTTTATGCCACGGGGCCTCTCCAAGTGATCAGCCAAGTCGCTAGGATCCTGCAGCAACTGGATGAAAATGGAAAATTACAGATCGAAGATCCCCGTATGGCTGCAGTACAATTACTAAAAATACTACAGGGTGAAGCGCGTATGGAGGCAGAATACAATATCGAGAGTCGGCAAAGTGAAGCAGAAATTGCGGCCTACACTCAAAGCTGCATTGATATGTTTTTAAGGGCTTATGCTCCTGCTCCTTAACTCATAAGAAAAACAAAAGCTTGCCAAAACATACCAAGCTCTCTAGCTTGCAGAGTGGAGAATGTTGAATTGCTTTTGTCTGGTATGCAACAGCCATTGCTTAAGAGCATTACTGTCGTTTAGAGTGATATTTCTGCTAATGCTGTTGACGCTATTTTTAAGCTATAACATAACCAATTGAAATACGGTTGATTACAATATGGCTGAACCGGATGACTTGCATAAGGATTAGGAGAACAAAAGATGAGTCAAACACCTGAAGCGTTAGAGACTCCCTTTTATCAAAGACACGCTCAACTACTTTGTTACAGCTTCCAACAGTTATTGGGTAGACCTTTGCTACCCGGGCATGATTTTCCAGAAAATGATCCGCAACTGATCCAAAAGCTGTATAGCGCACCTTTTGCACTGCTTTCCCATGGCTTGGAAGCTGATCCTATTTTTAATTTCGGCAATCAAAGGGCGCTAGAGCTGTTTGAATTTAGCTGGCTGGCCTTTATTCAGTTGCCATCGCGACACTCTGCAGAACCGATTAATCGAGATGAAAGAGCAGAGTTACTGAAAAAAGTAACCAATCAAGGTTATATCGATGACTATTCTGGTGTGCGCATCTCATCAACCGGTAAACGTTTTATGATTGAGCAAGCAATTGTGTGGAATATTGTCGATGAACTGGGCCAGTTCCATGGCCAGGCCGCAATGTTTGATCAAATCAAACCACTGTAAACCAGCGTGTCCTGATTAACTTAAAGCCAGGTTTTTAGTAGAACTAAAAAAACCACCTCTTACGAGGTGGTTAAACAGAGCGACATAACTTCAACTCTAAGGCAAATAGATTTTTGATCTCTGAAAGCACCCTTACTGAAATAAAGCGCTTCAACCAGCTGGACGCAATTCTGGTTAACCATATTTCTGTCAGGGCTTGAAACCCATGCATTAACAGGCAACAAACCTATTTTCAGAGATTCAGAAGCATTACTTATTGATATTGATGGTTTGCGGTACGGTATATTCCATCAGGCCAGCCTGACCAAACTCCACACCAAAGCCGGACATCTTACAACCACCAAATGGAGCATGAGGCAGCACCTCTGCGTGACCATTGATCCAGGCAGTACCACATTCCAGGCGTTGAGCAATCTGCTGAGCTTTCTCGATATCAGTAGACCACACAGAGCCACCTAAACCTACGGAACAGTTATTGGCACGAGCAACGGCATCATCAATATCGGAATAACGAATAACAGGCAGCACAGGGCCAAATTGTTCTTCATCAACCAGACGCGTTCCATCAGAGATATTCGCTACGATGGTGGGTGGATAGAAGTAACCTTTACCGTCCAGAGGAGCACCGCCACACAGAATATCAGCGCCTTGTTCTTTGGCATCTTCAACCAGTGCATTAACCAGGTCAAACTGCATACGGTTCTGGATAGGACCAAAAGTAACGCCTTCCTCCAGGCCATTACCCACATTTTGGGCCTCGGCAATAGCAACCAGTTTCTCACATACCTGATCATACAAACTATCATGCACATAAAGACGTTTCAGTGCGGCACAGGTCTGGCCCATATTCAGGAAAGCTGTCTGGAAGATACCTTCTGCAATGGCGTCAACATCCGCATCTGGCAGGATAATACCCGCATCGTTTCCGCCCAGCTCCAGTGTCAGACGCTTCAGGTTAGAGGACGCATTCTGCATAATCTTCTGACCCGTTGGCGTCGAGCCAGTAAAGATAATTTTATTGATGCCTTGATGTTCGCTCATGGCATTTCCGATCTCGCCATCACCGGTAACCACATTAATCACACCTGCAGGCAATACCGCATTCATCAGCTCAATCAGGCGCAGAGTATTCAATGGCGTCAAGCCAGATGGTTTACAGACGACGGTATTACCTGTTCTCAGCGCTGGAGCAATATGCCAGATGGCAATCATCAGAGGCCAATTCCAAGGGGTGATGGAACCTACAACGCCCAGAGGTTTATGCTGTACCTCAATGCGCTTGTTTTCACTATCTTCGATAACGTCAACAGGAATATCTAAAGTAGTAGCATAACGGGTCCAGGCAACCGCTCCGCCAACTTCAGCTTGAGCCAGGAACATAGGTTTGCCCTGCTCTTTAACGATGATTTCAGCTAACTCAGTAGCATTTTCTTCAATTTTGTCGGCGATCTGATTCAACAACAGCTTGCGCTCTTCATCAGAAGTATATTGCCAGGTTTTAAACGCTTCCTGAGCCGCACTAACGGCTTCATCCAATTGACCAACAGAGGCATTACGGCAAGTGGCCACTACATCCTCATTAGCCGGATTTAATACCTTAAATTCTTCCTGAGCACCTTGAACCTTTTGACCATTAATCAGCAGAGAGAAGTCTGTGTACATTGTTATTTTCCTTAGACGGATCTCAGGGATGAAGCCCTGTGAAATCCCCAAACAAAAAATTTCGCTATGTATCTACCTGCTACAGGAAGGAGCAGTGTAATGTCATGTGGCTTTTGTTTGGGTGCTTGAATACGCATTACACACTTACACAAAAGTGTTCCGATATTTTTCGACCCATAGCTGAAGAATTAAAGCCATCGGCTAAAGAGAAACTTTTGTGAGTGCTTATCAACAGCTCGCTTTAACCTTTTTCTGTAGTCTCATTCTTATTCAAATAATGACGAATTTAATGAGTCTATCGAGATAGCAAAGCAATGACTGCAACGAAAACAGACTGGTAGCTACACCAGAGTAATATCTGGAGCATAAATGCAGGATGTAAATCAGATGCCCTTCATATGTAGGACATTGTGCTCAAAAGTAACGAGATGTAACCCACTCAATTGCTGAGTGTCTTTAGGCCTAAGGACAGATAAAATCGCGATAAATAATTTATTTCTTAATTTCAGGCTGCCGGCACCTCTTGTGCCTACGTCCATATCCAACCTGAGTGAAGCTTAGATGAGGTACCGACACCCGACCTCCTCATTCTATCTTCAGACTTAATCTTTTATTCAAGACAAAAGAATTAGTCAGTGTTTAAAAGTCTATTGATTTTATTCACAAACAACCGCTTTATATTGACTCAATCTATCGTAGTCTCTATGTAAAGCAGCGATATCGTCATTATAGAAGTGTAATATTCCAGCTGTATCAACTACGCTATTAGCACTCACTCTATCTCCTACTTTTACTTTCCAATCGATGCTGTAACGGCTCTCTAAATCAGGTTCAACAAGATTCGATATGGTTCCAGACTCAACTGGCAACATAGCATATACATTTGTTCCTTTGTTTTTCCCCTGTTTGAATCTAAAGCGTTCATCAATCAAAGACTCAACGTGTACTTGCATAAAGTTCACGCCAGTATTCGACCTATGAATCGGAATGATCATTCCTCCTGGAACCCGACAAGCAATCTCTAAGAAAGTGACCTCTTTAGTTTCCGGGTTGATAAACATTTCATGATGGCTACAACCATTTTTAAGCCCTAATGCTTTAATCACCTTACGATTCATCTCTGACATTTTGGCCTTAAGGTTAGGATCATCAACATAACGAGCTGCTAAAGGCGTCCCTTGAACAAACTGGAAGTTTGTGCAATTCAACTCCAAAACACCTTCAAAAACGATCTCACCATCCACAACTATCGAATCCACCTGTCCCATAGGGTATGGAATGAATTCGTCCGCTTCGTACTCAAAAACACTGTCCTGAACATCCTGAGCCCAACGGTAGAAATCACTGACCTCTCGGATGATCTCAACACCAAAGCTGCCTGCAGAATCTACCGGTTTTACAATAAAAGGAATGCCTAAATTCTGAGCCAATTCATTAAAGTAAGTTACGCGACAACACGACAAACGCTTTTTATCAATTGCTTGATATTCAGGCATTTTTATCCCTGAAGGCTTCAGAGCCTGCTTCATCAACAGCTTATTTCTAAAACGATTGACAATATTAGGTCGATCACCTTTTGCCAGATCCAGTATTTCTCGCAGCTTTGCTGCAAGTAGTAGATTGGACTCCTCCTGACAGACGATGGTAATTTCACCCCGTGACGCAATAGATTCCTCACTACAAATGGCCAAGGCTTCAGAAAAGTTCAGAATTGGTCTGACGTCATGGTTTGAAGAAGACAAACGCTCAACTCGATCAAACTCATTAAGAAAATCTCTCGATAGAGAAATATTCTTGTCGGTTAATAACACTACTCTTAGATCATACTTTTCTCTTAATAATTTAAAGTTGATATGTTGACAGTAGCTTGCGGTTAAAAAAATGATAGTCATAAATGCCTCCAAAAATTCAAATAAAAACCAATTAACTCAATGTGATATTTTTTACATGGACACCTCCACAAAGCAGTAAAAAGAAAACATGATAAAAACCCTGTCGCCAGCTCAGCTAGAATCAGGTTTATTTCCTGTATGGATCAGATAAAAGGAGGCAAATAGTTATATGGCCATACAAAAAAAGATGAATAAAAAGAAGAGTCAGTTAGGGGTCTTTTATATTTCAGGACAGAATATCTGAGGATAAAAAGGATCTTAAAAGCTAAGGCATCATCGGTCGCGACAGCCTCATAAGCCAGAAACAAGCTTCTTTAGATCTTTTTTGATACGGGGAAACCACAAGTGATCCGTAACTGATACTGAATAAACGGATCAAAGCCGATAAAGTCAGCTCCATAGGTGACAAGCACTCCAAGCATCAACAGCAACCTAGTAGCTTCTGCGACAACAGAACTTGGTTGAGCTGCAAAAATGTTTCTGGAGCCTGGTCCTGGTGAATAGAATAGAGAACGAGGGATACTCTGGCTTCAAATAAGCCATGCTCTTGCTCTATTACTTACCATGGATGCAGAATCTCATCACAATAAAAGGGATATCCCTGATCGTTTAGCCCATTAAGGTAAGAGCAACAATTAAATATCCAGGCATAGTGGAGGAAGGCCAGATGACCATTCAAGCAACGAACTTTGAAAGTCTGTGCTCAAGTTTTGTCTGCGAGAGTAAAATATTTATCAATTCAGGCGCTAAGAACACACTACGCAAAGGGCAATCTGTCACTTTTACCAATCTGCCAACACACACTATTGCAATTGTTGGCCACAATAATAACGGTTGCTCTACACATGTATTACTGAGTGGCAGTAATCGATCGTCAAACGAAAGCCCAACCTTCAATATTGTGGAAACCCAAACATTTAGTGTCGGCTGCGCCTATATCATTGATCCAACTAAAATGCAGATTAATGAAATGACTTTATCTCTCCCTGAAAATGCCCCTGATCAAGCTTCTGTTGATATTCAAATCGTCAGTCTTTGTATTCCCGATAATAAAACCCAAGCTGGCACTATTTTTCTGGATGGCAACCCAATCAGTTTCCATAGCTGTTCTAATGAACCTATGTTTAAACAATTGTTCAGTTTTTAACCATTTAACTCATCCACTAATCCTCTCATGAGCGACAGGAGAAGTCACGTTATAGAAGCAGAAAACCGTTCTTCTCCTTTTTATACACACTGACACAAAGTGTTTCGATATTTTGGCCAACAGCTGAAGAACAAAGCCATTTGCTAAAAAGAAACTTTTGTGTGAGTGCTTAGACTTGTATCTTAGGTACTTCATTCAATAGCTAAATTAAGACCCAACGCCAGAAACAACTGGCCTCCCACCGCCTCCCACCAAGAGATCGGCAATTGTCCTTCTCATAAAGAGTGAAGCTTTTTATTATGCAACAGTGACCTTCCGCACTGGATGTGTTAGTTTCTGCTGTGAGAATCAGGGAATTCGCAAGCATTAACACTTTCCCAAAGCAGAGTTCTTTCTTATTTAATTATCCGATTAGAAGTTTTCCGCTAAAAAGTGCTATAAATCAGAGCTATTACCTGATCAACAGAGCCTAGTCGGCGGGATATTTAAGGCCCCTAGTGTTTGGATAGTACCCTCCCCAGGTTTAAAGTGCATTTATGGAGTAAATATGGACTCTAAACTGCTGCTTGACGGTGAAAAACTCAAGCAATTAAGGCAAATTCAAGGGCTTAGCCAAGAAGGCTTAGTTTATGCGTGCGAATTACGTCGCCTGACAGTATCTATTGCGACAGTAAAACGAGCAGAAGCAGGGAAAAGAGTTAGTCTTCGAACAGCACGAAACTTGGCCTCTTTCTTTGATATTGATATTAGTGACGTAACTCTATCTGCAGATGACGATAAGAATAAATCTGCTGATGACACTCTAAATCTGTGTGGATCTTCTGCTGTATCCCATTCAATACTACCTATTTTATGGTTACGTTTTGACTCCTGGGATATAACAGAAGAACTTACACAAGATGTTATAAAGCTATTACAGCGTAGTGGTAGCCTGTGGCAGGAAGCACTTGGCAACACCATTCTAGCGACATTTGGCCACCAGACTATCAATAATAAAGGACATTTACATGCCCAGTTAGTTGCCCTTGAGATTCAGAGATTTCTCTTAGATAGAGATCTACCGATCCACTTTTATGCAGCATTACAACTTGGGCCTGTCCAGCAAAACCTCGAAGAGACAATAATAGATCCACCAGTTTTACAATGGTTTGCGCAACACTCAACTTATATACCTTGTGATTCTATCATCGTCTCTACTGATCTTTACAAAATCAGCGACACGCACTTTAACTATCGCACCAGCCACGAGTCCGAACAACGCCTCTGGGTACTGCATAGTGAAAAGCATCTCCAACAAACGCTGCCTTTAATTGGTAGAAGTACTGAATTGCTACAACTTAGTGGTCTTTTAGATGGAGTTAAGCGTCGCAACTGTCCCGCTATTACCCATATACACGGTCAGGCTGGCATCGGTAAAAGCAGATTAATTAATGCTATCCACGAACAAGCCTATCTTCAGGAGATCTTAGTTGCTGATATTGATCTGGAAGCCGGTTGGAATGACCCTCTACACCAATTAACTGCAGGCTTATGTCAAAACCTATTTATACAGGCAAAGAAACGCTGGCCTGAGAAAAAAATTCTTAGCTTGCTATTTAATCAGGAAATTCCAGCTAATCAGCAGATATTTTTTGTACAACTACTGGACCTTAGCACTAAGGTTATTAACAGCAAAGAACATTGGCAAAATGCTCAACCGATTAATGAGGATGAGATACTGGCAGCAATGGCCCAGATGTTTACTATCTTCTTAGGTTGGCAAGTACATAGTTTATTAATCACGGTTGATAACCTTCACCTGGCAAACTACAAGGGTTGCCAACTTTTAGGTAAACTACTGACCTTGTGCAAGCACTTACCAATCAGTTGCATCATTACCAGTAGAACTGAATATCAGAATCAGATCACTTTAGAACCTTTTATTAACGACTACTGCCACTTTTCAACAATCCCGCTCGGCCCTTTATCTGAAGCAGAAGTCGAGCGCTTATGCCATGAGTTCAATCATTTACCCAAAAGTTATATCCATCGTTGCATTCAGTGGTCTGGAGGTATCCCTTTATATTTAATTCAGCTGTTAACCTCTCAGCCAGAGGACAGTGAAGCAATCCCTTCTTCTCTACAGCTGCTGGTTGAACAAAAACTGCTTCAGCTGGAAGAAAAAGACCGCCGAGTACTTGAATTACTCAGTATCTGCGAAGCACCATTGCCTTTAAGTGTTGTGAAAGATCTTCTCAAACATAAAGATTATTCACCTGAAGGCTTAGTTTCCGCTCAACTGGTTAAGATTGATATTCATCTTAGTATCAGCCTTTGCCATAAACTGGTTCAGCATATCGTTCGAGAGCGTTTGCCAGATGATATAAAGCGCAAGTATCACCAAGCTGTTGCGGATTATCTTGAAAAAAGATTGGATAAGATGCCTCAACTGGATGTATACAGCTTAGCCCATCACTTTGAACAAGCAGGACACCTGTTAAAAGGTGCAAAGTATCACTCTCTAGCAGCTACAAGCTTATTACAGAAAGGGCTTTACAACGAATCTGAGCGCATACTAAATAAAGCACTTCAGCTAGCTAAATCATGCTCTGAAAAAGATGTCAGTGATATCGAAATCGATATTCAGCTAGCACTATCCAGTATTTATAAAGTGAAGTATGGCTGGGTATCACCACTACTAAAGAGCTCTTATTTGCGGATTGAAGAGTTATGTAAGCAAAAAGAAGCGGATAAACGGCTGGCAATGGCACTATTTGGTTTGTGGACAATTGAGATATCTACACTGAATATGGCCGCTGCGGAAGAGCTAGCTAATCGTTGCTTGGAAGTATCCCTTATTCTAAATGATGATCAGGGCTGTATTCATGCCTATACAGCACTGGCTAACACCCTGTTTTGGCGGGGCAAACACAAACAAGCGGAATCCGCCGCAAGTCATGCTCTTCGTCTGTACAAACCCGAGTATACCAAGATCTCGATTCAACTAATGGGTCAAGATCCACGGGCTTTAGCAGGCTGTTTTGCTATCTGGTCAGCATCGATCTTAGAACATGGAGAGAAAGCCGAGCAATTCCGAAATGACCTCATGCGGGAGATGCGTGACCTTAAACACGATTTCAGTCTATCTATTGCTCTGCAAGGCAGTGCCTGGCTGGATTATCATCACAACAAACCCGCTAAGTCACTTGCCGCTGCTCAGGAATTGGAAGCTTTATCTATCAGTATGAATTTCCCCTTCTACAGAGGTGTTGCGGCACTCTTTTCAGGCTGGGCAAAACATAAACTGGATAAAGATCCTCAAGCCGCTAGTATCGTTGACAGAGGCTATCGGCAATGGCTAGCAAGCAGTGGCGATAAAATAGCCTACTCTCTATACAGCACTATTCTTGCTGAAATTTATCTGGAAACTAACAAAACTAAAGAAGCAGTAGAAGTTCTGCATAAAGGCATCACTTTTGGTATCGAACATGGTGAAGAGTGTTATGTTCCTGAAATGTTCCGTCTATTAGCGCTTTGTTCTGAAGCCACTGAAGCCCACCAATATCTTCAGGAAGGTCTTTTATACTGCCAGGAAAGCCCCTTGTTTGCGGCTCGTATTCGCAAAGCGATGGGAGAAGAAGAAAGTTTCAACCAATCCTTTATGGAGTAAGCAGGCGTGCAGAGAAATCAGAATATATTAAATATTTTCTGCTCCTAGCATGAGAAAAACGATACTTATTACTTAATAGACTTTAGCATTACTCTGCAGTTTCGGGCAATTAATACGCACCTGACCAATACACTTCCAAACTCAACTGCTTGAAAGAACGGCAGTTCCTTTGAGAAGCCTTTGTTTAGGTGCCTATTACAAACATTTCATTGAAAAATATCTCTCTTTTTCTTTAATGCAAAAGAGAATTGCACTAAATAGTCATTACCTACCCCCGTATACCACTTATCCCTAATATTAAAAACACTAAAAAGCATTATATCTTTGTCCGTACATATAAATGACACCAGTATCAACAAGGGATCATAGCGGGATAACCCCATAATAAGGCAAAGGATCAAAAGCTTATGGCCATAAGTGATCCGTGAATGATGCCAATTTCTTTTTTTTAATTACTTATACTTGCTGCAGAAGTTAAAAAGGAGAAAGCCTGATGGACTCAAACCAATCACATACATTTACCTTCCAAGATTTAGACGATATAGCTGTAGGAGCACACTTTTACGCCTGCGGCGGTGGCGGTGCTTTAGCCAATGGTCAACGCCTGATAGCAGATACAAAGAAAGTTTTAGAGAAAAGAGGTGTTGATCATATTCAATATCTGGAGCCAAATCAGATTCCCGATCATGACTGGTTTCCCGTTATGGGCGCTATGGGTGCTCCACAAAAGTTTTTACAATACGGCTACGGCGAATCTCCTGTCAGTGCGTTTCTAAGTCATGAGCGCTTAATTAAAATCCGTTTAGGCAATCCTAGCTTTACCTTCTGCTCTTTAATGCCAGCAGAAACGGGGACTATTGCCCACGGTATGGCCCTACTTGTTGCGGCTAATCTTGAACTACCTGTTATTAATGGTGATGGAGCGGGCCGAGCTGTACCTTGCATTCCAATGCTAAGTTTTGCCAATCAGGAAGCTGAGTTTAATCTGCAGATCTCGCCCTGTGTTCTGGCATCAGAGACTTCGATTGATGCAGGCGGCGCCAAAATGAATCTGGATTGTAATGATACTTCTGCAGTAGATGCACTAGCTCGCAGCATTATCTCAGCCAATGCAGGTTTCCATGGACGTGCTTCTCTTTCTTGCTACGCAATGAAAGGTTTGCAGGCCAAACAGGAAGATGTCTTTATTCACCACACCATGACTAAGGCCCGAGACTTAGGCCGTGCATTACGCCTTTCCGATGAACCTCTATCCGTTATTGATGCTTTGCCAACCGCTAAAATGCTTTGTCAGGGGTATATCAGTCGTGTCAGCTCTTCAACTCGAGGAGGCTTTGACTGGCTAGAAGTCTATATTGAAAACGATGATCAGGAAGAATTTGTCGTTGTTGTTAAAAACGAAAACATGCTGGTTTGGTCTAATAAGTCAGATAGCCCAATTGCTATGGCCCCTGACTTAATTTGTTATATCCAACCTGACGGTACTGTACTGTCCAATACCGAAATTCAGAACCACTTCCTGAATCATCCACAACGCCTGCCGATCTGCCTCTATTCACTGCAGGCCGATAAGGCAATGTACCACCCCTGGTTCCATAAACAGTATGCCAATGTCTTCAAACATTATGGCTACTATGGCAGCTACCACTCCCCCGTCAGTGCTGAAGAGCGCAACCTGGAAAAAACGAGCAGTGACACCCCTAAATTATCCATTGTTGGAATCGATGCATAATGAAACTTAAAATTATTATCCCTGTTAATACTACAGAATATAACAACCTGATTGAGAACTCCGTACAACCTGTACTGACTTCAGAAATCAGTGTTGATATTGAAGCGATCAGCCAAGGCTCCCCTTTTATCCAGTCCAGACTTGATCTGGCTATGAATGCACCACATGTTGTTGAACTGGCTAGAAAAGCAGAGAAAGAGGGCTTTGACGGTATTTTTGTTACTGATATGGATATGTGCGGTGTAGAAGCCGCCCGTCAAGCCGTTAGTATTCCAGTGATTGGAGGTTTCAGAGCCAGCGCCTTTACTGCCATGATGCTAGCTAAGCGCTTCTCTATCCTGACAGTAGCCAATGTTGAAGAGATGCAAAGCGAACACACCCGCAACTTTGGCATTAGCGAAAACCTGGCTTCAGTACGCCCCCTGAACATTATAGTGCCTAATCTTGCAGAGGATGAAGCCCGTCAAATTATCCTGGATCATCTGTATCAAGAAGCATTAAAAGCAATTGAGCAGGATGGCGCTAATGCTCTGATTTTCGGCTGCACCGGTTTTGTTCGTTTTGCCCAACCTCTAGCATCAATGCTAGAAGATAAACTTGGTAAAACAATTCCAGTGCTGGATCCAAACTGCTGTGCGATCAGTTACCTGGCACTACTTGTCAGAAACAACTTGAGCCAAAGCCAGCTGACCTATCCTAAAGTGGCTTAAGCTCTGGGCCAGGCTTATAAAGTTAGATCATTAGTTATTACGAGTAGTAGGAACTGCTATTTTTACTACTCGTAATTTTCCAACAATCTATATTTATTGGCTCCGCCAGATTAACTGCACTCCAATGGCATAATCCACACTGCTATCACTAAAGCCACTCAGCAAATAAGGACTGAGTGACCATTGTTTATCCATTCGGCAGTTACCGTAAAACATTAGCTCCTGTACCGCATCACTAGTAGAACTACTCGCCTGCTGATAATCAAGAAGACCACCCAACTGACACTGATCAGTTAACGTGTACTGAAGCCCCAATGAAAGCAGAGCTACATCATTCAGGCTAATCTCATCACTCTCCCCCAACCATTTATAGCCAACACTTAACATTGGTAACCAACGATCTCGTTGCCAAAAAAGATCCAACATAATTTCATAGTCGGGATCTCTCTCAACAACGTTATCGCTGCTAGCCGTTGGTAAACGAGTGGTTAAATTCAGATCCATAAAAAGGCTATATGCCTCACCCCAGGGCAACTCCTTTCTAAACGCAAGGTAGGTATCCATAATACCCCGATGATTAACTAAGGCCCCATCATCACTGCCTGATACAGCGTCATCAAGCACAACACCATCTGTCGCCGCCACGGTGTTTACCGGCCCTTCACTCCTAATCAAGCCATTGCTGACTTTGATCTGCCAATCATCTCGTTGCCAACTGATACTTAAGGGCATTAGGTGCTCATAGGTGGTTAATGTCTGACCATAATCACCCTGACTGTATTCATAGCCACTAATTACCTGTATACGATCATCCGCAATAGAGTGCAGGGTAACGGATAGCATCAAAAATCCCCCTGAGACCTGACTAAGTGAACGTAATAACAATCCAACAGAAATACCGGTCTTCAATTGCGCAATCATCCTTAACATCACTCAGGTCTCCGGGGTCGCTCCGGCCTTGATCTTGTTTTTTCTGGGCGAATGGGTCGCCGGAATTCTCTCGCGGGTCGTTCGGGCCTATCAATTCTGGTTCTACTGTGGGAACGAGCACTATTCTCAGGCCTGCCAAGCTGCCCGCTTCCGTTTGGCCTGACATCTCCTGAGCCTGACGGCGGTACGGAAAGAGAGATAGGTTCCGGTGTCCGAGAGAGATCTCCCCTCTGCTTATCTAGAACCTGCTGTTTATCTAGAGCATGCTGCTTAAAATGATCCTGCATGTCATTAGCACTTTGATGCGATGAAAGCGGCCCATGACCATCGACTCTGGAATTTGGATCTACATCACCGGTAGCATCTTTGCTTCGCTTCATATCAACGCGATCAACCCTTGGCTTAGCCGACCAATTGACAGGTGCCTTGTTCACAATCTGCTCAATACGAATATCTCGTTTTATAATCCTAGCACGCACAATTTTGCTGACCGACTTATCAGCAACATCCACAGAAGCCTGAGCCGCTCTTTCGACTTTGTCTATCCTTTGATCAAGATTTGCAATACCTGACAGATATGGACCTGAACGTGCTAAGGATTCAGCTAATCGCTCCACAGTGACAAGGGAAATATCATCTCTCTGTGCAAAGCTTGTTACGGGAGAAACGTTAGTAACCATCGACTGACCGTTTTGCACGTGAGCCTTTAAAACCACAAAGCCATTCTGTTTCAGGTTATTTATATCAAGTGCTGACTCAAAGCTTTGGGAGCCAATATTGAAGCCTTCAGCGGTTTGCTCGAATCTTCCTCGCAGCAGGGCCTCCAACTGAGGCTCTACAACCTGCACACGGCTAGCAATAATGGCATCACTGGTGTTTCTTTGGCCTGAAACTCTCACCCACTGCCCATTACTCGGTAACGATTGCGCCGCATTTGCTAATTGCTGTCCATCTGTTGTTAAGCGCACCTCCTGCCCAAGTACCATAAAGCTATTTTTTTCCGGCAGACTGCGGCTTACAGGGCCAATCACTTCATGAATAATCTCAATAGATTCAGCCCAAAGTTTCCCTTCTATCATTACCGCAGTAATAACGGCTCTCTGGCCCGGTAACAGTTCTACAGCAGAAATGGTCTGACCATCAACCGTGACGGGTGTCTGTTCATCGAAGTGGATATGCAAACCATTCACCCAAACACTGCCAAAATCATTGATGGTACCCACAACAGCAACCTTCTCACCGCGCTTAAGTTGGGCCAACCACTGCTCAGTTTCAGTATCCTGTGTTCTGATACCCGTACCACCAATACCACGATTCTCAGCAATCTGACCGGTACCACCAATGCCTCTGCCGTCGGTATCGATACCCGTACCGCCTATACCGCGATTCTCAGCAACCTGTCCGGTACCACCAATGCCTCTACCGTCGGTGTCGATCCCAGTACCACCAATACCGCGATTCTCAGCAATCTGGCCGGTACCGCCAATGCCTCTACCATCGGTATCGACACCCGTACCGCCTATACCGCGATTCTCAGCAATCTGGCCTGTGCCACCGATCCCTCTGCCATCATCACCGGCTTGGATACCAGTCCCCCCCAGCCCGCGGCCCTCGTTTTGAGCAGAAGCATCATGATTTTGAGGCGACAGCTGACAGGCACTGATTACAATAGCACCTGTCAGAAGCAATCCTGTTTTTAAGTGTTTCAGCAGTCCAGCCAAAACTTCTTTGCTATTCGCCATTGTTACACTACTGACCTTTTTGCATATCCTTTGAGGATAAGGCTGTACTGCCCTTCACAGACTCAACGTCACCAAGCTCAAGTCGCTCATCTTTTTGGAAATAGAAACTGCCAAACGTCATGCGATAAGTCGCATCAGCACTCTCCTCATCCCTTTCCGCTAAGCGTATCGCTTCTTCATTAATCTTTTGTAAGGTTTCCATCGCCAGTTTATGTGAGAGCTGATTCAGTTCATCAACAGATTGCTGGGATAAACGATCATAAAACACCGTACGCTCAAAAAACTTGCGCTCATGACCTGGCATGAGATTGTGGGAAGCCGTAGCCAGGTGATCTCTAAGATTACGGCCCAAAAAATAAGCCCTTTCATCGAAATTCTTCTCTGTCACAAACGCCTCAGGGTCAAGCACAACATAATCCCTATCATCAATTTGCACCAAACCCGATCTCAGCCACTCATCCAATACCGCTCTTGGGCGCACATCTTTATTTACCGATTCCACCAACTGCTCAAAACTAATGTTGCCATCAATAGCTGGCACCCTTGGCAAGGGCAAAGGCGCACCATCTTCCCCTTTATATTGCGGATCTCCCAACCAGATCCCGAGAATCCTGGCACCTAAAGATGCAGCCTTGCCACTACTATCCGATTCTTCAGGTTCCTCAAGGATTCGCTTCACATCTTTACGATGCACGCCACTGACCACACTGATACGGCTAATCGTTTGTCGCTTTCCATCAACCAGCATCTCTTCGTTTACCACCTCAACAAAAACACTTTTCAGCAGATTACTGAGATATGGAAACGTGATGCCATATTCGATCAATAAGCGAATAAGAGGTCTTAGCAGCATTTTTACAGCTTTTACCAAAGCAATCGGTGGTGTCGGTGAACTCATAAATAACCTGAAAAACCAAAAATCAGCAAAATTCGAAACTCATTAAGCGGGATTTTATCCCACAAAAGTAATTTTAGCAGCAAAAAACCTTTACATGGGAAAAAATCACACTTAAGCTAAAAGCACGAAATGGGAAATTATCCCACAGAAGATTATTTATCAGTGCTTAATACAACAGAAAATGCTTGAGCCCTGAAAATAGCGCTTCTGCTTTAACGTCAAACTCAATTGCATTTGCTATTAGTAAAATAAGGAAAGAATCATGAGAAATGGTAATCATCGCGGTAATCAGAATGGCGCTCAGGAAGGTGGTCGTGGTCCAGGACAGAGAGGCCTGGAAGATGCAACTCAAGAGGTAATCAACAATGAAGATGGCAGCATCGATATCACAGTCTCCGGCACTGGCCGAGATGGCGAGATCCATACCCACTCGGTTAATATTGCCGACAATGCATCTGGTGGTATTGATATCAGCTCCAGCAATGAAGAGCGCGGCACCAGCAAAACCACCACGATTAGCGAAGACAGTGAAGATGGTGGTGTAGATATTGATGTTGTAGTGACCAATGAAGAAGGTGAAACTTTTACCAAGCATATTGAGTTGGATCTCGATGACGAAGGATTACTCTCTATCGAGTCACTGTTTGAAAAAGATGGCGAACAGGTCGTGCGTGAGCACAGCGTTGATCTGGAGCGCTATCTGGGTGAAGAAGGCGAAGTATTGTCTGTGGCGGAAGTAGTTGAAGCCTATCTGGATCGAGGCCCTTTTGATATGACTGATGTCGAGCTAACCGGCCTGAATAATCTGGTCAATGGCGGCGATATTTTTGAGTTCTGACCCTCAATAGTCAGACTCCATACAGCTGATACAGAAATGCTTTAACCAAAATTTGCTCTGATATCAGACGAAAAAAAGCGGGCCACAAATTGGCCCGCTTTCATATTCATTGGGTGTAGTAACAACCAATGAAAACACTAGAAGTTCATATTAAAGCCCACAGAAAACACATGAGCATCAGTGTCATAATCTGCGTTAACACTACCCCGCGAGGCATCTTCTGCTAACTGCCCCGTACGGTTTAGGTTCACCTTATCCACATTTACATAGGTATAAGCTAAATGAACACTGCTATCCGCCGACAGTTGATAGCTACTACCAAACGACATCCAGGTTCGGTCACCATCCGGTGTACGAGCAGAACGATATTCCTCTTTCACAGGTGAGTTATCTTTCGCAAAACCAGTACGTAAAGTCAGCTTATCATTGGCTTGATAAGTCGCACCAACCGAATAAAACCATTGATCCTCAAAATTAAAGGTCAGTACAGAATCAGGTTGTTTAACCTTATCCTCACCGGCAGCGAATGCGATTCTCAACTCATCCATCGAACTCCAACCCGTATGCATCGCTGTCAGGCCAAGAGTCAGCTTCTTATTCAGATCATGCTCAAGACTTAACGTCGTTACTGATGGAAATTCGATTTGGTCAAACACATAGGCGTTATCTACACCCAGTGCTGCCATAGTTGGAGGGACATTTTCGTAGGCCGCATCACCTTCAAAGGTAAAATCGATCTTACTGCGATGGCCGATACCTAAACGTGTACCAGGCGTAGGCTCATACGCCAAACCAAAAGCATAACCCACTGCGATATCATCACCTTCCAGCTCACCATAGCCTTCACCACCAGCACTATTACCGGCATTGAAATCAGTTAAGGCAGAAGCCAACAGCACATAGCCCCGATGAACTTGAACACTACCACCAACCTTTAGTTGCGGAGATAGTTTATGGGATGCATTTAATGCCAGTGTTAATACCTGCACCTCTGTTTCTGCAGAGTGGTAACGCCCAGCCCAATCTCTACCATACTTACCTGCCAAACCAAAAGGCACATTAAAAGAAGCACCAATTGTGGTATCTGAATCCAGTGCATAAGCATAATGCAGCGAAGGCACAAACGACTTATCAACTACATTATCTGCTTCACCAGTCATGGGATTACCAACCGGATCAGCCGCAGAGTTCACGGTCACATCCATATCCGGCAAGATCAGCGCCCCACTGGCATACACTGAACTGCGGGAACCGTTGCCGTCACTATCAAGACCGTTACCGTTATCCAACAGCGCTGGGTTCCAGAAACTAAAGGACATATCCGAATTACTGGCAGCAGCGCCAGCCAGAGCATTACCAGATGCCGTTGCGCTATGGTCATTTAAAGCGAAACCTGCCGATAGAGCACTTTGGCTTACCACTAAACCCGAAGCAGCCAGAATGGTTGCTTTAATACTACGAGACAAGACACTTGTTTGAAATTTCATAATGATTCTCCGTAATTCTTTTTGTCAGAGATAACGTTCAACGTGTTGCCTCGATTACTGAACAACGTTGCTATTGGTGATACTGATAGCAGTACCTTGACTCTTAACAAAAGAGATCACTTGCGTCTGCATCTCAACTGTAGCCGCCAGTGCTGACTCGGCGTCCTGTGTCACACCCACTTCTTCTGATGGATCTAACAACGACTGGTGTTTACCCAGTAAGAAATTGGTATAGACCTTCAAACCAGCAGCATCTGCGGTCGAAGTAGAAGCTTGCGTTAAACCCAACCCACTGATTAAGCCTGCGGATCCCCCCAGAGGAAAGCCATTTTCTGCGGTTGAATTCGGTACATATTGATCCGATAGGTTAACGCCATTACCAACGACCTGAGTCACCAACACTGGTGTGTCGCTCTTGATCTGAGCAGCCCAGGCACTTGAGTCACCGCCATCAACCACTTGCTGAGCCCCTGCGATAAAGGTCTGGATAAAGCTAGGATAAGCAATATTTGACAGGCTATCGTAAGTTGTTGGATCCGTAGTTCTCAGGGCAATAAAGTCACTGGCGCTATAACCAAGATTGCCTGCTACAGCTGCAGCAAAAGAATCATTAGCTTTGAAAGCCGCTTTAACGATCGGACCAAAAACATTGGAATACCCCATTACAGCAGCAGCCTGCGCCGTTCCAACACTCAGTGCAGCAGCATTAAAATCAAATGGGTTATTGTCATCACTTTCGGTCACGCCGTCGCCATCAGTGTCATAACTATCAGCTACACCGACAACACCGGTACCAATAATGGAACCCAAAGAGACACCAATCAGTGAGACTGAGTCACCATCCAGGTCAACAGCAGCCACAGGCTGAACACTACTATCGGTATAAACTGGCGTATTGGTCAGTGCCGCACGTAGGGTTAACATATCGGAGATAGACTGACGTAAATTATCACGCACCGTACGCAACGAGCTTAGGTTGGCAAAAACCAGCGTATTGCCATTAGCGTAAGCAGCGCCGTTTGCAGCATCAGTAGTGCTCAATTCATAAACACCATCACCATTCATATCGATACTGCGGCTACCGTGTAAAGGTAAGTCAATCGCAACGACAGCGATACCTTGGGCGGCCAGATTGCCCGCCATAGCTGCTATGGTCTCTTTATATGAGGTAATACCATGTACATATAAAGCGACTGGCCAACCACCTTCAGGTTTAGTTACACCTGCAGGCAAATTATTTTCATCAGGTACGGATATAAAGACCTGTGCGGTATGATCGCTTTGCTTCTCAGGTGAGTAATTTCCAGGGCGTAATACACCGTCCGCACCATCATCTGCAACCCAATGACTGCTTACAGCAGCACAGGTGCCGGAAGTACTTAAATCAGCCGCACAGTTAGCGGCCGTTGGAGTATCTAAAAAGTAAGGTAACTGAACACCAGCGTAATAGATCAAGGGATCATGAGCCAGGGTTGCCGTTGCAGCCGTAGTACTATCCTGCCCAAGCCCCATTAGATATGAGCTCAGCTTATTATCCGCAATCGTTACACCAGCTGCAGCCAAAGCCATTTGCACATTGGTAACACTTCCAATCATAGGTGTCTCGGCTACAATCTGATCCATCACCTCCTGCATCACGGGTTTAATCTTCTGAGCAGTAAAGCGAGTTGAATAGATAATATTAGAGTCTGCGGCAACAAAATTATTTAATACTGGATTAATTCCAGTCAACAGTGCCTGAATACCCGCCAGTTGAGCTTGCTGGGCGGCATCTGCGGTAAGCGTCGTCACATCTGTAGCACTATTAGACAGCAGGGAATACATCTGGGACGCTTCAAGCTTACGTCCCAGGGAGTCATGAACCGTATCCGTTACAGCAACCAGATATTGACTACCTGGGGTAAAGGTTTTAAGCGGCAAAATAGAAACACCAGATGAAGACACTTTAACGATATAGTCCACACCATACGTCAGCTGAGTCATACTGGTCAGATCAAACAACACGACCGAATCAGCACTTTCAACCGTACTTTCATCTAAAGAGATGGTGCCATACTCACGGCTTGGAAAACTGACTCCCAGCGAGATTGGCGAACCTAAGCCCCAACCATCCAGAGAGCTTAATGATTCATAAATATCACCCTCTTGAGGAATGGTTACTAAACCCGTTGTTGTACTGATTAAAAGGTCTGTGGGGGTAGAAAGTTCGGCTGTGGTGGGGTTAAAAGTGACACTTGAGGTTGGAATGTCGCTCGGTGACGGTGCAGCGGAGCTATCTACGCTATCAGAATCGATTGCACTGTCGCTACAACCTGCCAATGCAACTGTTGCTGCGATAACCGTGGCGAGTATCGTTTTCTTCATCTTTGTACCTACTTTATTGTTGTTATTACTGATAATTCATGACTTTCAGAACACGCTCAATCAGCCATTGTCTGATTAACAAGCACTCACACAAAAGTTTCTCTTTAGCAGATGGCTTTATTCTTCAGCCATTGGCCGAAGAGTGCCGAAACATTTTTGTGTAAGCGTGTACGAGCTGCCATCCTGGATATTCTGCAAACAGAGCCTTTTAAACAACTCCCAACGACACCTCCCTGTTCAAACTTACAGGTGAGAAATTCCGAGGAAATCCCGTTTAGTGATACGCAACGGATTAACCGTATTGATTGGCTCAAAATAAAACAGATGTTTGATTAGAGTCACAGTACTAACGTCAATTGTCAATCATGCAGAGTGGATTCCTGAGACGAATAAAGCATCGCCACTCAAACGTACTTTATTTCAAACACTTTTTCCAAGAATTTTCCTTAAAAAACAATATGATAAAACTTTTTTGAAACGCGATATTATGACCAGCCAGTCACAAAAACATCCAATCCAGTTAATATTCTTATAACAATCTGTTATCTAAGGAAAAAATATAAAGCTAGCAGACAAAACCAGGCTTAGCCAGTAGCAATCAACGATAAGCACCAGAAAAGCTAATATTCTCTTATCTGGAGTCCATTCCTGGCAGACCAATTTGATCAAGCATTGTTCAAAAACTGACTTGACTAATACTGAGAAAAGAACTTTTTGGCTCCGGGATGCAATGGTACAAGAGGGCTTTCATCAGGGATCATAGCATCCTGATTAAGCTGTTTAAGGGCCGGGTGTAACGCTTTGAACTGACCAAGGTGGTCAAACACTGAACGGGTAATTTGGAATCCTTGCTCTGCACTGAGTCTGGTATTAGCCACTACAGAAGCACTGACCTGAAAAGTTGCCGTATTTTTGCTATTGCCACGGTACATTCCCCCGGCAATATCAGCAGACTGGTAAAAAGGATACTGCTCAGTAAAACTCTGAACTAATTTTCCTGGCAGGGGTACCAGCTGGCTATCACAGAACGTCGTCGCCTCACGGATAGATGTATTGGGATGCCCCACCATATAGATAAAGGCATCGATAGTGCCATTGCAGAGCGCTTCTGCCATTTCCGATGCGGGTAGTTCTGTGGCTAAAGCAAAGTCTTTCTCACTCCAACCTATGCGACGCATAATCAGCTCCATCGTTTTGCGATGGCCGGAGCTGGGACTACCGATATTGACTCGTTTCCCCTTCAGATCACTAAAAGTGCTAATCTGACTATCTTTACGCGCTACAACAGTAAAGCTTTCACTATGCAGGTTAAACAGCAACCTCAGGGAACTGTCTGGCCCATCTTCTGAAAAGATGGAACTGCCCTTACTGGCATGATAAAGCCAATCGGCTTGTACGATAGCCAGATCAAACTCATTTTTCTGCAATGAGAATAGATTGTAAGCCGACCCTTCTGTGCTCTCTACAGCGCAACGTAGGCCATGCTCCTCCTTCTCTTTATTAACTAAACGACAAATTGCGCCACCCGCAGGATAATACACTCCCGTAATATCACCTGTACCTATTGTGATAAAACTGGAATTGCCATAAGTCGTTGAAGTCGACAGCCCCAAAAAAGAGGCCACTAACCACCTAAACAATAGTTTCCCGTGGGATCCGGATACCTTTTCTTTGCGTGATAGCTGTTTTTCACGCTGCAACTGGGTGCTCAGTTTTAATGTCATAACACTTTCCCAATAATTTGGTATTCAGTGTATGAAAAAATAGACACTTTTGGGAAAGAAATCGGTTAAAAAAGTAAAAAATACAACTTTTTACCAAGTAAACCTCACTCTTGACCAAAACTGGTGCATACCGATCTAAATATCATGCTATCGGCAAACACAGCCTCCCCAAGAAGCTCCCATGCCTTCAGGGTAAAACACAGACACTAAAAAGCCGGTGCACTTTTAGAAAGTACACCGGCTTTTATAAACCAGACTGAGCTTTAAAGAGCAGTCTTACTTAAAGTAAGCGTTATCCGTTACCGTATGGTCAGTAGAGTCTTTCACGCCTTTCAGCTGAGGGATCTTCTCCATCAGTGTTTTCTCAACACCGTCTTTCAGCGTCAGATCCACTGCTGAACAGCCCTGGCAACCACCACCAAACTGCAGTACTGCAATTTCATCATCGATCAGCTCAACCAGTTTCACTTCACCACCATGAGCAGCAAGACCTGGGTTGATATCAGAGTACAGTACGTAATTAATCTGCTCCGCCAGTGGGCTATCAGCGCTCACTTTTGGCATTTTTGCGTTAGGCGCCTTAATAGTCAGCTGGCCACCCATACGATCCGGGTTAAAATCAACCACTGCTTCTTCCAAGTAGCCTGCGCTGGTTTTATCCAGATATACAGGGAATGGAGAACCTTCCTGCAGAATATCTTCCGCTTCTTCTTCCCCTGGACGGCAGTAGGCCAGACAGGTTTCTGCATAAGGCGTACCCGGCTGCGTGACAAAGACACGAACACCAATGCCTTCTACATCTTGTTTGCCGAGCAGCTCGCCCAGATAGTTTGCTGCGTTTTCAGTAATATCAATAATGGCGGACATAGATTCCAAACCTGGGTTAACAATGAATTGCTGCCATTTTATTGCAATTTTAACCATTTGGAAATGCCCTAGTCTTTTAATCAGGCTTTATTACCGATTTAACCAGAATTTTAATAGGGATAAAGCATAAGCTCTTGAAGCTGTTAACTTATTCCTGTAAGCCCTCAGCAGGTTGAACGTGAGATGTAGTCCGCAGCGACAAACAAACTACTCCCACATACGCGCTACAAAAAACTTTGCATACGCATGATGAGAAGATTTCAACTCGTTATGCAAAGCTCTCATGTCTTTATAAATAACTATTCTCTTAATCCATTACTTTTTTTGCTAAAATGGCGAAATTGACTAAAAAACAACTAATTACCCTATTGCGTTTGTAATACCGGAGACCCGAAGAGCATGAATTTGGATACCCGTATCGCCACACTGAAACAAGCCATTCAAGACCGTATCCTGATCCTGGACGGTGGTATGGGCACCATGATTCAGGGCTATAAACTCACCGAGGACGATTTCCGTGGTGAGCGTTTTAAAGACTGGCCTTCTGACATTCAGGGCAATAACGACCTGTTAGTACTGACCCGTCCAGACGTAATTAAAGCTGTTCACCTGGCTTATCTGGATGCCGGTGCCGACATTCTGGAAACCAACACCTTTAATGCCACCCAGCTGTCTCAGTCTGATTACGGCATGGAAGAGCTGGTTTATGAGCTGAACGTAGAAGCGGCACGTCTAGCCCGTGAAGCAGCGGATGAGAAAACCGCCCAAGAGCCAGAAAAGCCACGTTTTGTTGCCGGTGTCTTAGGCCCAACCAGTCGTACTGCGTCGCTGTCTCCCGATGTAAACGATCCGGGGTTCCGTAATATTGATTTTGATACCCTGGCAGAAAACTATCGTGAGGCTACTAAAGGCCTGATCGAAGGTGGTGCCGATATCATTCTGATCGAAACCATTTTTGATACCCTGAACGCTAAAGCCGCCATCTTTGCGGTACAGGATGTGTTTGAAGAGCTGGGCATTGAACTGCCGATTATGATCTCAGGTACTATTACCGATGCCTCTGGTCGTACTTTGTCTGGTCAAACCACAGAAGCATTCTGGAACTCTATTCGCCACGCCAAGCCACTGTCTGTCGGCCTGAACTGTGCACTGGGTGCTACCGAACTGCGTCCCTATCTGGAAGAACTGTCCAATAAAGCCGATACCTTTGTTTCTGCCCACCCGAATGCGGGTCTGCCGAATGAGTTTGGTGAATACGACCAATCCGGCAAAGAGATGGCTGCTATTATTGATGAGTTTGCCGCCAGTGGCTTTGTAAACATCATCGGTGGTTGTTGCGGCACCTCCCCTGAGCATATTTCCGCCATTGCGGAAACCGTGGCAAAACACAAACCGCGTCAGATTCCGAATATTGAAAAAGCCTGTCGTCTGAGTGGTCTTGAGCCATTCAATATCGAAAAAGACAGCCTGTTTGTAAACGTTGGTGAGCGTACCAACGTGACCGGTTCTGCCCGCTTTAAGCGTCTGATCGTTGAAGAAGATTACGATACCGCACTGGAAGTGGCCCAGGAGCAGGTAGAAAACGGCGCTCAGGTGATCGATATCAATATGGATGAAGGCATGCTGGAATCTCAGTCTGCCATGGTCACCTTCCTGAACCTGGTCGCCTCCGAGCCTGAAATCTCTAAAGTGCCAATTATGATCGACTCCTCTAAGTGGGAGATCATTGAAGCCGGTCTGAAATGTGTTCAGGGTAAGCCAGTTGTAAACTCCATCTCTCTGAAAGAGGGTGAAGAAGCCTTCCGTCACCACGCAAAGCTATGTATGCGTTATGGCGCAGCTATTATTGTGATGGCATTTGATGAAGAAGGTCAGGCAGATACCTTTGAACGTAAAGTCGAGATCTGTAAGCGCTCCTACGAAGTACTGGTTAACGATATCGGTTTCCCGGCAGAAGATATTATCTTCGATCCTAATATCTTCGCGGTAGCCACTGGTATTGAAGAGCACAACAACTACGCCGTTGACTTTATTGAAGCCACCCGTTGGATTACCGATAACCTGCCGCACGCCATGGTGTCTGGTGGTGTATCTAACGTTTCCTTCTCTTTCCGCGGTAATAACCCGGTGCGTGAAGCGATCCACTCAGTATTCCTGTATCACGCCATTAAAGAAGGCATGACCATGGGTATCGTAAACGCCAGTCAGCTGGCTGTTTATGATGATCTGCCAGAAGAGCTGCGTGAATACGTTGAAGATGTAGTCCTGAATCGTCGTGAAGATGGTACGGATCGCCTGCTGGAAATTGCCGACAAGTATCGCGGCAGTGCCACTGAAGATAAAAAAGAAGATCAGGAGTGGCGCTCCTGGCCAACCAACAAGCGCATCGAACATGCGCTGGTAAAAGGGATTACCAACTTTATTGTTGAAGATACCGAAGCAGCGCGCCTGGAAGCGGATCGTCCGATTCAGGTGATCGAAGGTCCGCTGATGGACGGTATGAACGTGGTCGGCGACCTATTTGGTGCTGGTAAGATGTTCCTACCGCAGGTAGTAAAATCAGCACGTGTAATGAAGCAGGCTGTTGCTCACCTGGTACCTTTTATCGAAGCGGAGAAATCCGGTGAGATCGAAAGCAACGGTAAGATCATTATGGCGACCGTTAAGGGTGACGTACACGATATCGGTAAAAACATCGTAGGCGTGGTTCTGCAGTGTAATAACTATGAAGTGATCGATCTGGGCGTGATGGTACCGGCAGAGAAGATTCTGCAAGTGGCCAAAGAAGAGAATGCCGACATTATCGGCCTGTCTGGTCTGATTACCCCATCTCTGGATGAGATGGTGCATATCGCTAAAGAGATGGAGCGTCAGGACTTCCATATCCCGCTGATGATCGGCGGAGCTACGACTTCTAAGGCTCACACTGCGGTTAAGATTGACCCTCAGTACAAAAAAGGCCCTGTGATTTATGTTACTGATGCCTCTCGTGCGGTAGGTGTCTCCAGCCAGCTGTTAAGCGATGAGTTACGTGATGACTTTGTAGCCGATCGTCGTCGTGAATATGAAGAGACTCGTATTCGTAACGCCAACCGTCGTGCAAAAGCAGACCGTATCAGCTACGAAAATGCGGCGGCTAATAAGCTGCAACTGGACTGGGATAATTTCACGCCAACTACGCCAGCGGTTAAAGGCGTCAAGGTGTTTGAAGACTACCCACTGGAAAAGCTGGTTGATCGTATAGACTGGATGCCGTTCTTTATGACTTGGGATCTGGCGGGTAAATTCCCAGCCATTCTGGATGATGAAGTCGTTGGCGAAACCGCTCGTAGCCTGTTCGAAGATGCCAAGGTGATGCTGAAGAAAATCATCGACGAGAAACTGATCAAAGCACGTGGCGTGATTGGTCTGTGGCCAGCAAATACGACCGATGCCGATGTGGTTGAGGTTTATGCCGATGAGAGCCGCTCAGAAGTGATCTCACGCTTCCATCATATTCGTCAGCAAACACCTAAGCCTGAAGGCAAGCCAAACCTGAGTCTGGCGGACTATGTTGCCCCTAAAGACACGGGTTTGAACGATTATGTCGGTGGTTTCGCGGTCAATGCTGGTATTGGCGCTGATGAACTGGCTAAATCCTATGAAGATGCCGGTGATGACTACAACTCCATTATGGTCAAAGCTCTGGCAGATCGTCTGGCGGAAGCCTTTGCCGAACACCTGCACGAGCGTACTCGTAAAGAGTTCTGGGGTTATGCTGCTGACGAAGCACTGGAAAATGAAGCCCTGATTAAAGAACAGTACCAGGGGATTCGTCCAGCTCCGGGTTACCCGGCTTGTCCTGATCACACAGAGAAGGAAACGCTGTTTGAACTGCTGAATGCAACAGAGAACACCGGCCTGGAACTGACCTCCAGCCTGGCGATGTCTCCAGCAGCAGCGGTATGTGGTTGGTACTTCGGCCACCCAGAAGCAAAATACTTCGGTACTGGTAAGATCGATAAGGATCAGGTAGAAAACCTAGCTGAAGCGAAAGGCAGAAGCACAGAAGAGATGGAACGCTGGCTGATGTCTGTACTGTCTTACGATCCAGAGTAAAATTCTGAGAAATCACAGAGTAAGACACTGGACAAAATAGCCTGTAGCGGGATCTTACTAAAGACCTCGCTACAGCGTTTGTCGTATAGTAAGCACTAATCCCTCATATCTTAGGATTGAGGGATTTTTGCGTAAAAGGCCTACAACACTCCCGGATGATATAACCACCTTGGCAACCTCCCTCAATACCACACTATTCCCCCCCGTGGATCGGTTAAAAGCGATTTTAAAGCTCGCCCTACCCATCATGGGCGGCATGCTTTCTCAAAGCCTGATTAATCTGGTGGATTCCGCTATGGTTGGTGCCCTAGGCAGTACCTCGCTGGCAGCAGCAGGCATCGGTGGTTATGCAGCTTTTGTGATTACGGCGTTGATCCTGGGCTTATCATCCGGCGTGCAAGCCACCACAGCTTTTCACTTTGGTGCAGGCTGTAAAAAATCCCAAGTGGATACCCTACATGCGGGTTTGATTCTGGCATTTCTGCTCTGCTTGCCGATTATCGCCCTATCCTATCCTTTTATTGAGTATGTGCTATCACTACTGAATGGTGACGGCGCAGTCGTGGAACTGGCAATCTCCTATCTGGAATGGCGCATTATCGCCTTGCTGGGTGTTGGCATTAATCTGGCTTTTCGCGGCTACTGGAATGGTATGCATCACTCCGGGGTTTATCTAAAAATTATTCTGCTCATACACCTAAGCAATATCTTGATCAGCTACTGCCTGATCTATGGAGAGCTTGGCCTACCTGCCATGGGCGTAGAAGGCGCAGGTTTAGGCACCTGTATCTCTATCTTTTTAGGTTCATTAGCATGGCTGATCTATACCCTTCGCAAAATCCGTCGCCAGGGTTTTCTGCAGCGCCTGCCCAGCCTGCCTATTAGCTGGCGGCTGTTGACCCTATCTCTACCTAATTCCTTGCAGCAAACCCTGTTTGCCATGGGCTATCTCAGCCTATTCTGGATTATTGGCTTGATTGGCCCCTTGTCACTGGCCATTGGCCATGTACTGGTCAACCTATCGTTATTGATGATTCTGCCTGCGGTTGGCCTAGGTATGGCTGCTACCAGCATGGTGGGTAAAGCACTGGGTCAGCAGAAGGATCAGGAAGCACAACAATGGGGCTTAGATGTGGTGAAAGTGGCTGTCGCCCTGCTCTGCCTGATCGCGATTCCTCTGGTGATTTTCCCTAAAGAGATTTTATCGCTATTCATTATCGAAAATTCGGGTATAGAGTATGGTGCTCCACTGTTGCAACTGACCGCCTTGATGGTGATCATTGACGCCGCCGCGATTGTGCTGACTCAGGCCCTACTTGGAGCCGGCGCCAGTCGCCTGGTAATGATGGTGTCGGTCACGCTGCAGTGGGCATTTTTCCTACCCCTGGCCTTTGTTTTCGGGCCTTATCTGGGTTTTGGTCTAGTCGGTATCTGGTCGGTACAACTGATCTACCGCGCCTTAAATGCCAGCACCTTTATCTGGCTGTGGCGGGTAAAAGCCTGGACGCTAACCTCCTGATATTTTCGAGCTAAAACATCATCGCCGCTTATTCTATTTTGAAATAAATATATAGATATAAATTCATTTTAATTATAAGGCAAGACTGATATCTTGCCCTCATTCAAGCTGCCATTGTTAGTTTTCGTGCAGCCAAACCGTGGTTAAAGCTACCTAGTCGTAGGAAAAAGAATGTACAAGTACGACGATTACGATCATAAGTTAATTGCAGAGCGTGTGGCCCAACACAGGGACCAGACACAACGTTATCTGGACGGTAAACTGGAAGAGCTGGAGTACCTGCCTCTGCGTCTTCAGAACGGTATCTATGTTCAACGTCACGCCCCTATGCTGCGTGTCGCGATTCCGTACGGCATGTTACGTGCTGAGCAGATGCGTAAACTGGCACACATTGCTCGTACTTACGACAAAGGTTACGCCCACTTCACGACGCGTCAAAACGTACAGTTCAACTGGCCTAAGCTGGAAGACACCCCGGATATTCTGGAAGAGCTGGCGACCGTTGAGATGCACGCCATTCAGACCAGTGGTAACACCATTCGTAATACCACCACGGATGAGTTTGCCGGTGTAGCTCGTGACGAAGTGGCTGATCCACGTCCATGGTGTGAGGTGATCCGTCAGTGGTCTACTTTCCACCCTGAATTCCACTTCCTGCCACGTAAGTTCAAGATCGCTATCTGCGCATCTGCTGACGACCGTGCAGCGATTCGTGTACACGATATCGGCCTGCAGCTGGTTAAAAACGAAGATGGTAGCACTGGCTTTGACGTATACGTCGGTGGCGGTCTGGGCCGTACGCCTATGGTAGGTGATCTGGTACGTGAAAACCTGCCAGCGAAACACCTGCTGACTTATCTGGAAGCGATTCTGCGTGTTTACAACCAGTTCGGTCGCCGTGATAACAAATACAAAGCCCGTATTAAGATCATGGTAAAAGCGCTGGGTATCGAAGAGATCGCCAAGCGTGTTGAAGCCGAGTGGGAACACCTGATCAATGGTCCATCGACACTGACCGAAGCGGCGATGACTAAAGCTCAGAGCTTCTTTATCGATCCGGATTACGAAGTTTCTCCAAGCGAAGGTGACTTTGAGCAGCAACGTGCTGACAACAAAGCCTTCTCTCGCTTTGTGACCAACAATACCGTTGCTCACAAGCAAGACGGTTATGCAGCAGTAACGGTTTCTCTGAAGAAGACTGGCGTACCTCCAGGTGATATCACAGACGCTCAAATGGATCTGGTTGCAGACCTGGCTGAGAAATACAGCTACGGCGAACTGCGTATCAGCCACCATCAGAACATCGTACTGTCTGATGTGAAAAAAGCTGATCTGTTTGCACTGTGGCAGATTCTGGAAGAGAACGACCTAGCGACACCAAATATCGGTAAACTGACCGATATGATCTGCTGTCCTGGTGGTGACTTCTGTAACCTGGCAAATGCACGTTCTATCCCGGTAGCAGAACAGGTTCAGAGCCGTTTTGACGATCTGGACTACCTGTACGACCTGGGTGAGATCGAGTTTAACTTCTCTGGTTGTATGAACGCCTGTGGTCACCACCACGTCGGTAACATCGGCCTGCTGGGTGTAGACCGTAAAGGTGAAGAGTTCTACCAGCTGTCTCTGGGCGGTCGCTCAGGCACAGACGCTAACATCGGTAAGATCTTGGGCCCTGCACTGAAACTGGAACGTGTTGCAGACGCGATCGAAACCGTAATGAAGGTTTATGTTGATAACCGCGTTGAAGGCGAAACCTTTGTAGAAGCTTACCACCGTATTGGTCAACAGAAATTTAAGGAGGCGGTATATGCCTAAGATCATCCTGAACGGCGAGATTGTAGAAGATCAGTGGCAACTGGTTGGCCTGGAAGATGAGCTGCCAGCCTCCGGTAAAGTACTTCTGCCTTACCCTCTGTGGCTGTCTGGCGAGTTTGATGCGGCTGCTTTTGAAGCGGTAGGTGTTTGGGTTCCAAACGACACCGTATTTGATGAGCAAGCCAACAAACTGCAAGAGCTGGATGTTGTCGCGGTAGACTTCCCGGTATTCACCGATGGCCGTGGCTACACCCTAGGCCGTCAGCTGCGTGATCGTTTTGGTTTCACCAACGAACTGCGCGCGGTAGGTGATGTACTGCAGGATCAGCTGTACGCAATGGGCCGCTGTGGTTTTAACAGCTTCGCCCTGCGCGCTGATAAGAACATTGAAGAGGCACTGAGCTCACTGAAGCCGTTCTCTCACTCTTATCAAGCAGCACTGGATAATCCTAAGCCTCTGTTTGCAGAGCGCTGGACCTAATCCACTTCTGATTGCTTTATCGCATTAGAAGAAAAAGGCACCTGACTTTTAAAGCAGGTGCCTTTTTGGTTCAAGCCGTTATCACTTTTAATGCTTGTCTAAATTTGACTGATTTCCAGCTCTTATCTCTACAGCAACCATTGCACAGGAAAAGATCAGCACACCCCATGTATTTACAAAGGGCGGCGTATCGATAAACAGAGAGATCAAGTCCACGAGTAAGGTATAACAACCAAAGTGCAGCAGGATTAGCAGTACGAGACCTTTGGTGCCATAGCGATTGGTGAGTTTGGTTAAATCTGCGTAGAGTCCTTTCATTCTGACCTCCTCCTGAGGCTTGTATTATTACGGGAAGAATTGTTTGCGGCTAATAGGCCTGCTGAGAGCGAAGGCTACTTCTTACCAAACACATCATTCAAACTTTTGATCTCAAAGATTGAGTCTCTCCACTGATCAAGCTGCTCAGCGCTTGCTGAGTTTAAATACTGTACCTGATCTTCGGACAACGGGCCAAAACGGAGAACCAATAACGTCTGCACATTGTTAACTTTTTCTTCCAGACGTCCTTGTTCAACGCCAACCTGAATACCTTCTTGCTTCCACTCTTCAGTCCAGGAAATCACCCGCTCTGCCAACATGCTGTGCACCTCATGCAAATCATGAACTTGTTCAAATTGTATACCAGGAACCCTTGCTGGGAGCAATACCCGCTTTATCCAAACTGTAAAATTTCGCCTTAAACTGGTTTGCTCCGGCAGTTTTAACCATTCGATTAACGCTGCAAGAATCCTTTGAATATCTTCTGGCTTTTTACTGTTTTCCAGTCCAAAGAGTGCTGAAACCAGATTCTTGGCTTCAGGTAAGGACTCACCTTCAAACGTACTTTCTTCCAATAAGGCATAGCGGATATTGGGTTGATAGAGATGAATCTGCCCAGGGATACTATCGATCAATTCACTCAGCTCTAACGGAGCTGTCCATTTACGCTCACCATTGTAGAGCACCAGAGGGAATACCGGCGGCAATTTCCCATTAGGAGTGAGCTGATTTTTCTTACGCAGATCATCTTGTCAACGCCAGCTTAAAATTGACCCACTTACCGGCGTTATCGCCGAAGTAA
>CAYFGP010000064.1:10812-36944 GCA_964342385.1 uncultured Oleiphilus sp. | reverse complement strand
CAGCAGGCCTAAGCCTGCTGACTGGCGAGAAATGATGAGAAAGTATCGCTGTGCTGTAAACGGGTTCTAACCGCCTGAATATGATTATTTGGACAAGCGGCCCAGTTACCGGGAATCGCATACACATGCTGAAGATAACGGAAGAAGTTATTTCTCAACTGATGGTCAGGCTGCCAACCTCCCAATGCCTGCATACGTTCTGTGAGGGCCTGAGGACCATCCGCCGTCATCACTAAACCCTCAATGTTGTAACACGCCTGTCCCAAGGTGATCACTCGCTTATCCAGCTGTAATGCTTCCAGGCCTACAGTGGAGTTAATCGTAATCACAGCTTCAGCATTATCAATCAACTGCTCTGTGGCATTGTGATTGGCAAATAGCGCCTGGGAGTCTTTGTGATATAGGTGACTGTAATGCTTATGCCAGCTGGGATGCTCCTTAAACACCACTTTCAATTCTGGATCATTCAGCTCTTTTACAGCTTGCATCACGGCTTGATACAGAGCCTCCATCGAATCGATCCAAGGGGAATAACAGACCACCTGTGTATCATGCGGCACCTGAAACGGTACAAAAACATAGCGCTCCGGCAGATCAACTTCCTGGCCGCTACGACGTTTTTTATGAGCCTGACGGGCCACTAAAGCAGGCGAGTGAAATTCAGGCAACGACTCCACCTGCGGAGAAAAATAGAACTCTCGTGTTTTAGGTACACTCGCGGCCTGATTCACTCCCACAGGATCCAGACTTGTCGTCCCCGGCAGTAAACCATTTTCGTAAAAGTACAAGGGTATGCCGCTCAGCTGAGCCGCCAGCACCACCGTCTGATTCGGTAACTTTTTCCCATTCCAGAGAACTACCCGCGATGGTTTTTCCTGCTCCAACAATGCCAGATACTTTGCCAAACGCAGCCTTTCAATCACACTCAGCATCGCAGTGTAGCTTTTCGCGACCCAGGGTTTACGCCAGAGGTCTGCCTGCTTGGCCACTTTGCGTTTGTACTGCGTCTGGATAATCCCATCCATTGGCTGCTGAAATGCCTGATGTAGGAAGTTAACAGCCCGCCACATGGGTTTGCCCATCACATGCACTTGAGCAGGCTGCTCAAGCCGATCAGCAATCTTCTTATAGTAGCGAGCGTGTATATTTTTTCTGGAGATAAAGAGTAGTGACACGCGATTGGCCCTGACAACTGGAAAGCAAGCATCCAGATTAAAAATGCACCTTGACGTTTTGGTGACACTTTAATGCCATTAGGATCAATTTTTTGTGAACGTAAAAATACGATCAAACGCATTCAGCAAACGTTTCGTTAAGCCTCATCTACCGGAAGATCAACGATAGCTCTGCCAGATATCCTGGTAGAGGCCATTAAAACGAATGACTCTTAAACCACGATTAAAATCATCCACTACGGATTGAATATCCGGCTGCTGACGCGAGAAACACAGATAATAAGGTTGGCTACTGAACTCAAAATAACGAATTTTCCGGCTATTGGTACTCATCGCCATACGATAAAGAATAATATCTCGATAGGAATAGATGGCATCAACACGATTTGCATTCAGTAGAAGTAATAGCTGGTCATCATCATTCGCCTCTACGGCACGAATATCTGAATAGGCCTTTAACTCACTGTGCACCGCATAACCTCTGACTGCGGCAATACTGCGACCTTTGAGGTCATCCAGAGAATCAACCGTCTTCAGCTGACTTTCATCACCGATAAACACACCCTGACTGTGTAAACCCAGCATATCGGAATAGATAAACTTCTCTTCTCTCTCAGGGCGATAAGCACAGCCACACAGGGCATCCGTTTCCCCTCTCTCTGCCATTTTGACGGTACGCTTCCAGGGAAAAAACTCAAAGTTCACCTCACGTCCTGCTGCAGAAAATGCAGCTCGCACGACATCCAGATCGATACCAGAATGAGGCACACCCTCTTTACGGCTTTCAATCTTATAAGGAGGGAACATCGCACAGGCCATATTAACAGCTCGCTTGGATTCATCCGCGAACAAGGAGGCACTGAACAGAGTCAGAGCTAACGCAGCGCCAAGCTTTTGATATGTCTTCATACAGTCTCCAAGGTCAGACAGTCTTTCGGTTCACCCTCCATGAGAATCCGCTAACATTTTGATATGACTAATAATTGACCCTAATAATCCCACGATAGCAGGAGAAAAACGACCACAGGTTTGCCAAGGCTATTCACGCCTTTTTCATCTTATCCTCAACCATGGATACCAATCGTTCCGCTTCAGAGTCTTCGATCACACCTTCATGATGCATCTTCCAGATTAGAGAGCGCTCATGATTTAAGATCAGCCGACGGGCAGAGGCCAACTGCAGAGAGGAAATTAAAGAAGCATATTCCGCTTCTATCATGCGGATAAAGTTAAAAGCGGCATGTCTGTTTTGCTCCAAGCACTCGAGGACATACGCCTTCATATCCTCAGAAGGTGCCAGCTCGGGCAGATGTTTCTCCATCTCATCCTGAGCCTCAACAAAACCTCGAGCAATATCATAGTTCAACGATAAATGAGTAAAAATCCAATGCTCCACTTTGTGGTTCAACACGGGTAGCCTCAACATCCAATAGGGTGGTTTTGGCAGCGAGAGGTTTTTCTCTAAACTGGAACGGGGGGCAATCACAGGATTATTATCCAGAGCGACCTCAACTGAAGCCGATAAGATATTGGATGCATTACGCCCGATATATCCCTGTTCATACAGCGTCCAATAGGTTTTTCGTTCAATCTCCAACAGACGACGCATAAAGGCCACATTAACATCGTCCGGTACACCCACACTGTCTACCGAGCTTTCATTGGCTTGCTCCACATACTTTCTTAACGTATCTGACGACAACGTATTAAAAAACGCATTCTCGCCGAAACGCGTCAAAAAGCCTTCCATCTGCTGATTCAACCCTGCTGCCGCCTTTTGCAATGACGCTTCTTTGGCAGGCGGTAAACGGTCCAGTTTAAACAGATGTAATAACCACTCCATGGTCGAACCATTCACCACAATAGTCAGTACCACAATACCGGCCGTTAAAAACAGGATCTGTTGCCCCAGAGCTTCTGGCACCGCATCATCCTGCACCAAGGTTAACGCCAGGGAAAGAGAGACCGCACCGCGCAAAGCCCCCCAAACTAACACCCCGGCCTTTTCTCTGGTAATGCCCACACCTATACGTTTCAAGATAGGCATTAAGCTGAGTACAGACGTTGTCCTTATGGCCAGTAACAACACATAAAGCACCAACAGTTTGCCCCATAACTCAGGATCATCAAAACGCAGCTGCAGCACAATAACGATGCCAACGATGACAAAAATCAGCGTATTGGCCATATAAGCCATCATCTCCCAGAACTGATGCAGAAAGTGACTCACCTCTGGTGATATTTTGGTCCTGCCCAAAGTAGAAAACATCAAAGCCAAGGCCACCAAAGACACAACCCCAGAGACATGTATCAGCTCCGATAAAATGAATGCGATATAAGCGGCCACCACCGATTAAGCGGCCACCACCGATAAGGTAATTTCCACCAAAGGCTGATTAAATAACCGACCTATCATCAATAAAGCCAGATAGCCGACACCCGCACCAATTAAGTTACCCGCTAATACAATCCAGAAGAAATCCAACACTACCTGCAAACTATCAACGTCTGTCGTCGTCCCCAGTGCAAAACCATAAAACAGTGAGAAAAATACAATGGCGGTACCATCGTTGAGTAATGATTCCCCCTCAATCAGGGTTTCGAGACGTTTACGGGAGCTTTTTTCTTTTAATAAGGCGACAACCGCCACAGGATCTGTCGCACTGATCAAGGCACCGAATAGCAATGCCACCCCAATACTCCAGGAAAACAACCAGGATGCCGCTAAGGCGGTTAACAACATACTGATAATCAAACCCAGTACAGCCAACAATACGATCTGTGGCGCGATACGGAAAAACAGGTGTGGCTCCATACCGTAGGCGGATTCAAAGATAAGGATTGGTAAAAACAAGAAGAGGATCAGATGGGGATCAATATCCCCCACCTGATGGATCATATGCAGGAAAAGTTCATTTTCTACCCAACCACTGCGCGCGACAAAAGCGATCAGCAACCCCAGAATCAATAAGATAACGGTATAGGGTAATTTTGAGTTTTGGAAAAAGCTTTTGACCAAGGCACCGAGTAACAGTGCACCTACCGCAAAAAACAGCACGAAGATGCCATCTGGATGCATAACTGCCTCCCGCTATGATCTCATCTTCCCAAGTGGTTTAAACCGGATCAATATCCATCAATACCGTCTGCCGTCAGCTACCACACCAGAATATAAGAGTGTGCTTTTAAGCCTGTCTTCAAGATAGTCGGCTTTGAAATGAAGTGCAAAAACCCTACGTTTTGATACACATTTAGACAAGAGCAGCTTATAGCGCAGACCATAAGCTGCCAAAAAGCGCTAAGACTTATAAACAGCCTTCTTTTGACCAGCGACAGACCGGAGCCTTGGCCTCACTCAGGCAATCAGTCGCACCGCATAGGTTAGCCCCTTCAGTCCAGCTAACATCCGCTTTCGTTGAGCTCACAGGAATATTCAGAGTTTGCAGATACTTAGGACGATACACCGTCGAAAAACAGGAGGTCTGAGCGTTATAACACTGTCCCTTAGTCATACAACAATCCTGTAGATCACTGGCTTGCATATAACTAAAAGCACCGGTCAGGAACCAGCGCTGCTGCTCACCCAAAGCGATCGGCGGCTGGTTCACTGTCCCCTGATGGCCATCAGCATAATTGTAGGGATCTTTTAAGCCATGATCGCCCGCTGTTAAAGGGATCTGAGCAGCACAATTCTGTGGCACCCAATCCGGTTGCTGCAAACCCACGCCATAGGCACAGGTTTTCGGAAAAGCTAACGTTTTTGGCGCCTCATCCTGACCCAAGCCTAAGAAAGAGTAGCTGTAGATTTTAATCGCCTGACCGTCCACCAGAACTTTACGTACCGCATCATGGCTATTATCACAATCGGTGCACGGGAAGGTGACCTGGCTGGAAGCACCACCCATCTCGGCGATACCATAAGCGTTATCACGATTGCTGTCTTGCAGTGCTAACCAGGCGTAGAGACCCTCTTCATAACCTGTCAGGGTACGGGTATCCACCTGCACATTACGGCCTACTGTCTGTTGCAGTTTCTGTTTCAGCATCTGCCACAGCTCAGCGCTACGCTGGCGATTTTCCTGCTCCGCAATACGCATACCAGCGGTCGCCAGTACCCGAACCGATTGCAATTGACATTCAGCCTGCCAATCAAAACCCTGCCACTCAGGCTTACCCTTCTTCAGCGGACCATCCTGGCGCAGATTCTCTAACGCCTGCACTACTTCATCGGTCACACTGCCGGCATCGGCCCAGGTTTTGCCACGAATCTCACGAACAGGATCAGCCAAAGCCGCCACTTTGGGTCCTTCATGACTCAGCCACTGCCCGCCTTGCTGCATAGCGGATTGTTGCGTAGAAGCTGTTTGCTGATAAAGATAAAGGCGGGTGCCACTGCTGCCCGCATCATAGATCGCATGGCAGACCGTGCTGTTTTGATGGGAATCGGTGCTAGTAGCACTCTTACTATTATGGGCATTGGTATCAGGCTGGCTATTGATCATACAACCAGAGATCAAAGCACTGCTGGCCAATAATACAGCAGGTATCCAAACTCGACTCATTAGAGTGTTCTCCTAAAGATAGATCCATTACTTCAGAGATAGCTTAAAGAGCTGAGCTAAGTGTGTGTATTACAAAAAATTACACTTGGTGAGCTATCAAGGTTTTAGTAGGGAAGAACAGAGCAAGCTTCACCTCAGACTTGCTCAGACTCACTTTCACTGGCAGCCCGTACCGTGCGATTTCGTCCCTGCTCTTTTGCCTGATACAAGGCCTCATCTGCCGCCTGGTAGACACGAATAAAATCCGCACCATTATCAGGAGAGGCTGCAACACCAATCGAAATACTGCTATGGCCGGCCTGCGGAAAATGCTCGGCCACCTCCAGCTGATAGGCTTTACGGATCCACTCTGCCTTTTGATAAGCGATCTCAATATCCGCATTGGGCAGTAAAATCAGAAACTCCTCACCACCATAACGACAGACCAGATCATTAGTGCGACACTCACTGGTCATCACCTTGGCTAACAACTGCAGAATCTCATCACCGGCTTTATGGCCCAGACTGTCATTGATATGTTTAAAATGATCCACATCCACCATCAGGATACTGGCGGCCCCTCGCTGACTATCAGTAAAAGCCAGTTCCGCATGCTCTTCCAGAAAACGTCGGTTGTACAATCCCGTTAATGCATCGTGAGTAGCCTGAATATGCAATTCATCCCGTAAGCGACAGATCTCTTCCAGCTGAACTTCTAGACGACCATGAGATTCCCGTAATTCATTTTCCAGGCGTTTCTGATCGGTAATATCACTGGAGATACCGATATAACGCTCGACCTCTCCCTGATCATTAGCCAGTGGAATCTTAACCGTCCAGTAGTAGCGAACTTCATCTTCCAGCTGGAAAGTCTCCAGACAGTCAATTCGCTCGCCGCGGGCAAACACCTGCAGATCGGTACGATCAAACTCTGTGGCTTGCTGTTCTCCTAACAGTTCCAGATTATTCAGGCCAACGACCTCGGCACTGGTTTTCTGAAACAGCTCTTCTGTTTTGCGATTGATATAGCGGAAGCGACACTCTTTATCCTTAATAAAGATATAAGCCCCCACATTATCCAGAATGGTACTGAGTTGCTGCTCACTGTCGTAGAGTTTCTGCTGTGTACGCTTTAGCTCGGTAATATCAGTCGAGATACCAAACAACCCCGTCACCTGACCATTATCGCCAAACAAAGGCTTCTTCACCGTTAAGTAATGGCGATACTCGTTCAGATGAGGAATAAAGTTCACCTCTTCCTTCTCGATCACCTGCCCCTGTTCAATCACAAAACGATCGCTTTCCCTGACCAGACGCTGACCCGTTTCATCACCAAAAAACTCGCTATCGTTGCGACCGATGATCTGCTCAGGATCTGCGGCAAACAATTCACATACCTGGCGATTTACAAAGCTGTAGTTGTACTGCGTGTCCTTGCAGTAAACATAGGCCCCCAGGTTATCCAACAGGCTAAACAGGTTATGCAACTGCTCTTTTGAGGGCGCCGCTTTGCTAATGGAAGCAGCCAGATAACGCTGATCATCTTCCTTTATCTCTGATAGATGCAGCTGAAACAGAGTCTGCTGATGATAAAACACAGGATCATGTACTCGATCTGCCTGTTGCAATACAGGTAACAGAGTTTCGTGCCAAAGCGCACTATGGCTAAGAGAGTCCAAATTTTCACACAGTAGTAAACAGGCATCAGGGTTCAGCAACAGAGGTTGCCAACTGTCCAGATCCACAACCAGATAGGCCTGTCTTAACTGATTAAAAACTGAGCATATGCCCATTAACACTCTCCATAGCCCTCAGGACTGAATATTTACCACCAGAAAAACGACTGATGGATTTGGAATTAGCAAAATACCCTGACAATCACCGCCAGAGACTTCCCTTATTTGCCCACTGCCAAGCAAAGATTAGACTAATCACTCAAAAACAAAGCTTACACAATGTTACATAAAAGCCAAAGGGCTGTCAGTGAAAAACAGTATTGATGTTACAACTAAACATTCACCCGACGTAAGCCAATTAAACCATAGGCACTAAAACAAAAATCTCTCAACACCCAGGCGCTGTACTCTCTAACTACTGATGAGGTATATCGACATACTTTTGTTTAGATGTGTACAGGATATTAATGCTTTGGGCTGACGATTCTATTGCAGAAACGTCATTGTGATCGCAGAAAAGATAGACCTCATCACATAACCCGACATTATCCCCATCCTTAAGAAAATCCAGGTGAGAGTAAGAGTAGAGTGAGAGTTTGGATTAGAAATGACACTGTAGTTTAGGCCAGAGCTAGCCTGGAGAGATAAAACTAGGCCTCGCTATCAATAGACAACAGATCCAGATTTCGGGGCTGTGCCTCAGTAGCGAAAGGCGCTTCTTTTTGCAGCAACAGCGTAATGTCCTGCTTTGGCATCGGGCGGGCATATAAAAAACCCTGTAGTAGATCCACCCCTAAAACCTGCAGACTACGGGCCTGAAATGAGTATTCAACACCCTCTGCAATCACCTGCATATTCAGCTCCTGGGCCAACTTAATAATCGCTTCCAGCAACGGCTTAGCCGCGGACTCACCACCGAGACTTTTGATAAATACCTGATCGATTTTCAGTATGTCAAAGGGGTAACGGCGAATAAAATCCAGCCCGGAGTAGCCGGTACCAAAATCATCAACCGCCAAACGAATGCCCAAAGCTCTTAAAGCTGTAAACTGGTGCAGTACCTGTTTCATCTCCTGCTCTGAAAACACATTATCCTCAGTAATCTCCAACAGCAGGTGAGAAGCCAAACGGGTGTTCTGCTCACAACGTTGTTTGATCTGGCCAGCCAAATCCTGCTGTAACAGATGCAGACGGCTGATATTGATCGAGATATAACGCCTGCCAAACAACTCAGGACGGCGGGAAAGCCAGTGGCTGATATCGTCTAAAACAAAATCGGTCAGCGGTACAATCAGATTCAGTTTCTCAGCCAGAGGAATAAAGATACCCGGTGAAATATAACCTTCCTGTGGGTGGTGCCAACGCAGCAACGCTTCCATCCCGATAATCTCACCACTGATCTGATTCACGATAGGCTGGTAATGCACCTCCAGCTCACGTTTTTCAATCGCCCTTTGTAAAGCATTAGGTAGGGAATTACGACTTAAACGACGCAAACGGGCAGCAAAATAGACGAGTCCCAGCACACTGCCCAATAACAACCCTAACCAGGAGTGCTTGATCAGATACCAGAAGAGAAAATCATTAGTGACACACAAACGCAGTGTTAATGGATAACCAGGCAACTCAAACAGGAAGGAATGAAAAACTTTTACTGATTCATCCCGTTTAGTCGGGTTCAGGCTACGCTCAATCACCTGAACATCCATCGGTAATTCACGAAAACTGAGTTGCTGATTTACCAGATCTAAAAAGGTCTGTGGTCTGAGTAGCGCATCGGCTCCCATTCCGGCTTCATTGCGGTAATAGATAAACAGAGATTGGGACTTATTCAGTTTGGCTTTACTCAAAGACAGAGTGCCATGACTATCCGAGCTCTGCAGGCGATCACGGGTCTGCGAGTAAAGACGGAAACTGACGGGACCTTCATTGCTGACACAATAGATGGTGAAATCGCGATCAAATAAGCCGATTTCTTTCACCCGTTCCGTCGCAAAGACCTGTGATCTCAACGAGGTTACCGTTTGCGGACCACAGCGGGCTTCTGTCTGAGTGACCTGAGCCAAGGTGTGGTTGATCTGGGTAATAAAATCATCCAGTCGGGCCAAACCTCGTTGACCGTCCTGCTCAACTTGATAACTGAGCCAACCAACCAACACAAAACTGGAAATCAGCATCGATAGCAGATACAGGGAGAGTAACGGAAAGATTAAAGGATGCTGACCAGATAATAGCCGACACCGCAGGCAAAGCTGTCCGAATAGACCCGCTGGCAATGGCGACATGACTATAGCGTCCTCTAATGTCCTGTTAACTCAGTGTTAGGACAATTTACCACTGCTGTAAGAAAACTTCACCAGCAAAATCTTATTAAGAGATCAATTACTATTCATTTATCGTTTTTTAGCCACAATATTTATCACTTTAACTGCAACTTAACACAACTATCCGTATATAAGCCGCTTAGGGTAGAGTATTTTATCTAAACGGCCTACATTGCCAGAAAAAGTGGCTACCTATTGCTAGATTATCTATCGAGTCTCACCGCTATACTCTTGATAGCGGCCTACTTCATTTGGGTAAAGCAATAGACAGGTAAGTATCAAACTCACTGACAAAATCGACCGCAATACAGGCATGTACCTTGCCTTGCTTATCATTAAACACCGCTCGCTCTGCCAGGGGAAACAGGGGCTGATGCCAGATACCCGGATGAATTTTGACACCAAAGCTGCCATCACAATAAAAGGCAACAAAGTCTTCCGGTTTGACATCATCGCCCGGTAACGCCAGTAGAGCGATAAAAGGCGTCCCCTCCTGTGGGTAAAAGATTTGCGAGCCATCGGGATGATAATTGGCTTCACGGACATAGATCTGACGCCGCCCGCCATAGGCCTGCCCCTTATCTTGATAACTGGCATCAAAACAGGCTTGCGCAGGATCGGTAAACCAACCGGTAACATAGTGACCATCTACGGCATGGTTACGGGCCACTGTCATATCCCCTTCCCAGGTAAAAACAAACTTACCTTCGGTGATACCACCTTCATTACCCGTGCCAGCAACCACTTCACGCCATCCCGGTTTTGGCCAGGTAACAATATCCACCTCAGCCTGATCAAAGTCGGTCACAATGTCACCAAAACCCGCTTTAACAAAGGTCTCCTGATTAGCCGTGATCATAGGGACGTGATGGACCTTAATGCCATCCGAGTTTAGCGAGACCAACCCAGACATAGGCACCGTTGAAGATGGCACCACTTGACCATCATCGCCGGTTTGGCGCGCCATTGAGAAAGTACCGCTGAGATCCAAACGATTAGCAACCGTCACCCCCTTCTGAGCATTTTCTTTCTGCTGTGATTCTTCACTCGGAGAAGATTCAGTCTTCGAATCTGGGTTGGCGTGAATTGAATGCACCGTAAAGCCAAACTCTTCGGATACCGCTAACAGCGACTGATCCAGAATAGCCAACGCTTGATCTAACTCTTCACGGGTAATAATCAGCGGTGGGGATAACTGCAGTACATTACCTTGCGATACCTTATAGGACAGACCACGGCTCAGGCACTGATACATCACTGCTTCAGCGGCATCATTGGCCCGGGTCTTACTAAGCCGATCTTCCACCAGCTCAACACCCCATAACAGGCCCATCCCCCGAACATCGCCGATCAGTTCATATTTCTGTTGCAGCTGAGTCAAAGCCCGGCGCATATAGATCTCATCCTGCTGAGCTTTTTCCAGTAACGCTTCCTGCTCAATGACCTCAATGGTTGCCAAAGCTGCAGCAGCACCCAAAGGACTCTTTTCATGAGTGTAGTGCCCCAGAGACACCTCTTCGGCGATATTAAATTTATCTCGCGTCACCATGGCCGCAAACGGCACGATACCGCCACCCAACCCTTTGCCCAGACATAGGATATCCGGCTCAATACCGTAGTGTTCAAAGGCGAACATCTTGCCAGTCCGGCCCAATGCAATAGGGATCTCATCCAGAATCAGCAGCACATTATGACGATCGCAGATCTCGCGAACACGCTGCCAATACGCTTTGGATGGGAACTGAGCATCGGTATTACGCACCGTTTCAGCAATAAAAGCTCCAATCTCAGGATCTCGCTCCAGCACATATTCCAGATAGTCCGCATAAGCGAGGTCATCATATTCTTTTGTACTATCGTTATCCCCGATTTTCTCTTTCGTCCAGATGCCACGATAGCTGGTAGCTGGTGGAATCCGTTCTACGCCTGGTAACAGCGGCCCTAACCCCTGCTGAAAAGAGTGGGTACCTGCGACCGCAATCGCATCCATCGATGCACCATGAAAAGAATCCCAGAGCGATACCACCTTGTGACGGCCGGTCACAATACGCGCCAGCTTCAGTGCCATACCCACGACAGAAGTGCCACCTGGTGCAAACAGGACACGATTCAGATCACCCGGCATCAATTCAGCCAGCTTCTTAGCGCAGTCTACAGCAACCTGATTGGTGTAACGGCGAGTACAAAACGGCAGGTCATCCAATTGCTGTTTCAGTGCTGCATTTAGATGAGGATGGTTAAAACCCACCTGATGTACGTTATTACCGTGGAAATCCATATAACGACGGCCCTGATCATCCTGCAGCCAGATATCTTCTGCTTTCTCCAACACATTTAAACAAGGTGTCGACATCGCCTGATGCAGAAAATAACGACTGTCGTCATGCAGTGTTTGCCAACTGTCATCATTGAGATGCTTTGCCTGCCAGTGCTGGCGACGTTCGCCCAGGTTAATATCGCCTTCTTTCTTCAGTAGCTGCTCAGCCATGGTAGTGCCTCTTGTCATCTCGGCTTGATACATATGGATCATCAGCCGAGTGAATCATTAATTAGATTGATAATGAGTTTGCTGGATAGTGGTTCTGCGTGAGTTCAATAGGTGAGACGCCAGATCAAATCCATGAGATGACACTAGGATGACAGCTCTACACTTAACTGTTGGTGAAGTTTAAGTGAATTTAACTTAGCTTAATGGAATACTATTAACCTGAGACTGCAACCTATATAAAAGCTCATACGAAAGAGCCTGATAGAGCAGAGCGATAACCAACAAGATCTCGGGAGATACACGTATGCCGGTTTCTATGAACCAGCTCAGAGCCTTCTATCGGGTGGCAGCCAGCCAGTCACTCAGTAAAGCTGCAGATCAGCTCCAGGTATCTCAACCCAGTTTGAGCAAACAACTGCAACGGTTGGAGCAGCACTACCAGATCATCTTGTTTAACCGGGGCCGTCACGGCATGACTCTAACTCCGGAAGGCCAGGCGCTGTACGATCAGGTCCGTGGTTTAGGACAGATCGAACACAAAGCAGAAACCCTGCTTAACCAGATTCAGGGCGTACAACGTCAGGTGTTACGGGTGGGAATTGGCTCGGTTCAAGTGATGATGCCCGTGATTGGAGATTTCCATCGCCAATACCCGGATATTGAGCTGGAGGTGATCGTCGCGGGCTCTGAAGATCTGCAGCATAGATTACTGGAACGAGAGTTTGATATCGGCATTCTGCACACCGAACAGGAGCCGCCTGAATTTCGCCGTTTGGATCTGATGCAACAAAGTCTGGAACTGGTACTTCCTGTGGACCATACACTCTTGCAACAGCCACCAAACACACTTCAGGACCTGTTAAGTGAGCAGTTTATCTTTCGTGCTGACGGCTCTAAAACCCAGCGTTTGGTCAATGAGTGGCTGCAACAGCAGGGCATTACCCTGGAACCCTTGCTCTGCTTTAACTCTCAGGAAAGCCAACGTGAAGCCGTGGCTGCGGGTATGGGCATCGCCTTTGTTTTTCAGGGTGAAACACCGCCGGATAGCCGCTTAACGACACTGTCTTTGCAACACCTGCAGCCACCCAATCTGTATCAATCCATGATCTGGTCAAAAACCGTCAGTGAGCAAGCTGTGATTCAGCAGTTTGTCCAGTTTATGATTCATCATTATCAGCAACTACACTACTCTCAGGACTCTCTATAAAAATTGAGTACAAAAAGAACTGGATAAAAAAGAGCTGGACACCAAAAAAGCTGAGCACAAAAATCAGCAGAATCTTTAATCTGATAACGTGCCATTTGATCGAGAACAATATGCCTGACGCACAAACCTCCAGCGCACAGACTCAGCTGGATCAACTCTTTAGTCAGATTCGCCAATGCAGGCTCTGTGAGCCACACCTCCCCTTGGGCCCCAATCCAGTAATCCGAGGGCAAAGCAGCGCCAGAGTGCTAATCATTGGGCAAGCACCAGGCACTAAGGTGCATGAAAGCTCTATTCCCTGGAATGACGCCAGTGGCCGCCGCTTGCGTCAGTGGTTAAACCTCAGCGACGAGGCTTTTTATGATGAAAGCCAGATCGCCATTATGCCGATGGGGCTGTGTTATCCCGGTAAGGGCAAATCTGGTGATCTGCCACCAAGGCCCGAGTGCGCTCCCCAATGGCATCAGCAGGTTTTGCAGCACCTGCCAAATATCCAGCTGACTTTACTCATCGGACAGTATGCCCAGCAGTACTATCTGGCTGATCGGCCCAAAACCCTGACCGATACCGTTAAACAATGGCAACACTGGTCACCAGACTCTATCCCTCTGCCTCACCCTTCACCCAGAAATACACTCTGGTTAAGAAAAAATCCCTGGTTTGAGCAGCAGGTAGTCCCCTATTTACAGGATAGAATCAGCAGGCTATTGGCTTAAGTCAAACTTTTCTCTTTCCAATCAACGAACAAAGCTGAGCGACTGCTCTGAGGATGATCTGTTTGGTCTAACCTGCCATTGGATTAATTCATACTATGGGAAAGGATTTACCAAGCATTACGCCGTGTTTTTTGTTAATTTATCGTTTCAAGGATAAAAAGGCAGCGTTATGAAACGAGTATTGGTTGTGGACGATATTCCTTCCAACCGGAAGATCGCCACTGTCATTCTGGAAAAGTTCGGCTGGCAAACTGCGGAAGAGCCTGGTGGACCTGAAGCCCTGGCCCGGGAAGATCTGGCTGAGTTCAGCCATGTTTTACTGGATATTAATATGCCGGAGATGGATGGCATTCAAGTGTGTCATCGCCTGCGCGAGCAAGATGGACTAAAACACCTGAAGATTATCGCTTACACCGCCCATGCCATGGAAAAGGAAAAGTCTCAAATCATGTCAGAAGGGTTTGATGACATCATCATCAAACCGATCTCTGTGGATACTCTACTGGCCGTACTGAATAACGTTTAGCCCTGATATTTTCCCCATAAATCAGGGCTCAGCCCATTTGCCAGAGCCAGGCCAGTTGGTACTGACCTTCGCCACCATTCCTTCTGTGCGAAAGAGCGAGGCTCCTCAATAACAGAGCCCGTCGTTATCTAGACGTCTGTTTTTGCCTGGTCATCTAGTTTTTTCTGTTCACTGGCCTTTTTTTGATTATCAGCCTGATCAGCTGCGATCTGTGGCAACAACAGGCGGAATTGAGATCCCTGTTTACTGGATGCCACTAGAATCACCTGACCGCCCATCAACTCAGCCAACTCTTTTACAATCGCCAGCCCCAGGCCGGTACCTCCATGATAGCGGGACACAAACTCAGAGCCCTGGCGGAAGGCTTCAAAGATATAGGGCTGAGCGGATTCAGGAATACCTTCACCGGTATCAAACAGATCGAAACACAGCTGCTGATCCTGTTCTGAAACAAGCAAGCGGATGCTGCCTTCAGGGGTGAACTTGATCGCATTATCCACCAGATTATTCAGGATCTGGCGTAAACGGGTATCATCCACATACAGTTCAAAGGCAGCGGGCAGCTGATTGTCCAAGCTTAACTGCAGCGACTTCTTCTCCGCGCTGTGCTTATGACTGCTGATCAACTTCTGCAACCACTCATCCAAGGTGATATTGCGATAGGTCAGCATCAACTGACCGGCATCGATCTTGGCCAGATCCAGAATATCATCCACTAGGTGCAGGAGGTGACGACCGCTGCTGTTGATAATATTGGCATACTCCAGGGTCTCAGCGTCTTTCTGCTCCATCTGCAGTACTTCAGAGAAACCCAGAATACCGTTTAACGGCGTACGTAACTCATGGGACATACGAGCCAGGAAATCATTTTTCATCTGGCTGGCTTTTTCTGCTTCCCGTCGCGCCTGATCAGACAGCTCAAAAGAAGCTTCTACACTGTCGGCCATGCGGTTTAACGCTTCACTCAGCTGGCCAATCTCATCTTTACGCTGCTGCTCAAAACGGAAACTGTAGTCACCGGACTCAATCTGCTTCAAACCTTTGGCAAAATACTTCACCAAACCCGTAATCAGAGAAGCTATCCAAATCGCAATCACAACAACTACGGCGATCATCACCAGTGTGGAGGCGCTCAGATTAATCGCGATGTCCTGCATAATCTCAGCGATAATATCGAGCAGATCGTGCTGGCGCTGCTTCAGGGTATCACTCAGTTCCGCCACCTTGACTTCCATCTCAGCGGCGGTTTGTTTTGCCGGCTGTTGGAAATCATCAATATTGGCCCCGATAGTGACAAAACCAAAGCCCCGCGGAGAATCACCATAAGGCCCGGTGTAATAAGGAATGGTTGCAGCAGTGGTGAGCTTCCATACGCCACTCCACAAAATCAGGAAGGAACCGGAACCACCGTACTGAGTCAGGTCATACCAGCCCTTACACTGAGGAGCAAAATTCAGATAACGACACTCCAGGCCTAACAGACCCTCTTTTATCAGGGCTTTTGAAGGACGCTTGCTGCGGCTTTGGCCATCAAACTCACGAATATCCTCCAGGAACATGCGCAGTGGTAAACCACTCTCCTGCCAACGTTCATGCAAACTGGACTCTAACCAGGGCGTTTCACGTTCACCGGTTTCCGGGTTAAAGCCCACAATAGAGTGATGGCGCGGGTGGACAATATTTCGGTCCTTGTAGTCCCACATAAAGGCATAGTTACCATTACTGGCGTCTGACACTGCGGTATAGCGCTTGTCGTTAGGCAGCAGATGATTGGTAAAAGCCATAATATGATCATGGTTCAGAGCCAAAGTGATATAACCCACCCGTTTACCATCACGTTCAACAGGCGTGGCCCAACGCACAATGCCTTTAAAGCGCTTGCCCAACGGGTTTTCCCGGCCCGCATAAGCTTCCTGCTCTGGCTCAAAAGGCAGGCTGCGCTGCTGAGCCCTGGCCGGTGTAACCGGACCAATAATACGGGAAGGCACATAGGGCCCAATGACATCAGACACATAGATTTCGCCGGGCTTGAGCTGCTGTAATTCAGCAAAATAGTGCTCAGCTTTACTCCAGGTGTTTTCCGGCTTGGAGACATCCCTCAGTTCCGGGGATAACAGATCACTGGTTTGAACTTTAATGGTCTCCTGACCAGTCAGATTCACAAAGGTGATCTCATGAAATAGCGCTTTACGCTCACTGGGCAGGACGTGCTCTGGTGCACGATAATGGAATTTTTCCCGGTTTTCCGGGTTAGATGCGGTAACCCGTTGATAGGCTTTCTCTTCAGTTTCTAAGGACTGCCAGCCGGAACCGTCACTGGCCAGCTGCCACTCTCCTTCGGAGACAACGGGTCGACTGCGCTGCTGAATAAAATTCCGGTAGCTCTGCTCATCAATCGGCAAACTGGCCGCCAGTAATAGATCCTGATCTCTATCATAGAGAAAATCCGCTACTGCACGGGCCGTATCGGTAGTCAGGCGCTCCAGCTCCTCACGAGCCCTGTCATTCAGAGCCTGCTCAGCTTCCCGACTGAAGATATCCCCCATATCGGCTACCGTCGCCCGTACCTCTTTATTAAGCAGGTCGGTCTCTTTGCCCAGCTCTTTCCCTAGATATAACACCCCTTGCCAAGCCAGCAGAGCTAACAAAATAAGAGGTACGACTTTAATAACCAGAAACAAGGCAACCAGTTTAGCCCGGATACCTACACCTGTACCTGATGACTCAGAAGGCATTACTTGCACTCCCGCACAAAAAAGGACAAAGATATATGTTAATTATTTTTATATAGAAAAATAAGCTCCCCTTTTGGCTTAGGGAACTGCTTTACTCTGCTGAGTGTAATACAGGTCTTAAAGAAAAACGGCAAATTAATAACAGAAAAAGCGCCACCAGTGCGCTTATTTCTGCAGTAAATTGTGACTGAAGTCACAGATAGGGAGCGCCTGAATCTACAAGTCAGAATTCATTCACTCCTCTCTGAGTTATAGCAGGACAAAAATCTGAGTTAACAGAGGCAAAATGCCAACAACCAGTGCCGCAGCAGCCATTACGATAGTGGGTACAGCACCGATTTGTTCGAAGTCTTCAGTATGGCTCATGGTATTGCTCCTTTCTCTATCAAGAATCAAAACCACAGCAGCTATAAGCATTAGCGTGTGGTTTCGATCACTATTAACAATCTCTGTTATAGATAGAGCAAAGCAAATGCCAATCTTGAAAAAGCCATATAACACTCTGTTTTATATAAACATTTATCTTTATCAACAAGATTCAATGCATGACCAAAAACAAATATGACTGACATTTAAAACACTAAAGACATACACGACAAAACCGTCAAAACAGGGAACACCCAGCGTTTAAAGCAATGCTGGTCTAACACAGCCTTACTCTGAAATCTTTAAACGCCAGCAATAATGCCAGTACAAACCCAGTGAACGCAGCAACGCAAACAGCGTGAAAGCAAACCACAGGCCCTGATTACCAAAATCTTGGCTCAGATACCAAGCCAGTAGATATAACACTGTGGCCAACAACGTGGTATTACGCATGACATCCGCTCGGGTAAGCCCAATATAGACACCGTCAAACAGGTAACTGGCTGCAGCTAATACGGGAATCAGCGCAACCCATAATAGGTATTGATCCACCAGTAGTAATACCTCCGGTAGATCCGTCATCAAGGATGCGAGCGATACACCAAACAAACCGTAACTTATGCTAAATAGACCGGCTGCCAGCAAACTCCAGACCAAGCTGCGGCTGACAATGGCTTTCAGCTCATCAATGCGTTTGGCTCCCGCACTTTGTCCTACGAGGGCTTCGGCGCTATGGGCCAAACCATCCAACGCATAGGAGACAAACATCACCATCTGCAGCAAAATCGCATTGGCCGCCAACACATCAGCACCAAAACGCGCGCCCTGGGCGGTAAAGAACGCCATACCAAATAACAGCACCCAGGTTCTGACCAGCAGCTGATGATTGACCCTGAGCAGGGTTTGATAGTCACTGAAACGTCCCAGAGAGACACGCAGCTGCCCTCGTAACTTCTCTGGATAATCTGCCTGCAAGCGCAAGATCTGACGCCAGGCCAGATAGCCGCCGACCAGCAGCACCAGATAATCTGCCAGTAACGAAGCCAAAGCGACACCTTTTACATTCCAACCCAGGCCCAGTACAAACCACAGATCCAGCACGATATTGACGCTGTTACCCAGCACCAGCATATAAAAAGAGAAACGACTGTTCTGCTGCGCCAGAAACCAGCCCAGCAACACATAGTTGATCAAAACCGCAGGAGCCGCCCAGATTCTAACGCCGGCATACTGTCCTGCGAACTGCTGCAAAGCCTGATCATCCGTTAACAGTGCCAGCCCCCATTCAATCAACCAGGCTTGGGTCAACAACAGCACCGCCGCAACGGCCAGGGCCAGGACAATGCCCTGCTGCAACAATTGAATCACCTGAGCCCAGTGCTGTTGCCCTGCCGCCTGCGCCACCACTCCCGTCGTGCCCATACGCAGAAAGCCAAAACCCCAGAACAGGAAACTAAACAGACTAGCCCCTAATGCCACTGCCGCCAGATAATTGGCTGAGGACAGGTGCCCCAGAACGGCAGTATCCACCAGCCCCAACAGCGGCACACTGATATTGGATAGAATGATCGGCCAGGCCAGGGCAAAAATTTTCTGATTTAAACTCATCGTGGGTTCACAGCCAGTGGCAAGTTAAAAAAGGGAGTGCAAAAAGACTTAAGGAGGAATAGTGGTTGTTGCAATTAACAGACAACGATTGCAATCGACAAGTAAAAAACACATCAAACAAGCAAAAAAAATGCAGCGCCCATCGCTGAACGCTGCATTTCACTGAAGGCGTAACAATTAACCCAGAGATTCCTGGATAATTTTGTATTTTTCCATCAGCTCATCTTGTGTTTCGGCGTGATTCGGGTCTTTAGGAATACACTCTACCGGACATACCAATACACACTGAGGTTCGTCATAGTGGCCTACACACTCAGTACACAGGTTAGGATCGATTTCATAAATCTCATCGCCCTGAGTGATCGCACCGTTCGGGCATTCAGGTTCACATACATCACAGTTGATGCATTCATCGGTAATCAGCAAAGCCATAACGCTACCTCTGTTACAAACTAATCAATTCAAGCTAATCGTTTTTAAAATGTTCTTTTAACGCCTGAGCAACGATGGGATGAACAAACTTACTCACATCCCCGTTCAGACAGGAAATCTCTCTCACCAGCGTAGATGAGATATAAGAGTTCCGCTCTTCTGGTGTCAGAAAAATACTTTCTACGTCGGGAGACATCGCTCGGTTCAGGTTGGCTAATTGCAGCTCATACTCAAAGTCAGAAACCGCTCTTAAGCCCCGAATGATCACCCGTGCCTGCTGCTGTTCAAGAAAATCGGTCAGCAAGCAATCAAAACCACAGACCTCTACATTGCCATAAGGTGCAACCACAGCTTCTGCGAGCTCTACACGTTGCTCCAGGGTCAATAAAGGTTTTTTACGCGGACTGTCCGCAATGGCCAGTACCACTTTGTCAAAAATCCGGCTGGCACGTTCAACCAGGTCGGTGTGTCCATTAGTGATCGGATCAAAGGTTCCGGGATAAACAACCGTTGTCATCGCATTGTCCTGATTATGCGCGGAATTTAAAGACGCTGAATGGTAAACAAATTGCACCCACTGCACAAACTTCTATGTGCTATATCCTTATAGCAATTAGCCCAACCGGCTTCCACGCGTGTTTAGATTAGGCAATCTATATAATTATCATCTAAAGTAATTACTTTAAGGTATTGGCATTAAGCTGCAATGTGTAACAGATTTGGTCAGATTATAATGCTATATTTACAATGCTTTTAATAACTACAACAAAAAAGCAGACTTCTAAAAATCCGATTGAGTGCGAAACCCGAGACTATGACTGTAAAAACCAAAGACCGGATTGTGCACGCCGCTCTGGAGCTGTTTAACACCCATGGCGAGCGTAAAATCACCACCAACCATATTGCCGCACACTTAAAAATATCTCCCGGCAATCTATATTATCACTATCGAAATAAATCCGACATTATTGCTCGGATATTTGATCAATACGAACAAGCATTAGCCGTATTATTTGATCTACCCCAAGACAGAAGTATTACATTGGAAGATCAAACAAAGTTAATGGAAAAACTATTACAGGTATTCTGGAACTACCGCTTCCTGCATCGGGATTTAGTTGGCATGCTGGCTAATGATGCAGAACTGCACCAGAGGTACCAGAATATCGCCGAAACAGGTATTGCTCAGGCTGGCAATATTATTCGTCGTCTGCGTGATGCCGATATTATGCAGATTTCTGAAGAAGAAATTGCACCTCTGGCATTGAATATCTGGCTGGTACTGACCGGTTGGGGCAGCTATCTGCGCACTGCCCGCGGTATTGCCGAAGAAGATATTCGCCAGGAACACCTGTTTGAAGTGCTGAAACAGCTGATCAGTCTGGAGCTACCTTATCTATCGCCTGAGACACGGGCATTAACACAACAGACCCTGAATCAACTTCAGCCTTCCAGCTGACGTTGATATAAACAGCAGGACACTTGTCCTGTCTGCTTCTCCTTACACAGCTGCCAGTTTGTGGGCAGTTGTGTAAGTTGCAGATCCTTTTCCGCTTCCAGATAAATGTAAGCAGACTCTGCCAGCCACCCTTGCTCTTCCAACTGCTGACATGCCGTAATCAACATCTCCTGACCAAACGGCGGATCCAGAAAGACCAGATCAAACTCTTTGCCAGGATTATGTTGCAACCACTGCAGCGCATCCGCCTGCAATACTTCAGCCTGATCACAGCGTAACGTGGCCAGATTTTCCTGCATCTGACGAATCACCCCCGGATGAGTGTCCAAGAATGTCGCCTGCTTGGCACCTCGTGACAAGGCTTCCAGACCCAAAGCGCCACTACCGGCAAACAGATCCAGCACCCGCGAACCATAGATGGAGAAGGACAACCAGTTAAACAGGGTTTCACGCAAACGATCACCTGTCGGTCTCAGGCCCTGGCCATCAGGGAAAGGCAGTTTACGCCCACGCCATTCACCGGCAATAATACGAAGCTGGTTTCGGCCACCAGCGGCAGGGGCTGCCTTAGCGGGCTTATTTCTCTGTCGTTTCACTCTAGCCATATGCCATAAATCTTACATTGAAGCGCAGATCACTGCGTTATATCAGGAAAATCGGCCCCTTAGCAGGCCAATGCGCCGAGGATTGTACCCCCCGTGGGCGACAAGTGGTAGGATAGGCGGCTATTTCTAACATCAAAGACACAGAATCTATCTCATGTTTGGCTTATTCAAACGTAAAAAGAAAAAAGCAGAACAGCCTGAAGCTCAGGTCACTGAGACCCAAGCTGTCGAGCAGGCGGAAGAAACCGCCGTTGAGCGCTCTGAACAGAGCACAACACCTGTCAGTCAAGGCACTGACTCTCAAACGACTTCACCGGAAACCACTGCTGCGCCAGAGGCTACGGCTGATACAACAGCTGAGGCTACGATTGAAGCTAAAGCGGCTGAATCGACCACTGTAGTCCCTGAAACCAGTGCGCCTGTTGAAACTCAGGTTACACCAGAGCCAACGGTTGTTGACGCGCCGAAAACCGAGTCCACTCAAGAAACTCAGCCTGAGCCGACGCCTGAACCAGAGCCCGCTCCAGTGGCAGCACCTCAGCCGGAAGTACAGGAAAAGCCAAAGAAAAAAGGTTTCTTCTCCCGTATTAAAGCCGGTCTGGGCCGCACCCGCGCCAACCTGACCGAAGGCCTGGCCAGTCTGTTTCTGGGTAAAAAGCAGATTGATGATGACCTGCTGGAAGAGATCGAAACCCAGCTGCTGGTCGCTGATATCGGTGTAGAAGCCACGTCCGAAATTATCGAACGTCTGACCGAACGTGTTCAACGTAAACAGCTAGCCGATGCTCAGGCCCTGTATCAGGCGCTGAAAGAAGAACTACGAGCCATGCTGGAACCGGCGAATAAACCGCTGGAGATCGCGAATCAAGCATCGCCATACGTGATTCTAATGGTCGGTGTGAACGGCGTCGGTAAAACCACGACCATTGGTAAGCTGGCGAAGAAATTCCAAAGCGAAGGCAAAAGTGTGATGCTGGCTGCCGGTGATACCTTCCGTGCAGCTGCCGTTGAACAGCTGCAGGTGTGGGGTGAGCGTAATCAGGTACCTGTTATTGCTCAGCATACCGGGGCTGATAGTGCATCCGTGATCTTTGACGCTATTCAGGCGGCAAAAGCCCGTAATGCCGATATTCTGATCGCCGATACCGCAGGTCGCTTACAGAACAAGAGCAACCTGATGGAAGAGCTGAAAAAAGTCACCCGCGTGATGAAAAAGCTTGATGTCGATGCACCACACGAAGTGATGTTGGTAGTGGATGCTGGTACTGGTCAAAACGCCCTGTCTCAGGCATCACTGTTTGATGAAGCCGTGGGCCTGACAGGTATTACCCTGACCAAGCTGGATGGTACCGCGAAAGGGGGTATCGTGTTTGCGCTGGCGAAGCAGATGGAAATTCCGATCCGCTTTATCGGTGTCGGTGAGCAGGTAGATGATCTGCGTCCGTTTGATGCCGACCAGTTCACCAACGCTCTGTTTGATCAATCTGAGTCATAAGCCGGTTTTTTATGAATGCATCGCAGGAAGCCATGATCCATTTTACTAACGTCAGCAAACGTTATGAAAATGGCTATGAAGCACTGAAACATCTGGATTTTACCATCAACAAGGGTGAGATGTGCTTTCTTACCGGTCACTCAGGGGCTGGTAAAAGCACCCTGCTCAAGTTGATTATGCGTATGGAAAAAGCCACTAACGGCCAAGTGGTTGTTAATGGTGAAAACCTGACCAAGATGTCCAAAAGCAAGATTCCTGCCTTGCGCCGTAATATCGGTGTGGTCTTTCAGAACCACCAGCTGCTGTTTGATCGCAGTGTGTTTGATAATGTCGCTTTGCCTCTACTAATTGAGGGTGCTGATCCCAAAATGATCGGTAACCGGGTGCGAGCGGCATTAGATAAAGTGGGTCTGCTGAAAAAAGAGAAGCTGAACCCTATTATGCTGTCCGGTGGTGAGCAGCAACGTGTCGGTATTGCCCGTGCGGTAGTGAAAAAGCCACCGATTATTCTGGCAGACGAGCCCACCGGTAACCTGGATCCCAAACTGTCCTCAGAGATTATGCACCTGTTTGAACAGTTTAATGAGCGTGAAGTCACCGTTCTGATCGCCAGTCACGATCTGGATCTGATTGCCCGTATGGGTAAACGCGTACTGACTCTGCAGGAAGGCAGCCTGATTAATGGCGGAGGCAACCGATGAGCGAAGTAGGTAAACCTCATAACCGGGGTGTCAGCCCGCGCGGTGCCAGCGTTTCTGCCCGAACACAGCCGCCGGTGAATAAAAAGCCGGAACAACCTGTCGCTAAAGGTGCCAGCCAATCCGAGATCAACACCAGTAATAAAACCCGCAGTTGGTTGCGCCACCACCGCATGATGGCCATCGACAGTCTATGGCGAGTGATCCGCTCCCCTTTTTCCAGCCTGATGACCTGGGCGGTACTGGCCATCGCCCTGGCACTGCCAACTGGGCTGTATCTGTTTCTAAATAATGCTCAAGTGGTGACCAGTAACTGGGATGGCTCAGCTCAGGTATCCCTGTTCCTGAAAATGGAAGTCAGTGAATCTCAAGCTCAGGCGCTGCGCTTAAAACTGGAAACCCGCACTGATATCGCCAGTGTCGCTTACATTTCGAAAGATCAGGCGATGAAGGAATTTAAGCAGTTCTCTGGTTTTGGTGAAGCACTGGATTATCTTGATGATAATCCGCTACCCAGTGTACTCGTGGTACGCCCTGCCGATACCCTGACACTACTGACTCAACAGGAAGCCCTGTTTGATGAATTAGGCAAGATGCCGCAGGTCGCAGAAGCCCAGCTGGATATGGACTGGGTAAAACGCCTGTACCATATTATGGAACTGAGCCAACGGGCTGTGAGTGCGCTCGCAATCCTGCTTGGTATCGCGGTCTTATTGGTCGTGGGCAACACCATCCGTCTGGCCATTGAAAACCGTCGTGATGAGATTGTGATTGTCAAACTGGTGGGTGGCAGCGATGCCTTTATTCGTCGCCCCTTCCTTTATACCGGTATCTGGTATGGCTTAGGTGGTGGTTTACTGGCCTGGTGGATTATTAATATCAGCCTGTTATGGCTGGAAGATCCGGTGAATGCCTTAGCCAGTGCCTACGACGCCAGTACTTTTGAACTGATTGGTTTAAATTTTGGTGACTCTCTTCTCCTTATCTTAACCTCAACTCTGTTAGGCTGGCTCGGAGCTTGGTTAGCGGTAAGCCGTCATCTGGGTGACATAGAACCGCGCTAAGATGGTCGGTTAACAAATATGCAGGGGGTTGGCAATGACGTATCAGTCAAACCTCTTGCAAATTAGTCAAGAATATCTATATTAATTGCTCTTGATGTGAACTTATCTCGTTATACACGCTCAGATAAGGTCAGAATTAGCAGATTTTCAGAGGTTATATGAACACTAGCCTGCAAACGATTGATTCCCTGTCCCCCGGTCAGGATTTGAATGCCTATATTCAAGTTGCGAACAGCTTCCCGGTACTATCCGTAGAGCGTGAGCAGGATCTTGCACATCGCCTGCATGAGAAGTCTGATTTAGACGCCGCCAGGGAATTGGTACTGTCTCACTTACGCTTTGTGGTACATATTGCCAAAAGCTACTCAGGTTATGGCTTACCGCAAGCTGATCTGATTCAGGAAGGTAACGTTGGCTTGATGAAAGCCGTTAAACGTTTTGACCCGAATGTAGGTGTACGCCTGGTTTCTTTTGCCGTGCACTGGATCAAAGCGGAAATTCACGAGTACGTACTGCGTAACTGGCGTATTGTGAAAGTGGCCACTACCAAGGCCCAGAGAAAACTGTTCTTTAACCTGCGCAGCGCCAAAAAAGGTCTGGGCTGGTTAAACAATGACGAAGTCGAAGCGATTGCACAGGATCTGGACGTTAAGCCACAAACGGTACGCCAGATGGAAAGTCGCTTAAGTGCTCACGACGCTGCTTTTGATGGCTACAGTGACGACGACGATGACCAGGCTTATCAGGCACCGGCTTACTATCTGGAAGATCACAGATACAATCCGGCCACTGAACTGGAAGAATCGGACTGGGCCGCTGATTCATCATCCCGCTTACAGGCTGCGATGGCCGAACTGGATGATCGCAGTCGTGATATTCTGCAGAAGCGCTGGCTGACCGATAGCAAAGCCACACTGCACGAATTAGCCGATGTTTATGGCGTTTCCGCTGAGCGTATCCGCCAGCTGGAAAAGAACGCCATGAATAAGGTGAAAAAGATGATGGAAGCCAGCTGAG
>CAYFGP010000064.1:0-10712 GCA_964342385.1 uncultured Oleiphilus sp. | reverse complement strand
CTTAAGTTTAAAGATCCATCTCAATAAGGGCTGCCGAGTGCAGTCCTTATTTGTTTATACCTCGCCGTAAATTCTGCCAGATTCCCACCTCTCATCACCTACCCCCTTTATAACCCGCTATAACCTGCACATCGTATGATCTATTTGGCCGACAAAAGCGCCGTTTTGTGATTAATCTCGACTAACAGTGTAATTTTAGTCCTCCTGTTTATTTTTTGATCATATCTATTTGTTTTTATGATTAGCATAATCTAATATAGCTTAATCTCAAATTCACACGACTTTAGGCCTATCAAGGCTATGTGGAGAGCCCGCTATGTTTATGCGCAAACCGATAACCTGGCTATCGCTTGGCCTACTCTATCTACTCAGCCCCAATGCCATAGCATTGGAAAGCTATACCCTGCAGGCCGAAACCGTCAGCCAGTCGATCACTCTGGATGGCACTGTTGAAGCAATTCGCAGCAGCACAGTAGCTGCTCAAACCGCAGGCACTATCAGTGCCGTTAACTACGATGTCGACGATAGAGTTGAACCCGGTGCGGTTCTGCTGCAGATCAGTGACAGCGAACAGCAAGCCCGTCTGGAACAAGCTCAGGCTGCGGCTAAAGCGGCACAGGCCACCCTGCGTGATGCAGAGCAGAACTTTAAGCGTATTCAGGGCATCTATAAAAAACAGGTCGCGTCACAATCTCAGTATGACCAAAGCCGAAACCAGCTGGATGCGGCCAAGGCCAGTTACCGTAAGGCCAATGCGGCACTGAAAGAAGCACAAAAACAGGTGTCCTATACCAAGGTGATTGCACCCTACGCCGGTGTAGTAACTGAGCGCCATGTAGAATTGGGCGAGGTGGTTGCCCCTGGTTCTCTGCTGATGAGCGGTATCGATCTAGAATATCTACGGGTGAATATCAATCTGCCGCAACGTTTTGCCGCCGGAGTACGTCAGCATCAACTGGCCGAGATTCTCCTGCCCGATAACAGTGTGATTCCAGCCAAAACTCTGACCGTCTTCCCATACGCCGATGCCAAAACCCATAACTTTAAGGTGCGCATTGAGCTGCCGAAAAATCAGGCCGGTCTCTATCCCGGTATGATGGTGAAAGTCTCTGTGCCTGTGACCAGCGGACAAAGCTTGATGATTCCACAACAAGCTTTAATCATCCGTAGCGAACTGAGAGCTGTCTATCTGCTGAACAAACAGGGTGAACCCAAACTGCGTCAGGTACGCACAGGAACCACTGCTGATGGCCAGATTGAAATCCTGTCAGGCTTACAAGCGGGAGACCAGATCGCGTTAGACCCAAACCAGGCCTTAAAGCAGATTAATGCGGCAAGGAGTCCAAGTGATGCATGATCAAAAACTGGGCATCTCAGGACTGACTGCACGGGCGTTTCAGAATACCGAGATCACGCCGCTACTGGCTATTGTCGGCATGTTGTTAGGTCTTCTGGCCATTCTGATCACTCCCAAAGAGGAAGAGCCTCAGATCGATGTCACCTTTGCCAATATCTTTATTGCCTTTCCCGGAGCGACACCGAAAGAGGTCGAACAGCTGGTCTCAACCCCAGCCGAACAGGTGATGTCAGAGGTAGAAGGGGTCGAACATGTGATGTCCGTCTCCCGCCTCGGTATGTCGGTGCTGACCGTACAATTTGAGGTAGGTATCACCCGCCAGGAAGCCATTGTCCGTCTGTATAATCAGGTGGATTCCCATCAAGATTGGTTGCCGCAAAACCTGGGGGTGGCACCGCCACTGGTGAAACCTATGGGTATCGATGATGTGCCCATTATGAGTTTGACACTGTGGTCCGATAATCCTGAGCTGGGCAGCCATGAACTGAAAAAAGTGGCTCATAATCTGGAAGTGGAACTGAAGCGTATCAAGGGTACCCGGGATATCTATACTCTTGGCGGACCCGATAACGTTGTGCATGTGCAACTGGACCCTGCTCGCCTATCCGGCTTTAACATCAGCCTGGATGACCTGCGTAATGCACTACAAGCCAGCAATATCGCCAGCAGCGAAAGCCGTATTATTCTGCATAATCAGGTCATTCCCATTCAAACCGGCGAGTTTCTGACCTCGATTCAAGAAGTCCGCCAACTGGTGGTGGGTTTGAATCAGGGTGCCCCAGTTTATCTACAGGATGTGGCCGATGTGCGTTTGGGTGCCGATACGCCTGAGCAAAGTGTTTTTATGGGCACTGGCCCTGCCTTTAATGGCCATAAGAGTGAAATCTACCCAGCCGTCACTATGGCTATTGCTAAACAACCGGGTCAAAACGCCATCGATATCACCCGTAATATCAATCAACGCCTGGAACAGCTAAAAAACATCGCTATCCCAGAAGGCGTTGAGGTCACGGTCACCCGTGATTACGGCGAAACCGCGAATAACAAATCCAATACCCTGATCTCGAAACTGGTGTTTGCCACCGGCTCTGTGGTATTGCTGGTACTGGCGACGCTGGGCTGGCGTCAGGCCATTATTGTCGGCCTGGCTATTGTTATTACCCTGATGATCACGCTGTTTGCCTCCTGGGCTTATGGTTTTACCTTAAACCGGGTATCGCTGTTTGCCCTGATCTTCTCCATCGGCATCCTGGTCGATGATGCCATTGTGGTGGTGGAGAATATCCACCGGCATCTCTCCATGGGTGGTAAGTCCATGAAGGAAGCGATTCCTCTGGCCGTCGAAGAAGTGGGTGGTCCCACCATTCTGGCTACCTTTACCGTAATCGCCGCACTGATGCCGATGGCCTTTGTCACCGGCTTAATGGGCCCCTATATGAGCCCGATTCCGATTAATGCCAGCATGGGCATGTTGATCTCGCTGATTATCGCTTTTGTTGTCACACCCTGGTTGGCGTTTAAGTTACTCAAGCATCAATCACATCGCGGTACTGATAATAGTGATACAGAGAGCAGTGATAACAATGACAAGGGCAACACTGAAGCCAATCATTACGATGCGGGCAGCCCCGCGATGCAGCGTTTTTTCCAGGCACTGATGACACCTTTCCTGCGTGGTAAAAAAGGTCGCCCGATGCGCGCCTTGCTGGGTCTGGTGGTGATCGGCCTAACGTTAGCCGCTGCGGCTCTGCCCGCCACCCTGGCAGTCGTCTTAAAAATGCTGCCGTTTGATAACAAATCCGAAGTGCAGATTGTGGTAGATATGCCAGAAGGTACGCCGGTTGAGCTAACCCAGCGCGTGCTGCTGGAACTGGGTGAATACCTGCAAACCGTACCGGAAGTGACTCATTATCAGACCTATGCCGGTACCGCAGCACCGATCAACTTTAATGGCTTAGTGCGTCAGTATTATCTGCGCGAAGAACCTCATGCCGGTGATATTCAAGTCAACTTTGTTGATAAAGACATGCGTGAACGCAAGAGTCATGAAATCGCGCTGGCCATTCGTCAGCCACTACAGGAAATTGGTAAGCGCTATCAGGCCAATGTCAAAGTGGTGGAGGTACCACCAGGCCCGCCAGTGATGGCACCTTTAGTGGCCGAGATCTATGCCGCAGATGAACAGTTAATGGCAGAAACCGCCGCAGCATTGCGCCAGCGCCTGGAACAAACCAACGGCATCGTTGATGTTGACGATATGTTGGAAGCACCGAGTCAGCGCTATCTGCTGAAGGTCGATCGTCAAAAGGCTGCGCAGCTGGGTGTCTCTCAACAGAGCGTGGTCTCTGCCTTAAGCACAGCGCTGGGCGGTGAAGATGTTAGCTATCTACATAATGCCAATGTTAAATACGCCTTGCCGATTCGCCTGGAATTGACTGAAGCGGATAAAAGTAATCTTCAGCAATTGTTAATGTTGAAAATTGCCAGCCGCAACGGCCAACAGGTGGCTCTGGCCGAGTTAGTCAGCCTGGAATCCAGTGAATGGCATAAAACCATCTATCATAAAGATCTGCTGCCAGTGACCTTTGTCACCGCCGATATGGCCGGTGACTTAGATAGCCCATTGTACGGTATGTTTGATCTGATCGGCCAACTAGGCCAACAACCGCTGTTTGAGCATTTGCCTCTGGAACAATACTTTATCCAACAACCCCAATGGCCACTGGTACCATCAGTAAAATGGGATGGTGAATGGCAGGTCACCTACGAAACCTTCCGCGATATGGGCATCGCTTACGGCGTCGGTATGATCCTGATCTATATGCTGGTGGTAGCACAGTTCCGCTCCTATCGAGTGCCGCTGATTATTATGACACCAATTCCATTAACCGTGATTGGTGTCATGCCTGGGCATGCTTTGCTAGGCGCGCAGTTCACTGCAACGTCTATGATCGGCATGATCGCACTGGCGGGGATTATTGTGCGTAACTCGATTCTGCTGGTGGACTTTATCAACCAGCAGCTGAAGGTCGGTGTATCCTTTGAACAAGCAGTGATTCAATCTGGTGCGGTACGGGCTAAGCCAATTATTCTGACCGCACTGGCGGCGATGATAGGTGCACTGTTTATTCTGGATGATCCGATCTTTAACGGCCTGGCCATTGCGCTAATCTTTGGCTTAACGGTTTCAACCCTGTTAACCCTATTGGTGATTCCGGTGATGTATTACGCCTTTGCTCCCGCTCGTATTAAAGCCCTGGATCAAACCCGCCAAGCATTGGCCAGCGACTAAAAACTATCGGCTCAAATTAATAGCACAACGTTTGTCACAACTGGCATAAAAAAACGCCGCCAAAAAAAGAAGCCCTTATCTAATGTTAGACAAGGGCTTCAATCTCTATAAGCTGTCAAATAGCTATAGCTGGCTAAAAATCAGCCTACTTTAATACCTATCACTTGGTGCGACGATAGATAATATCCCATACACCGTGACCCAAACGCTCACCGCGCTTTTCAAACTTGGTCACCGGGCGGGAGTCAGGGCGTGGCACATAATCACCGTCGGTGGCGGTATTCTCATAACCGTCCGCCTGCTGCATCACCTCAACCATATGCTCGGCATAGTTTTCCCAATCCGTGGCCATATGGAAACGTCCACCCACTTTCAGCTTTTGACGCACCAGCTGAGCAAATTCAGCCTGTACGATACGACGCTTGTGGTGACGTTTTTTATGCCAGGGGTCCGGGAAGAACAGCTGCAGCAGATCCAGAGAACCGTCCGGGATACACTGCTTCAGGATCTCAATGGCATCATCTTCATAGGCGCGCAGATTGGTTAAACCTGCATCACCGGCTTCGGCCATCAACCTGCCAACACCTGGGGTATGCACCTCAATACCGATAAAGTTATGGTCTGACATGGTTTTCGCCTGCTCTAGCAGAGAATCACCCATACCAAAACCAATCTCCAGTACCAGTGGCGCTTCGCGTTCAAACACCTCAACCGGGTTAATCATGCCCTGATCAAGGGTCAGGCCCCATTTTGGCCAGAACTCATCCATGCCGCGCTGCTGACCTGCGGTCATACGACCGGTACGCAGAACAAAGCTACGAATGCGGCGCTTGTGCTCTTCCGGCACATTCTGCTCCTGCTCAGGAAGGTTGTTTTCTGTCTCAGTTGCTGCAGCGGCATCCTGATTCAGGTTCTGAGCATCGGTGGAATCAGACATTATCGTGTTTAACCTGTATAAAAATTAATCAATCAGACCGTCCAGCGGAGAAGAGGCGCTGGCATATTTTTTACGTGGCATACGACCGGCCAGATAGGCTTCACGACCGGCTTCAATGGCTTTTTTCATTGCCGATGCCATTAGGATAGGATCCTTGGCAGCAGCGATTGCTGTGTTCATCAGTACCGCTTCACAACCCATTTCCATCGCAATGGCGGCATCAGAGGCGGTACCTACACCGGCATCAACCAGTACTGGAATATTGGCACTTTCCATAATGATACGGATATTGTGCGGGTTCAGAATGCCCAGACCGGAGCCGATCAAAGAGCCCAGCGGCATAATGGCACAGGCACCCATATCTTCCAGTTTCTTGGCAGCGATAGGATCATCGTTGCAGTACACCATGACATCAAAACCATCTTTTACCAGGGTATCCATGGCTTTCAGGGTTTCTTCCATATCCGGGTACAGGGTTTTCTGATCGCCCAACACTTCCAGCTTAACCAACTTATGACCATCCAGCAGTTCACGAGCCAGACGACAAGTGCGCACCGCATCATCGGCAGTGTAACAACCCGCTGTATTCGGCAGAATGGTGTACTTGTCCGGAGAAACCACATCCAGCAGGTTTGGCTCATCGGCATTCTGACCGATATTAGTACGACGTACCGCTACAGTAACAATTTCTGCACCGCTGGCTTCAATCGCCAGACCGGTTTCTTCCAGATCTTTATACTTACCTGTGCCTACCAGCAGACGGGAGTGATAGTCTTTGCCAGCAATGGTCAGAACATCTTGTTTCATGTCTCAAGTACCCTAAATAATTGCGATAAGAGTGACTGTAATCGTGTATCAACGCTGTTCCCGTGGGGAATTAACCACCACCAATCGCGTGTACAATCTCGATTCGATCACCTTCTTGTAATCTGGTGTCTGCGTGTTCGCTACGGGGAATAATATCCTCGTTGATCTCCACTGCGATACGCTTGCCAGTCAGCTCCAGCTGCTCAATCAGTTGCAGCAGGCTACTGCCAGCATCGACTGTCTTGGTTTCGCCATTCAATTGAATCTGCATGACGTGTTCGGCTCCCAACAGTGTATGATGGAGGGCATCAAAGGTTGCATAATGCCTGGAAAATAGCCAGATATTGTACCTGATTCAGATCATTTTGCGCGGTGATATTCGGGAGATTTGTGTGTTAAAAACTGTACTCTGGAGCTGTGTCGGATTATTGGGAGCCAGCAGTGTCTTTATGGATGCGGGTTTAAGCCATGGCCTGGGTCAACAGGTCACACCGGAACAACTCTCCAGCCTGAAAACCGCCGTCTATTATCAGCAGATCAACAGCATCATGATAGCTATTGGTTTGATCCTGGCCAGTGCAAAACGCTCTTTCCTGTCTTTACTGCCCAGTCTGTGTTTTCTCTTAGGTACAATAGGCTTTAGCGGGGGGATTTATGGTAAACATCTACTGGCCCTGAATACCGGGATGATCACTCCGGCAGGCGGTATGGTCACCGCACTGGGTTGGATTTTATTAGCACTGTTGGGCATCAGTTATAAACTCAACAGCAACAATTCGGCCTTTCGTTAACCTAAAGTGAAGAGTAGAAGGAATAAGCAGGTACTAACACTGACCTCTTCCTCTTTTGCAAACAGAGTGAAAGCTTACCAACGGTAATTTTTAGCCAATCCTGCCGGTAAGCTTCTACTAACGTGATAGGGGGTTGATCAAGACTTGATAAACCTGATCATTTCTAATAATCCAGACCAGCCAGATAACAGGAACACCCCCTCGATATTAGCGGGGAGGAATTGAGTACGTCGCTGTCACATGAGCCACAGGCTCTTCTTCACCCTCGGAATAAATCGCAATTTCCCCCACAGCCAGACGCTTGCCCAACTTTAAAAGCTTCGCCTCTGCAAGAATCGCTTTATCGGGTTCAGGCTTACGCAGAAAGTTGATATTAAGACTGGTAGTGACAGCCAAAGCCACTGGGCCGATTTGGGCCAGGATGGCGACATAGAGACAGACATCTGCCAGCGCCATCATAGTAGGACCAGATACCGTGCCGCCAGGACGCAGGTGATCATCAGCCACATCCAGACGCATCAGCGCCGTGTTTTTACCCAACTCGGTGACCAGACCAATATGTTGGGGGAACTCCCGATCCAGGAATTCATTGATCTGCTCGACCGTCATCACGGTCTCAGGTAGGGAAGCGTTCATAGAGCCATCTCCGCTATTGTTATTGTTTTGTCGCCATTTCAGGCTAACTTCATGACTTATTTTTCGAAAGAAGTCACAGTATGCCTGTCGGAAACAAGTAAATAACAGTGTTCAGACTGACTCTACGTTCACAATCACTTTTCTGAAGTGGGAACAATCTCGTAGGTTCTTTGGCCAACCATACTGCTCAGCGCTTAAACAGAGATAGGATTAACCATTCAGCCTTCCTCCCATCTCTTGGGCCAAATCTACGGCATAGTTATCGGTCATACCACCAATAAAATCTAATACCCGTCGGTAAGCTTCGTAGCGATTCCATTCAGGACCTGGGATATTCTCACCGATTAATGCTAATACCCGTTTATGTTTAAAGCTCAGTTGCTCTAGCGATTGGCCATGACTGAGCTGATCCAGCTCTTCTACTGCACCACAGAAAGATTCCAGCAAAACGCCGAGTGTGGTGTAAGCCCCAATCTCTAATTTGGCTTTACGCGGATGATTAAAGATCCGTTCTTCGGCCAAATGTTTTGCCTCAGTCACACCCTGGGCAATATCTGGCTCACAGGCATCAATCAGATCACGATCAAAACTGCCGCTTAGCAACTCTTCCTGATGCAGGACAAACTGCTCAGAAACCGCCGCGACGACGCGTTCCATCGCTGCACCACGCAAGGCTGCAATACGACGTCGATTCGATGCGCCAGCTAAAGCGGAATAACCGACGGGTTCACCACCGGCAATCTGTCGCAAGATCTGCTCAACTTCGTGGTAACGCAGGATCTCCATCTCCAAGCCATCTTCCAGATCCAATAACGCATAACAGAGGTCATCGGCGGCTTCTACCAGATACACCAGAGGATGGCGACACCAACGTTGATCTTCCAGCTGGATCAAACCTAAGCCATGGGTAGCCTCCTGCAGCAAAGACAGCTCGGTCTGATAGCAACTGAACTTACCGTTGCTATCGGCATAAGAGGCAGTCCAAGGGTATTTCAGGAAAGTGCCTAAAGTGGCATAGGTCAGACGCATACCACCGGCAAACTGGTTGTATTCCACCTGAGTTACCATCCGAAAGCCCTGAGCGTTACCTTCAAAGGTGACCAAATCGGATTGTTGCGCCTCAGTCAGTCCCTCTAAACGGCCTTGCTTCTGGGCCTGTAAAAACCAGTCTCGAATAGCGTATTCACCGGCATGTCCAAAGGGCGGGTTACCAATATCATGGGCCAGACAGGCGCTTTGTACGATCACGCCCAGATCTGCGGCTGAGATATGCAACGGTAGATCATCCTGCAGCAATTCAGCCACCATCATACCCAGGCTACGACCAACACAACCCACTTCCAGGCTATGAGTCAGACGACTATGGATATGATCATTTTCAGCAAAGGGGTGGACCTGAGTTTTACGGCCCATACGGCGGAAAGAGCCGGAAAAAACCACACGATCATGGTCTTTATGGAAGGGTGAGCGCCCCACATCATCCAAAGCGTGACGGGAACATCCCTTAAGGCGGGTTGCTGACAGCAGTTGCTGCCAGCTCATGGTTTTGCTCATTTCATTAGAAATTCATGACAAAACCAAAGTTTAGACCTTTATCCAGACTGCTGTCACCGCCACCGCTGATATCAGCACTCACTTTACGCCAGCCCACATAGACATCCACATCACGCAGTGCCTGATAATAAGCGCGAATACTCATATCTGTCAGACCGTCCAGGTCACTGAACGAAGACACTTTTGGTGCAAGGTAAAAATGACCACCAAAACGTACCATTGGCAGCTGAGGTACGCTAAAGCTACCCTGACCACCAAAACCTACTGCAATGCCATCAACATTATCCGCATTCAGCCAGTAGCCTTTAGCACCGATACCAATGCTGTATTGAGCAGTATGCTCCTGAGTGTGCAGACCCGCATGAATCAGCGTCGCATCTGCGTTATCTTCTTCATGATACATACCACCGACAGACAGGTTCATACGCTGTTGTGGCAGTGGAGCATCGTACTCTGCACGTACAGAATCATTACTCAGGTTGATATCAATGGTTGCAGCTTGTGCGGTTGCTGCCATGCTGGCTACTGCAGCAGCCAATACGATACGTTTCATCAGGTTTATATCCTCTAATATCCTAATCTTCTGCCTGGCACTCTCTTGCACCAGCTAATCCACTCAATTCCAATCACTGACAGGCTAGATACCGTACTGCTCACGGTAAGCACGGATCGCATCAGCGTGTTGCTCTAGGCCGCCTTTTTCGTCCAGATACTGCAGAACCTGTTCCAGAGTAATAATACTAACCACAGGAATGTTAAAGTCACGCTCCACTTCCTGAATGGCAGACAGTTCACCTTTGCCCTTCTCCTGACGATCCAGCGCAATCACCACACCACCAGCTTGAGCACTGTTAGCATCGATAATCTGCATCACTTCACGGATCGCGGTACCAGCGGTGATCACATCATCTACGATCAGGGCTTTACCTTTCAGCTCTGCACCCACCAATACGCCACCTTCACCGTGGTCTTTGGCTTCCTTACGGTTAAATACGTAAGGCACATCCAGATCGTGTTGATCCGCCAGTGCTACCGCTGTTACCGCAGCCAGAGGAATCCCCTTGTAGGCTGGGCCAAAAATCACATCGTAATCCACTTTTGCTGCAGCAATCGCCTCGGCATAAAAACGGCCCAATTTGGCCAGCGCGCGACCGGTACGAAACAGACCGGCATTAAAGAAATAAGGGCTGATACGGCCGGACTTCAGGGTAAATTCACCAAAACGTAAAACATTCTGTTCAATGGCAAATTCGATAAATTCGCGCTGATAGTCTTTCATTTAAGTACTCCGATCGATTGTCTGCGGTAAAGATCACCACTTTAGAGCGTTAATGGGCA
>CAYFGP010000063.1:0-37107 GCA_964342385.1 uncultured Oleiphilus sp. | reverse complement strand
CTTCATCATGAGCGGCCATTTCTGCAAAGTTGCTTTCCATGCCAAGAACGGCCATAACCTTTAAGTAAGTGCCTATGGCAACACCCGGATCACCTGCGAAGACTTTGTTTACGGTTTTATGATCAAAGCCTGTGCGCTCACACAGCAGCTTTTTTGTAAAACCACGTCGTTTCATCGCTAACAATAAGTCCTCGCCAAAATGAGTCAGGATTTTGCGTTGCTTTGGAAACAGTACATTGTGTAAGTCACGCTTAGCCATATCACCAACCAGAGGGACTATATTCCCACTATTTAACCATTAATGGGAATATAGTCCAACCTTTAAATCCAAGCAACTCTAATATGTGAAAGGAGGGACTATATTCCCACTTTACTGAATATTATCGGATTAACATCCCACTTTTAGATTTAGTTTGCGCGTTGGCCAAGGCGATGATATGAATCCCTCAATGTCAAAAGCCACCAAATCACACTTTTATTCGCATAAAAGTGTGAAATGCAAGTTGAGTACTCGTTTATGCGTTTTACCGAACAGGGAAATTCAGCGGTTAGAGAGTCTACACAAAGCTGCTTCAAAGGTAACAATCTGTAGACCTTGATGCATGCTATTCGACACTCAGTCTCATCACCATTGGATGCCATAGTATCCATATTGAGCTTATTTCTATGAAAATGGACACCATGATGCCCATCTTGGCTTAGGCGAATGTTTTGCTGACTCATCACTATCCCATAGAACAAGCAAAAAAATGGCCAAGCTATGCTGGCAGAAATCGTGCTCGATAAAGCCTTTCAAAACTGCCATTTTTAAATCCTGACAGCAGTATAAAAGCGACACTGTTTTTCCATTGCTAACCACTAAGGTTTAGTAAAAGCCATAGGCACGTGGTGAGAAGTTTAGTGGGCAAACAGGCATTTTTGAGCAGTTTCTTTTCGATAACTTATTGAGTTGGTTAGGGTCTAGGCAGCTACCTCAAAAAGCCTATTAAGTGTGAATTACACACCTAATAGCACCCAGACTAATCCCGCAATCGCTACTGCAGCGACGCCCATACCACCATAAGCCAGCAGGGTCATCAGTTTCATACGACGCTCAAAGGTTTCTTCCAGATCGGATAAACGTTGCTCATGTTGGGCTGATCGGGCATTCAGTGATTTCAGTTCTTTAGCATTAGATGCTTTCAGCTGTTTTGAGAAATCGGCATGGGCATTAAGCTTATCGCCAATTTTAGATACTGAATTTTTTAAGCCCTGCTCAAGCTTTGAGAGGTGTTTACTTTGATTGGTACTCTGACCCTGCAACTTACCCGTCTTTGATTCTAGCTGCTCGGTTAACTGTTGCAGATTTTGCTTGTGGCTCTCAGCGGATTCCTGACTCTCTTGCTGAAGCGTATTAATCTTATCGCTTAAAGCCTCTTCTCGCTCCAGCACGTTTTTTTCGCGCTCTTCATGATCCGCTTTAAACTGTTCCGCACGACTTTCCAGCTCATCTGCTAACGTCTGATTAAGGTTTTGCAGCGTCTCATTCTGTTGCGAAAGATCATTCTGTATATCCTCTTGAAACGCTTCCAGTTTGGTTTCTAGAGAATGAATATCTTGTGTGCTTTTATCAATCCAGGGCTCAACAAAATCTTTTACCTGGTCTAGATCATCACTCAATTCACTTTTAATCAGATCCAGAAGGTCTCGTAGATCCCGCAGCTCACTTTCCTGATTGGCCTGAAGGTCTGAAAGCAGCTGATCCTGATCATCAACCGTGGATCTCAGAGACTCTTCAACAAGATCAATCCTTTCATTGATGGAGTCTTCAAGCAGATCGAGCCCCTCTTCCTGAAGGGCCTGTAAATCTAAAATAGCCTGATCATATTCTGCGATGCTGGTTTGCAGCGCCTGGCGCGTCGACTTCACTTCATTGATCGTGTCGATCAACTTTTTAGCACTGTCCTGAGTGAAACCTTTCAGCGTCTGATGATCACCACTCAGCTGCTGTAGCGCTTCCTGCTGGTTACCGAGTGCCTTTTGTTGCTGACCGACGGCTTCACTGGCCTGCTCCAGTTCATTGACTTGTTTGCGGATAACATTGTGCTGTCGCAATAACTTCTGCTGTTGTTGAGTTAACAGCTGCGATTGAGCAACAGCAATGACCATCAGCTGGCCAAGTTTTCTGGAAAAGACAGCTTTTAGCTCAGCCGCATCAAGTCCCGCTGTTTCCAGCTCATCTAAGTCCTGCCAGTCAGAGATAGCATCTTGTATTTCAGGTTGCGGGTGTCCGGAATCATCCTGCGGATTATCGCTCTGGGAGAAACCTTCCAGTAAACCGGACATATCCATTTTACTGAGCAGTTCCGGAGAGAGATCCGCCTGTGCGACCTGCTTTACAATATCGTCCACGTTCAGCACCCTTCTAGCTGATATTCTTCAAGGCTGTTAAGCAACTCCAGTTCACCGTCAATGGCACCTGCAAGATCTCTCTGAAATTCTGGATTACTTTCTATTATGGCACTCTGACTCACAATGAGATTCATATATGGAATCTGAGCTGAGCTTAATTAATCGATATCCGGGATATGATTATTTCTGACATGGGAAATAAAGGAAGGTTTGCAGCGCATCCAGCGAGTAGATCCGGCAAGATTCAAAACCAACAGAAACCCCACCGGGCACAATGATAATGGCATTGCTCTGGCAAGACCAGAACCGAAAGATGTATTTTAGAAGTAGTTAGCTATATTCCAAGCAATTTAGAACCTATCAGAAGTGACAAAGCAAGGTTCCAACACACAGTAGCCAACTGAACTGTGTTGAAACAAGAGAAGAATTTCGGTTTAACCCAACACTACCCAAGCTTGACCATGGTTAGTCGTCAGGAAATCCTTAGGATCAGCCAACACATCAATGCTGAACAGTTCAAAGTCCTCGGTAACCGCAAGATACTGCTCTTGCTTACCATTCAGTTCAATGGTGGTTTCCAGCTCATATACTTTGTAATCGCTACCAGTAAAAGCAACTTGTTCGATAAGATACTTTTGGCCTTTATGAGCCAGGAAGGGTACCGCTTCACGGCGGCTGATTAGGTGCTGATCTTCTAGAAACTGGCTATATGCGATGCTCATAGTCTTGCTCTCTCAGTTGGCTATGGTTCAAATATACCCCTGTAAGAGCAAATAAAATATTACCGACCATTACAGTCGTTACAACTACTCTAAATCGGTGATTACAGTAGACGAAGAGTCACTTAATCTTCATTATCAAATAGTAAGCAAGCCTTTGTTTTCCTGATATATTTTATTCAACTGCTGGCTAATCAGCTTACAGGTATCTTTGCTGACACCCAGCTCTCTGGCCACAATGGTGAAATAATTCAGGCTATCAATTACCTCTGCTATTACCTGTCTGATTTGAGCACTACTGTCATAATTTGCATGTCTGGCTAACTGTTGAATCACTTTTAAGGGCGGTTGTTTACCATAACCGGCAAAAGCAGTGGCATGCTCACCATAAGGAGATGGGCTAAAGGTGACATCGTAGAAAGGGGATAAACGCCAGTCACCACTGTCACTCTGCAGGAAAGCCCAGTTTTTACTGTGATCATCCTGATTGCAGGCAAACAGATTGAATAGGGCTCTTTTAAACTGCTGCTGTCCCGCTTTTGGGCTATTACACAACATACTGCTGGCTTTGATCAGATCTTCATAATCCAGACTGGGCATACGAAAGTCCGCATCCAGCAGGCCACAAGCACTGTGTAAGTGATAACGTCCCTCAGGGTTATCACCATTGTAAATGGTGTCAAAGCGCTCCAAGGCCAGCCACTTTTTAGCACCTGACTGTTGTGGTGCATCCAGTAAACGCCAGTTCGGTACGTCTATACCGGCTCTCTTAGCCAGGGTTAAATAAGCTGCTTCACACAGCCCCTCTTCATGACCCAGCGCTAAGCGACTGGAAGTAAACTTCACCAGATAGGCTTTGCTATTGGCTAAAGCACGAGTACTACACACATCATCAGAGTCGGGTTGCAGGTAAAGCTGGGCTTTTGGCCGGGCCCCACCGGAACTGCCTGCGGCAATAAGAGCGGCCAGCACATCTGCCGTTTGACCATCAAAAAAAGCCTGGGCTTCCAGACCTAGCTCAGCAATGGAGAGTGACTCTTCAGCATTTTCTAAAGCCAACTCAGACACAGGTTCATAGCTGAGCGCTCCCATTCCACCGGCTCCCACAAAGGCCAAGCGATCCAGTGCAGTAATCTGACTGGGGACGATACCGGCTTTTCGGAATACCCGGTCCATCAATAACAGTCCCCAGCCATCGGGCAATGAATCCGCAAAAACGCCGTGTAAACGATGATGGGGCTCCATAGGAGCATGTTGCAGTTGTGTATTGTGCTGCAGATTAAAGGGGGACAGGTTGCCCCAATGGGCTAAATAACTGGGCTGATACTGGAAAAAGACGCCCTTGGAATTCTGGGCCAAGGTTCCGACAGGGACTCGGTTTCCCTTTTCTAAGGTACGGTAAACATCCAACCGCTGAGTATGCTTAATAGCCATTCAGCACCTCTTCAATACTGGTGGGCATGGCATCGCTTGACGAATTCTCAGGCTTTGAAAGCTGATGCAGTCGTGTCAGATCATCAACACTCTGCCACAGCAGGATAAACTGGCGCAGAGAGATCTCACCTGTGGTTTCAAAGCGTTTAATGGTGGGTGCGGGTACTGTACTGCGTTCTGCCAGAGCTGCCCGTGACATTTTCAGACTTTTACGCTGTGTCAGGATACGATCACGCAGGGCTTGCTGAACATCAGCAGCTGAAATAAGAGATAACATCGCCAACTCTCAATTGGATATTATGATATCTATTATAGCGACTAAATCAGCCATTATGGACATTATGATATCTTTTTCTGTCAACGTATGATGCCAATGTTTCACGTGAAGCCTTGCTAATCATTCAGCCTTGGATTCAAGTAATAAGCCCGGCTAAAACATCCCCCCCTCAAGCAAAGTCCAGTTTATTCACCTTTTTGTATGGCTTTTAGCTTGTTTTGCTCGGCACGGATATTGACCAGATTACCGCTTAGCATCAGCAGGGCACCTGCCAGAACAAACCAATCCACACTTTCCTGATAGAGCAGATAACCCACGACCATAATCAGCGGTAAACGCAGGAAGTCCATGGGGACCACGACAGTCGCATCCGCCAGTTTAAAGGCACGGGTCATACAGTAATGAGCGCTGAGAGCTGTGGTACCCACCAGAATAATCATCGGCATCATCTCCAAACTGGGGCTTTTCCAATCCATTAATGCAGGCACCATACCTAATGGCATCTGCATCAGGGTCATATAAAACAGAATACACAGTGGTGTTTCTGTAGTAGTCAGGGATTTTGTTTGGATATAGGTCAAGGCGTAACCCACTGCTCCGGCCAATACCGCCAAGGCAGCGGGCTCTAAGACACCAGCACCGGGACGCAAAATCAGCAGTAAGCCAAAGATGCCCAGCACCAGGGCGGTAATTCGTGCCTTTGTTAGGCGCTCACCCAGTAAAAAGAAGGCAAACAGGGCGGTCCACACCGGGGTGGTAAATTCGATGGCGATCACTTCAGCCAGGGAGATAAAGGCCAAGCCATAAAACCAGCCGTATTGGCCGCCAAAGTGGGCCAGATTACGTACCAAATGAGATTTCAGCCGCTGAGTTTTCAGCTGGGCAAAACCACTGCGACTGACCAAAGCACCAATAATCAAGACACCAATCACACTACGGAAAAACAGGATCTGAAAGGTGGTGTATTCCGCTGACAGCTCTCGACCGGCCACAGCCATGGTGGCGAAGGACACCAGTGCTCCCAACATCCAGAAGGCGGCTAATAAGGCAGGGTGTTGAGGCTGTGACATGGGGCACTCCTGTGCATTCGGGCGGTTTAAAGCGCTTACTCTACCCAATTACGGGTTTTAATTCCCCGCCCTTCTCTGAAATTCGTGTTTGCCTTGATAAATCCGCACTAAATACAGTGCAAAGTTCGCCTCTGGTCGTAATTGTCGATAAAATTGAGGCTAATTAACCGCTTATTTCGCAGGTGTTTCTCTGGTGTGTTGGCACTGCTGGTTCAGTGCTGTATGCCACAACCGGATTTGCAGCTGTGGCAGAACTTTTCAGGATCAGGATCTGAACCATGTCTCAGGGTACGTTATATATTCTTTCCGCACCGTCCGGTGCCGGTAAATCCAGTCTGGTATCGGCGCTGTTGGAACAAACCGATGCCATCAAGGTATCCGTGTCTCACACCACCCGTGCCGCCCGTCCCGGTGAAGAAGACGGTGTGAACTACAACTTTGTCTCTGTTGATGATTTTAAAGCGCTGATTGAGCAGAGCGCGTTTCTGGAACACGCCGAAGTATTTGGCAACTTCTACGGCACGTCTCGTCTGTGGCTGGAAGACCAACTGTCACAAGGTATTGATATTATTCTAGAAATTGATTGGCAGGGTGCCCGTCAGGTACGTGAGCTGATGCCGGAAACCGTGGGTATCTTTATTCTGCCGCCCTCCCGTGAAGCCCTGCAGCAACGTCTGGATAATCGCGGTCAGGATTCTGCCGAGATTATTGCCGGTCGTATGGCGGAAGCAGTCAGCGAAATGTCACATTTTGATGAGTATGATTATGTCATTATCAACGATGAGTTTGATCAGGCCCTGGTTGAGTTACGCTCGGTGATCATCGCACAGCGTCAAAAGCAGGCCAATCAGCAGGCCAGACATGGAAAACTTCTGGCTGATCTCTTGTCAGAGAATCACTGAATTCAGTAAACTGCACGATTCTCTGCTGGTTTGTAATTTATCTGGGGATACTAAATGGCTCGCGTTACTGTAGAAGATTGTCTGGAAAACGTAGAAAACCGCTTTGAACTGGTGATGGTTGCCAGTAAGCGTGCACATCAACTGAGCACGGGCGGCAAGGACCCTCTGTTGGCTTGGGAAAACGATAAGCCAACAGTGATGGCGCTGCGTGAAATTGCTGAAGGCCATGTGACCAGCAAACTGCTGAAAGATCCCGATGCGATCGGTCGCGAAAACCAAGGCGAAGACGGCGAGGAGTAATTCGCCTATGTCGACACTGTTTAACTCATGGTCTGATTCCACTCACCATGCTGAAAGGAGTAAGTAAAGCGTGTCGACGATTGAAGATCTGGTCGATCGCCTGCGTGGCTACCTGAAACCTGAAGAGATTCAGCAGGTACGCCGGGCGTACTATTTTGCCGAGCAGGCACACGACGGCCAACGCCGCCGCAGTGGTGAGCACTATGTGACTCACCCGCTGGCGGTCGCCACTATTCTGGCGAACATACATATGGATGCTGAGAGTCTGATGGCGGCCATGTTGCATGATGTGATTGAAGATACTCCGGTCAGCAAGGAAGCCCTGGCCAAGCAGTTTGGTGAAACCGTAGCCGAGTTGGTCGACGGCGTATCCAAGCTGACACAGATTCATTTCGAAGATAAAGCCCTTGCCCAGGCGGAAAACTTCCAGAAAATGGCCCTGGCCATGGCGAAGGATATCCGTGTGATTCTGGTGAAGCTGGCGGATCGTCTGCACAATATGCGTACGCTGGGTGCCCTGCGTCCGGATAAGAAACGCCGTATCGCCCGTGAAACCCTGGATATCTACTCCCCGATTGCCAGTCGTTTAGGTCTCAATACCATACGTACTGAGCTGGAAGAGCTGGGTTTTGAAGGCATGCACCCCATGCGCCATGAGCGCCTGAAGCGTGCCGTACAAAGTGTACGCGGTAACCGTCGTCAGGTGATTCGTGAGATTCAGACCGCGCTGCAGGATTGTCTGGATGCAGATGAATTGCCCGGTAAGGTGATGGGACGGGAAAAACACCTGCTCAGCCTGTACCGCAAAATGAAGGAACGCCGTAAGTCCTTCTCTGAAATTATGGATGTTTACGGTTTCCGCATTATCACCGATAAGGTGGACACCTGTTACCGTATTCTGGGTGCCATTCATAACCTGTATAAGCCGGTACCCGGTCGTTTTAAAGACTATATCGCCATTCCCAAGGCCAATGGCTATCAATCTCTGCACACCTCTCTGATTGGCATGAACGGTATTCCTATCGAGGTACAGATCCGTACCCGTGAGATGGAAGCTATGGCCAATAATGGTATTGCCGCCCACTGGGTCTATAAATCCGAGCAGAAGGATGCCGCACAAGGCATGACCGGTGCCAGCCACGCCCGTGCCCGTCAGTGGGTGAAAGGCCTGCTGGAGATGCAGCAACGTGCCGGTAACTCGCTGGAGTTTATCGAACATGTGAAGATGGACCTGTTCCCGGATGAAGTTTATGTCTTCACACCAAAAGGTGGCATTATGGAGCTGCCTTCGGGCGCCACTGCCGTCGATTTTGCTTACGCCGTACATACCGATGTGGGTAACTCCTGTGTCGCCGCGCGTATTAACCGCCGCTTGTCACCATTGAGTGCACACCTGGAAAGTGGTCAGACCGTCGAAATCATTACCTCACCCAGCGCCCGCCCGAACCTGGCCTGGATGAGTTTTGTCGCTACGGCCAAAGCCCGTAGTGCCATTCGTCACTACCTGAAGAACCAGCAGCAGGAAGAATCCATTTCACTGGGTAAACGTCTGCTGAATAAGGCGCTGGATGCCTTTAACAAACAGTTTGATGATATCGACAAACATCAGGTACGGGCACTGTTAAAAGAGTTCCAATATGACAGTGAACAGAACCTGCTGGAAGATATCGGCCTGGGTAACCGCATGGCCTTTGGTGTCGCCCGTGCCCTGATCGGTCATGAGGAAAGTGCGGCGCTGGATGAACAAAGTGCCTCCACCAGCAAGCTGGCGATCAGTGGCACCGAAGGTATGGTCACCTCTTACGCCCGCTGTTGTCACCCAATTCCTGGTGACCCGGTTGTCGGTCATATCAGCAGCGGTCGCGGTATCGTTATCCATATGGAAAATTGCCGTAATATCGCCAATATCCGCGATGACAGTAACCGCTGTATCCCTATGGATTGGACCGAAGGCGTGACCGGAGACTTTACCGTGGTTCTGCGCGTTGAAGCGGAACATGAAAAAGGCTTTATCGCCTCACTGGCCGCTTTGATTACCGAAGCCGACGCCAGTATTGAAAAGATCACGACAGAAGAGAAAGATGCCCGTATCAGCTTGGTCAATATTGAGCTGGGCATCACTAACCGTGTGCATCTGGCCAAAGTGATGCGCCGGATTAAAACCCTTAATAATGTAAACCGTATTGTTCGGGCCCGCCGCTAACGTTAAAGCAAAAACAATCGTCTTAGCGCACTGTAATGGCCCCAATAATAGGCAGGAGAACAACATGAGCAATAAAGCTGTGATTCACACAGATAAAGCACCCGCTGCAATTGGCACTTACTCACAAGCCGTTAAAGCCGGTAACACCGTTTATCTGTCCGGTCAGATCCCTCTGATTCCAGAAACCATGGAACTGGTTGAAGGTGGTTTTGAAGCCCAGGCAGATCAGGTTTTTAAAAATATCTCTGCAGTCGTCGAAGCTTCAGGTGGCGAGCTGGCCGATATCGTGAAGCTGAACATCTATCTGACCGATCTGTCCAACTTTCCGATTATCAACGAAGTGATGAGTCGTTATTTCCAGCAGCCTTACCCGGCGCGTGCAGCGGTCGGTATCAGTGAGCTGCCAAAGGGCTCTCTGGTTGAGATCGAAGGTGTGGTAGTGCTGTCTTAAGACCGCTTTATCGTTTCACACCCGATCCAACGGATCAAAAAAGGCACCGCTTAAAGGTGCCTTTTTTATTGCCTGGATTTTCTTACTCAGACCTTATTACTGGATGCTTTACTGCTCTGCCTTTTACTCAACAGACTGATTGAAAAAGCAGAGCAGATAGAGTCATCAAATAAGCAAAGCCATTACAGGTTGCGCTTAAACTGGCTGATGGCATCCACCACCTGCTGGGCACCGTCCTGAATATCGTTCATCACCTGACCCGCTTCATTAGACAGCTCCAGCGCCTTGTTCACCTTGGTCAGGCTCTGCTCAATCAGCTGCACCGCTTTTTCTGTCAGCTGTTTATTTTCTGATACCACATTAATGATCTGCTCAGTGGCAGAACTGGTACGAGAAGCCAGCTGACGAACTTCATCGGCGACCACGGCAAAACCACGGCCCTGTTCACCGGCCCGTGCGGCTTCAATGGCCGCATTCAGCGCCAGTAGGTTGGTCTGTTCCGCAATACCACGAATGCTTTCGACCAGATCAGATACCTTGACCGATTGAGAATCCAGCTCAAAGATCCCTTTACTGGCCGCCTGCATCTGATCCGACAGTTCATTCATGGTCTGAATCGTCGAGTCCAGTACCTGAATCCCCGTCGCCGCATCGGAATCGGTTTTCTGGGAGATCGTGTAGGCAATTTCCGAGGTATCTGAGATCGCCTCTTCCCGTTCCATCTGCGCGGTGATCACGGTAGCGAACTTCACCACCTTGTACAGCTCACCGCTATCATCATGAATCGGGTTATAGCTGGCCTCCAGCCACACTACGTTACCCGCGCTATCAAAACGCTTGAAACGACCGGAAACAAATTCACCTGAGCCTAAACGACGCCAGAAATCACGGTATTCCTGGGACTGGGTTTCTTCCGGATCGCAGAACATACGGTGATGCTGCCCCACAATCTGACTCAGGTTATAACCGGTGCCTTTCTGGAAGTTATCATTGGCATTCAGGATAGTGCCATCCAGGGTAAACTCAATCACAGCAGAAGAGCGATTCAGTGCGGCGATCATATCCTGTTGCTCACGGGACTGGGAGATGGTACGTGTCAGTTCCGCACAATACACCATCAGTTCAACATTCCCCTGCTCAGTCGACTTCATGCGCTGAATAATAATGCGGTACCAGGCTTCTTTGCCCGCCTTGGTCGCCAGCTGCAAAGCGCCATGCCAGTGACGCCCCGCATGAATGGCATCAAACATTTTCTGGCAGTGCTCTTTATTCAGAGATTTATCCACCACAATATCACGCAGGCTACTCCCGATAATCTCATTGTTGTTATAGCCAGAGGATTGTAAAAAGCGTTCGTTAGCGGTAATAAACTTACCACTCTTATCCAGGGAAAAGCACAACATCTCTTCCTGCAGGTCTTGCTGAACCTCACGGAATACGGTCAGTTCCTCTTGTAACGCGTCAATTTGAGCCTGTAGTTTTTGATTACGGAACAACATCTTACATCCCTATTTATTATTTATCGGACCGGAGGGGGAATCATCTGTTAAACAGGCACACCTATGCCCTGGCTTAACAAGTTCAAATCGCCAGTAAGATCAGTGCGGAATGAAGATTTTCAGGAGGGTAAACAGCAAGCCTACCAAGATCCTTTTGTTAGAATGGGTCTTCCGTACCCGATCTCACTGCCAACAAATGACTGCCGCTACACCAGTAATAGATCCAAGAACGGAACCAGCAACAGACCATTTGATTAGTGAGGATAATTATACCCTTAAACATAGTGTTACATAAGAGAAAAGCCCAGTTACAGAGACTGTAATTGGGCTTTTGTTATCAACCTTTAGCCGTATACGACCAACTGGTCATACCTATCTAAATACAAAGCTTACGATCACTTCACAGCTCCCCACAGAAAAGCTTTTACTTAGATACAAACGTTATCCTAGTCGTAGATTTTAGCTCGTTCCTTTTCTTCAGCAATTTCCTGCTTCACCCGCTTCAGAGCGTCAATATAACCCTCTTTATAGCTGGGATAGATAAAGGAATAACCGGTATCCAACAGTCGTTTATTAACACAACGCTTACTGGAAGCCCGACGGCGAGTCGGCGATTCAACCGTTTCTGTCGGCTCCACCTGCAGAATATCCGCCATCCAACTCATCACTTCATGGATAGGCTCAGATGCCTGATCCGTTGCCAGATAAACGTCATCCAGAGTATTGCCATCTAAAATACGTTGCAGCAGGTGATTCAATACACCAGCACAATCATCGCTGTGAATACGGTTGGAATACATGACTGGAATTTCCGGAGCCATACGGCCTTGACGTACCTGACGGATCAACATATCCCGACCTGGGCCATAGATACCAGAGAAACGAACCGCAGTGGTGGGCAGTTTGCTTTTTTGCAGACGCTGCTCGGCCTGCAACATCACACGCCCCGCAAAACCGGAAGGTTTCGGCTCTGTGCTCTCGTCAACTTCTTCACCCTCGCCCTGACCATACACACTGGTACTGGAAACAAACAGAATATGCTTGGGTTCATGTTTGTTGTTTTTCAGCCAGGTGAGCATATTGGCGATGCCTTCGGCATAAGCGGCTTGATAGGCCTCTTCGTCAAAGCCACCAGCGGCGACGGAATAAACAATAAAATCCGGTTTCAGAGTCAATGTCTGCCAGGACTCAGCATCAGCCACATCCAATGCCACCGGCTTAACACCTTCAGGGAGCTCATCTACATTACGCCGGGCACCATAAACACTGTGCCCTTTAGCCAACAATCCCTGAGCGGTTCGGCTGCCGATATCGCCACAGCCGACAATTAAAATCTCCTGAGCCTCCATCTTTTCTCTCTCCCCGGTAATCTCTATTATTCAAAATCACTGTATACTTATTCAGATTAAAAAGTGCACAATTGAATCAGCACTTTGATTTAGCTTGCGAATAATCAAATACACTGGATATCAATTAACCACAACGGACACGCAAAAGCTACGGATTCTTTATGCCAGCACTGACCTCGGATCGTTTACAAAAACCGGTGACGGAACTGAAAGGCGTCGGTGCCGCACTGGCCGAAAAACTGGCCAAATTGCGTATTTTTACCATTGAAGACCTGCTCTTCCATCTGCCATTACGTTATCAGGACCGTACCCGGGTCACGCCAATGGGCGCAGCCCGGCGCGGTGATGAAGTAGTACTGGTTGGTCAAGTCGCCTTATCCGACATCGTCAAAGGCAAACGCCGGGCACTCATTGTGCGCCTACAGGATGGTACCGGCAGTATCACCCTGCGCTTTTTCCACTTTAATGCCGCTCAGCAGAAGCAATTTAAAAAAGGCGCTCTGGTGCGCTGTTATGGTGAAGCCCGCCCCGGTGCCAGTGGTCTGGAACTGTATCACCCGGAATACAAACTGGTTAGTGCAGAGCAGCCACCGGAGCTGGATGATCATCTAACACCTGTCTATCCGCTCACCGAAGGTTTAACACAGAACCGCATCCGCCAATTGATCAATTTGGCTTTGACTGAGCTGAAACGCACCGAGGTGGTGGATTGGCTACCCCAAAGCCTGTTCCCTAATCTGCCTTCATTAAAACAGTCCCTTGAACTGTTACACGAACCACCACCTGAAGCGGAAGTAGAACAACTGCTGGAATACAAACACCCCAGCCAGCACCGCTTGATTATCGAAGAACTGCTAGCCCAGCAACTCAGCCTGTTAAAACTGCGCCAGCAGCATAAGCATCATCAGGCACCGGTAATGGATAACGGCCAACATCTGTGTGAACAACTGTTGGCTCAACTGCCTTTCCCACTCACCGGAGCCCAAAACCGGGTGGTGCATGAAATCCATCAGAATATGGCGACAAACAGCCCTATGCTGCGTCTGGTTCAGGGCGATGTGGGTGCCGGTAAAACCCTGGTCGCTGCTATGACCGCATTAAAAGCGATCGGTTCCGGTTATCAGGTCGCAGTGATGGCACCGACGGAAATTCTGGCCGAGCAGCACTTTAATAACTTCCAGCAGTGGTTGGAGCCTATGGGACTGGAAGTGGCCTGGCTGGCCGGAAAGGTAAAAGGTAAGGCCCGTCAGCAGCAGCTGGATAAGATCGCTGAGGGCACACCACTGGTGGTGGGTACCCACGCACTGTTTCAGGAACAGGTACAGTTTCAAAAACTGGGGCTGATTATTGTCGATGAGCAACATCGCTTTGGTGTGCACCAGCGCCTGAGCCTACGGGAGAAAGGTCGTCAGGGGGATACTTATCCCCATCAGCTGATTATGACTGCGACCCCCATCCCCAGAACCCTGGCCATGAGTGCCTATGCCGATCTGGATACTTCAATCATCGATGAACTGCCGCCAGGGCGTACCCCCATTGAAACCATTGCTCTGGCCGACAGTCGCCGGGAACAGGTCGTTGCCCGTATCGCCGCCGCCTGTCACGAGGGTAAACAAGCCTATTGGGTGTGTACCCTGATTGAGGATTCCGAAGCGCTGCAGTGTCAGGCGGCAGAAACCACCTTTGCCGAACTGCAGGAACAGCTGCAGGGACTGAATATCGGTCTGGTTCATGGCCGGATGAAGCCCCAGGAAAAAGCCGAGATTATGGCGCGCTTTAAAGCCAATGAGCTGCAGCTGCTGGTGGCAACTACCGTGATTGAAGTGGGTGTTGATGTGCCTAATGCCACCCTGATGGTGATCGAAAACCCCGAACGTCTCGGTTTATCACAGCTGCACCAGCTGCGGGGCCGGGTTGGTCGGGGTAGTCAGCAAAGTTACTGTGTCTTGATGTATCACACGCCACTGTCCTACAACGGTAAGGCCCGTATCGCTGTCATGCGCGACACTCAGGACGGTTTTAAGATCGCCGAAAAAGATCTGGAGCTGCGTGGCCCCGGTGAAGTACTGGGTACCCGACAAACCGGTCTCGCTCAGATGAAAATTGCCGACCTGGCTCGGGATCAATATCTGCTGGAAACCGTCAATCAAGCTGCCGGGCAACTGCTACAACAGCATCCTGATCATATTGAACCTATCGTACAACGCTGGTTAAGTGGCGCTGAACAATACGCTCAGGTCTAAGTCTACTCTGTCGCTTTTCCCCTGCTAAATGTTGATAAGCTGCTGAACATCAAAAAAAATTTACATTTTTAGGAAAAATCTAAAAAATACATCTTCCAAAATCCGGCCAGCTGTCAAACAATCACACTGAGTCAGGTATACTTTGCTGTAGTTTTTTGTTCGGAGATCACCATGTCGATTCAGGGAATCATCACCACATTAGCGGATTGCATCCAACAAGCCGTCAAGCCCGGAGCCTTCCCTGCGACATTGAAAAATCGCCTGGTGCCCCGTAATCGTGCCACAGCGAAGCAACTGGTTCGCTCAACGATTCTGGAAGATAACGATGGCGTACGCCGTCTTTTTGCCTTTCCTGCCCACTGTCTGCTGGATATGAAGCAGTATGAAGGCCAAAAAGCGATCACTCCAGATGCCAAACAAGCGCTGCTGAAACGTAAAAAGCTGCGCTCGGTGCCCGCGCTACCCGATATCCTGGATTACGATCTGGTGGTGGATGAACGCTGTTTTGATAACGAATATCTCTATACCGAATCCGGTGATCCTCAGTGGTTACTGGAATTCAGCAAACAGGAATACAGTGAACTGATTGAACTGGGCAGTGCTTGCCGTGCTCAATTCAGTATCCCTCTGGTCTCTATCCGTCCCAATATGACGGCGGTTGATCAGGATGAGTTGGAAATTCGCTCTGCTATCGAAACCATTACGTCGCGACGTATTCGTACCCGCCTGGCAGAGAATATCGAGATTCCACCGCTGCCGTTAAGCGCACACAGCATTATTGAGCTGCGTAATAAAGAGCATCCAGATTCCGATGAACTGGCGCATATTGTGGAATCGGATCCCAGTTTGGCCTCTCAGGTGATCAGTTGGGCCAATTCACCCTATTACGGTCTGCCGGGACAGATTCGCTCCATCGAAGATGCGGTGATCCGGGTCTTAGGCTTTGATCTGACCATGAACCTGTCATTGGGTCTGTCGCTAGGCAAAAACCTGAAAATGCCCAGCGATGGCGTTTTTGGCTATAACACCTACTGGCGTGAAGCGGTACTGAAAGCGCTGCTGATGGAGAGATTGGTTAAGAAAATCCCTTCAGATAAACGTCCGTTTGCCGGCCTGTGTTATCTCTCCGGCCTGGTACACAACTTTGGTTATCTGGTGATTGCCGAGGTGTTCCCACCTTACTTCTCACTGTACTGCCGTTATCAGGAAGCCAACCCTCATGTACCGGCGTTGTATATTGAACGTTTTCTGTTTGGCATCACCCGTGAACAAATTGCCAGCTTCCTGTTCCACTCCTGGGGCATTCCGGAAGAAGTGTGCAGCGCGGTAAGACATCTACACAATGCCTCCTATGAAGGTTTGCACCACAACTACGCGAATTTGCTCTTTATGGTGGATCAGTTGGTGCAATCAGATGGTGAATTACGCGTAGGAAAGTTGCCCGAGCCTTTGCTCGAACGTCTGGGATTAGATCGTGCGACGATCCAGGAAGCGGTAGAGAATATCTCTGACTTCAATGAAGAGCTGGGCAGCCTAGCTGTCATGCTGGAAAAAGCGGGTAAAAGCTGATCGAACAAGGCACATTTAGCCCGATATTCACGACCAGCTCAGGCCTAGGGCTCCAGCATACCCTCGACAAAGAAAAACAGTAGACAATAAAAAAGCCGGATTAACCGGCTTTTTTTATGTCCCTCAAGACCTTAGCCCTGAAGGACTAAAACAGAAAGATTAGTTATCTACCGCATCTTTCAGTTTTTTACCCACTTTAAAACCAACGGTTTTACTCGCAGGAATTTCCATTGGCTCACCGGTTTGTGGGTTTTTACCCATACGCGCGCTTCTCTCACGCACAGAGAAGGTACCAAAACCGATCAGAGAAACAGAATCACCTTTTGCTACTGCACCTGTAATCTCGTCAAGGACAGCATTCAGTACATCATTCGCTTTATCTTTGGACAACTCCGCTTTTTCTGCGATAGCTGCTGCCAGGTCTGGCTTACGCATGCGCTTTCCTCTTTATTATTTCTTTATTGGATCCGTTTAACCGCAAGATATTTAAGCAGTCCAAACCTGTGGATGCAAAGGTTTTTTCAGCTCTGTGGTAGAATCTTAAGCCTTATTTTTCAAGTATTTCAGAGGTAGGATTTGAATCGCCACACTTTGGTCTCCAGACAGGCTGTACAACGGACGTCATGGGACCGTCTACGCTGGTTTTCTCCCCATAGTCCTGGCATCACTCAACCGGATGCCCAATGGCACGATTGGCTGATGAACCCCTCATCTCTGACACGGCGTTTACAACAGGCCAGCCATAACCGTTTTCGGGTTGAACAACTGAGCCAGCACATCGTAAAACCCGCTTTGAATGAAGCCAATCTGCTGAGAATGCACAGCCAACAATACGCTCTTGTGCGTCAGGTATTGCTATACGGTGGTGATCAACCCTGGGTATTTGCCCGTACTGTGGTGCCTCTACCAACCCTGAATGCCGGTAATCGCCATCTGTTAAAACTGGGCAATCGCTCTTTGGGCAGTGTTCTGTTTAAATACCCTCATATTCGCCGGGCACCGATAGAGATTTGTCATGCAGAGCGCTCTGCTGGCTTTTTTACCGACTTTGTCTGGGGCCGACGCTCTATTTTTGAGATTCATCAGGCCCCTCTACTGGTGACCGAACTGTTTTTGGACACTTTCTGCCAGTCCCAACAACTAAAGCCCTTGATGGCTAAGTAACGCCCATGAGCCAGAACACCTTTGTACTCAGTAAACAGATCCCCCATTACCTCAAACTGATGCGGGTAAACCGCCCGATCGGCACCTATTTGTTGCTCTGGCCAACGTTATGGGCACTATGGATCGCAGCAGAAGGCATACCGGACTGGCCTGTACTGGTGATTTTTGTCCTGGGTGTCTATGTGATGCGTGCTGCAGGTTGTGTGATTAATGACTTTGCCGATCGCAAAATTGATGGTCATGTGGAGCGTACCAAGTCCCGACCACTCGCCACGGGGGATGTCTCCGCTAAAGAGGCCATTTATCTGTTCCTCTTTCTCTGCCTGATCGCTTTTGGCCTAGTACTCATGACCAATACCCTGACCATTATGCTGTCAGTGGGTGGGGTAATTCTGGCAGCCATGTACCCCTTTATGAAGCGTTATACTCATCTGCCACAGGTGGTGCTGGGCGCTGCGTTTTCCTGGGCTATTCCTATGGCCTATTCCACTCAAACCGGCACCGTACCGGTAGAGGCCTGGTTACTGTTCTGTGCCAATCTCTTGTGGACAGTGGCTTACGATACTCAGTACGCCATGGTGGATCGCAATGATGATGTTCAGATCGGTGTAAAATCGACCGCCATTCTGTTTGGTGAACTGGATCGCCATATCATTATTCTGTTACAGGTACTGGCCGTGGTAGCTTTGCTGATCGTTGCAGGGAAAAAATCGCTTGGATTACCATTTTTTGCCGGCCTGGGGATTGCCGTGGTTCTGTTCTACTACCAAGCCCGTTTAACCTGGCAACGGGAGCGCGAAAATTGCTTTAAAGCCTTTCTAAACAATCACTGGGCGGGACTGGCGATCCTTATCGGTATCATTGCACACTATACTGTAGAGAGTGGTTTAATCACGTCTGGCTAAGACAAAGTCAAGATATCCTAAACTCTGTGTCATCTTATTGTCATATTTACTCGCTGTAATGTATGCATTATTTATGACACAACCGATATGACGGGATAGCGCAATGACAGGAAAAACCGTCCTGATTGTAGATGATGAGGCTCCAATCCGGGAAATGATTGCAGTGGCTCTCGAAATGGCCGACTACACCTGCCTGGAAGCAGAAAACGCTCAACAGGCCCATGCTCTGGTGATCGACAAACGCCCGGATCTTATTCTGCTTGACTGGATGATGCCAGGGACCAGTGGTGTTGAACTAGCCCGCCGTTTAAAGCGGGATCCACTGACGGCTGAAACCCCGGTGATCATGCTGACAGCAAAAGGCGAAGAAGATAACAAGGTACAGGGCTTAGAAGCCGGTGCAGATGATTACATCACTAAACCTTTCTCCCCCCGTGAGCTGGTCGCACGCTTAAAAGCCGTACTGCGCCGTACTACGCCTAAGGGTATTGAAGACCCTGTAGAAGTGGATGGCCTGCAGCTGGACCCAGCCAGTCACCGTGTTACTTCTCATGGTGAGCCACTGGAGATTGGCCCAACCGAATTCCGCCTACTGCAATTCTTTATGACGCACCAGGAACGTGCTTATAGCCGCAACCAGTTACTGGATCAGGTCTGGGGTGGCAACGTTTACGTGGAAGAGCGTACTGTGGATGTCCATATCCGTCGCTTACGTAAAGCCCTTGGTGAAAAACACGAACACCTGGTACAAACTGTTCGCGGAACAGGTTACCGCTTCTCCACTAAGGTTTAATCGTGACAATCTGGAATAAAGAGATCTCCCGATTTCTCTATATCTTGGCACTGGCTGCAATAATCGGATGGTTATCCGGTTCTGCAGCCTGGGCGCTTGCGACCGTATTAGCTGTGTACCTATGGCTAACCTACCGTTTTCTGCGCCAGCTGGATTATTGGCTGGAAACCAACCCGAATGAGCCACCGCCGGAAAGCTGGGGCATTTGGGGTCATCTGTTTGATAAGATTTATCATCATCAGAAGCGCCAGCAGGCCAGTCAACGCCGCCTGATGGATATTATCGGCAAGGTACAACGTTCCAGTGGCGCCTTAAGAGACGCTGTTGTCATGGTGGATTCCCATGGCAATCTGGAGTGGTGGAATAATGCCGCCGAGACCATGCTGGGCTTTCGCTCTCCAGCCGATAAAGGTCAAGGGTTGACCAACCTACTGCGTGATCCGCGCTTTATTGCCTATTACGATGCTCAGGAATATCAGGATCCTCTGGTGCTGAACTCGCCGATGGATGACAACCTGATGCTGGAGTATCAAATCACCATCTTTGGTCGTAATGAGCGCCTGATTCTGGCCAGAAACGTGACCCGCTTGTATCGTTTGGAGCAGATGCGTAAGGACTTTGTCGCTAACGTATCCCACGAGCTACGTACACCTCTGACAGTGATTAACGGTTATCTGGAAACCTTTATTGATTTCAGTGACCAACTACCCCAGCGCTGGGGCCGGGCCACTCAGCAGATGCAGCAACAGTCTCGCCGTATGCAGAATATTATTAATGATCTGCTGCTGCTTTCACGTCTGGAAACCACAGACATTGAAGGTCAGCAACAGCATATTGATATCGCGCAGATGGCCGAGTGCATTCGCCAGGATGCGGAGTTACTCAGTGGTGATAAGGCACATCAGATTCATCTGGATCTGCAAACGGATATTCAGGTCATAGGCTCAGAAAATGAGCTGAGAAGTGCCATCTCTAATCTGGTGTTTAACGCGGTTAAATATACGCCGGAAGGTTCTGATATTCATATTCGCTGGTTTGAGAATAGCCATGGCGCTACTCTCTGCGTAGAAGATAATGGTCCAGGCATCGATCCAAGGCACTTGCCTCGTTTGACCGAACGCTTCTATCGAGTCGACAAGGGACGTTCTGCGGAAACCGGTGGTACAGGTCTGGGTCTGGCAATCGTGAAACATGTGCTGATTCGCCATAATGCCAAACTGGAGATTAAGAGTGATTTAAACCAGGGGTCACGCTTTATGTGCCTGTTCCCGGTCGCTCGTCTGGTATGGCAACAGGACTCTAATCAAATGCCCCATCACAGTCCTGAACTGGCAGATCTGGCTGATTCTAATAACAAGCCTGAGTATTAAATACAGCCTTAAAAACGCCAGGCGATAAACAGCCTTAACCGCTAAAAAAGAACCCGCTCATACTCACTATGGCGGGTTCTTTTTTGATTCTGGTTGTATTTCAGCGCTATTGCATAGCTCTAGGTGTGTTCTTGTACCTTATCTAGCTACTCAGTAGACCAATAATCTTCGATAGCTGCTGCTGGCCCTTGTTATCCAAATCCAGCAAGCGTACCCCCAGGTAGACCACATCTGCATCCACACGCTTCTCCTGCGCCTGCAACATGTAAACCTTACCCTTCGCCGTCATACGCTGCTGTTTATCGCCCTGACCACCAATCAGACCGATATTGACGCTATCAAACAGGTTCGGTAACTGTTGGTCACTTTTGAGCGTCAGTACCGCTTCCTGAACATTGAGATCACGCAGCACGACAGGTAGTTTATACTCACCGTGCAGCAACATCGCCTTACCGCGAATCTTGCGTGGACCATGATTTGCAGTGGAAGTCGGTGTTGCCGCCGCACCCATGCCCTGCTTTCGGGTCAGTACATTGGCCGTCCCGCCGCCGCCCATCATCTGATCACGCTTCTTCATCATCTGATTGAATTCGTCGCGACTCAGAATACCCTGCTTAACAAACTGCTTAGTGACCTTACTCACCAGCTGATCGTTATTAAACGGCTTGGTGACATAATCGGTCACACCGTGTTCAGCCGCCTCCAGTACATACTCTTTATCACCCAGACTGGTGACCATAATGAAGGAGACTTCACGGTTCTTGCAGTCTTGCTGCTCTCTTAACCAGGTTAACAACTCGATACCGGATAGCTCAGGCATCTCCCAGTCACACAGTACCAGATCATAACGTGAACGATTTAACAGTGCTTGTGCCTTACGGCCATCTTGGGCCACATCCACTTCAAGCTGACGGTACTCCGACTTTACCGCTTTCACCATTAGATCGCGGGTAAATTTTGCGTCATCTACAATTAATAAACGTGCCGATCTCATACTGGACCTGAAATATCTTTGTGTTCTACATCATTCCAGTCGTGGGAATACTGTTGTACCCACAACCAGGTCGCACCTGCTACCGCAGCAGGCATTAATAACAGATTGATCAAAGGGATAAACATACAACCATAGGCGGTAAAACCAAAACCAAAGGTATGCCACCAACGCTGTTTCAGCTCCCTCTGCATCGCATGGAAACCAATTTTGTGGTTATCCATGGGGTAATCCAGATACTGTACCGACAGCATCCATACCGAAAACAATAACCACAGTATCGGGCTGATCAGATTTAACCCCGGAATGAAACTGATAATCAACAATAACAGTACGCGCTTCAAAAAGAACCACTGTTTCTGTAACTCACGCATCAGTGAACGCTTGACCATCTCAGACATACTTTCATCGGGAAAGCTGATGCCTGGTTTTAGGTGCTGTTCCACCTTCTCCGCTAACAAACCATTAAACGGGGCCGCAATCAGTGACGTCGTGGCATTAAAGCCATAAACGATAAAACCCAGTGTGCTTATAATGGCTAAGGGCCAGATCAGCCACTCGATAAAACTGAGCCACTCCGGCAGACTCTGAATAAAACCACCCAACCAACTGTCGAACAGTTTAAAGCCAAACCAGATAAAACTGAATAAAAGCACTATATTGCTCAGCAGGGGCACCAAGACAAAGCGTTTAAGCCCCGGAGTAAAGATCAAACGTAAACCGGCGAGCATAGCGCCTGGGCCTGCAACAACGTCTTTCATTAAACACCTCTTCCGTTGTGATGACTCCGACTTTTCAGCCGGACGGTTATTTTACGGTACTTAACGGCCAAAGCTCCATCAAAAAAACGGCAATAAAAAAGGGGGCATCCTTGCAGACGCCCCCTCTTTTGACACCGGTCAGATTATCAGAGTCAATTACTCTGATTCATGCAGGCGTTCTTCAATGCTTTCTGGAGTGGAGTGGCGTACATCCATGCCTTTCACCAGATAGATCACGTACTCTGCGATGTTGTTGGCGTGATCTCCGATACGTTCCAGAGACCGCAGAACCCAGATAACGTTCAGTACACGGCTGATGGAACGTGGATCTTCCATCATAAAGGTTACCAGAGCACGCATCGCAGAACGGTATTCCAGATCCACTGACTTATCTTCCTGAGCCACCTGCAGTGCCAGATCCGTATCAAAACGGGCAAAAGAGGTCAGAGAGTCTTTGATCATATTGCGTACGTGGTTGCCAATATGACGGGTTTCGATGTAACCCCGTGGTGGCTCACCCTCTTCCGCCAGCTTGATCGCGTGACGGGCAATCTTGGACGCTTCATCACCGATCCGCTCCAGATCAGAAGTCGCACGAGTTACCGCCATCACCAGACGCAGGTCACTGGCGGCTGGCTGGCGACGAGCCAGAATGCGCGTGCACTCTTCATCGATACGGATCTGCATATCGTTAATTGAGCGGTCATTCAGGCGGACTTCTTCGGCAATAGCCGTATCACCTTCGGTCAGGGCGTAGATCGCATCCTGAACCTGTTTCTCTACCAAACCACCCATAGCCAGCAGGTGAGTTTTCAGATCTTCCAGCTCATTATTGAACTGCTGGGAGATATGATGGCTGTGTGTATCTGTCGTCATTTCCATGTGTATTCTCTCTCGAATTTAGAAAACCTAACTCAGTAAACCGGACAAATTAACCGTAACGACCAGTGATATAGTCTTCGGTTTTCTTCTCCTTAGGATTGGTAAACAGAGTATCGGTATTACCAAACTCGATCAGGTTACCCATATACATAAAGGCAGTGTAGTCCGATACACGGGCAGCCTGCTGCATATTGTGGGTTACAATCACGATGGTGAAACGATCTTTCAGTTCGTAGATCAGCTCTTCAATCTTCAGCGTAGAGATAGGATCCAGTGCAGAAGCCGGCTCATCCAGCAGCAGTACTTCAGGCTTAACCGCAATCGTACGGGCAATCACCAGACGCTGCTGCTGACCACCGGACATACCCAGTGCGCTTTCATGCAGACGATCTTTGACCTCATCCCACAATGCCGCGGATTTCAGCGACCACTCGACCGCTTCATCCAATACGCGCTTGTTGTTGATGCCCTGAATACGCAGGCCATAGGCTACGTTTTCATAAATGGACTTAGGGAAAGGGTTTGGCTTCTGAAATACCATGCCCACACGACGACGCAGCTCAGCTACATCGACGTTTTTGTCATAGATATTCTGTCCTTCCAGATTGATTTCGCCTTTAATTTTACAGCCATCAACCAAGTCATTCATGCGGTTAAAACTCCGCAGCAAGGTGGATTTACCACAACCGGATGGACCGATAAACGCGGTAACACGTTGCTTTGGAATAGTCATGTTAACGTCAAACAGGGCCTGTTTCTCACCGTAGAACAGGTCCATGTTTTTAACGTCCATGCAGGTTGTCTCTTTTTCCAGAGACAATTCTTCATTATTTCGATTCATTGCGCCTATATCGATGCTATGGGTTTTAGCGTCTTGTGCTTGCGCGTCAGTATTATTCATTTCTGCTTGAGCTTCCATGGGAATACTCTCTTAAATTCGTTTAATTCAGTTTATCTACGCTTTATTACACTCTGCGTATCGGCCCAAACACCCTTTCCAATCGGCTTTCGATGGGGCATTCGGGCCGAATGCTCTAGTCTTTTCAGAGACTTACATTTCTAGAGATTTATATTTCTCACGCAGGTGGTTACGAATGGCAATTGCACTCAGGTTCAGCAGGGCAATTACGACCACCAGCAGCAGGGCTGTGGCGTAAACCAGCGGACGAGCCGCTTCAACGTTAGGGCTCTGGAAACCCACATCATAGATATGGAAACCCAAGTGCATAAATTTCTGATCCAGGTGCAGGAACGGGTAGTTACCGTCCAGTGGCAGACTTGGCGCCAGTTTTACTACACCCACCAGCATCAGAGGCGCTACCTCACCCGCGGCACGGGCTACCGCCAGAATCACACCGGTCATCATCGCAGGACTCGCCATCGGCAGTACCACACGCCACAGGGTTTCCGCTTTGGTGGCACCCAATGCCAGAGAGCCTTCACGTACGGAACGTGGGATACGAGCCAGACCTTCTTCTGTGGCCACAATCACAACCGGTACGGTCAGCAGGGCCAGGGTCAGAGAGGCCCACATCAGACCTGGAGTACCAAAGGTCGGTGCTGGCAGTGCTTCCGGGAAGAACAGGTCATCGATATGACCACCCAGGAAGTAAACAAAGAAACCCAGACCAAAGACGCCGTATACGATCGACGGTACACCGGCTAGGTTATTCACCGCGATACGAATCATACGGGTGACAAAACCCTGCTTGGCGTATTCACGTAGATAAACCGCAGCGATAACACCAAACGGCGTTACCAGGATCGACATCAGAATCACCATCATCACGGTACCGAAGATCGCCGGAAAGATACCCCCTTCGGTGTTCGCTTCACGTGGCTCGTCTGACATAAACTCCCACAGTTTAGAACCGTAGAAACCGATCTTGTCGCCCACATCCATCATATTTGGCTGATAAGCACGTACCACCTTACTCAGAGAGACTTCGGTTTTTGTGCCGTTCATCGCCTGAGCAACAAAGCTGTCACGGTTAGACTCAACGTACAGATCCGCCAGTTTCGCCTGCAATACCTTGTACTCAGCGTTCAGCTGGGCACGCTCGGCATCGATCTCGGCCAGATTCTGAGCGGTATCTTTACCTTTCAGTTCCAGGCTACGCTGCTTCAGACGCAGACGCTCGATGGCATAGTTGATGCGACCAATTTCATGTTTCTCGATCTGGTAGATCTCTTCATGAATGTTCAGCGCACGTTCAATACGCTGCTCCAGTTCAGGCCAGATGGTGTTTTCACCTACGCCCTGCTGTGCCACGGTTTGACCGTTTTCTTTAATCGCCAGCAGATAACCGTAGTAGTTGCCCCACTCACGACGCTCAACCGCAATCAGCGCTTCCGGGTATTTGATACCGTCAATATGATCGGCAATCACCCAACGGAAGTCTGAACCGTAAACATCACGGTTACCGGTTTTGATCAGGTAACGATCAATGGTTTCCTGACCGGCCGGAACATCAATACCTGCTGCACGTACCTGCTCAGCCGGTACAGTGATGGCTTCTACTTTTTCACCCACCAGGTGATAACGGCTACCATCCTGGGCGGTGACATCCGCTTCCATAATAGACGCTGGCCAGAAGTGACCCAGGCCACGGACAGCGATCAGCATTAACAAACCGATCACCATCACAACACTAATTGCTACGGCACCCGCATTCAGCCAAACCCAAGGGGCACCGCTGCGAGTCCAACTACCAAATGATTCACGCATAACTCTTTCCTTTAACTCCCGGCTTGTTATAGCGCACCATATTTCTTACGCAGACGCTGACGAATCATTTCCGCGGCGGTATTCACCACAAAGGTGAACATAAACAGTACAAAGGCCGCCAGGAACAGGATTCGATAGTGTGAACTACCCACTTCAGACTCAGGTACCTCTACCGCAATGTTCGCCGCCAGAGTACGCATACCTTCAAAGATGTTGGCATCCATAATCGGGGTATTACCGGTGGCCATCAGTACGATCATGGTTTCACCCACCGCACGGCCCATACCGATCATTACCGCAGAGAAGATACCTGGACTGGCAGTAGGCAATACCACACGGGTCAGGGTCTGCCATGGCGTCGCCCCCAGCGCCAGAGAGCCGTAGCTCAGATGCTTAGGTACTGCAAAGATGGCATCTTCTGTAATCGAGAAAATTGTTGGAATAACCGCAAAGCCCATGGCCAGGCCCACTACCAGCGCATTACGCTGATCGAAAGGAATGCCCAGATCGTTGCTCAGCCAGGTGCGCATATCACCGTCAAACATAACGGTTTCCAGCGGCTGACTCAGGCTCAGTGCAAACCAACCCACAATCAGTACCACAGGAATCAGCAGCGCAGCATCCCAGCCATCCGGTACAGCGTGGCGTACCTTGTTTGGCATCTGTGCCCAGGCAAAAGCAAAACCGACAATACCCAGTGGCATCAGAATCAGCAGGGCAAAGATACCCGGCAGATTGGCTTCAACATAAGGTGCCAGGAACAGACCGGCCAGGAAGCCCAGAATAACCGTCGGCAGTGCTTCCATCAGCTCAATCACCGGTTTCACCTTACGACGCATAGCCGGCGCCATAAAGTAAGCGGTGTAAACCGCACCGGCAATGGCCAGCGGAGTTGCGATGATCATGGCGTAGAAAGCCGCTTTCAGAGTACCAAATGCCAGTGGCATCAGGCTGAACTTAGGCTCAAAGTCGTTGGACGATGCCGAGGACTGCCAGGTGTACTCTGGCTCCTGATAGCTTTCGTACCATACCTTGCCCCACAGAGAGGTCCAGGACACTTCAGGGTGCTCGTTATCCACCTTAAAGGTCTGAATGGTACCGTCGGCACGCTCAATCATCAGCGTCTTGGCACGAGGATCAATGGCACCGGCAACGGCTTGCTGATCCATAATCTGCTCGTTCAGCAATACCGTTTCAGCAGTGGTGCTATAGATACTCAGCAAACCTTTCTCATCAACGGTCAGGAAACCTTTACGACGATGCTCAGGAATCATCAGAGCCACTGGCGTGGAGTCATGTTCAAAAGAACGGATCTTAGTCAGTGCCCATTCGTTTTGCTGATCACGTACCAGGAACCACTGCGACAGATGACCGGTGGCATCAGCGATTAACAGCGAGATACCGCCCAGCTGCATCTTCACTTCAGCCAGCGCACTATTTTGCTCGGTCACTTTCAGACGCGCATTCAGCACCGGCTCACCACTGTACATATCGATCACATCAATCTGGCCCTGATTGCCCGCCAGATAAACCCAGCGTTGGTCAGAAGAGACCAGTACTTTCTGTACCTGGCTACCATCTACCGGCAATTCGTAAGACGTACGCTCCAGCGAGATCTCATCGCCGAACATAGATTCTTCTTTGTAGAAATTACTCAGATGAACCTTTTTGTCTACAGAGATGGCAGAGATCATCAGGTTCTCTTCGCCATTGTGCAGGGTAATGTTAGTTAAGGCACTGCCGTTATCGGCGATGGTCAGCGCTTCTTCACCAAATGGATATTCGATCAGTGGTGTGATCAGACGCTTGTCATTGGGATAAGTGATACGGTAACGCTCTTTAATCACCAACGCAGTACCGTCAGAGTAACCCAGAGCAAAGAAATGTGACGCTGGGCCTTCATTGGCCACAGAGGTCAGCTCAGCACCTTGCGGTACGGGTAGCTGAACACGCTTCACAACCTCACCATCGGCAACGCTGAAGAATACTGCTTCACCGACACTGGTCAGGCGCATAGCGACTTCGCCCTGCTCTTCCATCGCCAGATGGAGAGTCTTGGCTGCACCAGGCAGTACAGAGGTCGCCGGTACCGTGTATTCAGCAACAGGTTCAACACTCGCCGATTTCAGTAGAGGGAATACCTCATACAACAGGTACAGGAAGATCAACAGAATCGCGATAATGACACTGATTCCACCGACACCAACACCGACTTCGGCAACTTTATCTTTGTACGATCTGATCTTCCGATGCATGCGTAGCTGCGGAGTATCAAAATCGATTACGGGAGCTTGGCTATTTTCTTTCATAGCGGAAAAAATACTGCAACTTTGTGACAGTTGTATGACACCAGATAGGCGTACGAGGGAGGCAGAAAAAAAAGGGTAAGCGATTTAACCGCTCACCCTTCTTTTTAGCGAATCATGCCGAACGTCCCTGTTCGCGTATCCGGCCCGGATTATTGGATGTCCAGAGCCTTCAGAGTTTTAGCAACAACGCTGGCTGGCAGTGGGATGTAACCATCCTTCACTACAACTTCCTGACCAGTCTTAGACATCACCATCTTCACGAATTCACGCTCCAGTGGCTGCAGAGGCTGGTTAGGCTTCTTGTTTACGTATACGTACAGGAAGCGAGACAGTGGGTATTTACCCTTAACTGCATTCTCAGGAGAAGCCTCGATGAATGGCTGACCAGGCTTCTTAGACAGTGCAACAGCACGTACACTGGAAGTCTTGTAACCGATACCGGAGTAACCGATGGCATTGATAGAAGTACTAACAGACTGTACTACCGATGCAGAACCTGGCTGCTCGTTTACACTGTTCTTGAAGTCACCCTTACACAGAGCTTTCTTCTTGTAGTAACCGTAAGTACCGGATACAGAGTTACGACCGAACAGCTGAATGGTGCGGTTTTCCCAAGAACCTGTCAGACCCAGATCACCCCATTTAGTGGCATCCTGAGCACCACCACACTTACGCGTGGAAGAGAACACAGCATCAACGTCCTGGATGCTCATGCCTTTGATTGGGTTATCTTTGTGTACAAATACTGCCAGAGCGTCAATCGCTACAGGAACAGCCACAGGCTTATAGCCGTGCTTGTTTTCAAAAGCTTCCAGCTCTTTGTCCTTCATCTTGCGGCTCATTGGACCTAGGTTAGCAGTACCTTCGGTCAGAGCAGGAGGCGCAGTAGAAGAACCTGCCGCCTGAATCTGGATATTTACGTTAGGATAAGCACGCTTATACTCTTCTGCCCACAGCGTCATCAGGTTAGCCAGAGTATCGGAACCTACGGAAGACAGGTTACCCGATACACCACTTGCCTTTTGGTAAGTCGGCAGGTTTGGATCCAGTTCAGCTGCTGCGTTGGCAACAGTGGCGGTAACAGCGCTTGCAGCGACAACAGAGATCGCGGCAATCATCTTCTTCATTTTCATGTCGTCTCCTGAAACTCAATAAGTTCGGTATCGTTTTATATTTTCTTTCGTTGAGAGCAGCTGCTCTCTGTCTATGGCTGAGGATATTAGACCGGCAATATGACAGTTGTATGAACGTGACGATTTTGCGCGCTATTGAAACTTTTTTTACTGCCTATCCGGTGCCAATGCCCCTACAATAGGCACCAAGGCAAGTTTCAAACTTAAAAAAGACCAACTTATAAGAAAAAAATCTATGAGCAACGTGGATAGCAATTCATTAGAGGATGTCCCATCTCCGAATGGTGACCTCACGTTAAAAATCGCTGCAACACCGCAAGATACCAATATCTACGGCGATATCGCCGGGGGCTGGCTGGTATCTCAAATGGACCTGGCAGCAGAAATCAGCGCCGGTAAACTGGCGAAAGGCCGCACCGCAACCGTGGCCATCAGCGAAATGGATTTTCTTTGTCCCATCCGTATCGGCTCGACGGTACATATCCATACTCAGGTGGAAGAAGTGGGCCATAGCTCCATGAATATTCGGGTGGAAGCCTGGATTTTGCCACCGTTCGAAAACGATGAGCAGGAGATGTACAAAGTCTCTGAAGCCCTGTTTGTTATGGTCGCTATCGATGAAAACGGCCGTATTCGCGCCGTACCAGGTGCTTAAAGAGCTAGATAGCACAGACTGAGAATAGTTCGATCATAGACAACAAAGTCTGTAGAAAATAATGCGCGACCGGACGGGTTATGTCTCCAAGACGTGATTTTCAGTCAAAAAACAAAAAAGCCGACGTCTGATACGTCGGCTTTTTTGTGCGATTAAAACAATAAACCTAAAATTTTACCGGTCAGGTCACCCGCCTCAGCAAACGACCTGAGCGACAAACAGGATTAACTGCTGGTCTGGTTACGACCGTGCAGATAACCGTATTCAGAAATCTTCTGATACTCTTCAGACAGATTACGGAAGTTCATAAAGGAATCGTAGATACGACGACTCAGATCATCTTTCTTCGCTTCCTCAAATACCACTTCGTCAGAGATGGTACGCAGCTCTTTGAATACCTCACCCGGCAGCTCACGCAGCTCGGTACCGTGATCATTCACCAGCTCTTTCAGGGCCAGAGAGTTACGGTAGGTCAGCTCGTCCATCATCTCCTGGTTCGCCGCACGACCTGCCTGCAGTACAATTTCCTGCAGATCCGCTGGCAGAGCTTCGAAGGCTTTCTTATTGATCATGCCTTCCAGTACCGTACCTGGCTCGTGCCAACCTGGGTAGTAGTAGTATTTGGCGGCTTTATACAGACCAAATGCCTTATCGTTGTAAGGCCCTACCCATTCCGTTGCATCAATCGCACCAGTCTGCAGAGAGGTAAACAGCTCAGAACCTGGCAGACTGACCGCAGTACCACCGGCACGGTTGATCACTTCACCACCCAGCCCCGGAATACGCATCTTCAGGCCTTTCAGGTCATTCAGAGAGTTGATCTCTTTGTTAAACCAACCGGCCATCTGTACACCTGTGTTACCCACAGCGGCAGGGATCAGACCGAATGGCTCATAAACCTCTTTCCACAGCTCCATACCACCACCGTAGTGGATCCAGCTGGAGATCTCCTGTGCATTCAAACCAAAAGGTACCGCAGCAAAGAACTGAGCTGCCGCTGCTTTACCTTTCCAATAGTAAGATGCACTGTGGCCCATTTGCGCAGTACCGCTGGATACGGCATCAAATACACCAAATGCAGGTACCAGTTCACCAGCACCGAATACTTTAACTTCTAAACGACCGCCACTCATCGTGGTGATCTTCTCTGCCAGACCATTGGCTGCGGTACCCAGACCCGGGAAGTTCTTAGGCCAGGTCGTTACCATTTTCCATTTGATAACTTCTTTTTTCTCAACCGCTTTTTTCTGTTCGCTGCCTGATTCAGAACCGGAATTACAACCTGCCAGTACTGCACCCGCTGCACCCACACCCAGTGCGGTAACAAACTCGCGACGCTTCATGCTTGGTAGCTCCTATTATTTATTGTTTTAGCTAAATTAGTGTTACTAGTCGCTTTGATAATCTATCCGCTAAAGACATTACCAGAATTCCAGAGTAGATACACTATCTTGACTCAGCCGACCTTGGAACGTATCACCATTAAAATACTAACGCTTTACTGACTGTTTTTTCAGGAAAAAGTTACCGTCAATTCAATTTCAAACCTAGACCCAATTGTCTTAAAAGGGCAAGTCTGTAAAGAAAAAGCTACAGGGCTTCCAGCTTCGCAAAACCCGCCATCAGCCATTTTTCACCTTCACTGTCGAAATTAACCTGAATGCGGGCTTTTGGCCCCTGTCCTTCGTAATTTAGTACAACCCCTTCACCAAAAACAGCATGACTGACTCTTTGGCCGACCATCAGTACCTGACCATCGCCGGCATCCATCGGATCCTGCTGCTGACTCCAGCGTGATGGTTTATCCCGGTTACTGCTGACCGGGCGCGACACCTGACCACGCATACGCACCTCTTCAATCAGAGGATCGGGAATCTCACGTACAAAACGGGACGGGCTGTTATAGGTCTCACGACCGTGCAGACGGCGCATCTCTGCATAAGTGATATAGAGCTTTTTCATCGCCCGGGTGATACCCACGTAACAGAGACGACGTTCTTCCTGCAGTCGATCCGGGTCTTCCATAGACATCTTATGAGGGAATAGCCCTTCTTCGACACCCGCCAGGAAGACCAGCGGGAACTCCAGACCTTTGGCCGAGTGCAGGGTCATCAGCTGTACCGCTTCTTCGTACTCATCGGCCTGCTGCTCACCGGCATCCAGTGCCGCTTCTGCCAGAAACGCCTGCAGCAGCGTGATAGTATCCGTGCCTTCATCATCACCAATAGGGTCGTCTTCCGGATCAAAGCCACGGGCTGCGGTGACCAGTTCTTCCAGGTTTTCGACTCGCGCCTGACCTTTTTCACCTTTCTCCTGACGGTGGAACTCCACCAGACCGGAACGGGCAATAATATGATCGACCAGTTCGTGCAGGGGCAATTCCTGACACTCATCTTCCAGCTCGTCTAATAAGGCCATAAAACCCGCCAGGGCAGAGATGGCACGACCTGGCAACAGTTTATTACTAATACAGTGCCCTGCAGCCTCCCACAGGGAGCAGCCTTCGTTACGGGCCAGTTCACGCAGAGTATCCAGTGTCTTGGCACCAATCCCCCGAGTTGGAGTGTTAATGACCCGCTCAACAGCCGCATCATCATTACGATTCAGCAACAGGCGTAGATAGGCCAGGGCATTTTTGATTTCCAGACGCTCATAAAAGCGCTGTCCGCCGTAGATACGGTAGGGCATACCGGCACGAATCAGGGCTTCTTCCAAGACTCGGGATTGAGCGTTGGAGCGATACAGAATCGCCGCTTCGGAGCGAGTACCGCCTTCCTGCTGCCATTTATCGATGGTATCGACAATAAAGCGCGCTTCATCCTGCTCGTTAAAACCGGCATAGAGGGAGATGGCATCGCCCTTGTTGCCCTCGGTCCACAGTTCTTTGCCCAAACGATCGTAGTTATTGGCGATCAGACTGTTGGCCGCTTCCAGAATGGTGCCCGTAGAGCGATAGTTCTGCTCCAAACGCACCACCTTGCTGTCATTAAAATCTTTACTGAATTGGTGGATATTCTCCACCTTGGCACCACGCCAGCCGTAGATCGACTGATCATCATCGCCCACCACAGTTAGAATATTCTGCCCACCGCCGGTCAATAGACGTAACCAGGCGTATTGAATGGTGTTGGTATCCTGAAACTCATCCACCAGCACATGGCGGAAACGCTCCTGATAGTGTTTCAGCAGCAGAGGATTATCTCTTAACAGTTCATGGGCTCTTAGTAACAGCTCACCGAAGTCCACCAAACCGGTGCGCTGGCAGTGCTCTTCATACAGGCTATAGACCTGATTCATGGTGCGGGAGTAGTGATCACCGGTGTCGATAAAATAACCGGCACGACGGCCATCATCTTTCTGACCATTGATGTAACCCTGCACCTGACGGGGCGGCCAACGTTCATCATCGATACCATGATCTTTCATCAGACGCTTGATCAGACGCAGCTGATCATCAGAGTCCAGGATCTGAAAGTTTTCCGGCAGTTTGGCATCTTGCCAGTGGGTACGCAGTAAACGATGGGCAATACCGTGGAAGGTACCCACCCAGAAATGACGCATATTGACGCCAAGCAGTGCTTCCAGACGGGTACGCATCTCAGCCGCAGCCTTATTGGTAAAGGTCACCGCCATAATGCTGTGAGGCGACATCTGCTCCACCTGAATCAACCAACCGATACGATGCACCAGCACCCGGGTTTTACCACTACCGGCACCTGCCAGTACCAACATGGGTTGACTGGGAGCGGTCACCGCTTCCCGTTGTGCATCATTTAATGCATCGATCAGATGTGTAACGTCCATTGCTTTCCAGTATTGATAGCCGCTGAAATGAAGCCAAACTCTATCACAATCTGTTACTGAAAATCTTTATAGGGCGGTTCTGCCTGCATTAGGGATCTGTTATGGTTATGCCCATCAGGGAAGTGTCGACAAAATAACAACAACACCAAGACCCCAAACAGATATGAATCAAGCCAGATCTTCTCAGGAACAGGCCAATACGCCTGTGTCTGCAGCAAATCCATCCTTGCTGAAAGAGCAGGTGTCTCTGCTGTACCGGGACTCCAACACCTATTATCAACTGGGCATGGGCTGTGCCTTGGTGTGCTGTACTCTGTTATGGAGCTATCAAGCCAACCCGATTCTGATCGCCTGGCTGGTATGTTATGCCCTGCTCACCTTTGGTGGCATCCAGCTGAATAAAAAGTTTAACCGCCAATGTGATAATGAAGCGGAGTCACTTCAGCACTGGAAAAAGCTCTTCACCTTAGGCGGAGTACTGGTTGGTAGCTGTTGGGGCGTGTTGATCACCTTCCTCACCCCGGAAGACAGTTTGTTTCATCAATCGGCCGTTGCCATCTGTATGACAGGACTGGCCCTGTATGCCAGCGCTATCTTCTCAGCGATTTTGATGACCTATCTGGGTTTTGTCTTACCCGCTTTTTTACCCCTGATTATCACTGAATTTATCAGCCCAAATCCTTTAATTTCACCCTTTATTCTCGTCATATTCCTAGCCTTTCTAATCTATGCATCTTGGCGTAACCATTTATTTTTAAAAGACTCTTTATCAGCCAAGGTACATAACCAACAATTATTGGATACCATGGCCGTTGAACAGGCCCATACCGAAGCCCTAAACCTGCAGCTTGAACAAGAGATCCAACATCGCCGCCAAACAGAACATCAGCTACAGCAGGCACAACTGACTCTGGAGCATCAGGTAGAAGAGCGCACTCTGGCGCTATCGCAAAGTAATCAAAAGCTGCAATCAGCCATCGATCAGCAACAACAAACCAGCCTGGAATTAGAGAAAAGTCGCCAACGTTATAGCAAAGCTGTTGAAGCCAGCCAGCTGGGATTATGGGAGTGGGATCTGAGTACCGATGAGATTTTTCACTCCCACTTTGAACAGCTGTTTGGCTATTCCGATCGGGAAATCCCCCACTTTATGGGTCATCTGCAGCCACTGGTGCACCCAGATGATTACCCCGCCATGCGTCGGGCACTGATTGCCAATCTCAAAGGCGTGACCGAGCAGTTTAAGTCTCAATTCCGTATTGAACATAAATCAGGTGAATGGCGCTGGCTGGAAGACAGTGGTCGCGTCATCGACCGGGATGAAAAAGGCAAAGCCCTGAAGATGATCGGTACCCGCCGGGATATCACTGATCAGGTCAAAACCGATGAGAAACTGAGATTAGCCTGGCAGGCGTTTGAAAGCTCCAGCGAGGCCGTTTTTATTCTGGATGAACATTTCCAGATCACCACCATCAACCAAACCTTCCAGCAGATCACCGGCTATAACAGCAAAGAACTACAAGGCCAGACCTTTGATAACAGCCCACTCTGGCAGATGGATACTGAACTTACTGAACGTATCAAACAGCAGCTGCTACAGCTGGGGGCCTGGGAAGGTGAACTGGTTGAGCAACGCAAAAACGGTGATCGCTTCCCGGAATGGCTCAAGGTCTATCGGGTAACCTCACAGCAGGGTGAAAAATCCCACTATGTGGGTATGTTCTCCGACCTGACCCAACGTAAAAAAGCGGAAGAGAAGCTCAGTTATCTGGCCAATTATGACGACCTGACCGGCGTAGCCAACCGTAATCTGTTTAAAGATCGCCTGCATATGGCGATCAATCATGCCCGCCTGAACCGCTCCAAGGTCGCCTTGCTATTACTTGATATCGATCGCTTTAAGGCTATTAACAATACGCTGGGCCATGATGTCGGCGATCAGTTGCTACAGGAACTGGCTAATCGTTTAACTACCCATGTACATCAGGTAGATACTATCGCCCGTCTCGGTGCCGATGAGTTTGCCCTGATTCTGGATCAATACGACAGCCAGGACGAGGTGGAAAAACTGGCTGAGCAGGTATCAGAGCTGGTCCATACCCCTTATATGATCGATGATCATGAACTGATCGTTTCCAGCAGTATCGGTATCAGCCTGTTCCCCAAACATACCCGCGGGCTGAATATTCTGGTTAATCAGGCAGACCTAGCCCGTAATAAGGTGAAACAGCTGGGGGGCTCAGGCATTGAGTTTTACACCGAAGAACTACAAACCGGCTCCCTTGAACGCCTGAAGATGGAAAATGACCTACGCAAAGCCCTGCAAAGGGATGAGTTGTGCGTCTATTACCAACCCAAAGTATGTCTGAAAGAAAACCGTATCACCGAAGCTGAGGCCCTGGTGCGCTGGAATCATCCGGAATCCGGCCTGATCTCACCGGGTTCCTTTATTCCCATTGCTGAAGAAACCGGCCTGATCTCACCCATTGGAGAGCAGGTATTTATCAAATCCTGCCAGCAGATTCGCCATTGGCTGGATAAAGGCATGCGTATCAAGCTCTCAGTAAACCTTTCAGCTCAACAGCTGATGCACGGTGACCTAGTGAGTTTTGTCCAGCAAAGTATTCAGGATGCCAATATTCCACCGGAATTGATCGAACTTGAGCTGACCGAAAGCTCGTTAATTGAAGACCCGGAACACACCATAGAAACGCTGGAAAAAATCAAAGCCCTAGGTGTTACTTTGGCCATTGATGACTTTGGCACCGGTTATTCTTCTCTTAGCTACCTGCAACGTTTCCCACTGGATATCCTTAAAGTCGACCGTAGTTTCCTGAAACATATCCATAGTTCAGACCCGCAACAGGCGACCCTGACCAAGGCGATTATCGCCCTGGGCCATAATCTGGATATGAAGATTGTGGCTGAAGGGGTCGAGACACGGGCACAGCTGGAGTTTCTGACCAGTCAGAACTGTGACTACGCACAGGGCTTTTATATCAGCCCACCGGTACCGGCACAGACCTTCTTTGAATTGGTGGAGAATTTTAACGCTTAAGGCAGGACAACATCATAATGCCTAGCTTAAAAACACAACGGGCCGTCAATAAGGCAGCCCGTTGGTGATTTAGTTAAGCACTAACTTCAATGCAAATTTCAAATCTGTAAAACTAACCTTCCTGCATACGCAATGAGTGCAAGCTGC
>CAYFGP010000062.1:0-37635 GCA_964342385.1 uncultured Oleiphilus sp. | reverse complement strand
CTCATCCAGGGCGGCGAACTCTACCAGCAACTGTTCCTGCAGGTGTTCCAGGCTGTCGGACTCATTGACCAGTTTTTCAATCTGAAAAACCCATTTATCCACGGTGGATTGGGTGTCTGTCACAAGGCGCTGCGCCTGTGTTTTGGTGCCATCATCAGCCACAGCTGCAAAGCTCGCAGCGGGTTCTGATGGTTGATTAGCACCCTGGCCATCCGGCTTTGGCGGCGTGTCTTCCACCCACTCACCGCCATAGGTTTCGGTGATATAGCCCACGCTTGGCTTAAAGCCCATATCTTTGATCTTGCCATCACGTTCCGCGCGTTTAGCCAGATCCTCATCAGCTTCCACCTTGCGATAGACACGAGGAATAGCCGCACCGGGGAAATTCCATTCTGTTAGCCATCGGGCGATAGTGTCGTTAAACGACTCATTGATCAGGTCTGCATCGGCTTTGATCAGATCAAGCCGCACATCACCTTGAAGATCATCATTGCCGAGCTTACCTGGTGTACCCTCGGTACTGGCCACCTGACCTAAGATAACCTTGGCTATCGCTCTATCCATGGTGGCATAAAGACCGGCATAGTCAGCCGTGCCAGATCGCGCAGCTTCAATCAACTCAATCTGCATACCTTCAGGCACAGCCACACCAGAATCTGTACCAATAGCCATCAAGGTTTGAAGCAGCTTGTTAACATCGCCGCCTTCGCTATATGTCCCTTTCGCTGTTGGCATCCCAAACTTTTCCAAGAAGATCATCCAGTACGATAGGCCATTTCGTTTGAAGAACGCAGGCCAATAAAGCCAATGACCCAAGCCTAGACCATAGTGCTCATCATCATTATCAGCCCCGGTACTGAACGCCCAGAATTTGCGCTCTGGTAGCAGTTCACCCATTGGGTTAGACATTGTCATCATCCGCAAACGGCCCTGGCCATCAAAGCCAAATCGTCTGCGATTGCGCACTTTCAGCGCTGCCAATATGATCCGGTTACCGTCTCGGCCCCATAGTGGTTCTGCCACGGCAAAACCATAATGCACACCGTACAGCATCATATTGGTGACACGGTCCCACCGGTTGTTCTGCAGCTGCTGCTTTAGAAAATCTGCCGCCTCTTTATCGATAGGACGGTCACCACCGGCTTCCACATCCCATTCTTTACTAACCACGCTTAAGCGGCGTTGGCCAAAGCAGCTAGCCACCTGGTCATCACGAAGTACTTCACGGTAAATCTGATAGTCACCAGCTCCCCGGATCTGTAGCACCTCATCGTCTGGTGGGGCCACCGCCATTGGATTGACATAACCACGGGTGATATCGCGGCCATCGCCAGTAGTCGCAATCTCTTTCATCTCAGGCTGTTTAGCAGCCTGATCTTTCTGCTGTTCGTCAGCCATTAGTAACCTCGTAAATTCAGACCACCTGAAACGGTGCCAAAGCCAGTAGTAGTTATTACAGGGGATGCTTGTTCAGTCGCCACAACAGAATCTCGCGGGCCTGTACTATGAAAGTCGATAGGAAGGTGGCCATTGCCAGCGGCATTAATTGCAAGGAAAGCTGCCCAGGTGCGGTCAGCGTGACCACTACTGTCAGAGTCGGCCACAAAGCGCGGTGTGCCCGTAGGACCAGTGATTTTCTTCAGCTTATGCAGGTCATAACGTAGGGCAGTGTTACCTTCAGGGATACGAATCTTGCGGTCTTCAAAATGTTCTTTACCACGGGTGGCCATGGTCAGTTTGTTGTTACTGGTGAACAAGACACCTTCAACCCGCATACTGCCGTGTCTACTCTGGGCATCTTCAACCGGCTTTTCACCCATGCCGGTTTGGTCCATACAGCAACGCACAACGTGATAGCGCCGAAACACATCGTCCAGCAGAGCATCTTGCTCAGCAAACTTGATACGCTTGCGCTCTATAATCTCCCGTGTCCAGAGTACATCGCCAACCTGTTCAAACACCCAGATCACAAACAGGTCATTACGGGCGGCGATATCCACCCCAGCAAAACAGGGGCCACCGGTATAAAAGGCAGGGTTACCGGCCAGCGGATCTTCCACCTGAGTGATCAGTTCAAAGTCTAACCAGGCGCTGGCTTCATCCAGCCATTGAAGTTCGAATTCCTGTGCCCACAGATCATCATCACCGGCACCGGCTCTAAGCTCCTCAACATCGCGCGGTAAGCCATCAGCCACCGCCTGATAGATATTGGTACTGTGACGACTCCAGCCATCATCTTTACCGGTCATCAGGTCATAAAACTTATTGCCCTTACCGTTCGGTGTACTGATCACCCGCAGCTTTAGGCCAGGCTTAGAGATCACAGGGAATAGGGCTTTCCAGATTGCCCGGCTATCCTGGTGAAACGCGAACTCATCCAGCAATACACTGGCAGAAAAGCCCCGAGCCGTATCAGGGTTGGCCGGTAGCGCAGTGATCTTACTGCCACCGGGCAGCTCAACTTCTAACGCCTTAACGCCGGGCTCCCACTCATAGTCATACGCCTGGAAACCGGCAGACATTGCCCCCAGGTGCAGCTTAACCCCTTCATTCATCGCCTCACGGGCCTGACGTTCACCACGACTCAGAATCACCCAGCGGCGGCGCTGGCCACTGACCTCAGCCTTGATGCAATCTAAGGCCAGTTCCAGCGTACTGGTAAAGGTCTTGCCACACTGACGGGCAAACATGGCGATCTTAAAGCGGGCATCATCATTGACCCAACGCTGTTGATAGGGATAAAGAGGTAATGCCGGTTGCTGACTCATAGCCCGTATGCCGCCTTAATCACTTTGTTTAAGACATCCTGGTCCAGCTCACCATCTTGTTTCAGCTCGTCCAGTTTCTCTTTCTGCTCGGCCAACACTTGCTCACGAATCTCACGCTCACGTTTCGTGCTTTCTGAAGCGGCTTTCTCCAGCTTCTCAACACCGATGGCCAGTTCTTTGATGAACTTAGGATGGACAGGATCGTCGCCTTCAGAGGCTTTCAGCACCGTATCAAAGGCCATGGTACGAACCATCTCAATCAAGATCTTCGACACTTCACCTTCAGGGGCTGTACCCAGCTCAGCAACCCATTGTTTGGATACTTCACGGGCTTCACGAATACGGGAACCGGCGGCCTCCATCTTGACGGAATAACGGTTCAGGCCACTACGAGACAGCTTGTCATCTTCCGGTAAACCAGCATCGTCAATCTTCTGATTGATGATTTCCAGAATCTCACTCTGCTGCAGTCGACCATCACGCAGCATCTCATCCAGATGCTTCTTCAGCTCTTCTGGCAGCAGATCCACCTTAGAGCGATGGCCACGACCTTTTTTCTTATCCTTCGCCATGGCTAACCCCCACGAGCAGATTTAATACCTGGCACCTCACAGCGTCCTTTAACTGCGTCGTAACCGCGCTCAGTCAGTCTGGCAACTTGATAGCCCGCGACCTCTTTGATCGTTACAACGCGCTGCTCTTGCAACCATGCATAATGAGTGCGGATCTTATCCCGACTAATGGCATGGCCGTACACTTCTAAGCAGCTTTGAGCAACAGACTCATTGGCTTGTCCGCCTGCTTCTTCCAACGCACGAATCAGACATAAACGCTGATCTTCATCAATCACCTGTTCAATAGGCATTAGGCTTTCTCCTTCGTGAATTCATTTTGCAGCAGCAGGTCCGACACTTTCGCAACCTGAGTTAACTGAGGGCCAACCGCTTTCAAGTCGCCCCTTAGATTGGCTATTTCAAGATGCAGATTGTGTAACTCATCTTTTGAGGGCAGTTCGTCTACTTTGCCTTTAACGCTTTCGAGGTCTTTCTGCAGATCAGTCACAGTTTCTTTCTTCGCGTAGGTCTTACTGAGCATCTGCAGATCAGTCACAGTCTCTTTCTTCGCATAGGTCTTACTGAGCAGAGCCATAACAACCAATGCCCCGGTTGTGACAATCGCCCAGATTGGTGCCCAGTATTTGGCGATAACGTCCATCAGTCCTTCCTCATCACGTCAGCCACTTTAGGCACGATCTTTTCAGCAGACCGGCCAACGACATAACCACCCAGCCCGATCTGCAACAGGCTCCAAGCCTCACTGGCCAGTCGGAAAGTGGTTAAGCCAAAGGTGTCAGCTACAACAAGGGCAAGGAAAGTGAGCATGGTGATGGGCCGCCAGTTACGCTGCAGCCATGAGCCCCCCTGAGCCTCAGCCGTAATCACCTTGGCCTGAGCCTCTAGCAGCCGTGCCTCGTAATTCATCATTTGGGAAGCCAGACCCGACTGCACCTCAAACAGACCGGACTTAATCTGCAGTCGTTCTTCATCAGATGTGTGGATCTCGTCCACCAGAGTAGCGACAGGTGAGATCAGGCTGCTAATAAATGCGAGAGGATTAGCCATGTGCCAGATCCTCCAGACGATGGATGCCCTGTGTATACACCGTACGGCCAGCCACCCGGTGTGCTGTCAGATCCTGGTAACGAATGGGCTTGCCTTCATCCTTTATCCCCACATGAGTCCAGCGGCCAAACTCATGAATAACCTGATCTACAGGCAAACCACGCTGAACAACAAAACGAGACACGGAATAGGGCGATACACCAGGGACAACAAAGTCGGTACACCAACCCTTCATATGGCCAGAGTTTTCACTGCCACCAATCAAAGTATTAAGCCAGTCAGGGCGATACCCCGACGTTACAAACGTCGGACCCAGCTCATCACGAATCGGCTGCAGGACATCATTGCAGAGGCGTTTTAGGTTATGAAAGACAGGGCCATCAGGCGTAATTTCAATCTCACGGCCAATGCGGGACGCCGTTTGAGATTGGGTGAATTCATCAAGGAAGAAGTTATTGGATAACTGGATACGGGACATGTCTGCATCCTCTGCTCATTATGGGAATGAACAGAGAATGACAGTTAGGTGTAGGGATGTATTTTGAACGCGGCCAAAAGTTTTTGGGGTCAGAGCAGCGAGACTGTGCGCATCGAAACAGTATAAATGAGGTCAAATTGGTATAACCTGAGATTACGCATCATCCTTTTTCCGAGCAACCTGCCTGGCACCCCCCGTATAATTCTCTACAACTTTCTGTTGTCGATCCTCGTGATCCGCTTGAGTTTTCAGCATATCCGGTGCAATAAGGCTGTATAGCACCGTGAGTAATTGCCATAGAGTTAAAGCGGTCAATATGCCAAAGGATAGCCCTCGACATATCTCCGTATACTCTGCCAAAAACTCGACACGTTTCAGAATAGGTGCAGCCACACCGATAACCAGCACTATCGATAGAATACAGGTGGAGTGAACAATCGGCGTAAACAAATGGTGAATACCACTATCACTGCCAGATTCAACAGACGGCTTTCCACCACGAAAGGACAGCTTTAGGCGCTCAGGGTAAATAATGGCAAACCAGGCTCCAACAACAGCAAAGATAATAGACGCTGTTGTTCTCAAGGCCTCAAACAGGGGCCATTGCTCACTGAAGGGCACCTTAGAACCAAAGTAACCCGCAGTCGCAACCAACCCTGTACAAATTAGCCACAGAAAAAGCTTAGCCATTTTTACTAGCCAGTTCTTTTAACTGCTTGCGCTCACGGTAAAGCGCCTTAATTAAAGACATAGAATCTACCACCTCATCGTTATTGCGCTCTATATCTAAGTCAAACTCTCTTCTGGCTATAGAGTGACTTAACCAGTGTAATTTACTCCCACCTTTGAACATAAACCCATAATCGTCCCACTCAGTCTCAACACCATTTTTCCAGTCTAGGATCATGGCTTCTACATCTTCTTTTGTTACTGGAGTGTTCATGCGGTATTTGAGCTTAAAAGTCTCAGGGCGTTGATCTGGTTCCCTCATATTGGACATCTTCAAGACCGTTTGCCAGATACTTAAATCTTCTGGGCGGTGCAATTTAAGCACAGTATTTTTCTCAACACGACTAATCTTGTCTACATTTTTTCGAATCAGGTCATGCTGGCCTTGGTGCCGTGTCATACGGGCTTTAAACCTTGGAGCCAGGTCCTGTGGGACAGGGGGTTTCTCACCCATATCTGCGTATCCCAAAAGCTCCTTCTCATTATGAGGAAGCGCCTTATCCTGACCTTTAGGATAGATGGCATAGTTCGGGTCTACAGTCAAAAATGACTTGAGATATTCCTGTAGGCCATGGCTACCAATTACCAAATGCTGGAAACGAATACTCGCGAACTTTCCCCACTTAGGGATAAACCAAAAGTAAGTGGCATAGCCTGGAATACTGCCCTCTTTAATATCATTCAAAATCACATCTGGTTGGCCAACTTTTACATTGGGCATCACCGAAGCAATGCTACTTTTACTAGTTGCTGGCACCTGATTCCATATTGTAAGCAAAGTGCTCCCTTTATAAGGTTGGATATCCAACAGATAAGTCGGCAGCTGGTCACCTTTTCCTTCAAAGAGTTTAGTATCAATAAGTTCTTTATTCTCTGCCCATGCCCTCAAATTCTTTAGCATCTGGCCCATAGAGCCAAATTTAGGCTTAGCGGGGTTACGGTGCAAAAAATATCCACATTGTTGAATATCGTAAAAGGTAATACTTGCCGTTTCTTTTGCCATTTAAAAAGTCCATGGAAAACTTATCGGGATAATCTACCCCAATACAAAACACCCGCTATCAGGTCTGATACGGTGTGGATTATTGAATGGCAATCATGGAGCCAGTGGGGGTTGCTCCGATGGGGGGGATTGCCGATTTAACCTAGAATATTTTGCTTTTTAGGCTTTTTTTAAAAATGTGTTCTCACCAAAAGTTGCCACGGTGGCAACTTGGTAGGCTTTTTTTCTTGGAGCACTTATTTCGTTGTCATGGGCTAACATTGAACTTACATTTTTTTTGAACTCAGCCAGTTCATTGTTTAATTTTTCAAGCAGAAACTTGAAAAGCAGTATGAGTAACATCAAAACATCCATAACCTTTCCTGTTGATAAGGTTATGTAGATGTCACCACCAGCAACGATATTTCTATCACCTTTAACTGAAATATGGGGATGGTTATCTTTGTTGGTTTTGCCCATTATTTTAATCCTTACTAAATATTCCGAGACTGCCTGTCTATCTGCAAATTAATGCAATCTAAGTCGTGCTCTATGCTCTGCTCTAATATCTTGAGCTGAATTTCTTTTTTGTGTAGGAAAAAACGATGAAAAAGAGCAAGACCCAGAGGAAATGCGAAAAAAAGCCCTCCTTCGAATGGTCCGTAAATCAAGGCTGGATATATGACTAGCATTGCCAACAAACAGATTAGCAGTTTCACCGGTATAAATTTTAACCAACGCTCTCTCTTTACATCGGCTAAATGCCTTTTGAAATGGCTTCGCAGCATTCGATATTGCTCTAAAGAAAGTACAGTTTTTGACCGCTCTTCTGCAGGTAAACAGGTGTAATACTGATAAAGATCACGACCTGAAACTACATTGTTATTTCCCGATACATCAATGCTGCTCTGATCCATGGTAATCCCTTCCTGCTACTCGGTTTCCATCACCGTTTACTACCACACCACCTGACGGCTTCTTAGGCTTAGCCTTTGGCTCTGATTTAACTTCAGGAGCATCGCCCATAAGCATTGATGCTAGTACAGCCTTACGCTTACTCATCGACATAGATCGATATGAATCCAATAACATTTGTTCATCAGGTGCTAAAGACGGAGCTAAATCTTGCTGACTAGAAAGCCCAGTAACCACATATGAAACGTCTACACCCGCTTTCGCGATTTTCTCTAGATAATTTGAATCTGGGAACCTTTCACCCTTCTCATACTTGAGTTGCGCTTGCTTTTTTACGCCTCCAAATTCGCCAAGTTCCGTTTGGTTCAACCCTATCCGGTTACGTTCTTCCTTTAATCTTTCGCAAAAAGTACTCATAAGAACCCCATAAATTTCTTGACAGGTACTCAATTGAGTACCTAGAATAAGACTTACTTAACACACACACAAAACAGCTAGACACAGCAGTCTTACTTCTAAGATTGGGAGATTCTGACATGCACGCAGAGCAAATAAAAGCCGAACTTCGTATGAAAGGTGTTACATCCGCGCAGATCGCAGATGACCTGGGTGTAAAGCCACAAACCGTTTCCAGCGTTATCCATGGCCGTGGCACCTCCGCTCGTATTCAAAACCTGATTGCTAAGAAGATTGGCAAGCAGGTCAGTGAGATCTGGACCCCACCAGCAAAGATCAACCGTACTTCCGCTGAAATGCGTCAGGCGTCTTAAGGAGTTGGTTATGAGCAAGGCACAAGAAATCTATCAAGCGTGGTTCGATAAGAAAGGCCATCAGCACAGTGAAGCGTTTGCTAAAGGCGTTCTGTTCTGGCTGAAACGCCGGACTGGTGAAGACAAGGGACCACCTCAGTTCCCATATCGTGTAGCCACCCCTGAGTACGATGCATGGGACGCAGGCATCTCTAAGGGTTGGGAGCTGTTCAAGCTGGCTACACCACAAGCGGCGTGAGGTGAGTTATGAGCGCATCCCAAGTTAACGCCGGGGCACTGAAAGTACTGGACGTTATGAAAGAGCTGAAAGGTCACACGCTGTCAGGTCTGAGCAATACCGATCTGTCACAGCGTCTGAAGATGAGCGCACCTACAGTTTCGCGCTGTTTGAACACACTGGTTGAAGCAGGGATGGCAACACAGCTGGAAACAGGCCGCTATGCCCTGAGCATACAAGCACTACGTATTGCTCAGGCTCACGCAACAGAGATGACAGCAGCAACAGATCGAATCAACAAGTTGAACCAGGACGTCCTGATGGGCCGTTATTAAGGGATAGGGATTAAAGATGAGCAACAACCAAGACAATCAAACACCAGAGCTGAATGGTGAAGTTCTGACTGATATCCAGAACCAAGCGGCGGCAATTAGTGAGCAAGCATCGGAAGAAAGAGACCTGGTAAACCAGCTGATGGGCCAGGTGCAAATGGCTAACTCATTTGCCCGTTTTGCCGACGTCGTCAGTTTGACCAAACTGGCTCATATCAAGGAAACCCGCATGTACAAGGCGTTGGCGGGTAAAAAAGGGGTTGACCCCGATGGTAACGAAATTGCCGACGTCGGCACTTTCGATGGTTTTTGTAAGGCATTGGGCCTGTCTCGCTCAAAGGTTGATGAAGATCTTTCAAACCTTAAAGCGTTTGGTGAGGAGGCACTGAACAACCTCAACGCTATCGGTATTGGTTACCGCGAAATGCGCAAGTATCGCCGACTACCAGAAGACCAAAAAGAAGCACTTCTGGAAGTCGCTAAGGCTGGTGATAAGGAAACATTCGTGGAACTGGCTGAAGAGATCATTGCCAAGGGGGCCAAAGACAAAGATGAGCTCCAGAAGCAACTGGATGAAAAGACCGCAGATTATGAAGCCCAGAGCGACTTAATGCACACCACGGCAATGGATCTCACTGAAACCCGTATGGACCTGGAGAAAACCAAGCGCGGATTCCAGATGTTGAAGCCGGACGAAAAGGTCACAAAAGCCCGTGAGGCTATTGAAGACCCTATGGAGGCCATTGAACTAGATCTGAAGAACCTGCGCACCGGCTTTGACAAGTTGATTGATGTGTCAGAAGAAGCCGGTACAGATCAACGCATGTGGATGGCCAAAAAGGTTTCTGAGATTGAGAAGACTTTGATTGGTCTGCGTGAGGATCTCAGCCTGCCCGATCCTGATGGTGTTGATATGAGCTGGGCAAATCCTGAGGCATTGGCGGCTGTGGAGGCTGAGCTGGGGGTATCTGGTGGTGAGGAGATGCAGTACGACTTTGATAAAGATCAGTACGTACCGCACAACGATGACAAGGAGCCGTCCGATGAAACCGAGTCCGGCCAAGATTGAGGTTGTTCTGGCTGCAGTGAAGGCGGCTAACGAAGCGGGACACGGACGTAAAACTACGATCTATCAGGCAGCAGCTGATCGACTGGGCATATCAATCTCTCAGTTTCATCGACTGCGTAAGGAGCTAACAGTGGACACTAAACCACGCAAACAGCGTAAAGACGCTGGTACTAGCGATCTGACTTACAAAGAAGCCCAGGTACTTAGCGGTGTGCTGACTGAGACTCAGAGGAGAAAAGGCAGGCGCTTAGGCAGTGTCAGCATGATTGTTAAAGCGCTGCGTAGCAATGGCTTTATTAAGGCTGAGAAGGTTGATCCTAAAACAGGTGAGATTAAGCAACTGTCAGACAGTGCCATTAATCGGGCGCTACGATCTTACGGCTTACATCCTGAACAGTTGTTACAGCCAACACGACATACGACTCTGAGATCTTTACACCCAAACCATACCTGGGAAATTGATGCGTCTCTGTGTGTGCTCTATTACCTGAAGCCTGGAAAGGACATCCCCAGCGGCTTGCACGTTATGAAGGAAGCAGAATTTAACGATAACAAGCCTAAAAACCTACAGCGCATTATGGCTAATCGGGTGTGGTCCTACGAGATTACTGACCATACGACAGGCTGGCTATACGTTCAGTATGTGATGGGAGCGGAATCCAGCGAAAACTTCTGCTCGGTCCTGATCAATGCCATGCAGGAGCGTGGCGGTGCCGACATGATGCACGGCGTACCTAAACAACTGTATATGGATAAGGGCGCGGCCAACCTTTCGGTGATGACAAGAAATTTATGCCGTGCGTTAGAGATTACGGATATCTCTCATGCGGCGGGTAATGCCCGTGCAACAGGCCAGGTTGAAAACGCTCGTAAGCTAATTGAGGAGCATTTTGAGTTTGGTCTGAAGTTTCGCCCTGTAGCAGACCTGGATGAGTTAAATGCTTTAGCTAAGCAATGGCGATCAGTGTGGAATGCTCAGCAAAAACACCGCCGCCATGGCCTAACCCGTACGGCGGCCTGGATGAAGATTACATCGGATCAGCTGGTTAAAGCCCCACCTGTTGATGTGTGTCTGGATCATGCTGTGACGGGTTCTGTTGAGCGGAAAGTAACGGCGGGTCAATACGGTCATTACATTAATCTGGATGGCGAGAAATACGATGTCACTCACTTGGACGTTGAGACGGGTCAAACACTTGAGATTGTACGTGCGCCACTGAGAGATAACGCAGCTCAGGCATTGATGAAGAATGAAGAGGGTTTTGAGGAGCGGTGCTTACTCCCTCTGATTGTGGAGGATGAATGGAACTTTCCTGAAAACGGTCCAGTTATCGGCGAGAGCTTTAAGGCAGCGGCTGAAACGACAAGTCAGAAAGCGAAGAAGGCTATCGAGCAGATTATGACAGGCACGGAGTCTGTTGAAGATGCGGAGAAGGCCCGTAAGTCGAAGGCTATCCCACTGGGTGGTGAGTTTGATCCATATAAGCCGTTGGATGATGCGCAGCTGCCTGAGTACATGCCGAAACGTGGTACTGAGCACAGCTTGAAAGCACCACAGGTTGAAACACCAAACCTGTCTGTGACCCAACTGGCTAAGCGTTTGAGTAAGAAATTTGGTGCGGACTGGAAGCCTGAGAACTTTGCTTGGCTGAAACAACGTTACCCAGACGGTGCTCAGGAATCAGAGCTGGACGATATCGAACAGCAGCTACGTAAGCCGCAATCATCACCACTGAAACTGGTTAACGGAGGGTAAGCCGATGGATGTTAAACGCATAGTACAAAAGGGTATTTACGGATATTACATCAATGTAAACGGCCAGCAATATGACACATCACATTTGAATGTGCAGAAGGGCCAGGTGCTGACGGTAACACATTCTGATGACGGCGTGACGGCGTTAGATGAGACTCTGCCGCTGATTACTAGAAACGAATGGGGCTTTCCTGATCAGTTACCTGTTCTCGGTGATGTTGTTAAGGAGTAGGCCAATGTTAGAGCTGAAGCATGTATTAACGGGTATCGGTCAAAAGCAGGCTGATCTGGCTCGAGAACTGAGCCTGTCCCCCGCTGCCCTGTCGCAGATTGTTAATCACGATCAGTGGCCGAAGTCGATGGATAAGAAGGATCTGCAAGGGAAGATTACCGGCTGGTTGGCTAACCAGGGCGCAGATCAGATCACGATTAACGATGCATTTAAGGTTGCGGAGCTGCCACCAACAGCCCCGCATACTCCTAAAAAGAAGCAGTCCACGGAGGACGAAGGGATGTTACTACAGAAACAAAGCTTTACCCAACAGGCACGTCAACACTTTGGCCTGAAACGTGACCCATTCGCTGAACCTGAGACACAGGATGAGATTTATCTGACTCACGATGCCCGTGTGGTCCGTGAGGCGATGCGTGCAGCTGCACGTCGCAGTCACTTTATTGCTGTTATTGGTGAGTCTGGTTCCGGTAAGTCAACCCTGCGCGAATCTCTGGTTGATTGGATTGAAAAGGAACAACTCTCTACGACTGTGATTGAGCCCTACGTGTTAGGTATGGAAGACAACGATATCAAAGGTAAAACCCTGAAAGCCCGAACGATTGCTGAAGCAATGATGGCTGAGATATCCCCCAATGAGGGCCACAAACGCAGCCAGGATGCGTTTTATCGCCAGCTACACCGGACGCTTCAGGAGTCACAACGAGCGGGTAACCACCATTTGTTGATTATTGAAGAAGCTCAAGGGCTGTCATTACCAACCCTGAAACACTTGAAACGATTTTTTGAGTTGAAAGACGGCTTAACCAAGCTATTGAGCATTGTGCTAATTGGCCAAACTGAGCTGGACCAGAAATTGGATGAAAAGAAACCTGAGATCCGTGAGGTGGTTCAGCGCTGCGAGAAGGTTCATCTGAAGCCGTTGGATGATGAGCTAGAGAACTATCTACACCACCGTTTCGGGCTGGCCGGTATACCTCTGCCTGATGTGATGGAAGACAGTGCTATTGCGGCTCTGCGTCGGAAGCTATCAAACAGTAAGCGTAGTTTGTTGTACCCGCTAGCCGTGCATAACGTGGTGACTAAGGCCATGAATGATGCGGCGGCTATCGGTTCACCGACAGTTGATGCTGATCTGATTATGGAGGTGTGAGTGATGTTAGATAACTACGATCCGAATGCCCTGTGCTGGCCGGCTGAAGGCAAGCAGATCATCGAGTTAACTCTGCTGCAATGGGACTACACAAAGACGCTACAACATGTTGTACAAGGCAATCTGTCAGGACTGGATGCGGTCGGCTTTGCAATTCACCAAACCTATGACGATCTACCAGAGGATGAAGATAGCATCCCATTTATTGAACTAACAAATCCTGGCGGCGAAACACTGCTGTGCTCTGACGATGGCAACCGAGGCGAAGAATGGTTCAGTGGATTGGTTGTTAAGGCTGAGATTGTCAGTATCGGTGATGCATTCCCCAGCAACACATCACCTCACTGCGATGTAATGAACCGTCCGAAAAAAGAGTGCGGCTGCCCTGATTGTGGGCCATCCCTACTGGGTTAAGGAGGTTGTAATGCTTGTACTGACAAGACATGCCAAAGAGCGCGTATTTGTGGGTGATGACATTATCGTTTGGCCCACGATCAATTCCCATGGTTACGCCACGATCAACGTTGACGCGCCAACAGGTAGCCATATCGAAATGGTCGGAGACACCGTTCTTATTGAAGGAGATGTGGCCGTGAGAGTGTTGTCTGTTCGCCGTCGCCACTCTGTTCGGTTGGGATTTGATGCACCACGAGAGATCGAGATCTGGCGGGAAGAGATTTATCTCAGAAAGCAGGAAGAGAAAGGGAGATCTGCAGCATGAGCCAACAACCAGCCCGTATCACGATAGAGATCAAGCAAGACAATACAGGTGTTGTTACTGCTGATATCGACTACTGCAGCAATGATGAAACAGACCCTAGATTACTGCAATTAAGCAACGCACTAACCCAAACGCTGGGCTATGTAATTTTGCCTGAAACTATCACCCAAATAATGAATGAAATGACTAAGCAAAAGGAACCTAATTATGAATACAACGGCCACACCCGACACTAAGCCTGTTGCCCAGGAGATACCGGAGGGTTACCGGATGAATGCTCAGCAGCATTTGGTACACGAAAGCCTGATTAAACCCGTTGATGCTCTGCGTGATGATCTGGTGAAAAGCCTGGCAAAGAGAGCTGATGAACTGCACCAGGATCTAGCAAACTTCAAAGATACGGCATTTAAAGAAACGGCTGCTTTTATTGAAGAAGCTGCTAGCCAATATGATGTTGAGCTTGGAGGCAAACGGGGCAATGTGACCCTATACAGCTTTGATGGCCAGTACAAAGTTGAACGCCAGACCCAAGATAGAATTGGCGTTAATGAAAGCATCATGGCCGCAAAAAAACTAATGGATGAGTGCGCTGAAAAGTATGCAAAAGATGCTGGACCAGAAGCTCAGGCCATTATCAGCCATGCATTCAAGACTAACAAACAAGGCGAGTTAGTTATCTCCAGGCTGTTGGAACTACGCAAGCTGGATATCAAAGACGAAGATTGGCAGAAAGCAATGCAGGCTATTAATGACAGTTTGCACGCTGTGGGCAGCAAGTCGTATATCCGTGTTTATCAGCGTGTAGGTGATACAGACCGGTTTGAAGCCATCAATCTGAACCTGTCGTCGATCTAAACTCTTCCTTCTATATATAGAGCAACGGGGCTGGCCGCAGCCCCATGGACCTGGAAACAACACAATGAGCAATAAAATCACTCTATTTGGCTTTGATGTACCAGGGCCAAAGTTCAAACAACAAGAAACTGTATGGGCGTATTTTGATCCCAGAGGGATTTACTCCGAAACTGAATTACCTGTTTTAGAATGCGTCGTTCAAACATGTAGCATTGAGGCAGAATCAAAATACGGCAAAGAACCTGAGCCTTCATATAAGTATGAACTGGAAGTTACCGGCACACTTGATCCTTTTATCACAAAGCATGAAGACCAAGTATTCGCATCTAAAGAAGAGGCTGCAGCCTATGCACTGGAAGTAATAGAGGACCAAGCCACCGCCTTGAAGGAGAAATCTGACCGGTATCAACAGTATCTCCAAGCCTTAAAAAGTGCTGTTGAGGTGCAAGCATGACAGATAAACGCAAACGAGACCTGTCGGCTATCCATGCATCTAAAAACAATCTGAAGATGAGCGACGATACCTACCGACTGATGCTGAAAAACCTCACCGGTAAAGATAGCGCTGGAAAGATGGATCAAGCTGAGCGTACTAAGGTGCTGCGTCACCTGAAGAAGTTGGGCGCTGGTAAACCTCAACAGAAAAAAGCTGAGTATCCGGGTAAGCCACACAACCTGGAAAATGAACCAATGCTGCAGAAGATAGAGGCCCAGCTTGCTGATCTGAAGCTCCCTTGGTCATACGCTGATGCTATCGCCAAGCGTATGTTCAAAATCGATAAGGTGGCATGGTTGAAAACAACCAAGCAGCTATCAGCTGTTATTACCGCTCTCACCAAAGAACAGGAAAGATGCGAGGAAGCCGAACAATGAAAATGCGCTGCCCGACCTGTTATTCAGAATTTAGCCTAGAGCAAATGCTGGCTGATGATGCCGCTCGTGAAGTCATGGGTTTAATTTCACAGCTGCCTAAGAACACTGCTAGACCACTGGTTCAGTACACTGGCTTATTTCGCCCTAAGAAGCAGGCTCTGTCATGGGATCGGGCTCATAAACTCATCTCTGAAGCTTCTGAACTAGCCAGCCCAGCACTATTAAAAGCAGCACTGGATCAGACCCTGGAAGCAATGAGGGCAAAGCAGCGCTCAGGCGAATGGACTCCGCTAAAAAATCACAACTATCTAAAGCAAGTGATTAAGTCGATGCCTGATATACCTGAGCCATCAGCGGCACCAGTAGCGCCACGACCACCAGTCGTCCGCGATGATCAGCCACCACCACCAGTAGTAGCACCTCAGATTGAGAAGAAAGCGTATCGTGATCCAGAGGTGAGAAAACAGGCAGCTCAATCACTGAGTAGTATTCTGGCTGGCATCGGAGCCAAAGAAGCAGAGACTAAGAAAAAAGAAGGAGCAGGCAATGAAAGGGCAAATGGAAACTCAGCGGCATGAGCTGTTGACTGATCTTGTCGATCAAACAAAGTTTATTCTTGCTGATTACGGCATAGACGATGATATCGCCGATCAGGTTGGACACGGACTAGCCAATCACCTGGCCTCACACTGGGGCGGTCAATATGTCACATTTCCCAAAGATTATAAGTTCGAGTTAGCTAAGAGGGATATCGAGATCTGGGATAAATTTGATGGGAGGAACTATGCTAAACTGGCTAAAGAATTTGGACTGGGAACGAGAGCGGTCTATAAAATAATAGACCGAGTAAAAGACCGACAGATGAAGCTTGCCCAACCAGGATTTTTCGATAATATGGAAGACTCATAATTTGAAAGGGTCTTCCATTTTCTATCCCACATAATCCCGCCTAGTTTCACCTAATCCCGCATTTATCGCGCAAATTCATTATTAAATATCTCTCTCCCTCACACTTGTTTGGCAGCCATGCCCGGTGTGGCTGCCGCATCCTAATCACTTATCACTAGTCAATCACTAGTCAAATCACTCGTCACAAAGAGGACTGGGATTATGAGCGGGGATCTTACGACATCTCATTTGGACGCATGTATTGGGCCGGAAAGCCTTAAACCTGTACCAGCTCAGGAGCAGGGCAACGTTAATGCATTTTATCGACTGGAAAGGAAGTTTATCCGGGTTATTCGTCTTTTATTAGTTGCGACATCTCTGTCATTAGGCTTGCTGATGTTTTCGCAGGTTGTTATGCGCTATGGCATCGAATCACCTTTTTTAGGAACCGAAGAGTTAGCCCCCATGCTGGCGTTATGGGTTTATTTTCTGGGCATGGTGAATGCGACAAGGGAGCGGGAGCATATCACGGGAGGGATTATCACTCTGATTTTTAGCAGCCAGCGAATGATTGATGGTGTGCGAATCTTCGGCACTTTAGTGTGTCTGATCGCTACTATTATTTTTGGTTTTTATTCCTGGGAGTATGCCAGTTTTAACTTTGAGCTGGGACGTAAAAGCCTTTATCTACGTTGGCCAAAATCTCTATGGGATTTCAGCATGTTAACGGGTTTTGTTTTAGTGGGTTGTTACTACATTTTGCAACTTATTATCGAAGTTAAGCATTTCAAACGTAGCAAAATGTGATCAGGTAAAAAACGATGACTATTTTCTTTATCACGATAGCCGCTGTTATCTTGTTGTTATTGATTGAAGTGCCCGTAGGCTTTGCATTTGGAGTGGGTGCGCTGCTTTATGGCGTATCAACAGGAACGGATATTTCGTTTCATGCGGGATATGGTTTTTCCCAGGTTGCTTCATTCTCGTTATTAGCGTTACCGCTGTTTGTGTTATCCGGTACCTTGATGAGTGCAGGGGGGATATCTGAGCGCTTGCTGAACTTTGTTAACTCATTCGTTGGGCGAACAAAAGGCGGTTTAGGAGCAGTGACGGTATTAAGCTGCGCGCTGTTTGGGGCTATTTCAGGCAGTGCTTCTGCCGCTATCGCGGCCATCGGTAAGATTATGGTGCCGAGGATGATCAAAGAGGGTTATCCAGCCGGTCATGCCACCTCTTTGGTAGCCGTGTCATCAGTGCTTGCTTTGATGATTCCACCCAGTATTCCCATGATCGTATTTGCTATCGCGACCCGGATTTCAGTCGCAAAAGCTTTTTTGGCGACGATGGGACCAGGGATCTTACTGGCACTGATTTATTGCGCGCTGAACTTTTTCTTTTTGCGCAAAAATACCACCATCAAGGTCGCACCTTCTTTACCTTTTAATGAGGTGGTTAAAGAAGTGACTAAAACGGGTCGTGAAGCTACTTTTGCGATCATTATGCCACTTATTATTCTGGGTGGGATTTATAGTGGTGTCTGTACGCCAACAGAGGCCGGTGCTGTTGCGCTGATTTACACGCTTATTGTCGGTTTCTTTATCTATAAGGGAATGACACTGCGTAGCTTGTATGATGCAACGTTGGAATCAGCAACCCTAACAGGGGCGGTGATGATGGTGCTATTTTTCCTGTTCATTATGAGCAGGGGAATGGTGTTAGCACAGATTCCTAACCAGTTTGCAGAAATCCTGCTAAGTATCTCAGAAAATAAAATTGTTCTGCTGTTAATCATCAATCTCTTGCTGCTGATTATGGGCATGATTGTGGATGATGTGTCAGGTAGTGTATTAGCAGCCATTATCCTGATGCCTGTTGTTCAGCAAATTGGCATTGATCCTATTCACTTTGCTGCGATTGTGGGGACCAATTTAGGTTTGGGGAATATTTCTCCACCCTGTGCGCCTCTGCTGTATATGGCTGGCGGTGTGACTAAGTTGCCACTCAATCAATACATAGGCCCTACGATGAAGTTTTTACTTCTGGGGCATCTGCCGATGGTTTTCCTGGTCACGTTTGTGCCTGAGTTAAGCCTATATCTACCTAGTTTGTTGGATTAAGCATTCTTTAACGCTTGTTTTGTGCTATCAGACTCAACGTCTAACCTTCGCGGGTACTTAACGCCGGTTTGCCCTCCTTTTGCAAGCCGGTTTTTTTCTAACAAAAATATCTTAACTGCGCGTACACATTCATAATGCAAAAGTGTTTCATATTCTTCAGTCAACGGCTAAAGAGAAGCTTTTTTATGAGTGCTTATTCAATTAAAAAAACAGTTCAATGCTCTTCGGGCTGCAGTGATAAAACATTGGGCGCTGCTATTGAAACGTGTTTTAAATGTTTGGCCTATCTGTTTGTCAGTATGAATATAAACTGCGTGGAAAAGATTGTTTGTATGACGATTATTGGTTGTTATGAAGACGGATTATAATAGAGGTTGCTTGTTGGTTGCCTGTGCTGCTCTCTTGTTTAGCTTACAGCCACTTATTGCAAATGCGTTATATGAGGATGGAGCCAATGCATGGGGCACTGTATTTCTTAGATTTCTTGTGCCTGCTTTATTTCTAGTGTTTTTTGTAAAGCGAAAGAACTATTTTAATAAACTAATAGCGCTTATTCTTGGTGCAGTGTTAGGTGGGTCGGCTGCCGCATACTATGCCTCAATACAATATATAAGCTCAGGTTTGGCTGTAATACTACTGTATACCTATCCTGTTATTATTTTTGTTATTGCTCTTGCACTAAAAGAAGACTTTTTAAGTATCAGAAAATTTGTTGCGGTTATTTCAGCTGTCTCAGGGATATATATTAGTGTTGGAGTGATAAATAGCAGTTCCATAACAGGCATACTGCTTGCTTTAACTGCAGCTGGTGCATTTGCTCTGTATCTTCTGTTAAGTCGTAGGTTGCTGCCTGACAATGGCGGTTTATCTATGGTCGGTTGGGTGATGCTGGGAGCTGTGTTATTTTTACTGGTGCCTATTGCCTTTGGGATGACTCGCTTTCCTACCACTTTATCCGGTTATGGTATGGGGTTAATACTAAGTCTATTCAGTGGGTTAATACCTATCGCTATGCTCACTTCAGGCAGTTACTTGATGCAGAAAGATACGGATACAGGGATAATATTGACATTAGAACCGGTCGGAACATTTTTGTTGGCATGGATGTTTTTATCAGAGTCCTTGACGATTAACACTCTAGTTGGTTTCTCGATGGTTGTTGCTGCAATAGTAATAATGGTCTTGCCGCAGAGAAATAGAAATTTGCTTACTATTAATAGCAGTGGTTGAAATAGTTAGAGTCTTTCGCAAGGCGGTTAAACAGCGAAACAAAAGCCTTTAGGGTTAATGATGTTTTTTTCTGGCCCCCTGTCCAGAGGCAGAAGGTAGATTAACTTTGTTTTGCTGTTTATTGGTGCGTAGTGCTTTATCTTCTTCGAGTAGGCTTAAACCACTTCCCCTGCTACCCAACCACTGGACCAGGCCCATTGGAAGTTAAAGCCACCCAGGTGACCAGACACATCCATCACTTCACCGACAAAATACAGGCCTGGGGCTTTTTTCGCTTCCATGGTTTTGGATGACAGTTCGTCGGTATCGACGCCACCCAGAGTGACCTCGGCAGTACGATAGCCTTCCGTGCCTGAGATCTTAGGTTGCCAGCGATGCAGCTGTTGTGCGATCTCTTCAATCTGAGCGTTACTCAGTTCACTCATGGTTTTGTTGGCAAAGAAATGTTCACACAGAGCCTTGGCTAAACGACTGGGTAGGTGCTCGGCCAGTACGGTTTTTAGCTCAACCTTAGGGCGATCCTGACGCAGTTGTTTCAGGTGTTCATCCAGCTCCAGACCCGGTAGCAGATCGATTTCCAGCGTATCGCCGGACTGCCAATAAGAGGAGATCTGCAGTACTGCAGGACCACTGATGCCTCGGTGGGTAAACAGCAGGCTGCCGGTAAAACTCATATCGTTACAGCTTAAAGTGGCTGGTGTACTCAGGCCGGATAGTGGCTCGGTCCAGCTTTTCTCTTCCGGCTGCAGGGTAAAAGGTACCAGCGCAGCGGTACGTGGCAGTATGCGCAAGCCAAACTGTTCAGCCACCTGATAACCAAAACCACTGGCTCCCATGGTGGGCATCGACAGACCACCGGTAGCGATCACCAGGGACTGGCATTGGTAAGTGCCTTGGTTTGTCGCCAGCTGATAGCGATAGGGTGCCGCACTGTCATCCAGCTGGGTGATAGCTTCGATCTCAGTTTTTAACTGTACCTGAACGCCAGCATCGGCTACTTCCTGCAGCATCATATCCAGAATCGCTTTCGATTTGAGATCCGAAAATAGCTGGCCTTCCTCTTTTTCGTGGTAGGGCAGGCCGTGTTTGTCCACCAGGGCGATAAAGTCCCATTGAGTGTAACGACTCAGGGCGGATTTGCAGAAATGCGGGTTTTGCGACAGATAGCGATTCGGCTCGATATAGTAGTTAGTAAAGTTACAACGACCACCACCGGAGACCATGATTTTATTGCCTGCCTTACGGGCATGATCCAGTACCAGAACGTCGCGCTGACGCTGGCCTGCACTGACGGCACACATTAAGCCTGCGGCACCGGCACCAATAATAATGACATCCCGTTGTTGAGCAGTCATGGAGTTACACCTGTCGCTTGTGATTCAAGAGGGCGCACTCTAGTGAAATGGGGGCGGGCTGTAAAGAGGTAGGCGCTAGAAGTATGCTTCTAGCCCCGTAACTACTTTTACAGCCTACAATCCCATTTCTTATGGTTGCTTCTATTGTTTACGGTTAGCCCTGTCGTTTCTGATCAGAGGGGAGTTATCTCGGACTTAGGACAAGGCGCTTTGAATTTTGTGCGCCAGTTGTTTTAGTGCCTTACTGGTTTCAGATAAACCGTCTTCAGAATCATCCATATCCTTAATGCTTTTTTCGATCATTTGTGTGAAGAATTCTTCTTGTTCCAGTGTCAGATCCAGTTCATCAAAACTCGCTTTAATCTCTAGGATTAAATTATGGGTTTGAACTTTCATATGGCTATCGTGATGCTCAATCTGCTCACTGAGATGATCAATAATATCTTGTACACCGGTCAGGATGTTCTTTAGTGCCTTCTCTCGTTGTATATCCAGATATTTAGCTTCTAAACCCTCAATAATCACGGCAGTGACATCACGCAGGCGGCCATAGTTTATTTCATCATCGACGGGCATATTTTTGATGAGGAAGGAAACATGTTTATCGTTGAGTATGGTGCGGTTATCAAAGTCGTACAGGCGTCCTACACCGCGTAACAGCTCAAATAGATTCTCTTCAATAGGACTACATTGGCCGTTAATTTGATCATAAGAGCGAGTTTCACGGCCATGGAATTGCAGGCTGGTGATCAAGTTCAGGTTTGTCATCATCTCAAAGAAATGCTTGGCGATTTCGTCCAGACTTTTACTGTGCATGCTGTTTTTGAAGAACTGTAATACATGGCCATACTGTGATGCTTCAGCCATTGACTGGAAGGCCATATTGCGTGAGAAGGCCTCCTGATCCTGTAAACTGAGTTTATTGATCTGGTAGTGGGCAACGGCGTGGATTTTAGCCAGCAGTTCCTTCATTTCAAAGGGTTTAGCGACAAAGTCATCGCCACCGGCATCATAGGCTTTTAGGCGCTCTTCCAGCGAGTTGTGACCTGAAACAAAGATAACAGAAAAGTCGTTACTGTGTTCCTGTTTTAATGCGCGGCATAATTCAATACCGTCTCTGCCGGGCATATTGATATCCAGCAGGACAATATCAGGTTTTCGCTCTGAGAACAGGCTTTCTGCTTCATGGCTGGTGGTTGCTGTCAGGATGTTGTATTCGTCTTCCAGCATATCGCTGACCAGCTCACAGTGCATCTCATCATCGTCAACGATTAATAGTGTTAGCTCACTCATTTTGCTTATCCTATCTTGTACAAGCCTGTGGGGGGCCAAGCTTATAAACACTTAAACACACGTTTCTTTAGTAAAACTGAACCTTTAAAAATGCCATTTTAGAGATCGTCTAAATAGCCTTTAGCCCACGTAATAAAGTCATCACTGGGTAGTGATGGACTGTACAGATAACCCTGGGCGACATCGCAGCCTGACTCAATTAGGAATGATTCAATCTCTTGAGTTTCAACACCTTCGGCAATACAACGGACGCCAAGCTGTTTAGCCAGAGAAATTGAGGACTGTACGATAGTCTGCGAGATAGGACTAGACAGGGCGTGCATAACAAAGCCTTTATCGATCTTAATCTCATTAAAGGGGAGCTGATTGAGCTGAGCCAGGGAGGAATAGCCGGTACCAAAATCGTCAAGGGATAGATAAAAACCTTTTAGCCTTAAGCGAGTTAGAGCATCCAGGCAAGGTTGGTTGCTGCCATCCAGTGCAATCCGTTCGGTAATCTCAAAAGTAATCATCTCAGCGGCGACTGGGTATTTCTGCAGCAACTGAGGCATCAGTGAGGCCAGATTCAGTTCATCCAGATAAGCTGCTGACAAATTGATAGAGACCTGAAGCTCAGACAGTCCCTGATTTTGCCAGCGTTCCATTTGAGCCATGGTTTGTTCAATCACGGATAGTGTCAGTGGCAGAATCAATTTGTTGCTTTCAATCAAAGGGAGAAAGTTATCTGGCATAACAATGCCGCAGTGATGATGCCATCGTACTAAGGCCTCTACTCCATGGATTTGACCGGTGGATAGATCAATCTGAGGTTGGAAGTAAGGGATAAACTCATGCCGAGCAAGCGCCTGTTCGATCTCTTGTACGGTGAAATCATTATTTTGATTACTGCGAGGTTGAGGTTTGCTGTTTGTCGGTGCCGCAAAGGGCTGCATCAGCATGGATTTTACATCTTGTACTTGAAAGGGTTTCGATAAGGTGCCAAGTACTGGAATTTGTAATTGATCAGCCAGCTTTTTAGCACCTTCCAGCACAGATTGCTCAAAGCCCGTCATAAGTATCAATTGGGGCTTCTGATTGAGGTGTTCCAGGTAGTGGATAATCTCAATGCCATCCAAGCCGGGCATCGACAGATCCAGCGCGAGGACGTCAAACGCTTCTAAGCCAGTCAGCTCCTCTTGACTGTTCAGTTGACTGATGCTATCCGCTTCATAACCGACAAGTTCTGCAATATCGGCGACCAGCTCACAAATATCCTCTTCATCATCAATGACCAGCAATTTTCTGGGGGCCATTTCTCCTTGTCTATCCAGGCTACCTTGGGGATCTATTTTAGCCTGAGTATTTACAGCGATTACGTTGTTCATTGTGACTCCTTGCACTGTACGGCTTCCCTGAGATTAAGCCCAATGCCATTTTGACAGCGTTTGAATCAAGTCTTTGCGACTAAAAGGTTTTTTCAGCGATTCACAGGAGGCCTGTTGTGCATCCTTTAAACGAACGTTTTCGGCGTAACCGGAGGCCAGAATAATCCGGGTGTCAGGATTATGCTCTTTCATCCATTGGGCTAACCAGACACCATTATGTTCGCCGGGCATAACAATATCGGATAGCAGAAGGGCAAAAGAGGTTGTGCTATTTTGCACAACATTGACGGCATCGGCGGCATTTTCAGCCTGGGATACTTCAAAACCCATATTGCTGAGCATCTCGCTGAGTGAAGAACGAATATCTTCTTCATCATCGACTACGAGAGCTGACAGAGATTGCTTTAAGTGTAGATCAGGAATCTTTTCCTGATCGTGTTCTTCACTGATAGCTTCCAGTTCTGATCGAGGTAACCAGAGTTGGAAGCAGCTACCTTCATTTTCTTGAGTATCCAACTCAAGGAAACCGCCGCTACGTTTTACAAAACCATAGACCATACTTAGTCCCAGTCCAGTGCCTTTGCCTTTCTCTTTAGTCGTAAAAAAGGGATCAAAAATACGCTCTCTGATCTCTTTAGGAATGCCTGAGCCGGTGTCCTGAATACTGACACACAGATAGTCACCGGGAATCCTATCCCTGACTATTAAAGGGTTATCTTGCTCCAGTGTCGTATTCTGGGTGGTGATTGTTAAAGTACCCTGGCCATTCATGGCATCTCTGGCATTAATGGCCAGATTGATCATGACATCTTCAAAATCGCCCTTATCGATAATGGTCGGCCAGGGGTTGTTACTTAGCTCCAGTACCACTCGAATATTGGTTGTGAGTGATTTTGTGATGAGCTCAATCAGATCGCCGATGATCTCATTGAGGTTGTATGCCTGACTGCTGATCTGCTGTTGACGAGAGAATTGCATCAGTTTTCTGGTCAAGCTGGTAGTTCGGCCTGCGGCCTTGTTAATGGCCTTGATATGTTTTTGCGCCTTGTCGTTATCCCCTAGTTTTAACTCCAACAGTTCAGCGTGGCCACGAATGATATTGGTGATGTTGTTAAAGTCATGGGCGATACCACCCACCAGCTGACCAATCGCTTCCATTTTCTGGGTCTGGCGCAGACTGCTTTCAATGCGTTTTTTCTCAGTGATATCGTGAGCAACCAGGAGTATTGATGCTCGGCCGGAAAGTTCGATGGTATGAGTATGTACTTCTATGTCGATTACTTCGCCGGAGTGTTTCTGCATACGGGTTTCCAGAATCTGGTAATCGCCTTGGAGGCTATTTTCGCTGGCAGAGACTAAGCCATGAACATCAACAACGTGTTGCAGGGGAACCAAATCGTAGATGCTTTTACTCAGCATCTCACTATGGCTGTAACCAAATTCCTCAGTGGCAGCGTGATTGACGGCAATAAACTGAAAGCTTTCTCGATCAAAGGCCATCATTGCCATAGGGCTATCATAAAATAACAAACGGAACTGCTGCTCTTGCAGCGACAGAGCATCCTGAATCTGTTGTCGGGATTCATTCAGTACCAGAATGTGCAGATAGTTTGCGACTTCACGGGCAAAGTTAAACTGATCCTCATGCCATAGAGGTCTATCGTGATCCTCTATCACCAGAAAGCCTATCAGATGACCTTCTTTGATAATTGCGGCGCACATGAGAGTATTGACGTGGTGACGGCGAAAATAGTCTTTAGATAAAAAGCCTGGTTGATGGTAGTTGTTATTTAAGTTGGCCAGTGCCATGACCCTGACCTGTTCCAACTGGCGTACAAAGGGACTCTTTTGTGTCAGTACCAGAGGTTGGCATTCACTATAAGGAGCGTCGTTATGCTCAACTTGGCAGAAGTTTCGGTAAATGGGGCTATCATTTTCGTTGAGCCAGACGCCAACTCGAGGCGCATCCAGAGTGGCTGCAGTTAGCTCACAGATTTTATTAGCTAATTTCTCAAAAGGGGCTTGGTCCTGAGTGGCTAATCTAGCGACTTCCAAGGTCGCTCGCTGCTGGTTTTGAATCCGGATATTTCTTTCCTGGCGTTTATTCACGGATTCCAGTTCAGCACTGATATCCTGTACTTTTACTGAGAAAATTAATTCTGATTCTTTTAATTCGGCGGTGCAGGAGACCCGTACGGCGATGGCTCGTCCGGTACGTGTGAAAGCCTTAAGTTCTTGAAACTTTTCTGTTTGTTCTGTTGTTTCATTCAGATGTAAGCTGAGTTGGATCTTGGGAATTAGCTGATTGATCGGCTGCCCCATAAGGCGCTCAGATGGGAAGGCAAGTAGATTTTCTGCGGCCTTATTAGCCATCAGAATAATGCCATCAACATCGGTAATAAATCTGGGATGGTTGCTATAGGTAAAGTGGGGATCAAACTTCTGGCCGTTAATTTCAGCGGGCAGTGATGAGAAGTTGAGATTATCACCATCCTTTGAAGGCGCTCTCTGATAGTCAGCGAAGTCTTCAAAGAGCAGCACATTGATACAGAATGCCAGGTGAGGTTCCAGGGCTAGAATATGCTTGGGCTGGAAGTCTTCCTCTTTACCGCACAGTACGACTAAACCTTTACGCTCTCCTGTCGTTGAGGTGAGAGGTAATAGCGCGGTTTTGTGCAGTAGAGGCCAGGCATTGGGGTCATTACAGGCAAGTTTCAGAGTGGTCGGTGAGTTAGCGATCAGGTGGCTGGAGCGTCTGAGCTGAGGAATCAGTAAATCTCTTATCTGTTGTTGCCACTGTTGTAAGCCCTCTGACATGGTCTCCTGTTGTAAATCACCTTTTTGCGGATCCCACTGCCAATGCAAGATTACCTTGTTATCTCTTGAGGCTTGCAGTAACAGGGCATAGCGGCTTTGGGTAATGCGCAGCATATTCTGCAGGGCAACGCCAATGACTTCTTCAGGGGATTCCTGATTGTCGAGCAGGGTAATGAGCTGCTTCAGTTCAGCAAGGGTCTGATGTCTGTATTTGGGGTCAGCCATGACGGGTCCTTTTAGCTTCGTCATATCCCTTTTCCATTCTTCAAGCTTTTTCTATCGCTCAAATAATCTGGCAGCAGATAGGAAAGGATCGTTGTCTCGTAATGGACAAACTATTCAGCGAAATAAATTCTCTGAAACAAGAAATGTCATATTTTTCCAATGCCTAGGGCAAAAAATATCAAAATACTTTTGTTTCGCTTGTATAGTTAGAATTAGGCTAAATTTTCTGGTTTTGCAATCTGTTTTGTTTTAAAACAGGTGTAATAGTTGTATGTTTATGTCGTGACTTTGCCCTACACGCTTAATATTTTTAGGGTATTTTTAAATAAAAGCGTAACCCTCAACCGATTTTGAGAGGTATTTATGGCCGCAGCTTGTCGTTTTTTTTATCTCTTTCTGCTGTCTGCTTTTGTCGTCTTAAGTGGGTGTGATCAGTCAGGTCCAACATCAGAGCAAAATCCTCAACAAAAGGATTCTGTTGAAGAACGACAAGTCTTACTTGCGCTTTTCCCACAAAAAGTTTCTGACTCAGGCTGGAACCAAGCCGGGTTTACAGGTGTTCAGACACTCAGTAATGAGCTGGAGCTCAATCTAATCTATTTAGAATCTGTACCTTTCAGAGATTACGATGCGTTTACCGCTTTGGTCAGAGAACAGATTGAGGCCAATAATGTCGATATCGTGATGGCTCACGGGGGACAATACATAGATCCTATCTCTCGTTTGGCGCGCAATTTCCCAAGAGTTCATTTCATCGTAAATACTAACTGCCCCGGTAATAACGCCAATATGGGGTGTTTGTCCTTTGATTGGCGAGAATTAGGATTGCTTTCCGGTACCTTGGCTGCGTTGAAATCCGAAAGTGGCAAGATAGGTTTTATTGGTGGTATGCAGCTCCCAATCCTGCAACAGATGGCCACAGGGATGCGTGTAGCCGCTTTGGATATTAATCCAGAGGTTCAATTCTTTGAGCAATATCTGACAAGTTGGACTGATGAGGCACAGGCTTTAGCCATTGCCGAACAGATGTTAGCGGATGGTGTGGATGTTATTGCTGTTAATGCTGATCCCGCCAGTCGGGTGATTTACCCTCTGCTAGAGGAAAAAGGTATCGCCGTTGTTGGCCGGCAGCTGGAAAACTATGATTCTCCCCCTAGTACGCTGCTGGCTAATGTGCAGCTATATACTCCACGTTTGATCCAGTATGGCTTTAATCAGATTCTCAAGGGACGTTGGGAAGGCAAACTGTATCAGTTTGGCATTAAAGATCAGGTGCAAGAGGTCAATTTGGTCCCCGATGCGTTAACACCAGAGCAGGTGCAACGGTTCAAACAAATTTACCAAAAAGTAGTTCTGGATCAGTTGGAGGTGGAACAGTGAGTTATCACTTTCGATCTCTTTGGCCCCGCGTCAGGGCGAAAATCAGTGCCAGTATATTGGGCTGTTGTAAGACCTTATTTAAGACCTCAGCCAGAACCAGAATATTCTGGATGTCTAGCGTATTGGTGCTATTCGGATTAATAGGATGTGATTCCGAACAGAGTCCTACTGTCGAACAGAAACAGCACAAGATGTCAGTAGTGTTAATGATTCCGCAGGAGCCAGATAAGGATTCCTGGAGTGCGGAGGGACGAGAAGGCGCTGAGCGCATTAAATCTCAGTTGAATGCCCATGTGCATCTGGTGACCAATAGTGATCCTAATAGGGTCAGTGAAGAGGTGCTCATGGAAAGAATACGCCCTGATCTTGAGCAAGGTGTACGGGTAGTGATTGGTCTGGGAGGGCAGTATGAAACGTTTTTACGTCAGCTGGCAGAGCGCTTTAAATATACCAGTGTCGCTATCGTGGGTGAGGTTGAAGGGAATCACAAAAACTTTGGCGGTGCAGCAGGTCGTTTCAATGATATCGGTTATGTCATGGGCGTGTTGGCGGCAAAGCAGTTGCAGCAAGAGAATCATTCAGGCGAGAAACGCGTGGCATTTTTGGGGGGCATTCCTTTTAAGACCTATCAAAGAATGGCTGATGCCTACGACAGAGCCATTGCGACTTACTTACCCAATTCTGAAGTGTTGACTGATTGGGTCGGCAGTTTTGCTGATCCTGGTCTATCGGTAAATAAGGCCAAAGCGTTACTTGATCAAGGTGTACAGGTCCTCTTTATTAATACCGGAATGGGCAATAAAGCGGTCATTGAATTAGCCAGGAAATACCCCGCAAGTCGAGTCTTAGTGATAGATACCGAGCCGCGTGATGAGTGGAATGAGAAGCAAGTATTGGCAACAGGTATTATGGACGTTGCGGGCATCATTACGCAAACTGCTCATATGGTTGGCAAAGGGCATTGGCGTGGTGAACAGGTTTGGTTTAGCTTTGAAGAAGAGGTGGCACAAATCCGTTTCAATCCAGCGTTGGTCAGCGAACACTATCAACAGGAGATTGCTGAGGTTATTCAGCTGTTAAAGGGAGGGCAAGTGTACGGGCATCTCAAGATGGATCAGTCGGCAGGCGATCAGTTGGAGAGTGATCAGTAGTATGAGATCTATGAAGAGTATTCGTAAGCAATTGCTATTAGGCAGCCTGGGGCTGACCTTTCTGGCTGTTGTCATCACCTTATTGCTTATTCTACCCATTAGTTTTTCCGCTTTGGAGAAGCAGACTCATGTGCATGCTTCCCGTACCAGTCAGTTAGCAGCGGAATCGGTTAAGGTGTTCTGGGACGAGATTGTACGCAGTCTAAATCTGTTGGCCCGGGTACGCGGTTTGTCAGAGTTTAATGATCAGGAAGCGGCTCCTCTGGTGGAAGCGCTGATACGGCAAAACAACGCCTTTGAGATGGTCGTTCTCTATGATCACAAGGGCAAAATTATTGTTCAGAACAGCCCTTATGGGCGAAAAGCCTTGAACTCTGTTAGCAACCAGCCTTTTTTCCGCCGCTCCTTTCTGCGTCATGAAGAGTTTTTGTCTAACCCACAATACGATCCCTTCCTGAAAAATCAATTTGTGGTGGTGTCGCTACCAATCCGCAATAAAAAGGACCGTATTGATGGTGTCTTGATGGCCCATGTCAATTTGCATCATATCTCCTTTCTGCTATCTAAGATTCATTCTGATCTGGATGGACTATCCTATCTGTTGGATGTACGTGGTAATACCATTGCCTCGAGTGTGCAGCTTGAGGAGCAATATCTGGCGGATATGCAGGCGATTATTCTCTCTTCAAATGTGCAACAGCAGCTCAGGCACTTAGGACAGGCGCAGCTGGATCATTATACCGGGGCGCTGAATCAGCCTGTATTGGGCAATATCCGTAGCTTGTTTGGTACACCCTGGTTAGTCGTGGCAGAGGTACCTTACGCTCTGGTAACAGGTCCGGTACGGGATATGCTGGTCTTTTCCCTGTTGGGAGCTCTGGTAGCCCTGTTGTTTGTACTACTGGTCGGACGTCAAATCGCGCGTAAGATTACTCATCCATTAGCTTCTTTGGTCGATGCTGCGCAAAAGGTGAGCCGTGGGGATTATCATGCCGATTTGAAGATCGACTCTCATGTCGAATTCTCACTGCTATCGACGGCCTTTAATGAGATGGCTTCTAAGGTAGAAAAAGCCATTGATGATCTACAGAACCTGAATGATCAGCTGGAGCTTAGAGTAGAAGATAGAACCCGAGAACTATCCCATACACTAGAGCAGTTGCAGAAAGCTCAACAGGAGCTGATTGAAAGCGAAAAAATGGCGGCACTGGGTGAACTGGTTGCCGGTATTGCCCATGAAATTAATACCCCTGTGGGTATTTGTGTTACTGCAGCCTCTCATATCGGTGATGATCTGAATGATCTGCAAAAAGCGTTTAAAGATCAGGAACTAACACCGAGCATGTTGCAGGAGCATATTGATCAATCCCATGAAGCCCTGATTTTAATGCGTTCCAACCTGAATCGCGCTTCTCAACTGATCAGTGACTTCAAAAAAGTCGCCGTGGATCAGTCTCATAGTGAAGTGCGTGAGTTCCTGTTGGTGGATTATGTCCGTACCGTCTCTAACTCCCTGACACCTAAGCTGAAACAGAAGAAACATAAGGTTGAGGTGACAGGTCCTGAGATGCTGGAAGTGGTTCATAATCCAGGAGCGATATCGCAGATTATTGTTAATCTGGTGATGAATTCTATCATTCACGGTTTTGATGAGCGCCGGGAAGGTTTAATTAAGATTGAGATCAGCCAGCCTTCTGCCGATCAGGTGGTGCTGGAGTACTCGGATAACGGTTCGGGCATGAATGACGAAGAGTTAGCCAAGGTGTTCCATCCTTTTTTCACTACCCGTAGAAGCAGTGGTGGCAGTGGTCTGGGCGGCAATATTATCTATAACCTGGTTACCCAAGTGTTGAAAGGGAGTATTCGTGCGCAGAATGTGCCTGAAGGAGGCGTTAGTTTTACCTTGCGCTTCCCTGTTATGACACCTCAGCAGCTGTCTGAAGAATCCGCTTGAGTGGGTCTATAATTCTGCATAATATCTAAACCGTTTTTTATTCCTTTTTGAGCGGTATTGGCTATGTATTACCCCGACAGCAAGTTGCCAAAAGTTGGCACCACTATCTTTAGTGTTATGTCTCAGCTGGCAGCTCAGCATAACGCCATCAATCTATCTCAGGGGTTTCCTGATTTCGAAGGACCGGAACAGCTGCGCAAACGTGTGGCTTACCATATCGGTCATAAAGCCAATCAATACGCCCCTATGACGGGTGTGCAGTCGCTACGTGAAGCGATTGCTGAAAAAGCCAAGCGTCTTTACGGGGCCAATGTCTGTGCTGACGAAGAGGTGACGGTAACCTCTGGGGCCACCGAAGCGATCTTTGCAGCGATTAGCTCCGTGGTGCGTCAGGGTGACGAAGTGATCGTCTTTGATCCCAGCTATGACTGCTACGAGCCTGCAATTGAGCTTAATGGTGGCATCTGTCGCCATATCTCTCTGACTCTACCGGAGTTCTCCATCGACTGGCAGGCGCTGAAAGAAGCGCTGACCCCACGCACCCGCATGATAATCGTCAATACACCTCATAATCCCAGTGGAGCGACATTAAGCAAGGCTGATCTGGATAAGTTGGCGGAGTTGATTCGAGAAACCCATATTCTGCTATTAGGGGATGAAGTTTACGAACATATCGTGTTTGATCAGCAGCCTCACTGTAGTCTATTGACTCATTCTGAGCTGGCAGCACGCAGCTTTGTCGTGTCCTCGTTTGGCAAAACCTACCACACCACGGGTTGGAAAGTGGGTTACTGTATTGCCCCTAAACCGTTGTCTGCTGAACTACGTAAGGTACATCAGTATCTGACTTTTAGTACTGCGACACCATTTCAGTTAGCCATCGCTGACTATATGCTGCATCACCCGGAATATACCGGTGAACTACCGGGTTTCTACCAGGAAAAACGTGATCTGTTCTGTCAGGTGATTGAGCACAGCCGTTTTAGCTTTACTCCAGCCAAAGGCACCTATTTCCAGTTAGTGGACTACAGCGCGATCAGTGATATGGATGATGTTAGTTTCTCCCGTTGGTTAACCACTGAAAAAGGCGTTGCGGCGATTCCTGTTTCTGTCTTCTGTCAAAACCCTGACCCAGAGATGCGACTGGTGCGCTTCTGCTTTGCGAAGAATGAAAAGACCTTACGTGAAGCAGGGGAGTTGCTATGTCAGTTATAAAAACAGGATCAGTTATAACAACGGATTCATCTAACGAGCTAAGAGTTACCTTAGTTCAGTCCGAACTGCACTGGCACGATGCCGAAGCCAATCTGCAGATGTTTTCTGAGCTGACGGATCCTTTAGAGGGTAAAACCGATCTGATTATTCTGCCTGAGATGTTCAGCACCGGTTTTACCATGGCCCCGGAACATGTTGCTGAGCCAGAACAAGGCCCGGCTTTTCAGTGGTTGGTACAGCAGGCGAAAAAGCTTAATGCCGCCATCTGTGGCAGTGTGGTGGTACAGAGTGAACAGGGTTATCACAACCGTTTCTACTGGGTGACACCAGAAGGCGATAACCAGTATTACGATAAACGTCATCTGTTCCGTATGGCCGGAGAGCACGAGCATTATCAAGCCGGTGAACAGCGCCTGATCATCGAATACAAGGGCTGGCGTATTTTGCCGCAGATCTGTTATGACCTGCGCTTCCCGGTGTGGAGTCGTAGTCATAATGATTATGATCTGGCCATCTATGTCGCGAACTGGCCACAGGTGCGCAATCACCCTTGGCAGGTGCTGCTACAGGCTCGGGCCATTGAAAACCTGTGTTATGTCGCCGGTGTAAACCGTGTCGGTGTGGATGGTAATGAACTGCCTTACAGTGGTGATTCGGCTTTGATTGACTTTAAAGGTCATGCTCAACTGCAGGCGAAGCCGGGTGACGTGGAGGTGTTAACTACTACGCTGGATCTAAAGGCGCTGGACGATTTCCGTACCGCCTTCCCTGCCAGTAATGATGCAGATGTTTTTACGCTGAGCGATCTAAGCTAGAAGTCTGGAAAGCTATAAACTCAGAAGCTTGCTTTAACAGATGGATGATCTATTCCGGCGAATTAGCCGGAATAGATGCGACTCTTAAGACAACATTATTAGAAGTACTATCTGAGTCTATCGGTTATAACCTGTATCTGGAGAGGCTTAGATCAGGCCCTGCTCCTGTAGGAAGCTCTTAGCTACAGACTCAATAGAACGTTTCTCAACGTCAACCTGACCGTTCAGACGTGTCATCACGGCATTATCCAGACGGCTGGACAGGTCATTCATCAGCTCGCCCACTTTTGGGTATTTCGCCAGGGTATCTTTACGAATCACAGGTACGATGGAGTAGTCTGGGAAGAAACCACGATCATCGTCCAGTACCTTAAAGTTGAAGGCACCGATACGACCGTCAGTGGCAAATACCAGCGCGATATCCACTTCTTTCTCTTTCAGTGCGTTATACGCCAGACCTGGGTCCATCTTACGGATCTCAGAACGCTTAAACTTCACTCCGTACTCTTTCTGAAACGGCTTCAGACCATCAGGACGTACCGGGAATTCGATACTGGTGGCAAAGCTCATGCGCGTACCATCATTGATCAGCGCCGCCAGCTGCGTCAGGTTGGATACATTGGAAGTACGACTGTCATCGCCACGTACAGCCAACGCATAGGTGTTGTTGGCACTGGATGGATTCAGCCATACAAGACCTTGCTCACCGTCCAGCTTTTTCACGGTGTTATAAGCTTCTTCTGCACTCATGCGGTCTTTAATCTTGTTAAAGCTACGCAGAGAAGTACCGGTGTATTCCCAATACAGATCGATCTGGCCATTCAGCTGTGCCTTACGTAGTACACTGGAGCCCATGCCGTCACGCTTATCTACGTCATAGCCTTTGGCGGCCAGCAGTTGCTCTGTCATTGAGGCCATCAGCAGTTGCTCGGTGTAACCCTTACCGCCCACAACCAGATCCGCTGCCTGAGCAACCGTAGCGCTTACCGCCAGAACGGCAGTGGCTGCCAGTTTGCTAAAGGTTTTTTTCATCATTCTCTCTTCTCCAAAGGATCTTGCTTTTATTGTTCCCTGCCAGAGGCATTTTTAAAAACTGCTGGGGGTTAAGCAGCAGTACAACCAGAGCATCCCTGAAAGCTCTCTTTTTATTCAGAAACGCCCTGGTTTAGCAACGCCTTAGCGTTGTCTTAATGGGTTCACACCCTTGCTGACCAGTACAAAGGTCAGCAGACCCAGGGCAAAATCAACGGCTACTGCTAACAGAGCTGTCGGAATTGCACCGGCTAACATCATCGCCTGCTCATCTACCGCAATACCGGTAAAGATCAGCTCACCCAGACTGCTACCGCCGATCAGAAAGGCCAGCGGTGCGGTACCCACATTGATCGCCAGAGCGGTACGAACACCGGCCATAATGACAAACAGGGCATTGGGTAGCTCAACCTGAAACAGCATCTGTTTTGGCGTCATGCCCATACCACTGGCAGCTTCTTTCAAGTGTGCCGGTACGGCCAATAAACCGGTATAGCTGTTCCGCACAATGGGCAGTAAAGTCGCCACTAACAGACCAAAAATTGCTGGACCATTGCCGATCCCCAGAAAACTCATGGACAGTGCCAACAGCGCCAGTGTCGGTACAGTAGTGCCGATATTCAGCACCTGCATCGCATTCTCGGCAATATGAGAAAGCGAAGGCCGACTCAGGATAATGCCTACCGGCACCCCGATCAGTACCGCTAAGCCGCCCGAGATTAGCGACAGTTTCAGGTGTTCCAGAGTCAGATAAACGACGTCTTCTTCATACTCCAGCATGGTTTCCAGAAAACCACTGCGTTCGGCCCAGACACCAAAACTAAACACTAAAAACAGCAGACCAAAATAGAGATAGCGTCTCATCTGTGAAATGATCATGGCTTACCTCTGCGTGCGATAAGTGGCACCCAGGTGATGGGTAATGCCTCTTTGGGTGATATCACCCACCAGCTTGCCCTCGGCATTCACCACCGGCAGCCAACTGGTGTCGCTGCTAAACATCTGCGCCACCACACTTCTCAGATCATCGTTTTGCTGAGCAAAACCGTGCAGGCCTTCATAGTGCTCGCCACACAGGCCCTGATGATTTTGAGCGGTATCCTTCAGCACAATACCAATGGGTTCATGGGCATCGTTTACCAGAGTAATGGACTTGTGCTCGTATTGGTTCATTACTGCCAGTGCATCGGCCAGGCTTTGGTTCGCTTTAACAGACGTTGGCGCCTGCCCCATTACCTCACCTGCGCTTACCAACTGCAGACGTTTCAGTGTGCGGTCACTACCGACAAAACCGGCAACAAAATCATTGGCCGGGTGGGCCAGAATATTGTCAGGACTGGCGTACTGTTCCAGCTTTCCATCACGGAAAATAGCGATCTTATCGCCCATCTTCACCGCTTCATCGATATCATGGCTGACAAACAGAATGGTCTTTTTCAGCTCCTGCTGCATCTTCAGGAACTCATCCTGAATCACTTCCCGGTTAATGGGGTCGATGGCTCCAAAAGGCTCATCCATCAGCATTACAGGGGGATCAGCCGCCAGAGCACGAATCACACCCACACGCTGCTGCTGACCACCGGACAGTTCATTGGGATAGCGTTTCAGGAAGATAGAGGGGTCTAACGCCACCATATCCAGCAACTCAGCGGCACGGGCAGTGTACTTATCTTTTGACCAGCCCAGCAGGCGCGGTACAACGCTGATATTTTCCTCAATGGTCATATTGGGGAACAGGCCGATCTGCTGAATCACATAGCCAATATTGCGACGCAGATCGACGGTATCCAGAGAGGTGGTATCTTCACCATTGATCAATACCCGACCTGAAGTTGCGGGAATAATACGGTTGATCATCTTCAATGTGGTCGTTTTGCCACAGCCGGAAGGCCCTAGTAATACACAGATCTCACCAGTGGGCACTTCCATAGAGATATGATCCGCAGCGGTCGTGGTGCCGTCAGGGGTTTCAAAAATTTTGGTCAGATTATCCAGTTGAATCATAGTGTCCGATCCTTAATTATCCTGCGGCTGGCGAGCTATTGGAGTTATTAGGGTTATTCTGATTTGGCTCATCACTCTTAGGGCTCATGCCCTTAGGCGTGAAGCGCTTTTGCAACCACAGCAGAGCATAATCGGCAATAATGGCCAGGATACTGACCGCCACCGCGCCGATAATAAGTTGGCGTGGATCACTTTGCGAAATCCCACGGCTGATTAATACGCCCAGACCACCGGCACCAATATAAGAAGCAATAGCCATCACACCGATATTCATCACCACAGCGGTACGCACACCGGCCATAATCACGGGTACCGCCAGTGGAATTTCCACCATCTTTAGTCGCTGCATCGAAGTCATACCGATGCCCCGTGCAGCTTCCCTGAATGCAGGGTCAACGTTGTTAATGGCTGTATAGGTATTACGGATAATCGGCAACTGAGAGTACAACAGCACCGCAATAATCGCCGGAAGATAGCCAATACCCTGGCCGATCAGCGATAGAACAGGAATCATCAGACCAAACAAAGCAATGGATGGAATGGTGATAATCACTGACGCGATATAGAGCACCATATCCGCCGCTTTTTTATTCTGGGTAATCGCAATACCGATGGGTACACCGGTGATAATGGCCAGACCCACCGCGATACTGACCAACAACAGGTGTTCACCGGTCAGTGCCAGAATGGTGTGGATGTTTTGGACCAGAAAATCGAGAGTTTCCAAGTGTCCCCCCTAATTATTATTAATGACCTGCACATGCTATTTCCCTGCTATCAGTTGTGGGCTGCCAGCCGTTAACTGTTAATGCGAAAATAACCTGTTTAGGTAGAGCCTATTTGTATAGAACAAGGGTTATCGATTGCCAGCAGAGTTATCCAGAAGGGATAAAATGATTAGAGGCAAATAGTTTTTATCACTAATGACTACCGGTTTTCTACTTGCTGTATTTTACGTTACACAGTTTGCCATTGGCACAGTAATCCCTGTGCAGAAAATAAGTTTGCATATTAGTGATAAAGTGCAGGCAGAGCCCGCGTCAGAAGCAGGGAAGGGGCATTATCTGAATGACAAATCCCTGTCTGAAAAGAAGCCCATTAAGCCATAAAGAATGATAGATGTTAACCCAGAGTCTAATTTAGTCACTTGGATATAAGTGCTTGATCTGATGAGATGTTTTGAGGTGTATATTTTGTGTTCTATGGTTTAGCGGAATGTGTTTAGTTGAGCTAAATCAAGTGTCAGTCCATCTGTACCAGATTACGGGTATACGCGATGTGCGGGTTTAAAGCAGATTGAGAAGACATGGCAATCATCATCTA
>CAYFGP010000061.1:0-37646 GCA_964342385.1 uncultured Oleiphilus sp. | reverse complement strand
CTCTACAGGTCATCAAGGTAGCTAACCCTGATTTCCGGAGAGATACAAGGTTGGGGCGCACCAGATACCGGTCAGGATATTCGTGCCCGTTTAAGTCAGCGTTTACCGAAAAAACAGCAGGTGTTGACCGAAGCTCAGCTGCAACCGCAATCTGTGACCGCCTTGATGGTCGGGGTAAAAAAGAAGACCCAAATTTTTCGTCTGCAACGTAAGCTGAATACCCAGAAAACAGAATCTCTGCAGGCGGTGATTCCCGGCGTGGCCCTGCAGCAGATATGGCAATTGGTTTCGGTCGCTGAAAACGCCTTGCTGATTGTGGCAGGCTTTGTGGTGGCCAGTGGCTTAGTCGGTTTAATGGCGGTCATTTTAACCGGATTAAATGAACGTCGGCGGGAAATTGCGATCTTACGTACTATCGGTGCACGACCCATTCAGGTGATGGGTCTGCTGGTGACCGAATCCTTGCTGTTAACGCTAATGGGCATTTTACTGGGCACTCTGGTGTTTTATCTGTTGCTGCTGGTTGCTGCGCCTGTGGTGTATCAGCAATGGGGGATCTGGCTGCAACTGGCCGGATTATCCTGGCGTGAATTGCAGCTTCTTGGCTTGATTGCTGCTTGCGGCATTTTAGTAGGAATCTGGCCTGGGTGGCGGGCTTATCGTATCTCGTTAACGGAAGGTCTGGCGGTGAAGCTCTAACAGAGCAGCTATAGGGAACAAGAGAGAAACGGGAGAGAATAGGAGTAAGCTTGGACCAGCACCTACTTCTTTAGAGGCTCGGGTTTATCTATTAGTGCTTTGTAATTATTATGTGCTTAAGTTTTGGGCCACCAAGTGCTGAGTCCGTTTTTCTCTAAGGGTTATTATGTTGTCGCTATCATTTATCCGCCAGGTTTCTGTAAGTATTGTCTGCATCCTAGTGGCAGTGCTGATACTTGCATCATCCCCCCTTTATGCCGCTGCCAAACCGGAAGGTTTTGACAAGTTATCCGAACGTATTCAATCCCGCTGGAATGATGAACTGCTGGATCTGGAGTGGGATGACTTAGTGCCTGATGGTTTCAGAGCCGATGCAATTCTAGATCAATACGATCCAGAAAAAATCGCTCAGCTAACCGATGAAGATCCCCTGATTCTGGAGATTATGGGTAAACTGGAAGAGGCTTATCGCTCCGCACCTGTTGTGGGTGCTCTGGATAGCCAACCCGTGCGCTTAGGCGGTTTTGTCGTGCCACTGGAAGTAACCCCAGAAGGTATTACCGAGTTCCTTTTAGTGCCATTTTTTGGCGCTTGTATTCATGTACCACCGCCACCATCCAATCAGATCCTCTATGTCAAAAGTGAAATTCCTGTCTCTGAAGATACCTTGATGGATGCCGTCTGGGTCAGTGGACGTCTCTCTGTTGAAGGCGCAACCACAGAGCTGGCACAGGCCGGTTATACCCTCTATGCCGAACATATCATTCCGGTGGAGTATTAACCTCTTAGCGTAAAAACCTGGCAGCAGATCTTCTTCTATATCCGTTAGCGCCAACAAACCGATAACAAACTTTAGCTGGCACTGATGGTGTATAGCTTTTACGCTAAAAACTAAACCCCATAGAAAATAAAGACCAGGAGGTCTGTATGTTATGGCAGCCGGTAATTGAATTCTGGTTTCTTGAACTTAAGCCTGAGCAATGGTGGGTAAAAGATCCTGAGCTGGATCAGACAATCAAGCAGCGCTTTGAAGACTACCTACAAGCCGCCACAAATCGTGAACTGACTATGTGGCGGGATCAGCCCCGAGGTCGCCTGGCAGAAGTAATTGTTCTGGATCAGTTCTCCAGAAATATTTATCGAGATACACCACAGGCTTTTGCCGCTGATGAGCAGGCCGTCGCCCTGACACTAAAAGCGATTGAGGTGGGTGATGATCAATCTCTAACGGCCAATGAGAGATCTTTTATCTATATGCCACTGATGCACAGTGAAGATCCTGATATTCATACGCTGGCCGTTGAGGTGTTTACCCGATTGGGCAATGAAAATAATCTACAGTTTGAGCTTAAACACAAAGAGATTATCGACCGCTTTGGCCGTTACCCTCATCGTAATGAGATTCTAGGACGGGAATCAACGCCTGAAGAGATTGAGTTTTTAAAACAACCTGGCTCTTCGTTTTAACGGCTTGATTTATCATGATGACTTGCCCTCTCTCTTTATAGCGGAGAGAGCAAGTTTCTTTGCTCATGCCACGATACACACTCTAAACCATCTGAATATTCATTCTGGCTAATATTAAGTCACTAAAGCAGTAATAAAGTATGCCGCTATAACCAGTAAGAAGCAGTGGACTTCTGTAACCTCATCGCAAGAACCTGTCTAATCAGGTTTTCTGACTCCTTCTCTTACCGTCCTATAAAGTTCTCCAATAATGAGTAACTCGAACCGTAGCCTTTCCCGCTAACAGAAGTTTAATTGCATCAGCACTGAAGCCAAGCAGAGCTAATGATGTTTTCAGATATACCATACCCCATTCTTTCAGACTCAAATTTTATCGATAGCTGCCATCAATTATTTCCGTTTTACAACAAGAGGAAGCTGCATCACTATCATTTTGGCCAAAAGTCTGGACTCAATAATAGTGACAGAAAGTATTTAAAAAAGATCAACCCATTAACCAGTTGACTGATTTAAACGCTCCCGCTCTATCACTCATAGAAAGACTTCCAATCCGTCGGAAAATCTTGGCGAAAAGGCAAAATCCGACTCATCATCAATGTCGTGACTGTCAGTTCGCAAAATAAATATTCAGGATGACTGCCATGACAGCAACACTGCGTTCTCTGCTCTCCCTGTTTCTCAGTGGCTTTATTGTCATGCTGGGTAACGGCCTAATTAACATCCTACTGCCTTCAAGACTGAACCTGGAAAATGTTAGTACTGATAATATTGGGTTAATTATGTCCATGTTTTCAGTGGGATTATTAATCGGTGGTATTTATACCCGTCGTTTAATCATTCGAGTCGGGCATATTCGAGTTTACACAGCCTGCGCTGCAATGGCGGCTATCAGCATTCTGATCTGTTATCTATGGGTAAACGAGTGGCTGTGGGCTGTCATGCGAATTCTGATGGGTTTCTGTATCGCCTCCACTAACATCGTTTCAGATGGCTGGTTAAGTGAACGAGCGACCAGCGATACACGAGCCCGCATTTTAGCCACTAATCAAATTGTGTTGTTATCCGCTATGTTTATCGGATCATTTATGATCAATCTGGCAGATATCAGTAATGCAACCCTCTATGTTTTATCCGGTTTACTCCTCTGCGGTGCCGTAGTACCCATCGCTTTGACTAGCGCATCAACACCTGACATTGATGATGTCCCACCAATGCCATTGCTCAAATTATTTTTAACATCACCTGTTGGCATTATCGCCGTATTGGTATGCGGCATGATTCTGAGCTCTTTATTGAGCATGATACCCATCTATGCCGAAGCAAAAGGTATCACTGGCTTTAATGTGTCATTACTGGTAGGAGCTGCGATCATCGGCGGGGTTCTCTTACAATACCCTATCGGTTACTTTGCCGATCGCTATGAACGTCGTAAGGTCATTCTTAATATTGCGCTCATATCCATGATCTTGACGGTCCTGGTCCCTTTTTCTATTGATTTAGGCTTTTTCATCTGTGCTCTGGCCCTAATCAGTATCAGCGGTGGGATTATTGCCAGTTTATATCCATTAGGTATCGCAGAGACATTTGACCGTTTGCAACAAAGCGAAATGGGCAGCGCAATAGGTGCGATGATTATTATTTATGCCTGCGGTGGTATCATCGGCCCCTATGCCGTTGGCTTAGCGATGGAGCATACCGGAGTAAACTCGTTCTTCTTTTTTATGGCGAGTCTGCAACTGCTTTTCGCTCTCTTCATTGTTTATCGCAGTCGTGTTCGTCAATCTATTCCAACCGATCAACAAGAAACATTTGTACCTCAAGGGGCTGCTGGCTGGGTCAGTACAGAGTTAGATCCCCGAACTGAATACGTTGACACCCCCACCTTAAGTGCAGAGGCACAAACAGTAGTCAATATCGCTCATATCAGCCCAACACTGGCATTAGATATCGTTAGCCTGATAGCCAAAGCGTTCCCCAACAAAACGACGGAAGTCGCAGGAGCATTAGCCAGTATCGATGGTATAGATACGACTGAGCTTTACAACCGGCTGCATCAGACAACCCCTGAGAATCAACAGGCGTTGGTGAAAACGATTATTTCAGAGTCTCCTGAACACTCTACCGAACTGGTGAGTACCGTTCTGGATGAGGCTGAATCCGATGAGATCGCAGAGCTAGCTGTTGCAATGACAGAAGCCGCACCTGATCACAGCCTTGAGATTATTGAAGCGGCAACAGAAGCCATCATGGATGAAGAGCCTGAAATCGTTGTGGATATTGCTGAAACCTATATCAACAATATTGCCGATAATTGGGAAGAGATGCGCTACGCCGATCGCGAGGCCGATGATGGTGAACAGATCATCACTGATATGGTATCCATGATTGCAGAGAAAGCACCTGATCAAGTAGAAGAGATTGCCATGGCTGCTGCTGCCATTATTCCAGAAACAGACAATGTCATTTCAGAGGATACTTCTGATAACCAAGGGACATCTGAACCACAAAGATCACCTGAGTAGTTCAATTAAACACTGAGTACCATACCTCTCGTGCAACTAAAAAAGGGCCGAAGCTTTATTAGCTCCAGCCCTTTTTATCTTGCATTTACAGCGGAAAGCTATCCGCTCTTACAACGCTTTAGCATCTTCACTGATACCACGATACAAGCCATAACACATCGCCAATAGCACTATCGCAAACAGGAAGCCTGTAGAGATAGTTGCCGCCTGCAGCGAAGCCAAGCCACCACCTAGCAAGAGTGCAATCGCGACCAAACCTTCGAAGGTACACCAGAAGACACGCTGCGGTACTGGTGGATTCATAATGCCACCGGCGGTAATGGTATCAATCACCAGAGAACCACTATCCGATGAGGTGACAAAGAAGATCACAATCAGCGCCAGAGAAATAGTCGAGACAATAAAGCTCCACGGCAGCGCTTCCAGCAGCATGTACAGTGATAGTTCAGGCGTCCAGTTGCTGATCGTATCTTTCACACCATCATAACCATCCGCCATCTGCTCCATTGCCGTGCCACCAAACACGCTCATCCACAGCAGACAGAAAATGGTCGGTACGATCAATACAGAGATCATAAACTCACGAATGGTACGGCCCTTACTGATACGGGCGATAAACATGCCTACAAACGGAGACCATGCTACCCACCAGGCCCAGTAGAAAGTGGTCCAACCGTGGAAGAAACCGGTATCTTCACGATCCACAGGGTTAGATAGCGGAGCCAGATAGGTAATGTAGTCCACCGCACCACTAAAGAAGCGCCCCAGCACCTCAAAGGTAGAACCAGCCAACAGGACAAACACCAGCAGCATAATCGCCATAATCATATTGATTTCACTCAGGCGTTTTACCCCGGCCTCAAGCCCTGCTACAACAGAACCGATAGCAATTAGGGTAATACCCACAATCAATACCACTTTGACGTTATCCGTTACCGGAATACCAAACAGATGATCTAAACCCGCAGCTACCTGTTCTGCACCATAGCCCAGAGACGTTGCCAGACCAAAGATCGTGGCAAATACCGCCAGTGTATCGATGATATGACCCGGAATACCCCACACTCGGTCTCCCAGGATAGGGAAGAAAGCCGATCGTAAAGTCAGCGGTAAGCCGTGGTTAAAACAGAAATACGCCAGTGACAAACCCACAACGGCATACACCGCCCAGGCATGCAGCCCCCAGTGGTAAACCGCAGCCGCAACCCCAAGTCCTTCCGCTTCCGGGCTACCGGCTTCAACACCCAAAGGCGGGCTTAAAGCGTGATTTACCGGCTCCAGTACACCAAAGAACATCAGGCCGATACCGATACCCGCAGAGAACAGCATCGCCAGCCAACCCAGATAACTAAAATCCGGTTTAGCATCCTGACCACCGATACGAATACGCCCCGTCTTAGAGAAGGCAACAAATAAGCAGAACAACACAAAGAAGTTCATGCTGATCACAAAGAACCAATCCAGCTGTGTAGTCAGCCAGGGTCTGAGATCACCAAAAATCTGCCCAGCTTGTTCTGGAAAGATGAAGGTTAGGGTAACAAATAGCAGGGTACAAATAGCAGAGATAGGAAAGACAGCGTTGTGGATATCCATCCCTAAGGGCTGGATATTATCCTGGCCGACTTGATAGTCGGTTGAAAACGACGACCGATTATTGCTTGATTCAGCAACATCGGAATCTATAGCTTTATTGCTCATAGCATGTAGCCTCTTATGGCTTTTTTATTATTAGAAGGGCTTAGCTGAATCTGTCAGGTTACAAGTGATTGCCTATCACAGTACTAACAGCTAAACCCTGAATAAGGAGTGAAAAATAAGGAGTAGCAAATAGAGAGTAACTACAGGAGCTTTTACGCTCGCAGCAGCTGACCTGATTGCTCCTCAATCAGCTTCAGTACACTCAAGTGAGGTACCTGGCCACCGTATTTTTCAGTCGCGGTTTGATAGGTGTTATACACTTTATCCGCCAGCGTCATTTCGATACCCAAGTGACTGCCCAGCTCGGTAATCAAACGCATATCTTTGGTTGCTAGCCCCAGAGCAAAGGATTGATCGTAGCTCCCATCCAGTACTTTCGGGATATAGCTGTCGACCACATAACTCTGGGCACAGCTGTTCTGCAGGACATTGTGCAGCACATCCAGATCCAGATCGGCTTTTGCGCCCATCATCAGGGCTTCACCAATACCTTGAGCAACCAGATAGTTCAGGTGAAGCTGAGCCAGCTTAGTCACATAGCCCGCACCGGATGGGCCCATACGCACCGCTCGCTTGGTGAAGGAATCCAGCAGTGGTGCGAACTTCTCCAGCACATCGGCATCAATACCCAGCAGCATGGTCAAAGTGCCTGCTGCAGCGCCTTCCGCACCACCTGTTACAGGACCATCAATCAGAGTCAGGCTTTCAGGTGCTGCGTCGCGTACCGTTTCCCACTCAGACAGTTCGTTGGTGCTGGTTTCAATCCAGGTCGTACCTGGCTGAGCATTTTCCAGAATGCCCTCATCACCAAAAGCCACCTGATTCACCTGCACAGAACTTGGCAAGGAAGTAAAAATCACCTCACAGTTCTGAGCAATATTTTTAATCGATTCACCGGCCACGGCACCGTCTGCAATAAAGCGGTTCATCACCTCTTCATTCAGATCCAGTACCAGCAGCTGATCACCTTGTTGTTTGCAGTGTTGCAGCAAGTTCGCTGCCATGCCTGAGCCCATGTTACCCAGACCAATAAAACCTATGTTCATCTTAGTAATTCCACGAATTGTATTTATCTTGTCTGGTCGTGGTATTCCGCTCTTTTTCCCTGTTTTAACAGGCTCGAGACAAAGCAACACTATACGCAAGACGCAAAAAGCCCCGCTTGTCCAATCGAGAGGAAAACGTATTGACCAGTTTTATGGAAAGGTTTTGATAACGCAGGGGACAGCGGGCAGTCTGCCCCCTCTATTTCAACGATCTAGTGAGATGTTCACCAGATCTTGAAAACACATAACAGCATTAGAACTTGTAGGATGGATCTGCACGATCACATTTGCGCAGCAGACCTGGCCACTCGTACATACCCGGTGCAAAGGCTTCATACTGCTTGGAAGCCAGTTCCCACAATGCCGGATCACCGTGATCCAGCTCATAGCCAGAAGCCGTCGCTTGCAGAGCGACCTCACAGGTACGAATCAGGTAGTACATATTCATAAAACATTCGCCAGCGGTTTCACCGACGGTCAGGAAGCCGTGGTTACGCATGATCAGACAGGAGTTTTCACCCATATTGTCAGCGATACGGTGGCGCTCATCTGGGTCTACAGACAAGCCTTCCCAGTCGTGGAAACCGACCTTGCCGTACAGCATAGAGGAGTCTTGTACCAGGAATGGCAACTCTTTAAATGCGGTTGCTGCAGTACAGGACTTAGGGTGCGCGTGGAAGACAAATTTGTTATTACGGTGAGTATCGCTCAGGTGAATCGCACCGTGAATAATAAAACCAGCGGTATTAACATCGCTTGGACCTTCCAGCACATTACCTTCTTCATCTACCTTGATCAGGTTAGAAGCAGTCACTTCTTCGTAATTCAGACCAAAACGGTGCATATAGAAGTGGTGATCGCTACCCGGTACACGGGCAGTAATATGGTTCCAAATGGTATCGTCCCAACCGAACATATGGGTCAGACGGAACATCGCCGCCAGATCGATACGCACCTGTTCCTGCTGCTGTTCTAAGGTCAGTTCTTGAGTTGTCATTATTGTTTACCTCTGGTTATTGGAAGCCAATCACGGCCAATTATTATTGAGCTGCTAACAGCTGCTGTTGGGATGGGTGTTGATGCAAGGGGAAAGGGTTTTCACCTCGCTCAATACGTTGAATATTCTCGACAATTAACCGCGCTGCTGAGCGGGCGTAAGTCGCACCAGACATATGCGGAGTCACAGTCACTTTAGGGTGATGCCAGTAAGGGGAATTTTCCGGTAATGGCTCGACAGTAAAGGCGTCCAGCACAGCGGCACTCAGGTGTTCGGAATCCAGTGCCGACAGCAGATCATCATCGTGAATGACATCACCACGGCTGATATTGATCAGCGCGGCACCTTTAGGTAGCTGACCTAGAACATCGCGGTCGATAAAGTAGCGTGTTGCCGGATTGAGCGGCAGGCAGTTCACCAGTACATCGGTGTGGCTCAGGGCTTCAGGTAATGCCCCTTTACCACTAAAACATTCCACATGCTCCAGTTGTTGGGGATAGGCATCCCAGCCGCGCACAGTAAAACCATTGCTTCGCAGACGTGAGGCCACGGTTTTACCTACCGCACCTAAGCCCAATACCGTAATGCTGTAATCTGCTGGCATGCAGATATCATGACGTAACCAATTGCTTTCTTGTTGTTGCTGACGATAAACGTCGTAACGACGGTGCAGATTCATCACCCAATACAGGGTATAGAGCGCCATATCCTGCAACACTTCAGGATCAATCAAACGCACAATCGGCAGATCCGGTACATTCGTATCCTGATCGATATGCTCGGTCCCTGCCCCCAGCAGTAAAATACCTTTCAGATTTGGATAACGCTGTAGATCTCCCGGTGGATGATTCCAGATCACCGCATATTCAATCTCATCGGCAATCTCATCAATAGAAGGTACCCGGTTATAGACATAAACATGTTTTTCAGGCAGTAACTCAGTCAGTGCTTGATACCAGGTATTATTATCGTAACCTTGATTATTCAGCAGAATAGACATCTTCTTGCTCCTTAGTATCAGCAAAGCTTTCTGAATGCAGACCCAACACACCAATTAGTATTAAAGAGATACAAGCTATCTTTTTAATGGATATCGCCTCACCGAAATAACTCATACCAATCGTGGAAATAATAACGATACCCACCCCTGACCAAACGGCGTATACCACACCGATATCAAGGATCTTTGCGCTTAGTGTTATGAGTGATAAAGCAATAACAAAAAATACAAAACCAAATAAAGAAGGCCATAAGTTAGTAAAACCATGGGATAACTTAAGACAAAAGCTACCCATTACTTCAAATACAATACCCAGTATTAATAAAGCCCAAGCATTCACTTAACTGCCCTCTACAATTGCTCTAAACGTAATATCCTCCTATCTCAAAAAACTGTAAAACGGAAAAAAATGATGAGGGGTATCGAAAAAATTGGAGGCTGGGATTAGACCTATGGGCAGCAGTCTTTGGGAGGTGAGTATTTTGATATCGGAGCCAGGACCTTGGCTGCACTTGGGTAAAGAACGACAGCCGGCATGTTAAGAACACACTGGAACATACTAAAGCACTTGATCAAACGGAAGATGACAAAAAGAGGCAGCGTTCGTAGAGATAGAGAAGATTCAACCCACTCAACAGAATCATTACTGAATAGGCACAAAAAAGCCCGGTATCAGGAAACCAGATACCGGGCTTTGTTTTTCCCACAGGCATTCAATGCTTAAGTAAGCAGCATTGAATGCTCAGGGTCGTAGCAAGTCACTTTGTCAGTGATTAGATACGTGCAGCTGGGATAGCTTGAGGAGCAACGCTCAGGTCTTCGCTTGGTGGAGCAAAAGACGTCAGGTTGATACCTTCAACGGCAGCTTTGTACTCTTCCAGAGACGGGAAACGACCCAGGATAGTAGACAGTACAACCATTGGAGTAGAACCCAGCAGAGACTCACCTTTCTTCTCAGCAGTATCTTCTACAACACGGCCCTGGAACAGACGGGTAGAAGTAGCCAGTACGGTGTCACCCGCTTCAGCTTTTTCCTGGTTACCCATACACAGGTTACAACCAGGACGCTCTAAGTACAGGATGTTTTCGTACGCAGTACGTGCTTCTTCTTTCGGGTTTTCGTCATCGAAAGTGAAGCCCGCGTATTTCGCCAGGATATCCCAGTCGCCTTCGGCTTTCAGCTCATCAACGATGTTGTACGTTGGTGGAGCAACAACCAGAGGTGCGTTGAACGTGATAGGACCGTTCTTCTCCAGGTTACGCAGCATAGCAGCAATGATCTGCATATCGCCTTTGTGAACCATACAAGAACCTACGAAGCCCAGGTCAACTTTACGGCCATCGTAGTAAGAAGTCGGACGGATCACATCGTGGGTGTAACGCTTGGAAACGTCTTCGTTGTTTACGTCTGGGTCAGCGATCATTGGCTCGTCGATTGCGTCCAGGTCAACAACCAGCTCAGCGTAGTACTTAGCGTTGTCGTCTGGAGCCAGAGCAGGTGCTTCGCCAGATTTAACTTCAGCGATACGCTTGTCAGCCAGAGCGATCAGGCCTTGCAGCATGCCCGCTTCGTTTTCCATACCCTTGTCGATCATGATCTGGATACGGGACTTAGCCAGTTCCAGAGATTCGATCAGAGTTTCATCGGTAGAGATACAGATAGAAGCTTTCGCTTTCATTTCTGCAGTCCAGTCGGTGAAGGTGAAGGCTTGGTCAGCCAGCAGCGTACCAATCTGTACTTCGATTACACGACCCTGGAAAACGTTCTCGCCAGCGAACTTCTTCAGCATTTGAGCTTGAGTCGCGTGTACGATGTCACGGAAGTCCATGTGAGGCTTCATAGCACCTTTGAAGGTTACCTTCACAGACTCAGGGATTGGCATTGCCGATTCACCAGTAGCCAGTGCAATCGCAACAGTACCGGAGTCAGCACCGAATGCTACACCTTTAGACATACGGGTGTGAGAGTCACCACCGATGATGATAGCGCGGTCGTCAACTGTGATGTCATTCAGTACTTTGTGAATAACGTCAGTCATAGAGTGGTAAACGCCTTTCGGATCACGTGCAGTGATTACACCGAATGCATTCATGAACGCCATCAGCTTAGGCGTGTTGGCCTGAGCTTTCTTATCCCATACAGATGCCGTGTGACAACCGGACTGGAACGCACCATCAACGCTTGGAGAGATGGTTGCAGCCGCCATCGCTTCCAGTTCCTGACAAGTCATAGGACCAGTCGTATCCTGAGAACCGACGATGTTCACTTTAACGCGAACGTCAGAACCGGTGTGCAGAGGAGTGTCAGAAGCAACACCAACAGCGTTACGGTTGAAGATCTTCTCAACAGCAGTCAGACCCTGACCTTCGTTAGAGATCTCTTTAGAAGGTGCGTAAACAACTGGCGCTTCAACACCCAGAGTTTCAGCAGCAAAAGTTTGGATCTTCTTACCGAATACAACCGCGTAAGAACCACCCGCTTTCATGAATTCCACTTTTTGTGGCGTGAAAGAGTCCGCTACGTCAGCCAGCTCTTCGCTACCGTTGTAAAGCTTCTTAGCTTTAGTATCGATAGTCAGAACGGTACCGGTTGCAACAGAGTACGCTTCTTCCAGTACTGGATCACCGTTTGCATCACGAACAACTTCGCCGTTTGCGTCAGTTTTCTTAACCCAGTTTTTCAGATCCAGACCGATACCGCCGGTTACACCAACAGTGGTCAGGAAGATAGGTGCGATACCGTTAGTACCCGCAACAACAGGCTTGTTGTTAACGAATGGGATGTATGGAGAAGTTGGCTCACCCGCCCACAGTGCAACGTTGTTCACACCGGACATACGGGAAGAACCTACACCCATGGTGCCTTTTTCAGCGATCAGCATCACTTTAGCATCTGGGTTTTTCTCAACCATCTCAGCGATTTCTTGCTGAGCTTCTGGTGAGATCATGCACTTACCGTGCAGTTCACGGTCAGCACGGGAGTGAGACTGATTACCTGGAGACAGTAAGTCAGTGGAGATATCACCCTCTGCAGCAATATAGGTGATAACTTTGATAGTCTCTGGGATATCATCCAGCTTGGTAAAGAATTCTGCTTTAGCGTAGCTTTCCAGAATCTCTTTAGCGATAGCGTTGCCTGCTTTGAAAGCGTCAGCCAGACGAGTAGTGTCTGCATCGTACAGGAATACCTGAGACTTCAGGATTTCACCAGCGGCTGCCGCTTGAGCATCGTCAGACAGTGCAACATCCAGCAGTGCTTCAACAGAAGGACCACCTTTCATGTGAGACAGTTGCTCCAGAGCGAACTCAGGAGAGATCTCTGCAACTGTTTCAGCACCAGTAACGATGTCTTTCAGGAATTTAGCTTTAACGCCTGCTGCTGGCGTAGTGCCCGGCAGAGTGTTGTAGATGAAGAAGTTTAGAGAAGCTTCGCGCTCTGCATTACCAGTGTCTTTGATCTGGGCAATGATTTCAGATAGCAATTCCGCGCTGTCGATTGGTTTCGGGTTCAGGCCTAGGTCGTTTTTACGAACCTCAATTTCTTCCAGGTAGTCAGAATAGTAACTCATAGCGTCAAACGTCTCACTTAAATCTAGTTATGATTTGTGGGGCGGATTATAAAAAGAAAGTGGCTATCAGCTCAATGAAAACTCTTAAAATGGAGCGAAAAGTCGACAATTTTTAGACAAAAGTACTAAAAAACCGGGGTGTTCAGGCCTCGCGATTTAATTAAGATCGAAACAAAAATAGCCGAAAGCCTTATAGATATTGAGGTCTAAGCCATATCCGAAAACATTCAGTCAAGAACCAAATACGACCACCCTCTCCGCTATTTTCAGTGCTTAAATACACCTCTCAATCACCTCACTAACACCTTAAAAGTGAATAGCTCAAGCTCAAATATCCTTTTAGTCCGCATATTCTCAGACACAATTAAATAGGCTCAGTTCGATATTTTTCAAAGCACTCACACAAAAGTTTCTCTTTAACAGGAGTCCTTATTCTTCAGCCGTTGTTGTCGAAAAACATCGCAACGCTTTTGTGTAAGTGGATACAAAACTACACAGTCATTCTTCGCTGTATAAATCAGTCGAATCCCCCTTCAGAATTGTGCAAACGAATTCATAAACACTAGAAAATAGTCTTAGATTGTATGTAATTCAGACTAAAGTCTGCCAACAAAACTTGCTTTAAGGCATTTTATGGCTAATATTGTCGACAATCTTGACGCGATAATAATTTATGTTGCAAGACATAGCGGTTCGTTTGACGGCTGAAAATATGACTAACCTGGAAATCGGGCAGCTCTGACAATAGCTGAAGCTTGGGCAATGACCTAAGGCTCAGGCAATTGCCAGAAACTCGAGCAAAAAGGTTGTAGCTTCAGCAACGTCCTCTCTGCGAAAGGTATAAAAAATGACAACTCCAATAAATTTCGATCCATCCAGTTCTGTTAGAACACTCCCAGGAACAACGCACAGCTACCATAGTCTTCCAGAGACAGCTGAGCTATTTGGTATCAAGCTTGATGAACTTCCTTTTTCTCTTCGCCCTATCCTGGAAGGGATCGCCCGAAATGTTGGTCAAAACGGTGTAACGGCTGAGCAAGTTCAGGCACTAGGTGGCTGGACAGAGCATCAGGGTAAGCAACCGATCGAAATTCCTTTCACAGCAGGTCGCGTAATTATGCACGACCTGAGTGGTACCCCCGCTATTGTTGATTTTGCCGCGATGCGTTCAGCGGTGCAGCGTATGGGCCTTGATCCTGCGATTATTGAGCCTCTGGTACGTGCCGATCTGGTAATCGATCACACAGTCACCATGGACAATACCGGTAGCCCGGCATCTCTCAGAATCAATGGCGAGCTGGAAGCAGCCAGAAACAAAGAGCGTTATGCCTTCCTGAAGTGGGGTGCGCAGGCGTTCGACACCATCCGTATTATTCCGCCACAAACCGGCATTGTGCACCAGGTTAACCTGGAGTATCTGGCACAAGGCTATCTCAACATGAATGGCCTGATGATTCCGGACACACTGATCGGTATGGACAGCCACACACCAATGGCGAATGCCCTGGGCATCGTCGGCTGGGGTGTCGGTGGTATTGAAGCTGGTGCATCTATGCTGGGTCAGCCAATGCAGATGCTGGCACCTGAAGTGGTCGGTGTTGAGCTGACAGGCGCACTGAGAGAAGGTGTGACAGCAACTGACCTGGTACTGACCATCACCGAAATGCTGCGTAATTTCCCTGGTGGTGTAGTCGGTAAGTTTGTTGAGTACGTGGGTGAGGGCTGTGCCAACCTGTCCCTGCCAGATCGTGCGACCATCGCCAATATGTCGCCTGAGTATGGCGCGACGATGGGCTTCTTCCCGTTTGATGAAGTCTCTGCGGAATATATGAGAGCCACCGGTCGTGATGGTGAGCTGCCGCTGGAATACTATAAAGCACAGAATATGGCCTGGACCCCAGGTCAGGCACTTCCGAAATATACCGATCTGCTTCAGCTTGATCTATCTACAGTTGAGCCTTCTGTTGCGGGTCCAAAACGACCTCAAGACAGATTACCGCTGGCTGAGATTGGCAATGTGTTTAGAAAAGCCGCTGCTGAAGGCGACCGTAACCCTGAAGTGGTTACCGTAACGCCAATGAAAGCGGACGAAGCGGGTATTTTCGAGCCACTGCCGGAAAGAGAGCTAAAAGACGGCGATATCGTAATTGCCGCAATCACCGCTTGTACCAACACCTCTAACCCTGGCTTGCTGATTGCTGCGGGCCTGCTGGCCAAAAAAGCCAACGAACTGGGTATGAAGGTACCGGCTGGTGTTAAGACCTCTCTGGCCCCAGGATCACCGGTTGCCACCGATTTCTTAACCAAAGCGGGACTGCAACAGCATCTGGATGCTCTGGGCTTTAACACCGCAGGTTACGGTTGTACCACCTGTGTGGGTAACTCGGGTCCTCTGGCTCCAAGCATTGAAGAAGCGCTGCAGAAACACGATATTATCGCGGCGTCTGTGCTGTCCGGTAACCGTAACTTTGAAGGTCGTGTACACCCGGATGTGGATACCAACTTCCTGATGTCACCTCCTCTGGTGGTGGCTATGGCGATGGCGGGTAACGTCAATATCGATGTCACTACTCAGCCTATTAGTCAGGATGCCAACGGCAACGATGTCTTCCTGAAAGATATCTGGCCAAGCAATGCTGAGATTTCTCAGACCATGCAGGAATGTATGGATCCAAAAGCATTCCGTGAAACCTATGAAAACTCTCTGGATGGCCCTGAGACCTGGCAGAATCTGGAATCCCCAACCGGTCCTGTATATGACTGGGCACCGGATTCCACCTATATTCAGGAGATCTCATTCTTCGACGGTTTCTCACTGGAAACGCCTAAGGATTCACTGAACAATATCTCAGGTGCCCGTATGCTGGTGATGTGTGATGACAACACCACTACGGATCATATCTCACCAGTAAGCCGTATCCGCCCGGATTCTCCTCCAGGCGAATACCTGAGTTCACAGGGTGTTGCCGATAGCGATATGACCTCCCTGGGCGCACGTCGTGGTAACCACCACGTCATGCTGCGCAGTATTTTTGGCAACGTGAAAGCCAGAAACCTGTTACTGCCGGGCACCACTGGCGCAGTAACTAACTATTACTCATCTGATAGCGCACCAGCGCAGATGTCTATTTACGATGCGGCTGAGCGTTACCGTGAAGAAGGCACCTCTACCGTAGTATTTGGCGGTAAGCTGTACGGCACGGGTTCATCACGTGACTGGGCTGCAAAAGGGCCTGCGTTGCTGGGTGTAAGAGCGATCATCGCAGAGAGCTTTGAGCGTATTCACAAATCCAATCTGGTCGGTATGGGTGTTCTGCCGCTGCAACTGCCGGAAGGTGTGACACGCGCCTCTCTGAATCTGGATGGCACAGAAACCTTCGATCTGCAGGGTATTGATACACTGGAGCCTAGGGGTTCTGTACAGCTAACCATTAACAGAGCGGATGGCTCATCACAGCAGGTTGAGCTAGCTTCCCGTGTTGATACCTCATCTGAGCTGGATCAAATCCGTCATAAAGGCATCCTGCCGATGGTATTGCGCGATATTATCGCGTCGAATTCATAGTTTTGATCATCAGCATTGAGCAATCGATGCTGCACCTTGGTTAGATCCCTGTGATTAACCACAAAAAAATCCGGTATCTGATGAAACAGATACCGGATTTTTCTTTTTTCGCATTTGCCACTTATATATGCGCTTAGCTATTTATAGAGAAGCCTCGTTATGTAGCCAGCCTTTAAAGACAGCCAGCTTCGCTGAATCAGCAGCCCCCTCACGATACACCACGTAATAAGCCAGATCTGAAGTCATACTGTATTCGGGAAAGAGTCGAATTAACCGGCCGGTCTTAAGATCATCTTTCGCCATTACACTACGAGCTAACGCAATACCTTGGCCATCAATAGCTGCTTGTAGCACAGCAGACGAATTATTAATTTTGATGCCTTTTATTGCAGGCTTAGCCACCTCAAAGTGCTTAAACCAAGCTTCCCAACTAGGAAAACCAGCAACGCTTTCTAAGGAAAGATCCTGAATCAATGGGTAATTTTTCAAATCTTCAGGGCTTTGTAGTTCAGAGGTTTGATAAAAAGCTGGTGAGCACACAGGATAAACCTCTTCATCCATCAGCTTTTCGGCAATCAACCCCGACCATTGCCCTTTACCGTAACGCACGCCGATATCAATTTGGTGGGAAACAAAATCGATAGGTGTAAGACTGGTTTCTAAACGCAGTTCGATATCAGCGTGTTCAAGCTGAAAGCGCTCATAACGTGGCAACAGCCACTTCGCAGCAAAGGCCGGACTCACCGTGACGCTTAAGGCTTTGCAATCCGCTTCTTGTTTAAGTATCTCCAAGCCTGAATTCAGCTTCTCCAGCCCTTGTCTGATTTCGGGTAAAGCATTCAGGGCCACCTCTGTCGGGATTAAACGCACAGGACCACTGTTTTTACGGATAAAAAGTGGAGAGCCAAGCCAATCTTCCAGACCTCGCACCAGCTGCCCCACAGCAGCAGGAGTCACATTTAATTCCTTAGCCGCTGCAGAAAAGCTCTGATGACGGGCGCTGACTTCAAATGCCCTTAAAGCGTTCAGGTGTACTGGATATACCATCTCGTTCTCACGCAGTTATGCTCAATAAAGATTTTCTTTATGTATATAAATATATTCTTATTTGTTATACCTGATAGAAAGATAAAACATACTGCCTCAATCTAACAACAGCTAATACTTACCGTTAAGGTCTTTCTATGAGTTCTGCTACTGCTCAGCCGCTCCCACCACCCGAAGAATATCTATCCGAACAGCACCAACGTGGCAATATCTGGCGCTTAACCGCAGCCCAAGCCCTGGCAGGTGCTAACTCCGTTGTCACTTATGCCACCGGAGCCATCATAGGTAATACACTGGCACCCGATCCTGCACTGGCTACCCTGCCTATCTCCATTTTTGTAGTGGGTATGGCCCTGTGCATTTTGCCTTTTGGTGTTATCGCTAAACGTTATGGCCGCAGAGCGGCTTTCCTGGCCGGCACAAGCGCAGGTATTATCACCGGTCTGCTATCTATGCTGGCTTTGATCACTAGTTCATTCTGGCTATTTTGTGTGGCAACACTGTTTGGTGGCGCTTATGCCGCTGTAGCACTCTCCTTCCGCTTTGCCGCCACCGATGGTGTTGAACCCAAAAGGCAAGCCAGAGCCCTATCTCTGGTAATGGGTGGCGGGGTACTTGCGGGTATTATCGGCCCGCAATTGGTGACCTGGACCATGTATTTGTGGCCGCTGTATATCTTTTCCGCCACTTTCGCCGTACAAGCTGCAGTCGCAGCCCTGTCAGCCATTCTACTTTGGGGTGTCCAGCAACCCACCCTTCAACCTAAAAACGCAGCTCAAGACTCACAGACCGGGCAAGAAAAAACAGAGAAAAGCAAACAACCAGCAGGGCGTTCACTCAAAACAATTGCGTTAAAGCCACGTTTTATTGTCGCGGTAACTTGTGGTGCTGTGTCTTATATGGTGATGAACTTCCTTATGACTGCAGCCCCTTTAGCGATGCATTTCTGCGGTCACTCTCAGGCGTCTTCAAATCTGGGACTTCAGTGGCATGTGATTGCTATGTATGCCCCCAGTTTCTTCACCGGCCGCCTGATTGAGCGCTTTGGTGCAATACAGATCTCGCTATTGGGTTTGGGATTAACCGCCCTGTCCTCGGCTGTGGGCCTAAGCGGTATTGAAGTCACCCATTTCTGGTGGATGTTGATCCTACTAGGTTTAGGTTGGAACTTTGGTTTCTTAGGTGCATCTGCACTGGTATTGCAATGTCATCGCCCAGAAGAAAAAGTACAGGTTCAGGGCTTAAACGATTTTATTGTCTTTAGTGTAATGGCCGTTGGTTCCTTCTCCTCTGGTGGGATTCTGGCTCTATATGGTTGGGATCAGGTCTTATGGGTCTCTTTCGTGCCTGTAGCACTAGCCCTACTGCTATTTGTATTGGTCAAGCAGCGCAGACAGGAAGCTAATCAAACCAGTAGTGAGCAGGCATCATAGGCGAGCCTTTGTAGCCATCATCTCTGCGCCTCAATACCTCTGGGTAAGAGCAAGAAGAAATACTGGGCAGTTATTCCCCATAGAATAACTGCCTTATTTGGTTTGCAACCGCTTTATACGACTCTCTCTTCTTTCCGCATCTCAGCCTGATTAATCTCAATCATTCCTACACAAACCTCGTCCTCCAATCTTAACAAGGCGCTGTTTCCCCTATTTGTAATCGCTCCTGCTCTATCGATAAATATTTTCTTTATCGACAACACACATTATCTCATTTGTGAGCAAAGCCAAATCGGTAAAAAATCATCCTCAAGCTGATCATCAACTCACTGCTGGATCAGTGACTAGCAAAATTCCAATCAGCCGCACTCCGCGGTAAAAGAGAGATAAAGATATGAGCAAGCAATTTGAAGATAAAAAGCTACTGGTAATTGGCGGCACAAGCGGTATGGGCCTGGAAACAGCCCGCATGATTCTTCAAGAAGGTGGGCAGGCCGTGATTGTTGGTCACCGCGCAGAAAAAGCCAAAGCCGCACAAGAAGAACTTTCAGCATTAGGTCCTATTGAAGCCCTGACTGCGGATCTGACCAGTGACAGCGGCGTGCAAACACTGCTAGCTACTATTGATGAAACCCATACCGATATCGACCTGCTTGTTAACGCTGCGGGTGTCTTTTTTCCAAAACCCTTCTTGGAGCATGAAGGTGCCGATTACGATCAATACATGCTGATCAACCGCGCCTTCTTTTTTATCACCCAAAAAGTAGCCGCTAATCTGGTCACTAATAAACGCCCTGGGGCTATCGTTAATGTCGGCTCCATGTGGGCTAAACAGGCCATTGCCGCAACGCCATCATCTGCTTATTCCATGGCTAAAGCAGGTTTACATTCACTGACACAGCACCTGGCTATGGAACTGGCTCCACATAATATTCGTGTTAATGCGGTTTCACCGGCGGTTGTACAGACGCCAATTTATGAAGGTTTTATTCCAAAAGAGGAAGTTCACAGCGCATTGCAGGGCTTTAACGGCTTCCACCCCATTGGCCGGGTTGGTACACCTGAAGATGTCGCCAATACCATTGCTTTCCTGCTATCTGATAAAGCGGATTGGGTTACCGGTGCGGTATGGGATATCGATGGTGGAGTAATGGCGGGGCGAAACTAGATTTCTGCTAATGAAAAGGGTGGTTATGATGCCACCCTTTGCTATGTAATACACACTTACACAAAAGTGTTTCAATATTCTTTAGCCAATGGCTGAAACATGAAGCCATTGGCTAAAGAGATTTTTTTTGTGTGAGCGCTTACAAACAAGCCTCTGTTAGTTTACTGGTCTTTGCTTTCAACACGACAGAGCACTTCATAACACTGCAGAATATTTTCCTTAAAGCTCTCTGGAATATGGTTCCAGTCCATCACCTGAACAAAGATCGGAATGGTTGAATCCTGCAAAGCCAGTCTGAACTGAGTCAGATACTCTCCATCAACAGATTCACCTTCTGGAGAGACCATAGCAAGGTCAAGATCACTGGTATCATGGCCAGTGCCTTTTACCCGACTTCCATATGCCCACAGCTCAACGCCTGCCGGTAATACTTCATTGGCAATCCGGCATACCTGCTGACGGTCTTTTTCTCTGAGTTCAATCATGTATCTGGCCTTTGATGACCTGCTCAAGTGCTTTAGCATCATCAATAAACTGTGGAATCAGCTTCAGTGTTGTATCAGCAAAGTGAACACCGTAATTATGTGCTGTATCGTTCCGGTTATCCCGATATTCCAGCCAGTGTTCAACACGATCAACAGGAATCAGATCGTATTGACCCGCGTGACGAAAAATATCTTTGAACACCAGACGATCGACAGCCTTAGCGCTGTGAAAATAAGGCTTCAGGCATTTTTTTAATAACTTGCCGCTTTGCTCCAGAATCAGTTCAAATTCTTTCACACAGGCTGAACGGTACATTTCATATTCGATGCTGTCAGGCTCAGCTTTCAGTAACAAGCTATGGGCCTGCTCCAGTGTCAGAATACAACGCAGGAAGAAGGCAGTATCAATAGGCACCTTATTCTCTCCATATGGCTGCTACTTGATTCAAAGCTGTATTCTACAAAATCAGTACTCATTTGTCTGATTACAAAGACATCTCCACCATCAACAAACCTTCACCTATAGACATTTTTATAAGGTGGTACACACTTACACAAAAGTATTTCGATATTTTTCGGCCAGTGGCTGAAGAATGAAGCCATCTACTAAAGAGAAACTTTTGTGTGAGTGCTTATTGGGATACATAGAAGCGCTAACCACACCTGAACTGCTGAGTGATACTTTCCAGGTCAGCCGATTGTCGGCTGACCTCTCCCGCAAAGCTCAACACATCCCGACTATGAGTCACGTTTTTATCGACGTTATCCGCCACAGAGATCATACTGACATTGATTTCACGGGCGGTTAAAGCCACGTCATTAATATTCGCCGCCAGCTGAGTATTACTGGCGGAGACCTGTTGTACCCAAACCTTGATCTTATCGATCTCGGCAACCGCTTGATCACTCAGGCTTTGGCTTTGATTGACCTGATCCGCACCGGCATTCATCGCCTTCATTAAGGTGCCCAGCTGCTGCTTCATCTCATCGACAATCTGATTGATATCACTGGTGGCTTGCACGGTTTTTTCCGCCAGCGCTCTGACCTCATCGGCGACCACAGAAAAGCCTCGTCCTGCCTCACCGGCTCGGGCGGCTTCAATGGCTGCATTGAGTGCCAGTAGATTGGTTTGTTCTGCCAGGTTGTTGATCATCTCGGTAACACCATCCACCCGTGATGAGGCACTTTCCAGCGACTGCGCCCGGCGATTCAGATCGGTAAACACCGCTCCCAGTTGATCCAAAGCACTTAACGCTGTGGTAATCACTGTGCCACTGGCATCAGCGGTCTCACAGGCCTGCGTCGCTTGCTGGTGAGCCTCATCCGTCGCCCCAGACATCTGCAGCACGGTACAGGAGATCTGTTCAACCGCACTGGCCACCGTTTGTGCCTGAGCACCAGTTTCCTCATTGCTCTTCGCCAGTTTCTGTAACGTCCCCTGCAGCTGACCAGTCATATCCTGAACCTGAGTACTGCTGTGTGAAACCTTATCTAGAGCTTGAGACAGATGACCGGTCAGGTGATTAACCGCTTGTCCCAAACGATCAAACTCATCGGTTGAGCCCTCTTGCACACTGAGCTTATGGGTAAAATCTCCCGCTGCAATCTGCTCCAATGTCTGCACCGTTTTTGTTAGCGTTGCCGTAGCCTGACGCCAGGTGATCAACAACAATGCCAAAACCAATAACGCCACTAAACCACCGCCTAATAAGATCTGTTGAATCGCTTCTGAGCTCGAGCTTTTCGCCTGACTGCGAGCCGTTAACAACTCAGTGGTCAGATCGGCATTATCTTCTTGAATACGTTGCTGCAGCTGTAACTGAGTTTTCAAAGCCTCGGCTTTATAAGTCTGGATATTGCTTAGCAGACGAATTAACTCTGCGGCCCCTTGTTGAACCTTTTCTAACGGTTTGGCCAGATACTCTTCCATCTGACGCTCTTTAATGGTCTTTACCAGTGCTGCCATATGTTGTTCAGCCTCACCAGCCAAACCGGCATCACCCGTTTTCATCATCTCTAGCATGGTGAGTCGATAACGCTGGAACGGTTTTCTAAAGATCACAAACAACGCATTTTCCAGCTCATCCAGAGCCTTCATAAAACCATTCTTCACTCCATTTTCACTGCTATCTTCCAGCTGTGTTACCAAAGCTAAACGCTGATTTTGGGTTTTGTCCCAGCTTGTCAGGCCATCTATCAGCTGCTGATTACTAGTTTTCATCAGCGGGCTTTGCTGCAATCGAGCAATAAACGCAGTCTGTATTACAGATAGATCATCGGCAGAGCCCAAACCTTCATCCAGCTTGGCGGAGGTTTGTAACAGGTCTAATTGCAACTGATTTAACAGCGTCTGCTGCTGCCCCAAACGATCAACCTGTTCAGACGAGCCAATCAAGGCATCGATTGAACGCACCGACAGGGATGACAGGGTAAGAAACCCCAGAAAGGTAAACACAATGGCAAGAAGTAAACGGTACTTAAAACCCAGCTTGAAATTAAACATGGACCCAGACCTTATTGTTGTTTTACGGCATCCAAGCCAAGGAGTTAAAGGAAGGAAAGCATTGGCAATGATTGTCGGTAGGCACCAGTGATAACGATGTCACCCAGAAGATGTCACACAGTGCCTGATGGGTTGAGCTGACAAAGGCCTGATTTCTCCTTTTATCAGGCCACCACCTATTCACAGCCCAGCTAGCACACATTCAAGCCCTGGTAAGCACTCATTCAATCTCTAAGCACCTACGCTGACATCTCTATCAGGCTTTATCAGTATTGTGCCTATTGCTTGGTATTAGATTGTCGGTATTTGGTTTGGTGATAAATGGCTGCGTTAAGCCGCATCCACCTGACCACGCACACCTTCTTCCGACGGCACACGCGGTACCAACGCCCGAACCAGATCTTTCATGCACAGAGTGCCAACTGGTTTCTCACCTTCCAGCACCAGATAGGTTTTACTGGTGTCTCCATCAGAGTGAGCAATCACATCTTCCAACGTATCGTTGTAGTCGATACTGCCAGAGGTGTTGGCGGCGCTGTTGAGCGGCTGCATCACAGAACGTACTCTCAGCACTCGGGCACGGTTGATATCGCTAACAAAGTCTTCGATATAAGGATCGGAAGGATTGAGTAGGATATTCTGCGGTTCGCCCTGCTGTACCACTTCGCCATCTTTCAGAATCACCAGATGATCCGCCAGTTTCAGGGCTTCATCTAGATCGTGACTGATAAAGATAATGGTTTTGTGCAGGTCTTTTTGCAGCTCCAGCAGCAGATCCTGCATATCGGTACGAATCAGAGGGTCTAGGGCCGAAAACGCCTCATCCATCAGCATAATGGCCGAGTTAGAAGTGAGCGCTCGAGCAATACCCACCCGCTGCTGCATACCGCCAGACAACTGGTGCGGATAGTGCTCTTCAAAGCCTGATAGCCCGACGCGATCCAGCCATTTCTTCGCTTCGGTATCAGCTTCTTCAATGGCGACACCTCGTACCCGTAATGGCAGACCGGTGTTTTCCAGCACCGTCTGGTGCGGCAGTAGAGCAAATTTCTGGAACACCATGGACATATCGGTCTGACGCATCTGACGTAGCTGTTCATCGGACAGCGTCATCACATCGACACCATCGATCAGAATCTGGCCATCGGTCGGCTCGATCAGGCGATTAAAGTGACGAATCAAGGTGGATTTACCCGAGCCAGACAGTCCCATTATCACCGTGATCTCGCCGTCACGCATATCAATATTGATATCCTTTAAACCCAGCACATGGCCGTGCTGTTCCAGCAGATCCGGCTTTTCGACACCTTGTTTCGCGTGCACCAGAGCAGATTGAGGCTCAGGACCAAAGATCTTGTACAGATTTTTAATCGATACTTTTACGTTACTAGTCATTGTGCTGTGCCTCAGGAAGTTTGCTGTGATACATCGATACGCGCCAGAGTGGCTTTACTGACCCGATCCAGCAGAATGGCCAGAATTACGATACAGAAACCGGATACCAGACCCACACCCAGCTCAAGGTTGTTAATACCGCGCAGTACCAGTACTCCAAGGCCTGGCGCAGATACCAGAGAAGCAATCACCACCATCGCCAGCGACATCATGATGGTCTGGTTTACACCTGCCATAATATTGGGTAGTGCCAGTGGCAGCTCTACCTTGAACAGTTTTTGTCGCGCCGTCAGACCAAAGGCATTAGCTGCTTCGATAATATCCTGATCCACCAGACGAATACCCAGATCGGTCAGGCGCACCACAGGCACAATGGCGTAGAGAATAATGGCGATACCGTACAGCTTGGATTCAGTGACACTGAACAGGAAGATCAACGGAATCAGATACACAAACGAGGGTAACGTCTGCAGCATATCCAACACCGGAATCACTGCCTTTTGCAGCTTGTCATTTTTCGACATGGCGATACCGATAGGCACCCCGAGCAAGACACTCAAACCGGTACAGACAAAAATAATCGCCATGGTTTGTGCGGCGTAAATATAGTGATCGATAAAGGCCATAAAGAACCAGGTTACCGCCACCAGCAAGGTCGCTGACTTAGACCGGGTGATGTAATGCACACCTAATAGTGTCAGGCCAATCAATAACCACCAGGGCATGGCGACAAACAGCCAGATGGAACCGTCCAGCATCCAGCTTAACGGCTGAGTCAGCGGGTCCAGCACAAACTGCAGACTGCTCTTAATCGCTAAGAAAAATTGCTCCACACCGGAGGTCATATCCCGGGTGCGGGGAATGGCGTTACACGCCGCGTGTAGATTATCCAGAGAAGGGAATGGCAGCTGCCAGAGGGAGGTCTCTTCTGCTGCACTTGCACCTTTACTGCGGGCCAGCAGCTCCGCCATGGTCATAGGGCCGTCTTTGGCGGCAGAACCACACCACTCACGTAGCCCCAGTGAATCAAACATGGAGTCATAAAATGCCATATCGAGATGTCCTGTTTCTTATTTACCACTCTGATAACCCCACCAGAGTGACAATTGTTGTTGGGTCGATGGCATCTTGCTTACAACTGTAATTCAGCTTGCCAACCACAATCGAAAATCAATAAGAAAGGACGCTGCAAGCCGATTTCGAACCGAGATATCCAGCGCCTCTCTTTACTTGTGTTAACCCACTACTTCAGCAGAACAGCCAGATTCTTACGGGCATCGTCATTGATCCAGCCGGACCAAACATCTTGTTGCGTGGTCAGGAAGTGCACGGCGGTTTCTTCAGAAGAGGCTTTGTTTTGCTCCTGCCAAGCCAGCAGTTTGCTCATTTGTGCATTGGTGAAGGTGACATTTTTCATCAGCTCCAACACTTCAGGTTCGCGCTTTGCCAGATCAGCCGTTACAGCGGTTATAACAGGGGCAATGGCCAATGCGGTTTTCTGCGGGTTGGCACACTCTTTATCTTGAATACAAACATGAACATCCTTTTTAAAGTCGCCCATATCGACAGAGACCATCTCGTATTTACCCAGCACAGACGTTGGTGCCCAGTAATAACCGAACCAAGGCTCCTGACTGTTATAAGCAGAAGCGATAGACGCAGCTAAGGTCTCACCGGAACCGTGGTTGAAAACGCCCATTTTGCTGCTGGAGAAATCGAACGCTTTAATCAGGTTATCGTTCTGGATACGGATACCCCAACCATTCGGCGCGTTATGGAAACGACCACCGACCAGCTCAGGGTTGGCTAGTACACCTTCAATGGTTTTCAGCTCCGGGTGCTTGTCTGCCAGATATTTAGGAATCCACCAGCCATCCTGACCACCGTCAGACAGTACGCTAGCTGCCGTGATCACCTTGCCTTCCGCTTCCAGCTCTTTATAAAGCGCTGCGGAGTTCAGCCATAGCTCGGTCACGATATCCGGCTTACCGGTTTCAGCGACAGAGGTCACCGCCGGTACGGTAGAGGTGGGTACCGTTTGCACGCTGCAACCATAACCCTGCTCCAGCAGGAACTTAGATACCGAAGTCACCAACTGAGACGATGCCCAGTTCATTTCACTGATGGAGATATCGCCGCAACTGGCGTGAGCGGCATTGGAGATCATGGAAGTACTAAACACTAAACCGGTAATAGCCAGGATGGATTTTTTCATTGTTGTTTCCTTTGTTTTTATCGTGCTCGACTAAGAGAAAGAGAAACCTGATCAGGCTGAGCAAAGCGTCATCGCTGGGATCAAGAATCTCGATACAAGAGATCGAAAAAGCTATGAACCGATACTAGAGAGACAAAGGGGGACTTGTTAAATTTATAGTTTTTGCAAAGATCTTAAATAAAATTTATACCCCAACGATTTCAGCGCTAAGCAAATGATTTCTTGGGAAACAGTGAGATTCATGGGCTGACTGACACCCTAGGTATAAATTATTTTTAATAAGTTTTTTAAAAGTTTAAATTTCAGTTGTATTTATCACTGTTCTAGGATGACTCCAAGCTAACAACAAAAAGTCAGACAGTTACTCAGCAATGAATCTGAACAATGGATCAGAGCAATAGCCTGGCCCATTGCAGACTGAATCACAGAGTAATCCGGGTAAACCTGACTTATAACAGGGCGAGAGAACACGTGAAAATAACCAACGTTAAAACACTGAAAGTGGAGGTTCCCCTCCAGAAACCCATGATCACTGCGATTCATAAAACCGAATCCGTGGGTTGTGTCCTGGTCTGTATCGAAACCGATACTGGCCTTGTGGGTGAAAACTATGTCTTCGCCCTGAATAAAGATCGACTGGTAGTCTTTGAAGCCATGATCAAAAGCCTGACTCAGTTTTTGATCGGCCAAGACCCTATGTACGTCGAAAAGATCTGGGAACAGATGTGGGTTGACTGTAACCCTGTGGGTCAGAAAGGCATCTCAGTATCGGCTATTTCGGCCATTGATACCGCTCTGTGGGATCTGATTGGTAAACAAGCCAATATGCCGCTTTACCAACTGTTTGGCGCTTGCCGGGATAAAACCAAGGCTTACGCCAGCAGTGGCCTATGGTTATCCGCCTCTATTGATGAACTGATTGAAGAAGCCCACGGCTTTATCGAACAGGGTTTCCGCTCCGTTAAACTGCGTATCGGCAAACAAGATCCCCGTGAAGATGTCGCCCGCGCTAAAGCGCTACGGGGAGCCATTGGCGATGATATTGAGATTCTGACCGATGCCAATCAGTCACTAACCGCACGCCAGGCCATCGCCCTGGCGCGTCAACTGGAAGACCTGAATATTGGCTGGCTGGAAGAGCCTGTACCCGCCCATGATCTGGCAGGCCATGCCCGTATTCTGGAAGCGATCAATATCCCCGTTGCCAGTGGCGAAACCGACTATACCCGCTTCGGTATGAAAGACATTCTCGACAGCGGTGCCGTCGATATCTTAATGCCTGATCTGCAACGCATCGGCGGCTTAAGTGAGTTCCGTAAGAGTGTGGCTTTGGCATCGGCCTATAACGTGCCGATCTCAACCCATATCTTTACCGAGCAAAGCCTGAGCATCGCCGGATCAGCAGCCAACTGCATCTCAGTGGAACATGTGGATTGGTTTGCACCGCTGTTTAATGAAGCGATGCAGATCGAAGACGGCCATATTCTGATGCCAGAAGGACCAGGCCTTGGTTTTACCTTTGATTACGAATTTATTGACCGACACCTGTTTAACGCCAGCTAAGGCAGAAGTTAGCACAAAGGTTAGTTCCAGGTGTTAGACCTGATAAATCACTACTACGACCCGATATCTTAATAAAGGAGGATCACGCCTATCTGAATATTGTTTGTTACACATCCTAGGAAGCTCAGAAGTCGTCTTTCTGATTTCCTTAATGGCTCTGTTTTTTACCGGTAGGGTTTGCTACCGGTACCATTTTAATTGCCAACTTTTGGAGGCTTCGGCCTCCATTTTTTTATTCCGTCAATATCCTTCGAGTCTGCCTCGATATACCCATGCAGATGGAAAAAACAATCCCGTTCTTTCTGCTCGGGATACAGGCCGACGAACAGGCATTCTCAAGTTTGAAGATTCATTAAAAATGATAAATCAAGGATGAAGTCAGTAACCAAGCGGTTATTTCGCTAGAACCCATTTACCTTCTTTTTTAATGGCATCATGCATTGCATCAGGAGCTAAATCTAACTCACCCGGCCAGGTCACTACACCATCTACAACCATCACCCGATTAAATTCTTTAGGATCTTTTAGACGTTCAAATACCCCGTAAAAAAAGGTATTAGTAAATTCTACAGTTCCCTGCACGCCATCCTTAAAACGAACAAAAAGTGTATTTCTAGCTTCAACACTGACTTCAGTAACATCCCATTCCATAATTTACTCCAAGGGGGCAATAGGTTTCGGTTACTGATGATTAGCATTTTCAGAATAACCATGCCGATGGAAGAAACGATCCAGCTCTTTCTGTTCGGGATACTGTCCTGTAAAAGTTTTTATATATTCGGGAATACGCTGCATCCGCACTGCCAGGGATTCCTGACTTTGCATGGAGATATAACCGATCTGCACCAGATAAATGGTTCTGGCATGAACATCGGCTTCGATATCGTTAAAGCCGTAGCGCTTAAACATGGCGATCAGGGCATCCAAGCGTAGCTGATCTGCGCTGTGTACCTCGGCCAGAATCTCATCGGATTGCAGGGACCAGCTGCGAATAGCAAATTCAAAGCGGGAATCAAACAGTTCCTCATCCAGCCAGCAATCAAATACATTTAGAGTTGCTTCTGCCAGTGAGTCTGCATAGGCTTCAGACTGTTTGATAATATTGCCGGTATTGTTCTCTTTCCAGGTCTGTACCAAGGCGGTTAGCAGGGCTTCGCGGTCATTAAAAAACCAATAGAAGCTGGTGCGGGACAGATTCAGTCGCTTAGACAGGGCGGCAATTTTTACATTTTCGACACCGGACTCCAGCAGTATCTCTACCGCTGCTTTTAACCAGACTTCCGGCGAGCCACGCCAGCCGCTTTCATTCGCGCTGTTATTCACGTCAGCCTTTGCGCTGTTATTCATGCCAGCCTTAGCACCTGATTTTGCGCTTGGCTTGGTGTTGTCATCTTTGCCCGTACGGGAACGTGGCTTTGAGCTTGAGGATTGTTTCTTCATTAATTTTTATCTACCGCAGATCAGCGCTCAACCATACCCCAATGTTGTGTTGTGATCTATCCGTATGGGTTTCTCACTGGTAATTCCCTTCTACCGCCTTCGATACACTGCCATCCTCTAATACCCTCACCCTCTATAACAGCGCCACCGTCTATACGCCATCACCTTCAGATCTTCTACACATCTGCTTATTTGCGACAGTCTTTACTTATTTACGACAAACCATGTTCATTTACGTCACTTAAATTGACACTTCTGTACATTTCTTTCTAAAGTCAGAAAAAATCCGTGATCAAGAGCCTTAAGACCCACGCATCACCGCTGTCTCAGAAATAAAGAACAACAAATAGGAACCTGATTTATGTCGAACGATCCGTTATTACAGCCCTATCAGCTGAAACATTTGACCCTGCGTAACCGCATTATTATGACCTCCCACGAGCCGGCGTACCCGGAAGACGGTATGCCTAAAGGCCGTTACCGTGCCTACCATGTGGAGCGGGCTAAAGGCGGTGTGGCGATGACCATGACAGCTGGTTCGGCAGCGGTATCGAAAGACAGTCCTCCCGTTTTTAACAACCTGTTGGTGTATAAAGATGAGGTAGTGCCCTGGGTTAAGGATCTGACCGATGCGGTGCATGAGGAAGGCGCAGCGATTATGATCCAGCTGACTCACCTGGGGCGTCGTACCCGCTGGGATAAGGGTGACTGGTTGCCTGTAGTCTCGCCATCCCATAACCGTGAAGCGGCACACCGTGCATTCCCAAAGAAGATTGAAGATTGGGATATCGAACGCATTATCAAAGACTATGCCGATGCCGCTGAGCGTATGAAAGCCGGTGGTATGGACGGTATCGAGCTGCAGGCCTACGGTCACCTGATGGATCAGTTTTGGTCTCCACTAACCAATGATTTGGATGGCCCCTATGGTGGTTCGCTGGATAATCGTCTGCGCTTTACCTTTGATGTACTCACCGAGATGCGTAAACGTGTCGGGCCGGACTTTATTATCGGCATGCGTTACACCGCCGATGAGATGCTGGCCGGCGGTTTAAGCAAAGAGGAAGGCCTGGAGGTATCTCGTAAGCTGGAAGCTAGCGGTATGGTGGACTTCTTAAATGTGATTCGTGGCCATATCGATTCTGATCCAGGTCTGACCGATGTGATTCCGATTCAGGGCATGGCCAACAATCCGCATCTGGATTTTGCCGGTGAGATTCGTGCAGCCACCAATCTGCCAGTATTCCATGCCGCTAAGATTCCCGATGTGGCGACCGCCCGTTATGCCGTAGATTCTGGCAAAGTGGATCTGGTGGGTATGACCCGTGCTCATATGACCGATCCTCATATCGTGCAGAAGATTATCGAAAAGCGCGAAGAAGAGATCCGCCCTTGTGTCGGTGCTAACTACTGTCTGGATCGTATCTATCAGGGTGGTCTGGCGTTCTGTATCCATAACCCGTCTACTGGACGTGAAGAAACACTCCCTCACCAGATCACACCGGCTGAAACCAAGAAAAAAGTGGTTATTGTCGGTGCGGGTCCTGGCGGTCTGGAAGCCGCCCGTGTTGCCGGTGAACGGGGTCATGATGTGGTTGTACTTGAAGTGGCCGATAAGCCGGGCGGACAGATTTTGCTGACCTCACAAAGTGAACGCCGCAAAGAGATGATCTCTATTATCGATTGGCGCATGGCTCAGTGTGAGCGCTTAAATGTACGCTTTAAATTTAATACCTGGGCCGAAGCAGACACTATCGCAGAAGAAAACCCAGATGTAGTGGTGATCGCCACCGGTGGCCTGCCTCACACCGAAGTGCTGGCCAAGGGTAATGAACATGTGATCTCGGCTTGGGATATTATCTCTGGCGATGTTAAACCCGGTAACAACGTACTGATCTTTGATGATGCCGGTGATCACTCGGGTCTGCAGGCGGCAGAGATTATCGCCAAATCTGGTGCCAAGGTAGAGATTATGACACCGGATCGTAGCTTCGCCCCTGAGGTGATGGCGATGAATCTGGTGCCTTATATGCGCACGCTACAGTCGCTGGATACCACCTTTACCGTAACCTATCGTCTGCATGCGGTGGAGAAAGCTGTCAATGTTGATGATGGCAGTGCTGGTGATACAAACAATCTGAAAGCCTTTATCGGCAGTGATTATGGTGGTGTTGCGGAAGAACATTACTACGACCAGATTATTGTCAATCACGGCATTATCCCGCTGGATGATCTCTACTTTGAACTCAAACCAGATTCATCCAACCAGGGTGAACTGGACCATGAACAGCTGATCAATGGTGAAGTGCAATCCGTAGTACGTAATCCAGAAGGGCAATTCCAGCTGTTTAGAATCGGTGATGCAGTGGCGTCCCGCAATACCCATGCAGCGATTTTGGATGCCTTGCGTTTAATGAAGGATATTTAAAACGGGGATTTTCCTGCCATAACAAACAGCCTGATCGATATCCGATCAGGCTGTTTCTATACCATAGCGCTGTACAAACTCAGTGGCTTTTAAACCTTCTATCGCCTTTATCACACCGATATCGTTACGCTTACTTTCCAACAGCGCCAGATAGATGGTCAGATCAAAGGCACGCGCATCCTGTACCTCATACAACTTTTGCTGATCCAGCAATGGCTGCGCGGTAGAGCGGGCCAGATAAGCGGAACCACCCCGGCTTAACATCTGTTCCAGTGCCTGAGATTCCAACGCTACAGTAATGCGATGGTGAGGCACCTGCGGGTATTCTCTGTTGTGCTGATCCTGAAACTGATGGCCCCAATCCACATAGATATAACCCTCTTGCTGACCATCGCCCACCACACGGGGCTGAGTCGAGACCAATATCAATTGTTCATTGAACAATTCTTCAAAACTTAACCCAGGGGCTTGTTGCGGTTCAAACACCAGAGCCAGATCCAGTAGACCTTCTCTTAGCTCATGCAACAGATAAACAGAATAGTCAGACTGAATTCGGGTAGCGATGCCCTGCCCATACTCATTCATCCAATCCAGCCAATCGGAATAAAGCTTATTCCAGTAATGCACTGGAATTCCCAGGCTCACAACACTATCAATCCCTTCAGGCAGAGAAACCTCATGCTGAGCCTGCTGCCAGGTTTTCACCACAGATAGTGCATAAGGGAAAAAAGCACGGCCGCCATTATTTAACGCTACACCATCCCGTTTGCGGGTAAACAGCTCACGATTCAGGCGCTCCTCCAATGCCTTAATACGGGCACTGACAGAGGACTGAGTGATATGCAGATTTTCTGAGGCTTTTTGAAAACTGCCCGTTGCGGTCACTTCCAAAAAAGCTCTTAGGTTTTCGATATTCATAAGCCGTTGCTATACCTCTATCTGCCAATCCACCAACAATACAGCCTTTCAGCTTTATATCACCTAAACGCAGATCGGCCACTGTGACTATCTGCACAGTGGCCGATCTATTAATAGATATTTTTAGGGATCTTGATGCCTATTACAATGCTTTTGCATCCTCTTTCACACCGCGATATAAGCCAAAACACATCACCAACAATACAATGGTGAACAGGAACCCTGTCGAGATGGTTGCCGCCTGCAACGAGGCCAAACCACCGCCCAGCAACAACGCAATTGCTACCAAGCCTTCGAAGGTACACCAGAACACACGCTGTGGCATTGGAGGGTTCATAATGCCGCCAGCAGTAATCGTATCAATCACCAGAGAGCCACTATCTGATGAAGTAACGAAGAAGATCACAATCAACACCAGTGAGATCGTGGATACGATAAAGCTCATCGGCATCTGTTCCAGCAGCATAAACAGTGACAGTTCAGGCTTCCAGTTGGTCACAGTATCTTTCACACCGTCATAGCCCGCAGCCATCTGCTCTAATGCAGTACCGCCGAATACAGACATCCACAGTAGGCAGAAGATGGTCGGCACGATCAAGACACAGATCATAAACTCACGAATAGTACGACCCTTACTGATACGGGCGATAAACATACCTACAAACGGAGACCATGCGATCCACCAGGCCCAATAGAAAGTGGTCCAACCGTGGAAGAAGCCTGTATCTTCACGACCGACAGGGTTCGATAACGGTACCATATAACGGATATAGTCGATCGCCCCTGTAGCAAAGCGGCCCAAAACATCAGCCGTAGGGCCGGCAAACAGAACAAAGAACAGCAGCAGTACGGCCATCGCCATATTGATCTCACTGAGGCGTTTCACCCCAGCATCCAGACCAGCCATCACCGAGACCAAGGCAATAGCGGTAATACCGATAATCAAGGCGACCTTCACACCATCAGTCACAGCAATACCAAACAGATGATCCATACCGGCCGCCACCTGTTCCGCGCCATAACCCAGCGACGTGGCCAGACCAAAAATAGTGGCAAACACAGCCAGAACATCAATGATATGACCTGAAATTCCCCAAACACGATCTCCCAGAATCGGGAAAAAAGCCGATCTTAATGTCAGAGGTAAGCCGTGGTTAAAGCAGAAATAGGCCAACGCCAGTCCCACAATGGCGTATACCGCCCAGGCATTTAACCCCCAGTGGTAAACCGAGGCAGCAATCGCCAAGCGCTCTGCTTCTGCGGTACCTGCTTCCACACCTAAGGGCGTGCTCAAGGTATGGTTTACAGGTTCCAGTACACCAAAGAACATCAAACCAATACCGATACCCGCCGAGAACAGCATCGCTAGCCAACCAGGATAGCTAAACTCCGGTTTGGCATCTTGCCCGCCAATACGTATCCGCCCCATTTTGGAAAAGGCGATATAGAAGCAGAACAGCACAAAGAAGTTCATGCTGATGACAAAGAACCAATCCAGTTGAGTGGTTAACCATGGGCGCAGTTGACCAAAAAACTGAGCGGCTTGCTCCTGGAAGATTAATGTGAACGCCACAAATATCACAATACATGCGGCGGAGATGGGAAATACCGCGTTATGAATATCCAAGCCAAAGGGCTGGATATTATCCTGGCCGACCTGATAATCGGTCGATGAAGCCAGGTTGCTTTTTTTACTCATAAAAACCCTGTCTAATTAAGCACTCACACAAAAGCTTATCTATAACAAAGATGTTTCATCTTTCAGCCGCTGGCCGAAGAATATCGAAACACTTTTGTGTCAGTGTGTATTTGTTATGGGTGTTGCTCTTGTTATTGATAATCGCGCTGCGTTTTGTCCTAAAACCCGATGAGTGATCCAAACGTGCAAATTGTCATCTCAAAACGCGATTTGCTGATTCAGCTTTTTCATTATGGTGGGTGATCTGGGATCTCACAAGGAAGAAGCCCGGATAAGTCATAAAATGTCACCACCAAATGACTTATAAAACATTGAGTTATACTATTTCTCACCAATCAAAACAGAGCGCTTCAAAACAGAATAAGAGACTTGTCTTGAGATTCAGCTTATTCAGCCCCATAACCCTTTCAAGCAAGGTTTAAAAAGTTTGTTGAGCAAATGCTGCAAACAAGAATCCAAAAACATAAACACCGAAAGAAACATAACGCCAGATAAAGCGTATGAGATTGCCCCCTGCAATCTGAAAAACAGCGTGATACACACTTACAAAAAAGTGTTTCGATATTTTTTTGGCAAATGGCTGAAGCATGACGCCATTTGCTAAAGAGAAACTTTTATGTGAGTGCTTATTTCTACTTCGGTATAAAAAAGAAAAGAGGTAAAGATGTTTATTGCAATGAATCGCTTCAAAATCAAACGCGGCCACGAGCAGGATTTTATCGAGATCTGGAAAGGACGTGATTCCTATCTGGAAACAGTACCAGGCTTCAAAAACTTTAACCTACTGCAAGGTTCCAGCGAAGAGGAATATACCCTGTTTTCTTCCCATGCGACCTGGGAATCCCGCGAAGACTTTGAGAACTGGACCAAATCTGAAGCGTTTAGAAAGGCTCATGCCAATGCAGGCGCGCGCAGAGATATCCATATGGGTCCACCTCAGCTGGAGTGTTTTGAGGCTGTTTTATAATCTCAACTATCATCAAAACGCCCTATTATCAAACTTCCAGTATGGGCTCTGTACTGGAAGAGTTGAGCGTCTTACCAGCCCAAGCTAATCTCTGGCTTGGGCTTTTTGCTAGCAGTATTTTCCCACCACCAAGTTAAGAACCATAACCGTAATGCCTGAATCCTTTCTGACGGGGTTATAACTTTTTATCAAAAATATTTTGATAAAAATTCAATGATTACACTGTTTTTAACTCTCTTAAGCCAGATTAGTATGACGTTATCTGAACTTTGGTCTCTGTGATGGAGCCCCCTGAATGACTTCAAGCAAAGGAACACACCATGTCTAAACTAACGATTGTTGCCAATATCATCGCTAAAGCTGACAAGATTGAACTGGTCAAAAGTGAGCTACTCAAACTGATCGAAATCACCCGCAGCGAGGAAGGCTGCATCAACTACGATCTGCATCAGGATAACGAGAACCCTGCACATTTTATGTTCTATGAAAACTGGCAGTCTCGCGAGCTCTGGCAAGCCCACATGGAAAACCAACACCTGAAGGATTATCTAGCAGCGACTGATGGTGCCGTTGAAAACTTCACCCTGAATGAGATGACCGTCATCGGTTAAAGCTTAAGTTAAGCTACTTTATTGTGCTTAACAGAGTGCAAGCCTTAGCCCTGAGGGTTAAGGCCTATCAATATCAAGGACAAACCGAGGAAGATCAAAATGCTACTGGATACCCCCATTTGTGATTTTGGCTGGCAAGGACCAGATTTCACCCTAAAAGATGCAGATGGTAACGCCTTCACCATGAGTGAACAGCTGGGAGAAAAAGGCCTGTTGATTGCCTTTATCTGTAACCACTGCCCCTACGTACAACGCATTGCAGATCAGCTGGCAGAAGATACCCAACAGCTTATAGCCGAAGGCATTAATGTATTAGCGATTATGTCCAATGACTATCGTATGTTCGAAAGCGATTCACCGGAAAATATGAAACGCTTCGCTCAACAAAAGGGGTTCAGTTTTCCTTATCTCATCGATGAGGATCAATCTGTAGGTAAAGCTTATGGCGCGGTCTGTACGCCAGACTTTTTTGGTTTTAACCATCGGGGAGAGCTGCAATATCGAGGTCGTTTAGATGATGCACGTATCGGTGAAGAGAAAGAACGTGTGCCCGAGTTGCTCAACGCCATGCGCCTGATAGCAGAAACAGGTCACGGCCCTAAAGTGCAAACAGCCAGTATGGGCTGCTCGATTAAGTGGCGCGATTAGCCCTGTTCATTCTTACTCTCTCATCCCTTTCTGCTGTCATAGCAACCTGGGCTATCTCAAGTTAGATACAGGCCAACACTCAAGGCCAAACACACTGACACAAAAGTATTTCGATATTTTTTGACCAATGGCTGAAGCATGAAGCCATTGGCTAAAGAGAAACTTTTGTGTGAGTGCCTATCTAACGATCTCTCTTGTACTTGTTATCCAAAAGCACGATGCTTTAATTAGTTGATTTTACTTCAAATTCCCGACAATGCATGCGTAAAATAACGAGGAAGTTTCCTGTTACAGATACACGGTATTTATCACTGCCGTAGGGTTTGACTTAAACTCAATCATAGTAGCCACTTTTCCTAAGGATTAAGAACACAGTTTGTCACCCATCAGTTGCAGTTTTTTACTCAATTCCATAAAAACTGCAAACTAGATACGGATTTTCAGGCCGATATCATATTAAGCTAGTCACAAGTAAGCAGAGGCGTGACATGATGAACGAGTATCGGCATGATATGGCTATAGTTTCCCGGACACACAGGCGCAGGTAAAATCACCTGCTAAC
>CAYFGP010000060.1:0-37790 GCA_964342385.1 uncultured Oleiphilus sp. | reverse complement strand
CTGATCAGCTATCAATGGAGCTGGTTTATGCTTAACCGGACAGTAGTGATCCTGACTGTATAATTCAAAGGATTTAACCAGATGAGCCAGGGTCAGCTGACCACTCTCATCGGTCACCGCCGAATGCAGGGAAAAGCCCAGCGGATAAACAAAAAACGCCACAATCAGCAGCAAGGCTGGTGTGACCATCAGTAATGACAATACGGTTTTTTCGCGCATGGCGATTGTCCTGCAGTAACGGTTCCGGTGTGATTGGATAACCATGATCACAGCCTGATAAAACAAACAGATCCCAGAGGAAACGCCCGAGATCCTTTCATATAGCAAAAGACACGGATACTTCCACTGGGTTTACAGTGATCAGATCCGGCTTGTTATGGCTGTATCTGAACACTGCACAACATCATAAGGATCAGTTCGATACCTTACGTTCGTAGCTTTCTTTAATATCGTTAAAGTAAGGTGCAATCGGGAAGCTCTTACCTTTGGTTGCCAGATCTTTTGGACCGATTTCTGCAAACAGCTTGTTCCAGCTGGCAGAGTCCAGTTCCGGTTTCACGTGATCCGCGTCGATACCCGGGTACCAGTTAAAGCGCTTTACGATACCTTCGGCCTGAACCGATGGGCTGGTGGCCAGTTCGATAAACTCACGGGCCAGTTCAGATTGCGCTGCTTTAGCAGGTGTTACGTAGTACATTGGTTGACCCGGCATACCCGGTGCGATCAGAGACAGTTTCAGAGATGGAGGAATCTTGCCCTGATCTTTCCAGCTGTAGAACATATCCACCCAAACCGGGCCCATAAAGATCTCGCCACGGTTCAGCATATCCAGCGTACCGGCATTACCTGGAGTAAAGGTCACGTTCTCATTGAACTGCTTCAGCTTGCTCAGCGCCGGTGCCCAGCTGTTTTTCAGATTGGCATCATAGTTGGACGAGGACAGTGTTTTGGCATCAGAGCCATAGGCATAGATCCAACCGGTAACAAAGCTCACACCGGACATACCGTTTTTAATGCCGTTATAACCAAAGGCCTTGGGATGTTTTTCCGTCCACTGCACCAGCTCGTCGTAGGACTTAGGTGGATTTTTCACCAGATCACTGTTGTAAGCGATAGCGGTCTGGCTGTGGAACATCGGCATCACATAGCCATCCACATTGGTACCCAGTGCATTTTTAGCAGTATCACGAGTCACCAATTGACCGGTTTTAATATCGGAACGGTAGTTAGCCAGCAGCTCTTTTTGCACCATTTCGCCACCAATTTTCTGGTGTACAACGGCCACATCGATATCCCAGCTGTCAGAACCGCTCTTTTTCTGCGCCTGCAGTTTTTCCATAATTTTATGGGAGCCTGCATCACCTGGGCCTGTGCCAAAGACCCTGATTTTTACACCTGGGTGACTGGCTTCAAACTTAGGGGCCAGGTAGCTTTTCACGTAGTCCACCATGTTCTGGCTACCGGCAGTTGCTACATTTAGTACCGTGTCTGCGCTGGCGGTTACGGATACCGTCATCAGTCCAGCGGTCGCCAGTGTTGCCATCCCTTTAGTGAAAGTCATCGCTTAAATCCTCGTTGCTAAAATTTGAAGAGCATTAAATGGTGGTAAAACAACAATCAGAAAATATGCAGTGCCTGTTCAGGCACACGCACGGTTACCGCACAGGCTTCATCCAGAGGTTGTGGATGATCCACCTGTATTTCATGGTCGCCACAGCGCACGCTATGGCGATAACTATTACCCAGATAAGCGCACTGGCCGACAATGCCGGTCATCTGTAACCCGGATGAAAAATCTGAAGCCGCTTGTACTGAAGATGAATCCACTTGTATTGAAGGTGAAGCGGCCTGTGCTGGAGAAGAGTCAGGCAGTAACTGAGCCGCTTCGCTGCGGAAAAAGAGTCGTGCCTGCGGGTTATCGGGCTGATTCGATAGCGGTGCCTGATCAAATGAGAGCACAGGAACGGATAGCTGCAAACCAGATTGAGTGCTGGTCATACGCTGGTTATCCACACTGATCGGTAGCTGGATCTGGTTATCCGCACCCATAAAATCCGCCACAAAAGCGGTAGCCGGTTGCTGATAGATCTCTTGTGGCGTGCCGGATTGCTCGATTCGGCCCTGATTCAGCACCACGATACGATCCGCCATCACCATGGCTTCTTCCCGGTCGTGGGTGACCATAATGGAGGTAAAGCCCAGCTGCTTTTGCAGGCTTTTAATCTCGTGACGCACACTCAGACGGATACGGGCATCCAAATTGGACAGGGGTTCATCCAGCAGTAGCATCGGCGGTTGAATCGCCAGGGCACGGCCCAGTGCCACACGCTGACGCTGACCGCCAGATAAGGCGGTGACAGGGCGGTTTTCATAACCGGTCAGATTGACCAGCTCCAGCACTTCCTGCACCCGACGGGTGATATCAGCCTTGCTCATCTTGCGCAGCTTCAGGCCGTACCCGATATTCTGACTGACAGTCATATGGGGCCAGAGTGCATAGGACTGAAACACCATCGCCATCTCCCGCTGTTCGGGAGGCAGATGAGTCAGTTCACGTCCGGCAACATTAATAGAGCCTCCGGATACATCCAGAAAACCACACAGCGCATTCAGCAGAGTGGTTTTGCCGCAACCGGATGGGCCTAACAGTGCGATCATTTCACCTTCCTGCACCTGGAGATTAATCCCGTCCAGTACCAGCGAATCGCCATATCCCACTTTAAGATCCTGAATAGTCAGAAAAGACATCATATTTCCTGTGATCGTATCCGCTCTTCTGGCCACCTCGGCTGATTAGTCATTTTCAGCTGAGGTCTTCTAAAGCCACTATCGAGCTGTGAAATCAGGCAGGTCAGTTCGGATATTTCCGATTTTTTACTGTTTTTTGCAAAAATGAACACGTGTTCATTTTTCTGTAAAAAAAATGTAATGGCTGACCTGCATCTTATGGACATACTTTTTCCGAAATTGATGACAATTTGATTAAGCAAAAAAGACAATGACGACGGAATTGAAATGAAAATAGATGTCGCGGGCTGTGGCAGCGCCTATTCAACAGAGCACAACACCTCATCCATTCGCGTGATGGATAACACGGGTTTACAGTGGTTAATTGACTGCGGTGCAACGGTGCCCAGAGCACTCTGGCAACGGGACTTGGGCATTGATGAAATTGATGCGATTTATTTTACTCATATCCATCCGGACCACTGCCTGGGACTGACTACACTACTTAACCGCTGGCATAGCCGGGGGCGTCAAAAGCCCCTTGAAATCTGGTGTCAGGGGGACCATAAGGCGTGGCTGGAAACGCTGACACAATTAGCCTACTGGCCAGAACAACAGTTAAATTTCCAGCTCAGCTGGCATGAAGCTGAGTCTGAATTCAGCTGGCGGCATTGGCAGATTAAAACCGCATTCAGCCAGCACGAGATCAGTAATCGCTCGATCAGAATCGAGATCGAAGAACACAGCTTATTCTTTAGCGGTGACGGTCGCCCTGTCACTGGCAATATCAAACTAATGGAAAATGCCGACATTGTTTTTCAGGAATGCGGATCATTGAAGGCGCTACCAAACACCAGCTCTCACGGCGATCTGCCCGATTGCCTGTCTTTGCGCGATAAAGTGAGTTTTGGCCTGCTCTGTCTCTACCATTGTGCCGATCATGAGCGGGCTAAGATTGAGCAAGAGATCGCCTTAATACCCGATATGATGCTGGTTGAAGAACGTTTCCTGCTGGATATCGAACAGATAAAGCAGGACACGGATCAGGCTGAAATCATCATTTGAACACGTGTGCATTTTTAATCTACACTTTTGCCGATTAAACAGTGTTAATTCTGAGATGGAAGGATAACAACAGGTGAGTCAGACAAGTTCACATCGACCGGTAACCGCACAGGATGTGGCAGAGCGCGCCGGTGTCTCACGCTCTGCGGTATCCCGCACCTTTTCCAATAACGGCAGTGTGGCTCAGGCCACCCGTGAGAAGGTACTGAAAGCCGCAGACGAGCTGGGTTATCAGGTCAATATGCTGGCCCAGAGCATGAATAAACAACGCAGCTCTCTGATTGGAGTGGTGACCACCCGGTTAAGCGATCCCTTCCGCAGTGAGCTGTTAGAAAAACTGCTGCAGGAGATCCAGCAAGCCGGTTTTCAGGCGCTGGTCACCGAAATTAACTCCGAAGATGAGCTGGAACCCACCCTGCGTCGTTTTACTCAGTTTCGGGTTTCCGGTGTGATTGTTACCTCGGGCCAACCGCCATCAGAGTTAGTCGCCGAGTGTGTGCGTATGAAGATCCCTGTGGTCGCGATTAACCGGGAATCTGCTCTGGCGGGGGTGGATATCGTCAAATCTGATAACCGTTCTGGTGCCGCTATGGCCGCCAACCAACTGCTGGCGGCGGGTTGTCGTCATCTTGCTTGGGTGAATGTTGCACCAACAACCTCGACTTGGTCCGGTATTGCGCGGGCTGAAGGTTTTCGTCAGGCACTGACCGAAGTCATCGCATCAGGAGAGGTGAGTTTAAGCGAACTGGTTGCTGATGATACGGGTTATGACGGTGGGCGTCAGGCTGCCCATAATCTATTTCGTCGATCTATTGAAACCGGTAGTCAGGCTTCATTGGGATTAATTGATGGGGTGTTCTGTGCTAACGCTCAGATTGCGTGTGGTTTTCTGGATGGCATGCGTGAATATGGCAAAGATGCCCCCACGGATTTCCAGCTGATCGGTTTTGATGATACGCCGCAAACCCGTTTTTACAGTTACCAACTCAGCACACTGAAACAGAATATCGATGAGCTGGCCAGTAAGGCGCTGAACTGCTTGCAGCAAAGAACCAAAGACCCAGAAAAGCCCCAGAGAGTAGAGTCCGTCTCGGTTGAATTGGTATTGCGTAATACGTCACCAAACACTTATCGCTGAACTCGAAACCCTTTATTAAACAGGACACCAGGAACCACTATGACCCTATATGCCGACCGAATGGATGCCGTGCAAAAGATTGTTCGTCACGCCGGAGAACTGGCGTGCCAATACCGTAATGAAGGCCTGGCCGTGAGCAGTAAAGGCCAGCAGGATTTTGTCACGCAAGCGGATAAAGCGGTAGAAGATTACCTGACCCGCCAGCTATCCGAACTTTATCCTGATGATCTTTTTCTGGGTGAGGAAACTGGCCTGACTGACCGCAATGGCAATACCGTCACGCCAACAGATTGCACTCAGCAAACCGGTATCTGGGTGATCGATCCGATTGATGGCACCACAAACTATATTCAGGGCATGGATTACTGGTGTATCTCGGTGGGTTATATAGTGGATGGGGTTGTGCAACTGGGCTGTGTTTTTGCTCCGGATCGCGATGAATTTTTCCACGCTGTGCGAGGTCAAGGCAGCTACCTGAATGCACAACAACTGCAGATGCAAACACCAGCTCCCGGCAAAGCAATTCTGGGCCTGGGCATGTCATCCCGCCATCCCTTGTCTCGCTATCTGGAAGTGATCGAATACCTTATCGGCCATGAAATAGAGTACCGCCGCTTTGGTGCCGGGGCTCTAATGCTGGCCCATGCCGCTGCGGGTCAAACCGATGGCTATTTTGAAGCCCATCTGAACTCCTGGGATGCCACCGCTGGCTTACTGCTGGTGGAAGAAGCCGGTGGTATTTGCTGCGACTTTTTTGCCAATAACGGCTTATTTGAGGGTAGTCCTATCTGGGTCGCCGCCGCAGGACTCTATGAAGAAAATCAGGATTTTCTACTGCCTGAAACGCCCCCGGTATAAATCTAATATATTGCGTGAGTTTTTGAGTTTAACCCCATGGAACACAACACCTTAATTGGCTTTATGGCCGCATTTTGTACAACGATTTCTTTTGTGCCACAGGTTATTCATATCCTGCGCACCGGTAATGTGGATGGTATCTCTCTGTTGATGTACTCCATCTTTACCACAGGTGTTTCGCTTTGGTTGCTGTACGGCTTTTTAGTCGATGATATGCCGATGATGGCCGCTAATTTGATCACCCTGATTCTGGCTCTGATGGTACTGGGTCTGACAATCTATAAAAGAAAGCTGCAGAAATTTCAGAAAGGGCCCAAACAAACCGAACCGGTTTAATCTGTTTTAGTCTTTAAGGGGCGGCGCTATCCTCTTAGCCGTCCCCTTATTCTATTTCCTTTACACTCTTGCCCTCACTTTCTTACCTGTATCTGAGGCCTTTCCCCCTCACTTTTTGGTCTATCTAGCCATCAACGGCAATCCCATTCCCTCATTATCAGATTGGACCTATACCACTTTACAACTGGTACTAATACCTCTGGACAGCCCATTGCAGAAGGCTTTATGGCTGGAACTACAGAACTGATCTCTGTGGGTCTACGGTCATATTCAGCCCGAATTTATATTGATGTCATCCGAACCTTAACCAAACCCCAAGCAAAGACATCCTGCTCTATGAGGGCGGTATTCAAGACGTTTTCGTTTAGGGAATTGACTTAACATCCCGGGTTTCTGCAGCGTAATTATTTCCCTGCGCACAGCTCAGAGGCCCCTGATCAACCGAAGAGACAGGAATTAATCGATGACCTCTTACATCAAAATTAAAAACCATATCAATGGTCAGTGGCTGGACGAAACCAACGGTCAATATGAGCCTCTGAAAAACCCTTCCACCGGTGCTGTAATCGGTGAAGTTCCACTGTCTTCCGTTGACACCTCCCGTGCCGCTGTTGCCGCTGCGGCTGAAGCGTTTCCTGCCTGGAGTGCAACCCCTCTGCCGAAGCGTATGGACTACATCTTCAAGATGCAGCAGGCGATGAAAGACAATCTGGAGATGCTGGCGGAATCTATCGCAGTAGACCAGGCGAAACATATCGCTGAAGCCCGTGGTGAAGTGGGTCGTGTGATCGAAATTCTGCAGATGGCGTGTACCATTCCGGCACTGATTCAAGGTGAGACGGTTCAAGGTATCGCCAACAATATCAATGGCCGTCTGATCAAAGCACCACTGGGCGTATTCTGTGGTGTGGCACCATTTAACTTCCCGGCACTGGTATTTGGTTGGTTTATCCCGTTTGCAATCGGCACCGGCAACACCTTTGTCTACAAGCCTTCAACCGAATCCCCCCTATTTATGCAGAAGATGATGCAGCTGCTGGTAGATATCGGTCTGCCTGATGGCGTAGTGAACATCGTGCACGGTGACCGCGAAGCAGTAGAAGCCTGGTACGATGATGAAAATGTCGCCGGTGTTTGTCTGGTAGGCTCCACGCCAACTGCTAAAGCAATCGCTGAAGGTTGTGGTCGTCACGGCAAAAAAACCATGCTGCTGGGTGGTGCGAAAAACTTCGCCGCGGTAATGGAAGATGCTCCGATGGACCTGATGATCGAAAACATCCTGATGTCCGGCTACGGCTCTGCCGGCCAACGTTGTCTTGCGATCTCCAATATCGCGGTTGTACCTGAGATCTACGACGAGTTTATCGAGCGCCTGCTGGAAGCCTCTAAGACCGTTAAAGTCGGTGATGCCATGGACCCGGATGCCTTTATGGGCCCAGTGATCTCCGCCAAAGCGAAAGCCCGTGTAGAAGACTATATCGAGATTGGTCAGAAAGAAGGCGCAACTCTGCTGCTGGATGGCCGTAACCCAGATATAGCGGATGAAAACAAAGACGGCTATTTTGTTGGCCCAACCATCTTTACCGATGTCACGCCATGCATGCAGATCGCCCGTGAAGAGATCTTCGGTCCGGTACTGAGCGTAATGAAAGTGGGTTGTATCAACGGTGCACTGCGCGCAATCAAAAACCATGAGATGGGCAACGGTGCGGTAATCTTCACCCAGAACAGCTTCTACACCGAGAAGTTTATCAACGAAGCCGATGTCGGCATGATCGGTGTAAACGTCGGTATCTGTGCACCGCACCCATACTTGCCATTTGGCGGTATCAAAGGTTCTCTGGTCGGCAACAACAAGGTTCAGGGTAAAGACGCGGTCGACTTCTTTACTCAGAACAAAGTGGCTACGGTACGTGTGGTTGATCCTAAAGCCGGTCAGCAAGCACCGGCTGCAGCAGGCGACTCTAACGTGCGTAGCTGTGTCGCTAGTTAACTGTTTTAACCCGCAGAGTTAATCGACTGTGCGAGCGAAACAGTGAGTGACAAGTAGAAAAAGGGAAGCCGTAAACACTGTGCCAGCTTACGGTTTTCCTGACTATCTGACGACTTTCAGACGGTCAAAGCATTATCTCGTCTGTATGGAAATCCTGCTATGGCTTGACTGCTAAAGCAGGATTTTTTACTTATCACATAAAACAAAGATCACTCTCCCTGTTCAGATCCCCTGTAATATATCCAGCCTCTCCAGGATGCTGTCCTGCTTCAAGTAGTGATGACCACAATTCCTTATTGAACCGGCGATTCAAGTAGAAGTACCTGCAAATATCAATCAGATCAGAACGATCAATTTCACCACTACTTACAGAGCTAATACCTAGCTCGCTTTCAAGAGCATAGAAAGTTAGCTGTTCCTTATTACCCATTGCGTCACCTAAACGATTCATAATCTTCTGAACAGAAGAGCGACGAACGGTAAAAAACTCCTCATAAATTTCATGGGGCTTATTACGAAGACTGCCATCTCCATCTTCAAATAATGGATACACTCCTGACTCCCAAGCAAAAACATATGCATCTGAGAATTCGTTAAAATTTTTCCCTAAATGTAGAATTTGTATACGTTGCTGAATAAATAGAGCTTCTTTGATCTCTGGAGTCATAAAACCACCGATATTAAAAATAACTTAATTAGCCTTAACTTAGTCTGGTGGCGCTATCCGGTATTTCAAGTTGCTCTGCTCTAAATACTCAGCCCATAATCACTTTTCCTCCAATCAGCACCATCGCCCCGCCCAGGACTCTATCAATCCAATGACTGATCTGCTTAAAACGCTGGTTAATCGCCGGTGTGGATAACAGCAGAACCACCAACGTAAACCAACTGGCATGAATAGCCGCAATACAGGCAGCGTAGATGATCAGGTGCTGTGTAGGCATATCCGGCGATAACACCAGGGTAAACAGAGTGACGTAATACACGGGGGCTTTTGGATTAAGCACATCACAGATAAAACCCGCTCGAAAGATCTGCCAATAGGAGGCCGAAGACGGGGTTTTAGTCTCTGTATTTTGCTCAGCCGTTGCCGGTTGTGCCCCCAGGCCTTTAATACCGAGATAGATCAGGTAACTACCACCCAGAATTTGAATAGCCAATAACGCCTGAGGTGAACTGGCCAGTACCGCAGCTAATCCCAAGGCAGAATAAAGAATATGAATGCCTAAACCAGACAGGGTGCCTGCCAGTGAGACAAAACCCGCTTTACGGCCTTTAGTCAGTGCTTCTTTAGAGATCAGCATAAACTCCGGTCCTGGTGATACGGTGGCAATAAAGTGGATCACCATCAGGGTCAGTATGCTATTAAATAAGCTGGCATCTATCAGCTGAATATTGCTTAAGCTATCGCTCAAAATATCGGGCAGAGTCATCGCCTTCTCCTATCAATCCGCTGTATTAACTCTCGACATCGCCACGCTTGTTGCTGTCTCTGTGGATAAAACAGAGTGCTATAAGCACTGGTAGCGATAAGAAAAAGTCTATCGGGATTGCCAGGAATAACCTTGCTATCTACACTCGAAGTTAAATCATAATTAAAAGAATTCTCTACTAATGAGCAAAAATAAGAAAGATCTACCTCACGATGAGTTGGATAGCACGGATCTGCAGATTCTGCGTAAGCTGCAGTCCGATGCCCGTATCAGTAATAGCGCACTATCCGAACAGGTCAATCTGAGCGAAACTCCCTGCTGGCGACGTTGGAAACGCCTGGAAGAAAACGGCTATATCGAGCAGTACCGTACGGTGCTGGATCGCAAGAAGCTGGGTTATGACATAGTGGTGTTTACCCAGGTGTCATTTGCCAGCCACGATGTGGAATTGACCAACGGTTTTGAAGAACTGATCTGTGGTTTTGATTGGGTACAGATGTGCCACTGTATTACCGGCAGTGTGGATTACCTACTGCAACTGGTAGCAAGAGATATGGATGAGTTTTCCGAACGTATTACCCTGCTGCGCCGTATTCCTGGCGTGACTGCTGTGCAATCGCATATTTCGGTGAAAGAGGTTAAGAGAGATGCAGGTTTGCCAGTGGAAGCATCACCCTAAAAAGACCGTGCCTTAAAAGATCACGCTTTAAAAAGATCAAATGGCCTAAATACCAGGACAATAATCTTGAAAACCACCGATGGAAAAGACGAAAAAAGGCGGAGCTAAATAGCCCCGCCTCTTAAAAAGCACGAAAGTAATCGTATCAATTACTTCGCTTTTTTCAGCAGCTTCTGCAGCTTTTTCAGCTTGTCAGAGTGCTTAGCGATTTTAGCCTGACGTGCTTTGATTGCTTTTTTCAGATCTTTTGCGTTAGCTTTTTTAGCCATGAGATGTATCTCCATGCTTTTGAGTATTAGTCTTCTGTCCATTCATGTCAGAGTCTAGCGTTTAGTCCGCCTGATCATCCTGTTCATGCTCTTCAAGAAAACTACGAATAAACCTTCTTACCTCCCGTGCGGCACTGGTATCCAGCTCATCGCACAGGCTGACAAATCTATCTCTTTCTTCACCGTTGATTCGAATAATCAACTGGCTATCTTTTTTTCCGGCTTTCTTAACCGTTTTTCTCTTATCCATGCATGCATCCTCAAAACCGGTGTATCAAGAAGAAAACGTACATGCATATCAAACGCTGTCACTGGATATTTGCTCGATACCAATTAGATAACTAACAGATATCTATATATTATCGAATTGATATCTCTTTGATAGCAAATGTATATACGTTTTTAGCTTACCCTCAAGATAAGACCCTGTCAAACGCCCTCTAGCCGATTTATATTAAATTTTAGTGACAAACAGGACTGGTGTTATGTTTTATCTATTTCACAGAGCAGGGATAGGGAAGAGGAATTCTATATTCTCAAATACCTCAGACCTCAAAGCAGATATTGTCGATCAATCGAGTTGAACCCAGTTTGGCGGCAGCTAGGATAACCAGCTCACGATCATCCACCGTGGCTGGTAACAGCATCTGTTTATGACAGATATGGAAGTAATCAGGCACGAAACCCTGCTCGGCTAATTGCGCATTTGCGGCCAGCTCCAAACCGGTAAAATCCAGTTCACCCTGTTGAATCTGCTGCTTGGTTTGCAGCAGCAGTTGATATAACAGAGCCGCTTGCTGACGTTCGCTTTCGCTCAAATAACCGTTGCGGGAACTCATAGCCAAACCGGAAGCTTCCCGTATGGTCGGTACGCCAATAATTTCAGTCGGAATAAATAGCTCCTGCACCACCTGACGAATAATGGTCAGCTGTTGAAAATCTTTTTCCCCAAAAAAGGCCTGATCCGGCTGCACCATACCCAATAACTTCACCACTACCGTTGCCACACCTTTAAAGAAATGGGGCCGGGTGATGCCACAGTGCAACTTGGATAACTCTGGCAGCTCTACCGTGGTCTCTACTTGCTGCCCCTGAGGATAGATCTCATGAATCGAGGGGGCAAATAGCAGATCACAGCCATTCATGGTCAGCTTGGTTTTATCGGCCTCTAAAGTTCTGGGATAGGTGTCCAGATCTTCACCGGCAGCAAACTGCAGCGGATTAACGAAGATACTCGCCACCACCAGATCACACTGCTTTCGAGCCTGTCGCACCAGACAGATATGGCCTTCATGCAGGTTGCCCATAGTAGGCACAAAACCGATACTCATACCCTTATCCCGTGCCTGCTGAACCACTTGCCTAAGTTGCGCTACGGTATTGATAACCTGCATATAAAGCCTCCAGTAAATAGACGTTATCTCTCACTCACGCCTGGTAGCAGAGAGAAATTGAAGTCGTAGATGAGAAAGAGAAAGAATGGAAAGTAGCGATGAGATGAAAAAAAGCAGGGCCAAAGACCCTGCTAAGCAGTTCGAGTTATAAGCTGAAATTTAGCCCCCATTCAGCTCACTAGCGGGCAATAAACAACCAGATCATCACCAGCAGTGCCAGGAACAGGGTTTCTGAAACCAGTAGCACCACCGGCTTCCACCCCATTGTGGATAACTCTTTGAAGGACGCTTTCATACCCAGGCCTACCATGGCCACGATCAGACACCAACGAGACAGTTCGGTCATGCTCTCCAGAATTGGGGCAGGCACCATACCGGTACTGTTGATGGCGACGATCACGATAAAAGCAACCAGGAACATCGGCAGCGGCAGACTAGAATTGCTTGCTTGAGTATGACCTTTACGGGCAAACAACAAGGTGATTACGACAACCACAGGTACCAGAGAGGCGACACGCAGCAGCTTGGTAAAGGTCGCCACATCACCGACATCATCGGAGATCATATAACCCGCACCCACCACCTGAGCTACATCATGAATGGTTGCACCGAGGAAGATACCGCTCTCTGTTTCATTCAGACCAACACCGGTCACAATCAGCGGATACAAAATCATCGCGACAGTGCTTAACGCCGTAACCCCGATCACGGTAAAGATCAGATTGCGCTCAGAATCTTTATCCTCTGGCAGTACCGCAGAGACAGCCAAAGCCGCAGAGGCACCACAGATCCCTACAGACGCACCAGACAGTACACTCTGGCTGCGGCTAAGCCCCAACCAACGACCACAAACCACGCCAAATAGAATGGTTGCAGGCACACCTGCTAATACAATAGCAATGGGAGTAATACCCAGCCCCAGCAGCTGCTCAAAGGTGATACGCGCACCCAATAAGGCGATACCGATACGCAGCACCGCTTTGGCGGAGAACTGAATGCCCGCTACACAGCGGCCTTCCTCGGAGAGATAATTCAAAGACATACCCATCAGCAGGGCATACAGAATGGTGGGACCACCGTAGTGATCGGAGACAAAGGTCGCCGCCATGCCCACAACCAGACATAACATAAAACCTGGTAACAGTTCGGTCAGATAGCTTCTGCTGCTATCTGGCAAGAAAGTCAGCCCTTTTGCGCTATTGGCCATAATGATCTCCACAAGCATTCTGGAATCTGAGGGGTCAAATTCTCATCTGCTGAAAATATAACGTGGGAGATCACAAGGCCGTTGGACACAAAAGCAATCTAAGTTTAGAACCAGTTGTTCTATTTAGGCGTCCAATTGAGTTTATACAGAAAACCTATAACCAATTGAATACTATGGATAATATTCGTAGTGAGGCTTGTGTAGGTTAGGTAGAGCGGCACTTTATAACTTATTGATTATAAAAATATTTCAACCGCGAAACCCAACATTGAGGCCACACTGAACAACCAGATCTATGTTGTCATAGGCCGCAAAGATCATTACACCTCAGGACATAACTCTCGAATAATCGCCGCCAGCTTCTTAATGCCCGGCTCAATACGATCCGTTGATATCGACGAGAAGCCCAAACGGAAATAGTTCTTGGGAACACAATCTTTCGGGCTATTAGCACCATAGAAATGAATCGCACCGGGTTCGATAAAGATACTCTCTTCCGCCGCCCGCCGTTTCAGCATTCCCGCATCCAGTCCCTCTGGACCGCGTACCCAATAGCAGGAACCGCCAAAGGTCGGTGTATCGTGGCAACCGGGCAGATGCTGGGTCAGGGCTTCATTCATCGCTCGCCAACGCACCTGATAATTACGGGCGATATTCATCACTAGGGCATCGTGGTAACCCCGCTCCAGGAACAGAGCTGCGGCTCTCTGGTTATTGGATGCAGGATGACGAATCATTAAACGCCGTAGTGCTCTGGCTTCTTCGATTAAACGCTCTGAAGCCACCACATAACCCAAGCGCAAGCCTGGAGCCAGTGTCTTAGACAGGCTACCGATATAGATCACTCGATCGCTCTCATCCAGGCTTTTTAGCGCGGGATTGGGTTTACTATCGAAGTTGGTTTCGCTTTCGTAGTCATCTTCGATAATCAGAAAATTTTCCTGACTGGCCTTACGTAGCAACTCATAACGCCGCTCAATGGGCATAGTTACCGTTGTCGGGCACTGATGACTGGGCGTGGTATAGATCAAGTCACAGTCATTGAGCTGATCATTCACCACCAAACCCCGTTTATCGATGGCTAAGGGTTTGAGCTGACACTGATGCAAACTGGCAATATTACGCACATCCACATACCCCGGCTCTTCCAGCCCCAACACCGATTGCTGGTCCAACAGTAGCTGTACTAGCATAAATAGCGATTGTTGAGAGCCAACCGTCACCAGAATCTGCTCCGGCGATGCCCATACGCCACGTCGTGGCAACAGGCGGGTACGGATCTGCTCAATCAGTCTCGGATCGTCGTGATCCATACTGTCCGATGCCCAATCGCTTACTGCTGCATCACTGGCCGCATCACGACAACATTCGCGCCAATTAACACTGGGGAAAATCTTTTCGTCAAACTGACCGTAGATAAAAGGGTAATCGTAGGACTGCCAGTCCTGAGCCTTAACAATATTCTGCTGCTCACTGGGGCGAATTTTAAAGCGCTGCTCCCAATCCGGAAGATAGGTATCTGGGGTGGTCGCTTCAGCCTGACCATCTACCTGCCCTGCCTTATTCCCCCCTTTTCCAATTTGGGAATTCACCTTACCTGCTGGGCTATCTACCTTACCCGCCGGACTCTCTACTCTACCTGCCAGAATGTCGGGATTAACAAAATAACCGCGACGCTCACGGGCGATCAGATAACCATCATCCAGCAGATGTTCATAAGCCAACACCACGGTATTACGGGCAATACCCAGCTGTTGCGCCAGCTTACGACTGGAAGGTAACGGCGTATCCAATGGGATATTGCCATTGAGAATCGCGGTGGCGATCTGCTCTCTCAGCTGTTTCTGCAGGCTGGTGCCTTTATCAGGTGAAAGATGAAAAAGCTGAAACATAGCAGCGCCTCTTTGTACAAAATCGCGGGAAGTGAATAGCTAATTTCTAGCTGATCAATGAACAACAGAACACGCCTGTAAATAAGCAAGATACTGACCAAAGCTTACCAAAGCTCAGCAAATTGTATAAAAGAGCCCGCCAGACAGGATAAGAGAGGTCGGCACCTCCCAGGAGAAAAGTGCTTTATTTATCAAACACTTTAGCACAAAACAAAATGCCGAGGCGGCGATCAGAGCAGCGGCAAGCACCAGCGCCAAAGCTCTGTTGGAGGGCCTTTCGAGGGGAGGCCGCCACCTCAGCGAAACAGAATAATCTGAAGAGCAAGGGGTTTAATTGACTAGCCGCTCAACCCGTTGCGATTAAGCAGCACATGCTAATCAAATCTGTCAATCAAACCTGTCCATCACGCACCATTGAGGTGCGCGTTTGAATTACAGCTTGCGGCTGACTTCGGCTACCGCCTCATCCAGCGCATTAACAATCTGATCAATATCATCTTGCGTAGCGATCAATGCCGGAGCCAGACAAATGGTGTTGTTATTGGTCTTAAAGGAACGGTTGGTACGACCAATAATCACGCCATTGGCCATACAATGCGCTGCTACGGCTGCAGCGACTGTTTCGTCCACCGGCTCTTTCGTGTCGCGATCTTTAACCAGCTCAAAACCAGCAAATAGACCTTTACCACGCACATCACCGATCAGCGGGTGCTTTTCCATCAACTGATACAGACGACCACGCAGGTACTCGCCCTGCATGGTGACGTTTTCCAGCAGCCTCTCATCTTCGATGATCTGCATATTGACCAGCGCTGCCGCAGGACCGGCAGTACAACCACCAAAGGTAGAGATATCACGGAAGTAACCCAGACGAGGATCAACGTCTTCTTTAAAAGCAGCGAACACTTCTTCAGTGGTTACGGTACAGGAGATCGCGGCATAACCGGATGCCACACCTTTTGCCATAGTGACAATATCTGGCTGTACACCATAGTGCTGATAACCAAACCACTTACCGGTACGACCCAGACCACACACCACTTCATCGATATGCAGCAGCACATCGTACTTTTTGCAGATCTCCTGCACACGAGGCCAGTAACCCACAGGTGGCTCAATCACACCACCACCAGCCGTGATCGGCTCCAGACACAGGGCACCTACCGTTTCAGGACCTTCTGCCAGGATCACTTTCTCGATCTGATCTGCCGCCCAGACACCATAGTTTTCCTTATCGGAACCGTCCTGAGCGCGGTACTCGCAGCAGTGTGGCACTTCAACAAAATCCGGTACAAACGGACCGTACTGATCACGACGCTCAATCTGACCGGTGGCACTCAGCGTGGCGATAGTGGTGCCGTGGTAATCACGCTCACGGTATAGAATCTTGGTCTTCTTACCGCCGTACTTTTTATGAGCGATCTGGCGCACGATTTTGAATGCTTTTTCGTTGGCTTCAGAACCGGAATTAGAGAAATAAACCCGGCTCATCCCCGGCATCTTGTCGATCAGCTTTTTCGCAAACTGAGCCGCAGGCACGTTACCGGCGCTGTGAGCAAAGTAGTTCATATTGACCAGCTGATCACGTACCGCATCAGCAATCTCGGTACGGCCATAACCGACGTTTACCGTCCATACTGCACCGGATACCGCATCCAGGTATTCATTACCCTTGGCATCCCATACCCGCATGCCTTCACCTTTTACGATCACCATAGGATCTGTGGTTTCAAACGGCTTATGTTGCGTCAGGTGATGCCAAACGTGATTACGGTCGCTGTTAACAACATCCAGGGAGTCAAAATCGTTTACGTTATAAGTCATACTGGCCTCATCAAATCTATTGGTGACTCAGGCTCTGTCGCTCCACCTCATTGTTGTCCTAAGCAGCAAATTTGCTAAAACCCTATGCATGACAACCGATCTACAAGCGAGGTTGGAAAGCCTGATGGACGATCCATAAGTTAAAAGTACCCCGCTACCTATGGAGTCGTTAGAACCAGATAAAAGGCAGTCTTGAGGCCAGTAAAAATAGAGGAAATTGCGCTATATCAGTGCGTCATCAAATACAGAGATATTCATGCTCAAATGCTTAAAGCCACTGCATTAATTGGGATAGGCACTAGATGAGGCTTCTATGCGTTCCGGATTCTCAGCCCCTGCCTGCGGGTTTGTATCAATCAGCGCTAAGTGTTGATCAGACGACTTATCCTGTATCGATACAGAGTTCTGAATGGGCCTGAGAGCATTATCCGGTACAGGGACTGGCTTCAGGCTGCTCTCCGTATTAAGAATCAGAGGCAAACCATCCTTACCACTTCCAATCACCACAACTTTGCTGTTATTAGACTTGGCTAGGTCGATAGTTGCTTCAATCCCTCGCCAACGCAGATATGTTTCTGAAATACCGCCCGCTACTTCCCTCTGAAAAGCAGCAATACCCTGAGCTTCTATCTTCTTACGCGCAGCTTCTTTTTTTGCGACTTCAATACGCATCAGATATTCATCATCCAAATATTTCTGATTGACCTTATTGATAATCGCTAAATTCACTTTTTTTGGCAGCTCCACGTCACGAATCAGAATATCTTCCAGATGAATAAAGCGGGACAACCCAGGCTGATCATGTTGTTTTAACAGGCTTTTTTCATTCAGTCGTAACGAAGCATTCACCAAGTTAAATATCCGTTCCTGTACTTTGGCTCGTTCATCGCTATATACCTGCTCAGCATTGTAATCAGCCACAATCAAACGGGCCGCAGAACCGACCTCAGGTACGATAAGGCGTTGAATATAATCCTCACCCACATATTTATGTAGCCCTGGAATCTGCTCCCGAACCGGGCGAAAACGCACCACCGTATCCAGGTTGATCTTCAAGCCGCCCCTCGTTACCGCTTCAACACTAATGCGGGAGGTTTGAAAACGAGTGGAATAGGTAAATAGCCTGTTCCAAGGCAACACCAATACCGTACCTTCAGGAATCGGTTTATTAACCAGGGTTCCGCCCGCAAAACGTTGCCATAACACCCCCACTTCACCGGGATGAACAGGCAGCAGTATCACCGGAGCCGCGACCATAAAAACCAAAAAGCCAATCAACGAAGACAGGACAAAACGAAAACGGTAGCGTCTTAACTTTTTCGCTTTTTTAGGTGCCTTGCTGTCGTAACGTTTAATCAAACGACTATAAAATATGAACAACAGCAAAAGACCGGCAAGCACCAAAAGTGCCAGCCCTGGAGGGATTTCTACTAACATATTCAATACCTATTAGTGTTAGGGAACTAAGCCTCTGAGGGGGTCAATGGTTGTTCAAGTGACTCTCTGCGGGGTTTAACGTAATGCAGCTGTCCCTCTTCCATCTTCACGTGGATATCTGCAACATCGAAATACTTATCATCATGAGTAATCGCAATCACCGTTTGCCCTGCTGCTTTCAGTTTTGGCAGCACTTCCAGATAAAACTTCTGTCTGAAATAGGGATCCTGATCCGCAGCCCATTCATCAAAAATATAGATAGGCCGGTTTTCCAAAATGGCACTGTGTAAAGCCAGGCGTTTACGTTGCCCTCCGGAAAGATCAACAGTGCTGTATTCATCACCCTCCAGTTGTACCTTATGTCCCATCTCCAGATAGTTGAGCCAATAATCTGCCGCTTCTTGATCAATAGGATCTAAACCATAGAGGTGTTTAAACAAATGGAAATCGGCAAAAACAGAACTGAATAAATTGCGATAGGCATCCACCCTTTGCCCTGCTTCAGTCACAACCCTTCCGCCTGCTTTTCCCTCTGCTCGTCCTCCAGAGATAGGGATGCCATCCAGCAAGATCTCACCGGAGTCCGCCGGATATAACCCGGTGAGTAAGCGAATAAAGGTGGTCTTACCGCTACCATTTCCCCCAGTCACAAACAAGGTCTGCCCCTTTTTAATTGTCAAATTAATCGGCCCAACGGCAAACGCCTTCTCTTCACTGGGGCTGATATGCTGGAAGTGCAAGTTGCGTAGCACTATCTCATTAAAGTCTTTAAAAATAGGAGCTTGTGCGGATTTACCACCGATATCCGACAGCTCTTGCTCTAAACTGAGAATATTTTTTGCAGCGGTATTGGATGAAGCAAAGCTGGGAAGGCCGCCGACAATACCAGTGATTGGTCCTACCAAAAACAGAGTGGCAGTCGTGACCTTGGTGATCATCTCCGGATCTGCTTCTGACAAAATAGGCACCAGAAACACCACCGCACTGATCCCCAGATAAAAGTTCAGCTGAGAGGCAACAAAATCTTTCGCAAACAGCGATAGCGTACTGCGCCGAGCGATATTGACTCGCTTACTGTCACGGTTAAATTCCTGTTCCAAAGCCTCTGCCCGCTGTCGACTGAGTTTGATCTCTTTAAAACCATCGAGAAAGTCTGTTAGCCGGGACAGTAGTTTTGCTTCGCGCTGAAAGGACTTATTCAGGGTCGTTTCAATATCTTTATGGCGCTGAAAGTGCACTACCGCTCCCAAAACGATACAGGAGGCAATAATGACAAAGGCAGGGATCGACAACCACGCGATGTAAAGAGAGGTAAAAAACACCAGAATGCTGGACTGAGCAATAATGACAAACAACTGTGCAGACTGGGAAATCACCTGTAACTCTTTACCCATCACAGCAAAAATTCGATCCCTGCCCAATTGCTCGATGGTTTGCAGCTCACAATTGCGAATATGTGCCACAACACTTAAGCGGATGGAGCGAATAGCATTTTCCACATGATGAGTAGCCAGAATCATCAAACGTTGCTGAGCCAGATAGTAAATACCAACCGTCACCAGAAACAGCGCAAGATAGTAGAGGGTACTGGTGGTATTTTCTTCATCGCCTACCTGATCAGCCGCCAGGTTGATCACTGCCAGAATCAGGGCATTAGCTAGTCCTGAGATACAGCCCAGAATTAACAACTTATTGAAAGCAATCTTTTTATCTCGATTGACTAAATCAAATATAACCATCAGTAGTAAAGAAACCCGGTTGATTGGCGATCTATTGCTTTAAAACCAAACAAGCAATAAAACCAGACAAAGCAATGGCAGATATAGAAAGGCTGTTATGTCACTGTAGGAGCATAGCGATAGGTGTTGCTGCAGCGTATCGGCCCATTCAGATAGATCAGATCAAACTGACTTATCTGCCGCCCGCTATGACCACCAGCTCCGCAACAGCCTTGTGTGACAGGTATCGCTTAATGTGCGCTAAGACATTGCTGTCTTAGCAAATGAACCCTGGATTCACTCACATCGATTCTGCTGCATTTTAAGCCGCAGCAGGATCTGGCTTAGCCTTGTTTTTACGATACTTATCAGCCACTTCCCGTACTTGAGACTTCATCAGTCCCAGATCGATATCCAGGAAACTACCACCACTTTCAAAGTGTTTGATAAAGACAATACCCAGTGCATAAGTCGCTGCAGCACAGGCTGCTGGCATTACGATCATGCCAACGGCACTTCCCAGCACAGGGATACTTTTTACAAAGCTGCCCAGAGAAGCCTTACTGGCCGTGTGCGGCAGTGCCGAGCTAAGCAACGCCCCCACTGTGTTGCGGAACTTGTTATCGCTAAAGCTATAACCGTATACCCGCGCGATTTCATGCAGCATCTTCATCTGTACACCGGTCAGGGCGATCAAGTCAGCTGCAGGAGTTGGAATCAATCCCACACCAAAGGACCACTTAGCGTACTTATCCACAATCAGATTAGCGACATCGTAGCGCTCATCTGGGGCAACATAGCTTAGCTGTCCCGAGCTTTCATGCTCATGGCCAGGGAGTTGTCCAGGCTTTGTATTATGGTCAGCGGCATGATCAGAGCTGCCATGGCGACTCTGATTCGCATTTTGACCCTGGGCAGATGCCTGGCTTGCGCCAGTATTTGCCGAATCTTGTCCAGTCATGTCATTTTCCTCTTTTGGTCAGATTACCCAGAGAGCCTGCTGTGCCCTTCACCCAATGCAAGGGCTACATCAGCTCCCGATGGGTGGCGATAAGGTCGCGAATTAAGCGCAACCTCATTTTCTCTCTGTCACAGATCGGCTTTTTCTCCTGCAACAGGGCGGGCCAAAGGGAAGGCTCACAAGCGGCCAGGAACAGCTCTTCATCCTGTAGATCAGGCTTTTGCACCACACTTTCATCCAAATCATCTTTGTGTAGCCAGACACTGGTTAATGCGACTCGGAAGCGGTCAGGGTCTCCCTCCTGTTTCAGGGCCTTAGAACCGTGTAGCATGCGACTGTTAAACTGAATACTGGTACCAACCTTATAAGGGAAGGCCGTCTGCTCCAGACTTGTCAGATCATAATCAACGCTGATATCACCTAACTGGCGCATATCACATAACTGATGATCACTGCGCTGAAAGAAATGCGTATTATGTTTAGCCAGTTGCTGATAAAGCGCGTGATGATCGGGGTTTTCGCAGTCCACAACATAGATTCCCATCTCTTCACTGGCCGTATCAGACTGTTCTGATTTATAGAGATTGGTCCACAGGGTTTTCATTCGGGCCTGATAGCCATTTTTAGCAAAATAGTGGATACCGCCGTCCTGGTGCATATTCTTCAGGTCGACCATTTCGTGAGCACTCAACTTCCACATGGAGACATAAATAGGCACATAATCGGCCATCATTTCTGGGAAATGGGCCTGGTACAGTGCACGACTGTTTTTATAGAGCTCAACAAATGCTGCCCCGGTAAAATCCTGTGTGATATCCGGCTGCAGAAAATGAAACGTTTGCTCCAGACGCTGTACCGTCGTGTGAAAAACCTCTGAACCTGCCAGCTCAGTCACTCGAATATAATTTTCCATTTCGGTTCCCTTAAATAGATGCTTACAGCTCAAACCTGAGATCCAGCACTCAAGATCAAATTCTAGAAATCCAGGAACAACACCTTGCCCCGGCCGTTATCACGCAACCTCTGCAGGAATAACCCAACCCCCGCTGAGCCGGATCCCAGATCACAACTAATACGCGCTAGCTCCTCACCGGGGTAGGACACTCCACGCTCTTCTGGCAGGGCATACAGTAAAATCCGTCGGGCTATGGCATGAGCCTCATCCAGATAGGACAGCTCCTGAGTGGTTTGATACATATCCAGAAAGAAATCGCCAATACCGGCCATCCCCATAAACTGTCCTGGATAAATACAAAAACGTCCCTTCAAGCTTTGGGCAATTTGATGAGCCAAATCCAATAACAGAGGAGATTTCAAATAGCGGTAATAACGCAGAATCACCTGGCCGATCCCTGCGGAACCAAAACGTAGATAGGGATACGTCGCCAGCTCGCTGTAATCTTTACGCCAGGCGATCTGATCGTCATCGGATTCAGCCCGCTCAACCTCGCCTTTCAGTAACAACTTTCCTTTTTCCAGATAGCTACTGTCTTCTGTAGCCTGATATAAGCGCAGATAAAACAGTGCGATACCCGCGTTACCATGCATCCAGCCTGAGTAGCAATAACCATCGATATTTTGATATTCCAACCGACCATGACGTTCAATCAGTTTCTGAGAGATAAAAGCTTCCGCTTCAATGGCCTTATTCAGATACTGAGCTTCATCCAGCTGTTGATAGAAGAACAGACTTGCCAGCCCCCAACCCGCACAGCCAAAGAAAATATCCTCGGCATCAAAACGAGTGTTATGGTCATAGACCTGCTGCATCAATTGAATCGCTCGTGAGGATTCCCCCCTAACCAGCAATACCCAGGCAATTCCCGCCAGCCCCTGATACAGCCCAGGTGGTAGCTGCGTTATAGTCTCATCACTCAGGCTGGACAGGCACAATGCCAGTGCTTTTTGCTCATAGGTATTGTCTTGAGATCGATGACTTTGCTGCAGAAAGTGGCAAATGCCACTGCTACCAAATGCTACTCCCAGAGCATTGGTACTCAAGCTGCGGTAATCCAGAGGAAAATGTGTTCCCTGCACCGGCTGATCCAGATAGCTAAAAATATGCTGTCGAATCTGTTGCAACTGGGATTCAAGCAGTGAACCCTCCAGATCATTGCCACCTTGATACTCATAATCAAAATCATCCAATTGAGCCTGTATATCAGCGATAGCTGTTTGGGCCACCTCACCGCCCTGGCTCAGTAATTCAGGTAAACTTTCAAGCTGCTGTGGCAAGCTATACTCTCGCAGCAGGTGTTGCCAGAAACCCTGTTTAGCAGAGGGGTTGAGCGCAAAATAGAGGCAGATAGGGTGCAGCATATGACGCGCCACATTAGCCACCGCTTGCCAATCATCGGCTATCTGTGGACACGCCTTATGCTGACTAAACCCCATGCTGGTGACAGGAGCATAAAACTGATTATTGCCGACATCATAAGCGCCTTCAAAATCAATCAGTTGAATCGCCAGAGTGTCTGTATCCAGCAGAATATTTTGTGGCGCAATATCACCGATCACGATCTGCTGCTGATGCACACGCTGTACCGCATCTACCAGATGAGACAAAATAGTCAGATACCACTGGCAAAATTGTTTGATACGTGCGCGATCTCTCTCACAATGACTCTTTCCAGTACTCTCATCCGAACCAGACCGGTTATGGCTCAGCTGACTGAGAAACTGGCGATCAACAAACGCCAGGGTTTGACCTGGCAGTTTTTCTAAGACCAGAAAGTGATGCTGCCACTCGTCAAAGCTTTCAACCACCTTTGGCACCAGACCAGTATTTGCCAAGCGTTGTAAAATATGCGCTTCATGCTTCAAGCCTGCGACTGCATCCTGTTGTCCCTTACGGTTTTGATTAATCAAAGGACGCGCTTCTTTCAGCACAACGGTCTGACCGGTGTAATGGTCAATCGCTTCATAAACACCACCCTTACTGGAATGACCAGATAGACAATCCAAGACCTCATAACGATCATTTAAGCGTTCAGAATCATCACTCTCATCTTCACGACTCACTACGTCACTATCTTGGGTAGTGTTTTCTATAGCCTCCTCTACAGAACTGACCGCTTGCTTTGCATCATACGCAAAAGGATCACAAACCCCCTCAGGCAACTGGAAATAGGGCAAACGCTGATCGGTTTCACCTGTTTCGGCATTAATCACTCGGGCTACAGTTTCGCCCATCACATCACGCACACCACTGCCGGTAAAAGCACCATAACGGTAGAACAAACAGCGACTATTTTTATAGGCGTTATCACTCAGAATAAAGGGCCCATAGGCCCCTTCCGTTGCCTGATATAAGCGAGCCAGGCATTGCTTAAAGATTTCAATATTTGCGGGGTAGACCGTAATAAACTTGCCACAAGAGACCCGATTACAGGATTGGGAGTTGTGAAAATCCTGCAATCGGGCATTACACAACACCTTAAAAGGAGTTTGTAATTCAATCAGTTGACGTGCAATAACAGGGAGGTACTGCTCTGTCAGGGCCGACACTAGACTGATATGAATCTTGAAACCGTGGTCGGGTAGCACTATCTCCTCAGGGGCGACAAAGTACCATAACTGACGCTTAACCAACTGCCAGGGAGCATGGACCAGGGGTGCAAGCAGATCATAATAATCACCGTCACTCTCAGGATGGCTTTCCATTGCGCTGTACACATGGCTATTGCCATATAAAAACTGTGTCAGTAATCCTTTTGAAATACGGCGCTCGATATTACCGCCCATGATCATCTCCTGGCTGCTAGGGTGCTGGCTATTTGGTGCTACTGATAGAAGTATTAGAGAGGGATCTATCCCTCCCTGGCTGAACGGACTAAGCGCTCAGTTTCTGATTAATCCACATAGCCGTCTGGGCACTTTGGTTGGTGATAATATTGTCGGTGTACAGAATATTAGGGTATGCCGTTGGGCTGACATGGCTCTCGATCTGAGCCTGCAACTGGTTATTGGCTTTAGTTGCCGCATCGCGAATACTTTCTGCACTGCTGGAAAAGACACAGGAGATGACCTCAGATGTGCCTTGGGTCAGAGTCCAGGACAACAGGAAGTAATTGCCCTGTGCCCGTTCCTTATCCATCTTGGCAAACTGATCCTTCGCCATATCCGGGAAACTGCTGGTATCGGCATAACTGTTGTAAACATCAAATGAGGAGTAGGGGAAGAAACCCTTGTCCTGATATTGGCCCAGATCAACACTACCCGGTTCAACAATCACGACAACACTGGCACTTCCCTTACCAATAAAGTCATTCAGTGTTTGCTGGCACAAGTTAGTTGAACTACTCACCATATACAGATGATTAAGCTCACTTAAAAGCGCAAACAAACCATTCCATTGGTTCTGATTAAAAGAAGGATAATTGCTATTGCCGGCATCGGTATCCATATCGTGGGACAGGTTTAAAATTACCAGCTCAGCATGGGCATCCGTAAACTCATTGACCTGATCCACAATCGATTTAATTGACTGACCACGGGAACCCTGCATGCTATCCCCTAACAGAGGAATCGAAATTTTGGTGTAGTGTCCAGTGTAGTAATCACCGCTACCAATCACAGGACGAATATCAAAATAACGTGCTCCTAGGTCCAACTGACCAGCGATATCATTGCTCTGAGTTTGAGTATTACAAGCATTAGAGCCTGCTGTACCATGCTGTACCACACTCATACCCGAATCATGGGAACCAGTAATACAGATATCGATTAGCTTTCTATTACCCAGCAATGCCAGGTTATCCTGCATCCAGTCCGCGCTATTAAAAGCAGTCATCATCATTCTCTCTTTATAAAAATCACTTTAATCATGTCGTTTATTAATGCACATCTGACAACTTAATTTAATAAAAACTTTGACAAGCAATCATTACAATTCGCTGTCAAGGATAACAATTAAAACATCCATCAAAGCTAACCAGATCGCAAATACGCATTTTTTAAAAAACATCAGCATAATAATAAAAGCCCGACTCAACACACGTAGGTTTATATTGCCGGGCTTTTATTACTCTTAACGACCAGTTCAAGAACTGGTATTAGGAGTCAGCGCCTTAGAAGACACTCCACTGAGAAGGAGCGATACATACTTCATTTTTAGGAGCCATTTTTTGCAGTTTAATTACTTTAGACATAGTAATATCCTCTAGATTAATAGATTAAAAACATCTGTAATACAGAACCAGAAAATTTGAATATCAAATCCCTGATACTTGCACCCACGTTGAGGGTTTGACGGCCCCTCTCAGCGAGTACGGAGCCATATTAACTTCAAGGATAAAAAACAAAATTACGGATTATTACTTTATGATTTTAATAGACCAGAACAAAATCAACAGTTAATAGATAAGCCAGGAAAATAAATCATTCCCTCCAAGTCAAAAACACAATCGTCATAAATCCCGCACCAGTCATTTTAAAAAACTATTTCGCCGTAAAAAACCACTTAAAAACAGGTAAAACAATGACCACTAACACCATCAAAAAAACAATAGTTTTAATTTTCAAACCTCTATCTCAGACTGAAATCAATATATCATCATAACTTTCACCAACTTGCATACATCACGCTGTAATAAAAACCAAATATTACACTCTATTACAGAACAGCATACTCTCTAAAAGTCAGACCACCATTGATACCACCGAATTTTTAGCAATCTAAGACAGACAGTAAAAAATTAAAACCGTCACAAAGAATATGATTCAAAGTTTAAAATAAAAAAAGGCGACACTAAGGTCGCCTAAAAAATCACTTTACGGGGTGCAGTAGGAACACTGCTAAAGGACTATTACTCAGTACATAAACCGAGGAAAAAACTTCAGATTAATTAATGCTACTTCCTCTCACATTTTTAATGTAAAGGGTCACAATTATTTTGTTTCGCTGGATATCAATTACAGCACCAGAGTCTTAGTAAAGCTCATTTCACGAATAGCATACTTAATACCTTCACGGCCGACACCGCTCTCTTTTACACCACCAAATGGGAAGTGTTCGGTGCGAAAACCTGGGCCATCATTGGCCGCTAGCGTACCCACATCCAGCTCTTCAAATAGGCGACGAATCAGCGCCAGATTATTGGTGAAGATACCGCCCTGTAGGCCGTAAGCCGTATTGTTGATAATCGGGATAATGCTATCCACATCAGCGAACTTAAACAGCGGCATTACAGGACCAAAGGCCTCTTCCACCATCAGCTCACATTCAGGATCAACGTTCTCCAGAATGGTTGGGTAAACAAAAGCACCTTCGTACTTATTGCCCATGGCTACTGTTGCGCCACGCTCAATAGCGTCTTCGATAAAGCCACGTACCTGATCGGCAGCGCCCTGGTGAATCAGAGGACCAATAAAGGTTTCATTTTTCGCGGGATCACCCACGACCAGCTCAGCACTTTTCTCTACCAACAGATCACGGAAGGCGTCATATACTTTTTCATGCACAAACAAACGCTTAGCCGCTGTACAACGCTGACCTGCCGTCGCGAAACGTTGATTAATTGCTGCTTTTACAGCACCTTCCAGATCAGCATCATCCATGATGATTAGAGGATCATTACCACCCAGCTCCAGCAGCAGCTTTTTATAGCCTGCGGCGGCGGCAATGGCGTTGGCCGCTGCAGTTCCACCGGTAAAGTTGATGGCATTGACATCCGAGTGACTGTTTAAACGATCCAGCTCTTTCATCTCAGGCATACAGAACTGCAGTACATTTTCCGGCATACCTGCTTCATAACATAGTTCAACTAAACGCTGAGCCGTGGCAGTATTTTGCGGACCCGGTTTAAACAACACGCTATTGCCCGCCGCATAAGCCGGGCCGATCTTATGAATGGCGATATTAATCGGGAAGTTAAACGGCGTAATACAGAAGATGGTGCCCAGTGGACGCCAGCAGACGATACCGATCTTTTTACCCATCCCGGCATAAGCATCGGAATCCAATGCTTCACCAGTAATCTGACGGGCTTCTTCGCTACAGGCAATCGTCGCGTTAACCGCGCGCATCATCTCAACACGGGAGTCGGAGATCGTCTTGCCGGTTTCACGGGTGATCAGCTGAGCCAGCTCTTCTGAATTGGCTTTCAGCAATTCAGATAGTTTCAGCAGCACGTTAGCACGCTCAAAGGCAGCGGTATCACGCTGGGTTTGATGACCGGATTTCAGCAGAGCCAGTTTCTGCTCCACCTGTTCCCACGAGGTATACTCGTATTCGCCGATTGGCTCATTGTTGTAAGGGTTCACTAAGGAATAGGTTTGGCTCATGGCTAAACTCCCATCTGAATCAGTTGATAAGTAATGCGTCCGGCAGCAAAAAACAGTGCTACCTTCATCAGGGCAAAAAAGACTTGGGTATTGATATAACGCAGCACGATCACACCCAGTTTGGCACCAATCACGGCAGCCAGACTCAAGATGGCAATCAGCTCAGCGTTATCGATAAATGAGAAGCCTAAAAACAGATAAGCTGGAATCTTGGTCAGGTGTGCAAACAGCTGCATCAGTGACTTGTTGCTCACCACCTCTTCTTTGGTTAGATCATCACGGATAAAAAACACCGCCAACAGAGGATCAATCGCCCCGGCAATAATGCCCAGGCTACCCGTCGCGATGCCAACCCAGAAAAAGTTCTTATCCTGTATTTTGAAGTGCGGCATCTTCTTGGGTTTAAACAGGGTGTAGAGAATCAGGCACACCAACAGCAACAGCGGGAAGAACTCACCGACATATTGCACAATAAAAAAGGTGGTCAGCACAGCTCCGATAACAGCACCAAAACCAAAGGGAATACACATACCCCAGCGAATACTGGTGCGCAAAAACCAGCTGCGGGCGGCATTGTTAAACACCTGCACCGTGCCATGAATCGCCACCAGCGGGCGCACCGGCATATAGACACTCATGGCCGCAAACATCAGCACACCACCGGCCATGCCCGTGATCGAGGTGATCATAGAGGCCAGCGCAATGGCGAGGGATAGCCAAAGCAGGCTTAAACCGGATAACTCAACCACTTCCATCTTTTCTATCTACCTGTTGCACGTTGAAACTGTCTTTTTGGCAGAGTAAGAAAAATTGGTTGGGTCCAATAGGACCAGTTGGCAGCAGGATTGGGGCCACCGGAATTGAAAGGTATAGTCTCTTTAGCTTTGCGAAATAAAGTCCTCCACTCATTACATCCAACAGGAAAACACAAGGCTATATAGACCTATGGTTAGCGCTCATGTAAAGTGCGAATGAGAAATATTTATATCTAGAAACTCTTGTGAAGTATCCCCATGATTGACGAAAACACTCCACCTGCTGCAAAGCCGAATCAAAACAATCAATCTTCCTGTTGCAGCAGCTCAAGTTGCTGTGGACCTCAAACACCGATTAGACGTGAAACACCAAAAACTGGGCGTAACGATCCATGCCATTGCGGCAGTGGTCGTAAGTTTAAGAAATGTTGCGCCTAATTCCCTTAGTTCAGTTAGAGCCTTTTCACAGGTTCTAACTGACTAAAAAATATGTCTCTGAGCCATCCTCCCCCTAGGGACAGATACATAACACTCTGCAGAGGGCAGCAGGTACTACTCTCTCAAAATCACAATAAAAGCCATACTTTTCATATAGTTGAATCTTCATCAGCGCCTGTGCCACAGGTAATTACCTCACCTCTTTCAGACACGACAACAAACTCCTTAAAAAAACCAACTTCAAAAAATAAAAATGATAATAATTTTTATTTAAATCAAAATTTAGATTTTGTACTCTAACGCGCCTTGATCAAGTCACGATAAAAACAGACCCATTCATAATCCCCTGAGAGGGAAAGATTAAGGAGTTGGAACAGTGATCAAAAAACCTTATGTTCTGGGCAGCATGGCGGTTGCCTTAAGCGGAGTAATAGGAATTACTCACGCCGAGGAACAAAACACTGAAACCGGTCAGCAGTTGGATTCCATCATTATTTATGGTGATAAGCAGGAACAAAACCTGCAGGAACTGCCGGTCAGCGTGGGTGTACTAACCGGTGACGAGATCAGCGAATCCACCATTCAGGATCTGAACGGTGTCTACGCCCGCCTAGCTAATGTCTCTATGGTTAGGGGTGGTAATGAAGCTCAGTTCGCCATTCGAGGTATCAGTGTGCAGGGGGTTTCATCTGATCCAGACAGCTACACCGCCGGTGTCTACGTCGATGATGTAGCACTGGATAATCTGGGGATTCGCTATGGTGCTATGAGCCTGTGGGATATCGAGCAGATTGAAGTCTATCGTGGTCCTCAAGCCACATTGCAGGGTCGTAATGCCCTGAATGGTGCCATCTATCTAAAGACCAAAGCACCGACGTATGATTGGGAGCACAGCGCTCAAGCCTCATTGGCCGGTGATAATACCACTCGTCTATCCTATGCCGGTGGCGGTGGCCTGATTGATGACGTACTGGCGTTTCGTTTCTCTATCGATGATTACCAGTCCGATGGTTTTGTAAACAATATCACTCGTGATGAAGATGATTACGCCGGTTTTGACCGCCGAACCATTCGCGGTAAGTTGTTGTTTGAACCGACTGAGCGACTATCTGCTAATCTGACTCTGGCCCATACCCGTAACGATATGGGTGATAACCCTAATGTACGTCTGGATGATCCTTATCGTTTTGAGGCCCAATCAGAATATGACGCTTACCACAATGTCGACGTCTACAACTACGCGCTTGATGTGGGCTATGAGCTTTCTGATAGCCTGACACTGACCAGCATCACCAGTGTCTCAAAAGACAAATACGATCGTCTGGATGATTATGACTCCACATCAAGCTATGCTGGCTTTATCGCTCAGGATGGTGAGAGTGAAGGTATCGCTCAGGAACTGCGCCTGAACTTTGATACTGGCAACTGGAGCGGTGTCGCCGGTCTTTACTACGGTGAAGTGGACCGTGATGCTCATTGGAATCTGGAAACCCTCTATCCGAAAGCCAATGTTGAGCAATCCACTCTGGCTTATTTAACCACACCATCGCCTTATGGCTTTGGCCTGGATGCGGCAACGGCCAGTGCAATCTTCGGTCAGGTACCGACCTTTATTGATGTCGCCCAGGACTACGACTCCAACTACAAGACCAAAAACAGAGCAATCTTTGGTGAAACCACCTGGCGTCCAAGTAACAAATGGGCCTTTACCTTCGGTGCCCGTTACGACAAGGAAGACCAGACCCGCCGTCAAGGTACACTCTCTGATGTCAAAACCGTGACAGGCAATGGCACTGTTGATCAGCTACTGGCAGGCCTGGAGGGCCAGCTGCAATCGGCACCAGAGAATGTAAAGACCGACTACGAATCCTTCCTGCCTAAAGCGGTGATTCAGTACTACTGGAATGAAGACGTGAATACGGCCTTTATGGTTCAGAAGGGCTATCGTGCCGGTGGTTCCAGCGTCAACCAGAAAGACGGTAGCATTCATGACTTTGATCCTGAATACACCACCAACTATGAGCTATCGCTGCGTTCTATCCTGATGGACGGTGATCTGCTACTGAACGCCAATGTGTTCTATACCGATTGGGAGGATCAACAGGTCGACTTCTCACCATCCGGTGATTCTCTGGATCGCTATACCGCTAACGTCGGTAAATCCCAACTGTACGGTTTTGAGATCGAAACCTTTGCCTATCCAACCGACAAGCTGGAAGTGTTTGCCAACCTGGGTTACGTCAAAACCGAGTTTAAAGACTTCCCGGTAACCGTTGGCGGTGAGCAAACTAACTACAACGGTAATGAGTTTAAGGGTGCGCCCAACTGGACCATGGCGACCGGCTTTAAGTACCGTTTATCAGGTAATGTTAACTTTGCCATGGACGCCAACTATCAGGGCGATTCTTATATGAAGAATGACAACACCCTAAAGGCCGATTCCCGTACGCTGGTCAATGCCCGTTTGGCTTATGAAACACCGGCTTGGAATGTTTCACTGTGGGCCACTAACCTGACCGATGAAGAGTATATCGTGACAGAATATCAGCAGCAGGCGGGTCTGCCGGTTCAGGACTATGCCACACCAGGAGCACCAAGAGTGATCGGTACTACTGTCAGTGTAAACTTCTAGTGGATTAGCAGAACTGGTACAGGTTTAACGTACTGTATTTCTGCAGCAGAGATTAACAGACACAGGGATGTGTCTGTATTGCTACGGTCCAAGCCTTACTCACTAACCCAAAATAATATGAGGTAAAAAGCGCGAAGAATCCTGAGTTATAAGACTGGAATCTTCACGAATAGAAATCCCTGCGGGTTGATCATTCACCAGCCAGGAACCAATCAAGGTGTAGTTATCACCAAACTTGGGCAGAGGCTGGAACGCCTGGTAAATATAGCCTTCTTCACCATATGGCCCATCACTCTCTAACTGCACCTGCTGGTTTTTTAGCAACGTGATATTAGCCCCTTCGCGGGAATAGATAGGCTTACGCACCAGCTCAGTCACATTAGCTTTTGCCAGCTCGTGTTCAAAATAAGCAGGAAGCAGGTTAGGGTGACCAGGAAATAGCCGCCATAACATCGGCAATAAAGCTTTATTGGATAACACTGTTTTCCAGATGGGCTCTAGAAAGTTCACTCCAGATGGCGCTATTAACTCACCATAGTCTTCCCGCTGCATAAACTCCCACGGGTAGAGCTTAAACAACCAGATGATTACCTGATTATTCAAATCGGTTAATACATCGCCTTCCCCATGGCCAATATCTTCAATAAATACCTTACGGGTTTTAATGCCTGCCGCTTCGGCACAATCTTGTAGATAGGTGATGGTGCCCAGATCCTCTTCAGTATCTTTACAACACGCCAAGTGCAGCATCTGACCGGGATACCTCAGCTTCAGCTCAGCAAAGCGAGCAATCAGTTTCTCCTGAAGCGAGGTAAACTGATCTGCTTCAATAGATAACGCACCACGATCGACCTGTTGCTCCAGCCAGAGCCAACTCCAGAAACCACTTTCATACAAAGAAGTCGGTGTATCGGCGTTGTTTTCCAACAGCTTGGCCGGTGATTTACCGTTATAAACAAAATCCAGACGGGAGTAGAGGCTCGGCTCACGCTGCATCCAGGAGTCGGCTATCAACTGCCAATAGGCTTCGGGAATCTGAAACAGGCGCAACAACTCATCATCTTTGGCGACCCGCTCCACAACGTCCAGACACATCTGATGCAGCTCTTCGGTAGGATCTTCCAGATCACTCTCAATCTGACGCAGAGTAAACTGATAGTAAGCACTTTCATCCCAATAGGCTTCGCCATCAATGGTGTGAAACTTAAACCCGTATTCTTTAGCAGTTAAACGCCAATCGTGACGTTCTTGAACAGGTACTCGAAGCATTTATTAACCACCCCAAGAAGAGCTACTTCGGCTGCTTTTGTTTGATGCGAAGGCAATCACTCTTTTCCCAAAGCCACCCCGGCTTAAAGGTTTTTTATGTTTGTATTTATGTCTGGTGCTAAATACATCCAGATCGACGTCAGTATCCAAGAAGCCATCGTCTGTTTCTTCCTGCCGACTGATACGTTCACCATCAGCGGTATAGTAATTGTCAGAGAACTGATCATTACCTTCGTAAACGATCTTAGAAGAGTAACAGGCACCTTTGTAGCCAAAACTCTGGGTTCTGCCACACACACCTGAATCACCATAGCTATCAGCATCGCCACCTTTAGAAATCTGCGCCAGTAAGAAACCCGCCATATCCGGTACGTACTCCCGACCATAAGCGGTGATTTCCTGATGACAACTCTTAAACTCTTCCAGACAGTATGCTCTGTGTGTGTAACGAGGATATTCATCTGCCGAACGCTTTAAAGCTTGACGATAGGCAAGCTCACACAAGCGTTCCTCACCGTAATTTAACGCCTTACAAATATCTAAACTGCGATAGACTCTGGCTTCGACTTCAAGGTTGCCGTTGCCACAACCGGTTAACAGAGTGGCGCTACCCGCGACTGCCGATAATGACCCCAGCTGAACAATTCGCTTTTTGCGCATCCGTTTAAGGTCAATAGACTTGGATCGTTTCATCTCGGTTTCTCCTTTTCCTTCTATACAACGCTGATTAATAGGTCATACAAGCAGCATTTAACAGACCGATAGAAACAGAGGTAAAACAGACAATAATGCCTGCGGGTACTTCATCTTGTTCGATGCGCTCCACAATGCGAGGCATAAAACCATAACGCACAATAGCAAAGGCCAACAGCTGAGCCAGCAGTGCAACAACCGCCCAAATCATAAAATCTAGAATACCGACAGAGTTAGATGCGGCGCTGCCCAGAGCAATCGAGAAGCCCAGAATCGCACCACCAAAAGCCCAGGCCGCTGCCGTGCTTTTTGCTTCTTTAATCAGGTGCCACTCGTCATGAGGTGTGATTTTCACGTAGATCACTTTAAAGCACAGCAGTGCCATCAAACTAAACGCAAAATATAGGATAAAGCTCAATAAACCAGAAAGGGATTCCATCATAGTATTCAGGCCTCTAGTGGCTCTCATTGTTGAATAGGGGGATATTCAGAATGCTACAGGGAGGCTTTTCCCAAATACAAAATAGCTGCCTCCATGCAACAACGCGGTATTATCAAACAGGCAGCGTTGATAGGCAAACACTCAGAGATACACAAGCACCAAACCAAATAAAATTCAGTTCACATCGAGTTCCGTAAATAGCCGTTACTCATAGCCCAATTTGATTACAAGGATGCCTCATATGATCAGTCACTTTCATCGCACTATTGAAAGTTTTGACTCGCCAGAAAGTATCTGTAGTTATATGCACACGCACCTACATTATGCTTCTAGCGAACAACGAGAGCACTCCAAATGCCACGGCCATCATTGGAAAAAGCCCTGTGAGACATTTAAAGATGGTTATGGCTATTGCTATGACCTGACAGCCTTTGCCTTGCACTCACTAGAGATGTCGGGCTTCAAATCAGCACAGCTGCTTTTTGTCTATTGGGGCCGTTGGGGAATCGAAAGCAATACAGGTCACTTCGTTTGTGTTTATCCATCTCAACGAGGTTACGGTATTATTGATAACGGTATACTCAAGACAGCATCGTCATTCGATCAGTTGTTACAACAGGCCAGTAGAAACAGAGATATTGCAGGATACCGATGGTTTGATAGTCATCAGATTCCCTATCACACCAGGTACGTTGATATGACTCACTTCTGTTCAAATTCAGAAAACTCAGCACAGCTCTTTAAATCTGGTTACATAACATAAGGGCTATAAAAGCATTACCGGCTACTGATGATCGCTACCAGGAAACATCATTTTTAACACTCCATCCTGCTTCATGGCTTTAATAGCCCGGGACACTTTCTCATTTAGCATACGTCCCTTCGGTGTTTTCTGAAAAACAAAAAAGACATCTAAAGCATATAAAGATTGATCAGGAGTAAAATAAACCTGATCCAAAAGCTTAAGCTGTTTCAAGGCGCTGACTGTCGAATCGATATCCCCTAATACCGCATCAATACGCCCAGCTGAGAGCATTTTGAGCGATTGAATATCACTGTCCACATAGACTTTTTTAATATTGGGGTTGTGGATAATTTCTTTACCATAGGTATACCCCCGTACAACGGAAACCCTTAGCCCTTCTAACTCACTGACCGCTTGTATCCTGCGCCCTTGTTTCAAAACAGTAAAGACATGGATATGTTTGATCCAAAAAGGCTCTGAGATCAGAAGCTGATCTTCTGGTAGCGGTAAACTATCGTGCAGTTCAGGGAAATACCCCACCAGTTTACCTTCCCTGAAAGTCAGCTGAGTACGTCGAGTAGGCCGCAGATTCAATTTAAAGTCGATTCCGGCACGGCTCTCAATATCCTGCATTATCCGGACAAAAAAGCCGGAATCTGGCCCTTCAACCAAACCTGGAATATAGTAGCTTCCCAACTCTACGACGCTATATACCGGCAGAGTCTGCCTGTCTATCTTCTCAAGAGCTGTATTCTGGTCTGCAGCATAAACCAGGGAAACGGATAGACAGAACGGCACAAATAAACCTAGCCAGCGAGGGGAACTTTTAAGAAGCAAACATCTGGATAGATAACGACATAACGCACTTAGCAACAAACACATACAGCGGAAACTCAACCTGCTTATCAAGAGAATGCAATACACCAAAATCTTCCGGCTTGAGAGTTCTCCTCTCAGTACCAAAATATCTGGATTTTTGGCCTTCATGCATCTCCTGTCTAAGCAACGAAACAAAAGCTTCTCTGCGAAGAATTCGCCGTATTCTAACCAAAATCTACCGCACGCCAAGCACAACCTACCGTACTCTCCAACTACAATCTGAAGAATATTAAAAAACTCTTGTTTAGAGATCTGCTACAGGAAGGGCTTAATTATATCGTTCAGAACCAAGCAAACAACAAAAGAAGTCGCATCAAAAAAATTTCATTAAGAGAACCAGTTCCCAAAAATACTTGCCGCAACAAAGTAAACCGCATAATAGTAGGTTAACACTAAAATTGTTGGGTAAAATGGCGCCACTATAATTGCACCCACTCTCAGAGCTCTGGTGCCTGCAAATTTAGGGGATAGCGCTTTAATCACTCGCCCTATACCTATTCAGTCAGAAAGACACGGTCCTAATGGACAGTGAACATTAGCGGAGAAAAAAATATGGCAACTGTTTCTGCACAGATACAGGAAATCTACATCGGCTTACTTGGCCGCGCGGCGGACAAAGCCGGTCTGGATTATTGGACAGCACAAATTGATGCAGGCAACCTGACCATTGAAACTCTGCGCGCTAATATTGTTAATGAACAAACAGAATATCTGCAGGGCCTGGGTTCTATGACCCGTGCTCAAACGGTTGCTGAGCTGTATAACCGTTTATTTGAACGTTCTACGGATAGTGCAGGTCTGGAGTATTGGGTTAACGGTGGTGGTGCAACAGTCAATGTTGATCAGCTAATTTTGGCTTTATCTGATGGAGCATCAGCCACAGATCGCCTGGTTCTGGATAACAAAACCACAGCGGCAGAATATTATACTGACACCGTTAACGAATATACGGCTGACAGTGCAAAAGATGCTGTTGATAGCGTTGATGAAAACCTTTCTTCTGTTGAGGCTTCAAAAGCAGCAACTGATGCACTGAATACAACCGATCCAACCGATCCAACCGATCCAACCGATCCAACCGATCCAACCGATCCAACCGATCCAACCGATCCAACCGATCCTAGCTTTGTTACTGTAACGCCAGACGCAAGTACAGCAACGGCTACCGCCACTGATGCAGCGGACGCAGTGACTTTTGCTGACCTGACGACGGGTAACTTTGAAGTAGTTAACTTCAACACCACAGATGACAAATTGGTACTAACCGGTTTGACTGGGGCTGATGGTACAACTTTGGCTGATTTGGCTGGCGATAGCATCACAACAGGCACTATTGGTGTTCAGGTGAACGAAATCACCAATGCTATCTTTATCAACCTTGGCCAAGATGCAGATAGCCAGGTGATTAGTATTGAACTGGCCGGTGTAACTGACGCTTCACTGGTGAATGTTGATCTGGTTTAATTGCGACAGTAAATGACAGAGACTGGATACAGCATGATAAATGTTATATCCAGTCTGCTGAGTTCTAACATCAACGTAGGTACTCAGCCTTAGCTTTGAATCTTTACTCTTAAGCACTCACACAAAAGTCTTTCTATGACAAAGAGTTACAGTCTTTATCTGTTAGTCGAAGAATCTCAAAACTCTTTTTTTGTCAGTGTGTTAGTGTCAGGTCCCGGATGATCAAATAGCCAAAAAGAGTTATCCTCTATTCGCTGC
>CAYFGP010000059.1:0-37884 GCA_964342385.1 uncultured Oleiphilus sp. | reverse complement strand
GTCAAGTAGTTAAAGCTGGTAACATCATTGTTCGTCAACGTGGTACTAAATTCCACGCTGGCGTAAATGTTGGTATGGGCAAAGATCACACTCTGTTTGCAACTGCAGACGGTGTAGTGAAATTTGAAGTGCGCGGTCCGAAGAAACGTAAGACTATTACGATCGTTCCTGCTGCATAAGCCGATTTTATATCGGTTTGAAAAGCCTCGCCCTGTGCGGGGCTTTTTTCGTATTCAGCGTAACCATCAGTGATGGCCTGCTGAGATCACTTTTCCAGCGATACTGAGTTATCTGGGGTATCGCTTGCCTGTCGAAATCAGGGGTTTTCAAAGGCTGAAGATAGATCGGGATGCTCTGTGAGCGCTTTTTCCTGCATACCTGTTGGGCGAACGATACACTGTTATTACCGGTGTGCGTTCTACCTGTATGCAGTGAGAAAAAGCATCAAGCCACGGAGATAAGCCGGTGAGAAGCTGGAACAACGTACCAGATTGAAGAGCACAGAATCATGCAATTTGTAGATGAAGCAAGTATTCACGTGGCCGCCGGTAAAGGTGGTAACGGTTGCCTGAGTTTTCGTCGGGAAAAGTATGTCGCAAAAGGTGGGCCGGATGGCGGTGACGGCGGTGATGGCGGTAACGTCGTGCTGGTGGGGGATGATTCCCTTAATACCCTGATCGACTTCCGTTACCAGCGTCGTTATCGAGCGCAAAACGGTGATGGTGGCCAGGGGCGTCAGTGTTCCGGTAAGGCCGGTGAGCATCTGTTTGTTCAGGTGCCGGTGGGCACCACTGTCATTGATGAAGATACCCTGGAAGTACTGGGTGATATCACGGAAGTAGGTCAGGAACTGATTGTGGCTCAGGGCGGTCGCCGTGGTCTGGGTAATACCCGCTTTAAATCCAGTACCAACCGTGCCCCTCGCAAAACCACAAATGGTAAGTTGGGTGAAGAGCGTAATCTGCGCTTTGAGATGAAGGTGATGGCAGATGTCGGTCTGTTAGGTCTGCCTAACGCCGGTAAGTCCACCCTGATTCGTGCGGTATCCGCCGCTAAACCAAAAGTGGCGAACTATCCCTTTACCACCCTGGTACCAAATCTGGGCGTGGTGAAAATGGAGCAGCATAAGCACTTTGTCATGGCTGATATTCCTGGTCTGATCGAAGGTGCTTCTGAAGGTGCCGGTCTGGGTTTCCGTTTCCTGAAACACTTGACCCGTGCCCGCCTGTTACTGCATCTGGTGGATGTGGCCCCGTTTGATGAATCTGATCCGGTAGAGTCCGCTCAGGCGATTATTCGTGAACTGGAACAGTACAGCCCAACGCTGTCTGAGCGTCCGCGCTGGCTGGTGCTGAATAAACTGGATCTGATTGCAGAAGAAGAGCGTGATGCGCTGTGTGAGCGTATTATCTCTGAGCTGAACTGGGAAGGCCCTGTGTTCCGTGTCTCCGCCATTGGTGGTGAGGGTACGCAGGATGTGTGCTGGACAATTATGCGCTGGTTGGATGAGCAGCGTGAATTGCAGGCCGAGAACCCAGAGTTAGCGGAAGAAGAAGCCGAAATCCGCGAGCGTATGGAAGAAGAAGCCGTCGCTCGGGTAGAAGCTTATCTGGAGCGTCGCCATGGCCGCAAAGCGGTGGTTCAGGAAGACGATCTGGATGATGACGATGACTTCGACGACGATGATTACGACGTTGAAGTTGAGTATACCCCTTGAGTTTTTTCTGTAGCACAGTAAAGTCTCGCACCGGGTATCTCACTGTTGATACGGATCTGTTTAAGGTGATGTATTGAGTGGTGAGCACTTTACAGCGTTAACGTATGGTTGGCGCTGAACGAATACACAAACACTAGGTGGATGGATGATGTCGCAGCGTGACAGATTGGAGCGCGCAAAACGGGTCGTAGTTAAGATCGGTAGTGCCCTGTTAACCAATGATGGTGCAGGTCTGGACTTACCGGCGATTGCGAGCTGGGTTGACCAGATGGCAACCCTGCATGAGCGGGGTGTGGAATTGATCCTGGTATCTTCCGGTTCTGTAGCGGAAGGTATGAGTCGTCTGGGGCTGACTGAACGACCGTCCACCCTGCACGAGCTTCAGGCTGCCGCAGCGGTGGGGCAGATGGGCTTGGTGCAGGCTTATGAAAGTCAGTTTATGGGACACGGTATTCGTGCGGCGCAGATTCTGCTCACTCACGATGACCTGTCAAACCGTAAACGCTATTTAAACGCCAGAAGCACAGTTAAAGCGCTGCTGGAGCTAAAGGTGATCCCCATCATTAATGAGAATGATACCGTGGTCACCGACGAGATACGTTTCGGTGATAACGATACTCTGGGTGCTCTGGTAGCCAACCTGCTGGAAGCGGATGCGCTGATTATCCTGACCGATCAGGAAGGTCTGTTTACCGCAGATCCCCGCTCCAATCCGGATGCGACCCTGATCAGTGAAGCCTGGGCGGATGATCCTGAGTTGGCCGGTATGGCCGGTGACGGTGGTCGTCTGGGGCGTGGTGGTATGATTACCAAGGTACGTGCAGCCAGTCTGGCGGCGCGTTCCGGTACCACAACGCTGGTAGCCAGTGGCCGTCAGCCTAATGTGCTGCCTCGTGCGCTGGATGGTGAAGATCTGGGTACGCTGTTCCTGCCAAAAGATACGCCGTGGGCCGCGCGTAAGCGTTGGCTGGCGGGGCATCTGCAGACCCGTGGTACGCTGGTGTTGGACGATGGCGCGGTACGTGTACTACGCGATAAAAATACCAGTCTGTTGTCTGTCGGTGTGAAGCAGATCAGTGGTCGCTTCCGTCGTGGTGATATGGTGCAGTGTGTCAGTGAGCAGGGTGAGCTGATTGCCAAAGGTCTGGTCAATTATGATCAGGACGATGTGCTGAAAATCCTGGGGCAGCCGACCAGTAAAATGGAAGCGCTGTTGGGTTATATCGCCGATCCTGAGCTGATTAACCGGGATAACCTGGTGTTGGTCTGATCTTTCTGGCCAATTCTGAGCAAAAAAATAGCAATTTCCTTTAAAAAACGGTTTTAAGGGGTATTCAACGGCGTTGCTTTGCCGTAGAATGCGCACCCCTAAAGACATTTGATTTTAATATATGACGTGCGCCTGTAGCGCATATCATTTAACCGAATTCTCCAAGGAGCTTAACGGTGGCGAATATCGCATCTGCAAAAAAACGTGCACGCCAGGCTGAAAAGCGCCGCAACCACAATGCTAGCCTGCGCTCTATGGTGCGCACTTATGTAAAGCGTGTTGTAGCGGCAGTTGAAGCGGGTGACTACGCAAAAGCAACAACTGAATTCCAAGCTGCACAAGTGAAGCTGGATAGCGTTGCTGACAAAGGCATCATCTCTAAGAATAAGGCAGCTCGTACTAAGAGCCGTCTGAACGCTCGAGTTAAAGCACTGGCTGCTTAATTCAGAGACGTTTCTTTGAGATAAAAAACCGGCTTAGGCCGGTTTTTTTATGCCTGCTGTTTTTGTTTTTTCTCCTCCTTTTCCTTTTCTAAGATTTTTAGTTCACTTGCTTTCCCTTTCTTTTCCCGCAGAGCATTTCTTATTGTGCTGTTCTTGTGATCTCCTCCTATATCTCTTATCCATTTCACTTTCTTGTGATTCATAATCGTCATTCATTAATGTTTTTTCTGTTTAAAGCATGCCCTATTTATTCTCTCGGGGTTAAAATCGATCTTTTTTTGTTGCTACCTGAGTTTATCGTGTGTTCTGGGTTCTATCGCTTATTCCAGGCTGGGTCGATTTCTCTATGTTTTCACTAAGGATGCACTATGTCCCGGCCTCAGCTTTCTGAGTCTCAACGTGATCAAGTCCAACGCTCGGAACCACATTCAAGCCCGACCAGTTCAGACAAGGGCAAAGCCGCGCGTAAACCTGGTCTGCTACGCTCCGGTTTGATCGTCAGTATGATGACTATGTTGTCCCGTGTACTGGGTTTGGTGCGGGATATTGTGATTGCTAATCTGTTTGGTGCAGGCAGCGGTGCGGATGCGTTTTTTGTTGCTTTTAAGATCCCTAACTTTCTGCGTCGTCTGTTTGCGGAAGGAGCGTTTAACCAGGCCTTTGTACCTGTGTTGTCGGAGTATCGCAGCCAAAGGGATCGGGTTGCTGTTAAAGGATTGATTAACGCGGTGGCGGGTACGCTAGGCTTAACTCTGGCAGGTATTACACTGTTGGCAATTCTGGCAGCACCTTTATTGGTCTGGGTCTTTGCTCCGGGTTTTAGTCAGCTGCCAGAAAAACAGGCGCTGACCGCTGAGATGTTACGTCTGACCTTTCCCTATCTCTTGCTGATCTCAATGACCGCCTTTGCCGGTAGTATTCTCAATAGCTATGACCGTTTTGCGGTACCGGCATTTACCCCCGTGTTATTAAATCTGTCGCTGATCGGTTCGGCGATCTGGTTGACGCCTATGATGGCAGAGCCCGTGATGGCGCTGGCTTGGGGCGTATTGATCGCCGGTAGTGTGCAGCTGCTGTTCCAGATACCGTTTTTGGCTCGTATCGGTCTCTTGCCTCGACCTAAGGTCGGTTGGAAAGATGAAGGTGTGTGTCGCATTATGAAGCTGATGGCACCAGCCCTGTTTGGTGTTTCGGTCAGTCAGATCAATCTACTATTGGATACGGTGCTGGCTTCTTTCCTGATCAGCGGCAGTGTCTCCTGGCTGTACTATTCGGATCGTTTGGTTGAGCTGCCATTGGGTGTCTTTGCCATTGCGATTGCCACCGTTATTCTGCCGAGTTTATCCACTAAGCATGCAGAAAAATCTCAACAAGGTTTTGCCAAGACTCTGGATTGGTCTATGCGTATGGTGTTGTTGATTGCCGTGCCTGCTGCAGTAGCGCTAATTGTTTTAGCGGAGCCTTTGCTATTTACCCTGTTCCAGTACGGTGCGATGACGGTACATGATGTGGATATGGCAGCCATGAGTCTGCGTGCTTATGCAGTGGGGTTGATTGCCTTTATGCTGATTAAGGTGTTGGCTCCCGGTTATTACGCCCGTCAGGATACTAAGACGCCGGTGAAGATTGGCATTAAGGCCATGGTCGCGAATATGGTGTTTAACCTGAGTCTGGTGTTCTGGTTAGAGCATGCCGGCCTAGCGCTGGCGACTTCTCTATCTGCTTTCCTGAACGCGGGTTTATTGTGGTACGGACTGAAAAAGTCCGGTGTGTTTGTTTGGCAGGCCGGTTGGTGGAAATATCTGCTACAACTTATCTTATCCACAGGCCTGATGTTGGTGTTATTGCTACAACTTAATCCAACGTTAGCTGAGTGGGCTAGTGTTGATTGGCTACAGCGGGCAATCTGGATGGCAATTCTGGTGGCCTTTGGCGGCGTCGGTTATGTGGCGATGCTGATATTAACCGGTTTAAAACCGAGAGATCTGCGCCATTAAGTGCTATTTGGATGAGGCATGAGTAATGGGCGGGGGATATGACGCTTATATCTCCGTACTTTTTAGTAAGGATAGGGGATGAAAAGAGCGCTAAAAGCAAGCAATTGCAGCTTTCCTAATAGGATATTGGGTTGAAAGAGTGCACCGCACGTTTATTTCGCTATAATCAGGCTCTTTTGATTTTTTTGTGCACACACTGCATAGGGTGCACTCAGCCGTTTATCCTTAATGGATAAACACGGGCATAAACCACCTGAACAAGGGTAACTGGGGCAAAATGGAACTGATTCGAGGTTTGCATAATTTCCGGCCTGAACATAGAGGCTGTGTCGCCACCATAGGTAATTTTGATGGTGTACACCTGGGACATCAGACCGTTTTACGTCAGGTCAAAGCCAAAGCTCAGGAGCTGGGGCTGCCTTCTACCGTGGTGGTGTTTGAACCTCAGCCCAGAGAATTCTTTGCTAAGGATCAGGCTCCGGCCCGTTTGACCCGCTTTCGTGATAAAACCGAGCGTTTAGCCGAGCAGGGTGTTGATCGTGTGGTATGCCTACCTTTCAACCGTCGTTTGGCCAGTTTGTCCGCTCAGGCCTTTATCGAAGAGATTCTGATCCAGGGGCTGGATATTCGTTATCTGGTGGTGGGTGATGATTTCCGTTTTGGTTGTGACCGGGCCGGTGATTTTGCCCTGTTGCAACAGGTGGGTGAAGAGCAAGGCTTTGATGTGGTGCACACTGAAACCTTTGAAGTGGCTGCTGAACGTGTCAGCAGTACGCGGGTGCGTCAGGTATTGGCCGAAGCCAATTTTACCTTGGCCAGTCAGTTATTGGGTACGCCTTATCAGATCTCGGGCCGTGTCATTCATGGTCAGAAGCTGGGGCGTCAGCTGGGCGTGCCGACAGCCAATCTGTCACTAAAAGAGAAAAAACCTGCGCTGCAGGGTGTGTACTCTGTGTTACTGACCGCTGAAGATGGTATTGCCCATCGTGGTGTCGCCAATATTGGCAATCGCCCGACGATTCGAGGCGTAAAACCTTCGCTGGAAGTGCACCTGTTTGATTTTAATGGCGACCTGTACGGACAACGTGTTCAGGTGGTCTTTTGCAGTAAGTTACGTGATGAAGTGCGTTTCCCGGATGTGGAAGCGCTGCGTCAACAGATCCAGCAGGATCTGCAGGTGGCGCGCAGCTATTTTGATGGACACGATGGTCAGACGATTCCTCTGGCCCACGGCATACTGGATATTAACTGAACATGGCGATGATCGTATGGTCCAAAGGCACACGAAGGGTTAACTTACCCTACAGCCTTAGGCCACTGACATCAGCCTGTACGACCAGTAACGGACTGTCTGTAACCCTATTACTTTTGAGAACCTGAGCAGCGATATCTGAGCCATGAGCGATTACAAAAACACTCTCAATCTTCCAGAAACTGATTTTCCCATGCGCGGCAACCTGCCTAAGCGCGAACCTGATCGTCTTGCTCGTTGGGATGAGATTGGTCTGTACGACAAGATGCGTAAGGCGGGTGAAGGTCGTCCGAAATTTGTTCTGCATGATGGTCCTCCGTACGCCAACGGAAACATCCATATTGGTCACGCCGTTAACAAAATTCTGAAAGATATGATTGTGAAATCCCGTACGCTGGCTGGTTTTGATGCGCCATACGTACCGGGTTGGGACTGCCACGGTCTGCCGATTGAGCACAAGGTAGAGACCATGATCGGTCGTGCCGGTGACAAGGTGCCGTTCAGTGAGTTCCGTCAGAAGTGTCGTGAGTATGCAACAAAACAGGTGAATGGTCAGAAAGCCGACTTTATCCGTCTGGGTGTGCACGGTGATTGGGAAAAACCTTACCTGACCATGAACTTCGATACCGAGGCCAATATTGTCCGTGCTCTGGGTCGTATTCAAGAAAATGGTCACCTGGTAAAAGGTTATAAGCCGGTTTACTGGAGTGTGGTGGGTCAGTCTGCTCTGGCAGAAGCCGAAGTAGAGTATCAGGACAAGACCTCTATCGCACTGGACGTAGCCTTTACCTTTATCGATCAAGCCAAGACGCTGGAACTGTTTGGTAATCCTGCAGGCGAAGGTAATGTCTCTGTTGTGATCTGGACCACCACTGCCTGGACGCTGCCGGTTAACCAAGCGGTGTCGCTGAATGCGGATCTGGATTACGCCTTGGTACAGCTGCGTGATCAGCGTCTGGTACTGGCAGCTTCCATGGTGGATGACATCATGGCGCGCTGGGGTGAAGATAAATTTGAAGTGCTGGCGACCGCTTCCGGTCAAGCACTGGAAAACCTGCTGCTGAAACACCCATTCTTCGATAAGCAGGTGCCTGTGATTCTGGGTGATCACGTGACTACTGATGCGGGTACAGGTGCAGTACACACCGCACCGGATCACGGTATGGACGATTTCCTGGTGGGTCAGAAATACGGTCTGGGTACCATCAACCTGGTACAAGCCAACGGTGTTTATACCGATGCGGCCGGTGAATTTGCCGGTATGCATGTCTATAAAGTTGATGAGCCAGTGATGGATGCTCTACAGCGTGAAGGCAAACTGGTGCATCACAAAGCGTTTGAGCACAGCTACCCACACTGCTGGCGTACCAAAACACCTCTGATCTATCGTGCAACACCACAGTGGTTTATCTCGATGGAAGAGAAAGGCCTGAAAAAAGACGCGCTGGAAGCGATCAAGGGTGTGCAATGGTTCCCAGGTTGGGGCCAGAACCGTATCGAGGCGATGGTTGAGCAGAGCCCGGACTGGTGTGTCTCCCGTCAGCGTACCTGGGGTGTGCCGATCACGCTGTTTATCCATAAAGAGACCGAAGAGCTGCATCCGCGTACGAATGAGCTGTTTGAACAGGTAGCGCAGCGTATCGAAGAAAAAGGTATGGATGCCTGGTTTGAGCTGGATGCCGCTGAGCTGCTGGGTGATGAAGCGGATCAGTACACCAAGGTCACTGATACTCTGGACGTATGGTTCGATTCCGGTGTGACCCATCACTCGGTACTGCGTCCTCGTGATGAGCTGACCTTCCCAGCGGATCTGTATCTGGAAGGTTCGGATCAGCATCGTGGCTGGTTCCAGTCCTCGCTGAAGACTTCTATTGCGATCAATGGTTGTGCGCCGTACAAACAGGTGCTGACGCACGGCTTTACCGTGGACGAGAAGGGCTACAAAATGTCCAAGTCCCTGGGTAATGTGATCGCGCCACAGGAAGTGACCGACTCTCTGGGGGCGGATATTCTGCGTCTGTGGGTTGCAGCAACCGATTACTCCGGTGAGATGGCAGTATCCAAGCAGATTCTGCAACGTACAGCAGACTCTTATCGTCGTATCCGTAACACCGCACGTTTCCTGCTGGCAAACCTGAACGGCTTCAATCCTGAAACCGATATGGTGAAACCGGAAGAGATGCTGTCTCTGGATCAGTGGGCGGTAGATCGTTCCCTGCAACTGCAAAATGAGCTGCTGTCTGCCTATGAGGAATATCACTTCCTGAGCGTTTACCAGAAGGTACATAACTTCTGTGCCCAGGATCTGGGTGGCTTCTATCTGGATATTATCAAAGATCGTCAGTACACCACGCAGGAAAACAGCCTGCCCCGTCGTTCTTGTCAGACTGCGCTGTACCATATCGCAGAAGCGCTGGTACGTTGGATCGCGCCTATTACTGCTTTCACCGCGGAAGAGATCTACGAAAATATCCCGGGTGAGCGTGGCGAATCGGTCTTCCTGTCGACCTGGTATGACGGCCTGTTCGAGATGCGGGACAGCGGTGAGATGAACCGAGACTACTGGAATCGCGTAATGAGTGTGAAGGAGGCCGTAAACAAGGCTCTGGAAGACGCGCGTAAAGACGGTAAGGTGAAAGGTTCTCTGTCCACGGAAGTGACCCTGTATGCGGATGATGAGCTCCAACAGCTGATCGGTCGTCTGGGTGACGAGCTGCGCTTTGTACTGCTGACCTCTGATGCACAGATCAAACCGCTGGCCGATGCTGCTGATGCCGCAGACACTGAACTGGACGGTCTGAAAGTGGCGGTTAAAGCTGCTGAGCACGCTAAGTGTGGTCGTTGCTGGCACCATCGTGAAGATGTGGGCCAGAATACGGACCATCCTGAACTTTGTGGTCGCTGTGTGTCTAATCTGGAAGATGGCGAAGGCGAGCAACGTCAGTTTGCTTAAGCCTTTGCGCTAGAAACACATCATTCGGCTGGCAGCTGGCTTATTTTATAGCGACTGCTGGTCGAATCGACGGATTAGATCCGCCTGCTCAGTATTTGAAATAATACTGAGCAGGCAACTGAGATTATCTACTAAGCGGAATGCAAAGCGGTTAACTATGACACGCAAAGATACACACAGGGACGAAGAGTTTAACGGGTCAGCGAATGCTGGCCCGTCTCTGTCTGGGAGCTACCAACAGCAGACGTCTTTGATTGATGCACCCAAGGTGAGTAAATGGGGCCAATTAAAGTGGCTGTGGTTATCGCTGGTGGTGATTGTCTTGGATCTGGCCACTAAGGCCTGGGTATCCAATACCTTCCGCTACGGTGAACTGTTGGAAGTGCTACCGATTTTTGACCTAACTCTACTGCACAATAAGGGTGCAGCGTTTAGCTTTTTGGCCAATGAATCCGGCTGGCAACGCTGGTTTTTTGCCCTGATTGCTGTGGTGGTGAGTGGTGTCTTGCTGGTGTGGTTAAAACGCTTAAAAGCCAATGAAACCTGGTTGGCGGTGGCGTTAGCCCTGGTGTTAGGCGGTGCGCTGGGTAATCTGCATGATCGTGTCTTGTTGGGGTATGTGGTGGATTTTCTGTTTTTCCACTGGGAAAACAACTACTTCCCGGCATTTAACCTAGCGGATAGCGCCATTACTCTGGGCGCAGGTATGCTAATTGTCGATATGATTCGCAACCCAGATGGTAAAAAATCCTGACGTTTTATCGCTGTAACGTATTTTCTATTACGTATAGCTCGCAGTTTGAAAGCCCCCAATAAACTGCCAAATTTTGTATAACCCACAAATGTGGAAGGTCGTGAAGATGAGTGAACAACAGATTGGTCAAGGGACTCAGGTCACTTTGCATTTTGCCCTGAAACTGGAAGATGGCGCTGTAGTCGACAGCACCTTTGATAAAACCCCGGCTACCTTTGCTGTTGGTGATGGCAACCTGCCTGAAAACTTTGAACAGCTGCTGCACGGCCTGAGCGCAGGCAGCAAACAAAGCTTCACCGTTGAGCCAGAAAAAGCCTTTGGTCAGCATAACCCAAGCAATGTGCAAGCGATTGCCCGTGCTCAGTTTGGTGATATGGAGCTGGAAGAAGGTCTGATGATCAACTTCGCCGATAAAGCCAACGGTGAACTGCCGGGTGTTATCGCAGGATTTGACGATAGAACCGTACAGGTGGATTTCAACCATCCACTGGCCGGTCGTACTCTGACGTTTGACGTAGAAGTGATTTCGGTAGCTGATGCGCCGGAAGAAGCCACTGCGGAATAAGCGGGATCGCCTGATGACAAGTGAACAAGGCATGCAGATTCTGCTGGCCAACCCCAGAGGTTTTTGTGCCGGGGTTGATCGTGCGATTGAGATCGTTAACCGTGCGCTGGAAATGTTTGAACCACCTATCTATGTGCGTCATGAAGTGGTGCATAACAAGTTTGTGGTCAATGATCTGCGTAACCGTGGTGCGGTATTTGTGGATGAGCTACACGAAGTCCCAGACGATACCATTGTGATCTTTAGTGCTCATGGTGTGTCTAAAGCGGTACAGGATGAAGCGGATCGTCGTGGTCTGAAGGTCTTTGATGCTACCTGCCCTCTGGTGACCAAGGTGCATCTGGAAGTGCTGAGATACAGCAAAAAAGGTCAGGAGTGTGTGCTGATCGGTCATGCTGGGCACCCTGAAGTGGAAGGCACCATGGGTCGTTACGATACCTCTAACGGTGGTGCGATCTATCTAGTGGAAGATGAGGCGGATGTGACGGCGCTGGAAGTGAAAGATTCCAGCAAGCTGGCATATGTGACTCAGACCACACTGTCGATGGATGATACCGCACGGGTGATTGATGCTCTGCGTGTCAAGTTCCCGCTGATCGAAGGCCCGAAAAAAGACGATATCTGCTACGCCACGCAAAACCGTCAGGATGCGGTGAAGCAGCTGGCTGAAGAAGTGGATCTGGTTCTGGTAGTTGGTTCACCCAATAGTTCCAACTCGAATCGTCTGCGTGAACTGTCCGAGCGTATCGGTACTCAGGCTTATCTGATTGATAATGCCGAAGAGATTCAAACGCAGTGGTTGGAGAGTGTTGGTCAAATTGGTATCACTGCAGGTGCTTCCGCACCAGCGGTACTGGTTGAGCAGGTAATCGAACGCTTAAAACAGCTGGGTGCGAATGCGCCCCGTGAGCTTTCTGGCCGAGAAGAGAATATTGTCTTCTCGATACCAAAAGAGCTAAGACTGACAGAAGTGGAGTAGGCTTTAACTGCTTAATCCCTGATACTCAAAAAAGACGCCTTGTGCGTCTTTTTTGTTTCTTCTTGCTATAAATTACCAGCAGGCGGCAGGGGTCTTAGCTTCACCGCTGGCTGTTACCGTCATTACGATGCTGGTACATCCGGTGTCACCGGCTTGCTCTTTTCCTGTCACTGTTTTTGCTGTCACTGTGTAGTTTGTCGCTGAAGCATCTTCAATCTTAAGTTCATACCAGCCTTCTTCTGAGGTTGAAGCGACTCCGATATCAGAAGCACTATTGGAATAGGTGCTGTTAGAAACTCGCCAGTTTTCCTGTGCCAGCTGTACCTTCAAAATAGCGGTATAGGCATCGGCCCGACGGCTTTCCAGTATGTAGTCGTTGTAGGATGGATAAGCAACAGCAGCCAGAACACCTACAATAGCCACTACAATCAGAAGTTCGATCAATGTAAAGCCTGTTTCTTGCCCTCTCATAGCGTTCTCCATTTGCTAACTTGTCAGGCTGACTCTTACACTTGTAAGCAGTGTATTAATTAGATGTTAGGCGAAAGCTCCCTCTAACAACAGGAGGATCTGTGTATAGTCGGGGATTTACCTTAATTGAGTTGCTGTTGACGCTGCTGATTGTTGCCATTCTTGTGGCTATCGCTGTGCCTAGTGTTAAAGAGCAGATTGTGATTGAAAATATTCGCAGTGCTGCCAATAACCTGAAGCAGGAGCTCTCTTTTGCCCGTTCTGAGGCCATTAAACGAAATGCGGATATTTTTGTTGATATGACGATGAGTGGCGGTGGGGCAACCTGGTGTGTTGGCATTAGCATAAATGACAACTGCGACTGTACGGTTACCGATCCTGACTTAGCCAATGCTTGTGTTTTGCCTATCAATGGTGCGAATGTGCGCCGAGTTTTAAACAGCGACGATTATGGCGATGTATCTATGGATATGATCGTTGATTTTAACTTTGATTTTGATGGCATACGCGGTACCGCTGGCCCTTCAGGGTCTTTTGTTTTGGAGAATGGAGCCTACAACGTTGATGTCACGGTCAGTTTGCTGGGGCGTGTCCGGTTATGTGATAACAATAATAATATGGCCGGCTGGACAAGTTGTTAAGAGGTCGCACTATGTATCCTGAACAGACAAAGCAAAAAGGTTTCTCTCTGGTAGAGCTGATGATTGCTGTGCTGTTGTCAGGTGTGATGGCGATGGCTGTCAGTACTATCTATGTCTCAGGAGTAGAGCAGGCAGATAACAATCATCAGCAGGCACAGTTAAATCATAATCTAAGAGCCAGCCTTGATCTGATGTTGGCTGAGCTGAAGCGAGCGGGTAGTTATGAAGTCGATTTTACGGCAATCAGTGATCAGGATGACTTCAGTGCTTATACCTCTAACCCTTTTATGCAGGGGGTTAACAATCTGACTTTGGCTGGAACCTGTACTGGTAATGTCTGTACTTGTGTCGCCTATAGCTATGATCTGAATCGGGATGGCAGCATAGGCGTCAGTACTAATCCCGGTGCTACTTTGGCCGATCCAGCGACGGAAAATACGGCTAATGTTGAACAGTTTGGCTTTCGCTTAAATAACGGTGCTTTGGAGATGCGCCGATCCAGAGCGGCGATTGCTAATACCGGATTTGATTGCACCAGTAGTACGGGACGCTGGGAAGATTTAACGGATCCTGAAGTCACGATTGATGATTTTGATGTGCGTTATATCGATGAAAACGGTACCACGCAAGCTGGGCCAGAGCAGAGAGATCTGACTAATGGCGATACTAGTTGTGATCCTGGTGTGAATTGTTTAGAGATTCGTTATTTGGCTATCAGTATCACTGGCTCCCTTGGGGAATACTCTCTCACAGCAGCAGGACGGGTTCGGATTCGTAATGACCGTTTATATACCGTGCCAGTGCCTTAGGATAATTGAGATGCCTTTACTCCGTCGACAACAAGGCTTGGCCACTTTGACTTTTACTGTGATGCTGTTGTTTGCCATCACCTCGGTTAGTTTTTTAACCGCTAAGACGCTGTTAACGGATCAGAAAATTGCAACTAATGAATACCGTGCTAAGGAACTGGCATATGCCTCAGAAGCGGCATTGGAGTACGGCCTGGCCTGGCTCAATGATAATCAGCCTGATTTTGATACCTGGAATGCCAATGATGAAGACGGTGGCGGTCAAAATTTTAACGATCTCAATGCGCCGAACTCCAGCATTACCGCAGGTGTCGACAGCTATACTTTAACTGTTTCCTATAGCCGTCGCTGTATCTCGCCTGATTCCGGTACTGTCGATGATGATTGTGAGCAGTGGTTGATTCAGATGGCCACACAGGCCTCTGCTAATAGTGATAATGAGTTAGATCGCACTCAGGTGATGCTGCTACTGGAAGACCTGAGCAATTTTCCAACATCAATCGGTTATATCCGTGTACCGGGTTCCTGGCAGGACTGGTAAAAAATGAAAACTTTATCTTCTTCTCTCATCTTCAGATCTCAAGCGGGTTTAACGCTGATTGAGATTATGGTGGTGTTGTTAGTGGTGTCTGTTGGTCTTGTGGCAACGGCGAAGTTTCAAGGTGACCTGCTGCATGAGGGTGGCACTAATAAGGCACGTATCCAAGCATTAAGTCATGCATTGGATAAAGTGGAAGAGTTACGTATCGATCATGATAGTGCTGCCGGAGGCAATGGCGTGGAAACAGGCAGCAATGCGCAATACTCTGTGGCTTGGACTGTTGGCACCTTTGCCGGTATTGCGGATGCTCAGCGTCATAATGCGAGTGTCACCTGGACCGATACCCTGAACCGCAGTCAAACCATGACGTTATCCTCTGTTGTTTATCCAGACCGTTTATATACCGATCCTGAAGGCGCGGCAGATTGTATCTATGGCAAATGTACACTAGAAGACCCCGATCCACCTGAAGTCGATATCGATATTGGTGCGCGAGAGGATCTTAACCCTTCAGGTCCCTCAGAAAACTGGCCGGGTATTGAGAACCCAACAGAGGATACTACGGGAGATTCCGGTACTTCTGGGGATGATAAGATTTATGAATCAGGCCATTTGGATAATCCTCTGAATTTGCAAAGTGGCGACGATCAGATCTATATCAATAAGTTATTAAAAAGCGAGCTCTATGCTGGCTCTGGGGATGATCAGATTGAGGTGAAGGGCAATTCCGAAAGTAAGGTCTATCTAGATGCTGGTGATGATATCTTTAAAACTCACGGCCACTTAAAAGATGAAATCCATGCTGGAGCAGGCGATGACTTGATCATTATTGGTAAACATATGCAGAGTAAAGCTTATCTAGGGAGCGGTGATGACTACCTGTATATTACTCAGCATTTAAAAGATGAAGTCTATGCCGATAGTGGTGATGATTATGTCTATGTCGGACATCATGTGCAGAATAAGATCTATATGGGTGATGGTGATGACTTTCTAGTTATTGTCGGGAATATCGAAAATGAAGTGCATGGTAGCAGTGGTGAGGACTCCTTATGTCTAGAGGGGTACAGCTCATCTAACTGGGATGATGTGGAAGAGGATATTTACTCTTTTGAGAATATCAAAACGTCCAATGGCGTTATTGTAAAAGGCAGTGGCGATCCATTTGGAGATGGTTGTGAGAGAGCGGGGACAGACGGTGGTGAGGCGTTTGATTACAAGTACCCCATAACCTTAACAATCACACCAGCAACCGGTTATCCTCAAGTGGATAGCATCATCTTGGATAATAAAATTGCAGGTACCAATATCTCCGGTGCGACGGATAATGGTGACGGCACTTACACTGTCTTAGTCGATATAAATGATCAGGCTAAATTCGACTTGTTATCAGATGAACAATACGCTGATGATGGCTTGATTGTTGAAGTGAGTTCAAAGTGGGTGCAGCGAGAAGCGGTTGTTACGGTGACTTTAAAAGAAGCCCCCTAATCTGAACGATGGCCCTGGAAATGTAGAGGATAGAGTTGTTGAATGATTTTCTGATTGTAGGTGGGGGCGTGATCGGCATGATGATGGCGCGCACCCTGTCTGATAGTGGTGCGGATGTCACTATCGTGGATAAAAATGAGTTGTGTCGTGAATCTTCCTGGGCAGGAGGTGGTATTGTCTCTCCGCTATACCCTTGGCGTTATCGTTCGGAGATCACGGCTCTGGCCAGTTGGTCTCAGGGGTTTTATCCCAAATTGGCCCAAGAGTTATTGGAAGAAACCGGCATTGATCCTGAGTTTCGTCCTGGTGGACTGTTGATGCTACGGGTCGCTGATGAGGAGGATGCTCTCGCCTGGGCGGAAAAACATCAGCGTCCACTGACTCGAGTAAATAAAGATTTTATCTATCAGACTGAAGCCAATATTGTGCCTGATAAAGAGCAGGCGATCTGGATGCCTGAAGTGGGTAGTATTCGTAACCCACGTTTGGGCCAGGCGCTAAAACATAGTCTGGAGTTGCGTGACAATGTACGTATTCTGGAAGGGGTTGAAGTTAAAGGCATCCGGGAAATGGATGGCCATGCTATTGGTGTCGAGACTTCGAACTCAGTATTGAGTGCTGGTAAAGTGATCGTGACCTCTGGTGCCTGGAGTGGGCAGGTGCTGAAGGGCATCTTGCCTGATCTACCGGTACAGCCGGTGCGTGGTCAGATGTTAGTGTATAAAGCAGAGCCAGGATTAGTGAATCGTGTGGTGATGTTGGATGGTCGTTATGTGATTCCCCGTAATGATGGCCGTATTCTGGTCGGCTCTACTCTGGAGTATGTCGGTTTTGATAAGCAAACCACAGAAGAAGCGAAAGCGGATCTGATGGCCTCGGCTGAGTCTATTTTACCTGCACTAAAAGACCTTGAGGTTGAACATCACTGGTGTGGCTTGCGTCCAGGTTCTCCCGATGGCGTGCCATTTATTGGCGAAGTACCTGGTCTGAAAAAGCTCTATATCAATGCTGGTCACTTCCGCAATGGTCTGGTGTTGGCGCCTGCGGCGACCCAACTGCTGTGTAATCAGCTCTTGGGTGAAGAACCGATTATTGATCCTGAACCTTATCTACCGGCTAAGCGTCTGCAAGAGGCTGATGAAGGTGTAATGATCTGATTGTGTGCTTTGATGGTGCCGTTTGATTCACAGGTAACAGAAAATGAAAAAAGCAGCTCAGGCTGCTTTTTTCATTAATAGGATAGGGCTTTGCTGGATGTGCACCAGAATTGAACCGCTTACTTCTGCTCCGGTCCATTATCCAGAAAGTGCTGTCTATGCTCGTGACAGCAAAACCACAGATGCTCATGTTTAACGGCATCTTTCTGCGGTAGATGCAGGTTGCAGAAACGGCACTGTACCATCTGCTCCGATTGCTCTTTCTTGTCTTCCGCGTGTTGCTGCTGGTATTCAAGTTTTTTCCGGTTATACGCTTTGAGTAGGCGTATACCCACCCATACCAGAGCAACAAAGATGATCAGTCGAAAAATAATAAATCCCATATACGCTTCCCTTTCGTCCGCTTGTCTGGGGTTCTGATGTTGGACCGCTGTCTTAAATATTGATACTAAGAACAGAGTGCCAAACAGATCGCTTATGAAGACTCAGACCGCATGACACTATCCTGCGTTCCTGAAACAGGTGGTCAGTATTGCGTTGTGCGGTCTTGATACCGTTTTCTTAATTGGCGTCCTTAACTAAAGCGCTGAGCTAAATGCAACTGTTCTTAATCAAATCGGTCCATGTTTAACTGAAAACATCGGGAATCAACGCTTCCCAAGGTGCCTTAGATTTTTCACCCACTGTTTTAATTAAGCGCAGTTCACCTTCATCATTCAACTGAGGATGATCCGGATATTGGGTGCGCAGTAACTTCAGAGAGTCCCGAGCCAGATCTTCCATACCCAGATGCAGATACGCTTCTGTCAGTGTAGCGAGTGCGTCGGCGGTGACTGGTGAGGTTGGGTAGTTTTCCAGGGCATAACGGCTGCGATTAACCGCCGCCAGATAACCGCCTTTGCGAATATAGAATTGGGCGATAAAGATCTCATGACGAGCCAGGACGTTGCGAATAAACAGCATACGCTGGCGGGCATCTGTGACATAACGGCTGTCTGGGAAGCGTCGAATCAGCTGGTTGAAGTCATTAAAGGCATCGCGAGTGGCACCGAGATCACGCTCTGAAATATCAACCAGTTCCATACCTTCCAGCATATAACGTCCTGCCATATAGGCTGACAGACCGCGCAGGTAATAGGCATAGTCTACTTGTGGATGGCGTGGATGGAGACGGATAAAGCGGTCCGCAGTGGCACGGGCCAACTCATAATCCTGGCTTTTGTATTGAGCATAAATCTGCTCCAGCAGAGCCTGTTCAGAGAAGCGTCCCAACGGGTACTTGGTTTCCAGAGCCTGGAGCAGTTCAATACTACGGATATAGTTATCACTGTTTAATGTGCTCTGAGCTTCCAGATACAGAGTACGTTCTGCTTTAGACAGATCTTTGTTCGTATTATCAGTCGATGCACAACCCGCTAGCAGGCCGGCTCCGGCCAGACAAAAAACGCCCATACTCCGACGCAGGGTATGCTTGGGTTGTGAGAAAAAGGATAGACGGTGGACTAAGTTACGCATAATCACCAAAAAAACTGTTTTCAATGGTAGAATTACCGGACAGACGACTATAGCACAGGCCGTTATTAAATACGTGACCGGATTCGTGCTGATTATTTAATTCCCTTTTGGGACAGTATTAGACATAAAATGACTTAAGAGTTGCCTGTACACTAACTAATATTCGCTTTTTTCTGACACAACCATCATTTCCGGACTGATATCCTCCATGGCTGAATCCATTTCCCTGCAAGCAGACGTTCCTTTTGAACTGGGTGGCTCCCGTTTTGACCAGATTGCGGCTGAGCTGTTTCCTGATTACTCCCGTTCCCGTTTGCAAAGCTGGATTAAAGAAGGCGTGCTGACTGTAAACGGCCAGGTACGCAAGCCGAAGGAAAAGCTGAACGGTGGTGAAACCCTGACCGTAGAAGCAACGGTTGAAGATAATGAAGAGTGGCAGGCGCAGGATATCGCGCTGGATATCATCTACGAAGATGACGATATTCTGGTGATCAACAAACCGGCGGGCTTAGTGGTTCATCCGGCGGCGGGTCATCAGAATGGTACTCTGCTGAATGCCCTATTGCACCATTGCCCAGAGATGGCACACCTGCCGCGTGCGGGTATTGTGCATCGTCTGGATAAAGACACCACGGGTCTGATGGTCGTCGCCAAAAATCTGATGGCGCAGAATGCACTGGTTGAGCAGTTACAAGATCGTAGCATGGGCCGTGAATATGAAGCGGTAGCGATCGGTGTCATGACCGGTGGTGGTCAGGTGGATGCCCCAATTGGTCGTCACCATAAGGATCGTAAGCGCATGGCAGTGACCGATAGTGGCAAGCCTGCAGTAACGCATTATCGTGTACTGAATCGTTTCCGTGGTCATACCCATATCCGCTGTAAACTGGAAACCGGGCGTACGCACCAGATTCGTGTCCATATGTCGCATATCAGCTACCCTCTGGTGGGTGATCCCGTTTATAGTGGCCGTATGAAGCTGCCTGCGGGTTGTAGCCCTGAACTGAAAGAAGCCCTGCGTGGTTTTGGTCGTCAGGCCCTGCACGCCAAACGTCTTGAACTGTGGCACCCTGCTACAGGCGATATGATGGAATGGGAAGTGGATCTGCCGGAAGATATGCAGCAGCTATTGGAAGAATTAGCCCAGGATAGAGATCACTAATGCGCAACGCATTCGCTTTTATATCACCTCATTGGCCTGCGCCGAGAAATGTAAAGGCACTGGTTACCTCCCGTGAACGGGGCGGTAACCCTAAACCTTATGAGCATTTCAATATGGCGGAACATGTGGGGGATAGCTCACCCCATGTGGCGATGGCCCGTGAAGACCTGCAGCACTTTGTTGGTGAAGCACATCCACTGCTCTGGTTGAATCAAACCCATAGCACGATCGTGGCTGACGAATATAAGCCGGGTATGGAAGCGGATGCATCTGTGGCGTTCAGTTCTGATTACGCCTGTGTGGTGATGACGGCGGACTGTTTACCGGTGTTTTTCTGTTCCACTGATGGCGATAGAGTCGCCGTAGCCCATGCCGGTTGGCGTGGACTGGCCGATGGGGTGCTGGAACAAACCCTGTCCCGTTTAGGCTTACCGCCAGAGAAGGTGATGGTCTGGTTGGGGCCTGCCATCAGCAGCAAGCATTTTGAAGTGGGCGAAGAGGTGCGTGAGCGTTTTATTGCGAGTGATGCTCAGGCCTTCCAATGCTTTGAACCCAGCCCTTTCCGCTTAAAACACTATATGGCGGATCTTTACCACCTGGCACGCTTACGCCTCAATTTGTGCGGTGTCGAACAGGTTTATGGTGGCGGTTTCTGTACCTATGCTGAGCGGAACCGTTTCTACTCCTATCGCCGTGATGGCATCACCGGTCGTATGGCCAGTGTGATCTGGCTGGCGCAGTAGCTCCTTGTCCATCCCTCTATTATTGGCTCTAAGGCCTTAGTCGTAGAGTCAATATCTTGCTTTAACTCTATTGTTCCTATGTGGACACTGTACAAGCGGCCCTATCCGAAAAAAGTTCTGATATAGATCATAGGCTTAGGGTTTTATCTATGGGCTTCCTCTTGAACTTGTCCTAAGTGTCCCTATCTTTCTTGGTAAGAAACGAAAGCTATTTATCTGTTGAGCCTACCTGGAAGAGCACTTTAAAGGCTTCTTGCCGGGTCTCGCACACAGATTACGTGAGGAATTTAAGTATGCGTGTGGATCGTTTAACCGGAAAGCTGCAGCAGGCTTTAGCTGATGCCCAGTCAATGGCAGTAGGCCGTGATCACAATATGCTGCATCCAGTGCATTTAGTACTGGCGATGGTTGAACAGCGAGATGGTGCCGTGCGCCCGCTGATTGTTCAGGCTGGTGGTGATTACACCAAACTACGTAATGAGCTGCGCGAGCAGCTGGAAGCTTTGCCGGTTATTAATAACAGTGATGGCCAGGTGATGATGTCGCCGGAGATGGGACGTATCTTAAATCTGGCAGATAAAGAGTCGCAAAAGCGCAAAGATCAATATATTTCCAGTGAACTGGTACTACTGGCTGCGGTTGCTGACTCTGGTGATACGGGTAAAGTGCTGCGTAATTGTGGTTTAAGTCAAGAAAGCTTGATGAAGTCGATTGATCAGGTACGGGGAGGACAAAGCGTGGATGATCCTAATGCGGAAGAGCTACGTCAATCGCTGGATCGCTTTACAGTGGATCTCACCCAGCGTGCGCTGGATGGGAAATTGGACCCAGTGATCGGTCGTGACGATGAAATTCGCCGTACCATTCAGGTACTGCAGCGTCGTACCAAAAATAACCCCGTTTTAATCGGCGAACCCGGTGTGGGTAAAACCGCCATCGTTGAAGGCTTAGCTCAACGTATTATCAATGGTGAAGTGCCGGAAGGCCTGAAAAATAAGCAGGTGTTATCGCTGGATATGGGCGCGCTGATCGCCGGTGCTAAATATCGCGGTGAGTTTGAAGAGCGTTTGAAGGCGGTACTGAATGAGCTGGCCAAGCAGGAAGGTCAGATTATTCTGTTTATTGATGAGCTGCACACCATGGTCGGTGCCGGTAAAGGCGACGGTGCGATGGATGCGGGTAATATGTTAAAACCCGCCCTGGCTCGTGGTGAGTTGCATTGTGTCGGTGCTACTACACTGGACGAATACCGTCAGTACATCGAAAAAGATGCCGCTCTGGAGCGTCGTTTCCAGAAGGTGCAGGTGGATGAGCCTAACGAAGAAGATACCATTGCTATTCTGCGTGGACTGAAGGAGCGTTACGAACTGCACCACGGTGTCGATATCAGTGATGGTGCTCTGATTGCTGCAGCTAAGCTGTCGCAACGTTATATCACCGATCGTCAGCTGCCAGATAAGGCCATTGATCTGATCGATGAAGCCGGCTCCCGTATCCGTATGGAGATGGATTCCAAGCCGGAGGAGATGGATAAACTGGACCGTCGTTTAATCCAGTTGAAGATCGAACGTGAAGCATTGAAGAAAGAGAATGACGATGGTGCTCGCAAACGGCTGAAGCATCTGGAAGGTGTGATCAGCAAGTTGGAACGGGAATACGCTGATCTGGATGAAATTTGGAAGAGTGAAAAATCCGCCGTGCAGGGTACACAGCAGCTGAAGAGTGAGCTGGAGCAGGCACGTTTGGATCTGGATGCGGCGCGTCGTGAAGGTGATCTGGCCAAGATGTCGGAGATTCAATACGGCATTATTCCTGACCTGGAACGCAGTATGGAGATGGCGGCTCTGGAAGAGCAGCAAGAGAGCCAGCTGCTGCGTAATAAGGTTACCGATGAAGAGATTGCAGAAGTAGTCTCCAAGTGGACCGGTATTCCCGTCAGCAAGATGCTGGAATCTGAGCGGGAAAAACTGCTTAAGATGGAAGAAGGTCTTCACCAACGGGTGATTGGTCAGCAAGAAGCCGTGTCTGCAGTATCTAATGCGGTGCGTCGTTCCCGTGCGGGTCTGGCAGATCCGAATCGTCCCAATGGTTCTTTCTTGTTCTTAGGCCCAACCGGTGTCGGTAAAACTGAGCTGTGTAAAGCGTTGGCTAAGTTCCTGTTTGATACCGAAGAAGCCATGGTGCGTATCGATATGTCGGAGTTTATGGAGAAACACTCTGTCGCGCGTCTGATCGGTGCACCTCCGGGTTATGTTGGTTACGAAGAGGGTGGTTATCTGACCGAAACCGTCCGTCGCCGTCCTTACTCTGTGGTGTTGTTAGATGAGGTGGAAAAAGCGCATCCAGATGTATTTAACATCCTACTGCAGGTGCTGGAAGATGGCCGCCTGACCGATGGTCAGGGCCGTACCGTAGACTTCAGAAATACCGTCATTGTGATGACCTCAAACCTGGGCTCTGATGTCATTCAGTCCCATGGTGGTAAAGACGAAGAATACGATGTGATGAAGGCTCAGGTGATGGATGTTGTAGCCAGTCACTTCCGTCCTGAACTGGTTAACCGTATCGATGAAGTGGTGGTATTCCACAGTCTGGGTCGTGCGGCAGTGAAAGGCATTGCTCGTATTCAGCTGGAGCGTTTACAGCAGCGTCTGGAAGAGCGTGAACTGAAACTGAATTTCACTGACGAAGCCCTGGAGCAGTTGGTTGAAGTTGGCTTTGATCCGGTTTACGGTGCCCGTCCATTGAAGCGTGCTATGCAGCGCTGGATTGAAAATCCACTGGCTCAGGAAATTCTGGCTGGTAAGTTCAGCCCAGGCCATACCATTCAGGTACAGCATAAAGACGGCGAGCTGGTGTTTGCTTAGGGATTGAATGGATCTGTGAGCGAGATAGAGCAATTAGCTTGAGAGAAAAGGGCATCAATCTTTGGATTGATACCCTTTTTAATACTCCGGATCTTTTAAACCTTGAAGAGATCTAGACGTTTATGGACGATTATTCCTTCGATGTCTCTTTTGGCAGTGGTTTAATCGCCCAGGCCCTCAGCTGTACATAACGCCCCGCCAGAACATCTTGGGAGCGTAATGGTGTAACCTGCCAGATGACCCGACGTAAGCCACTGGCAGGGTCCAGTACCGGTAGAATGGTATCCACTCGGATAATACCGACGTCCTGACCATTGTCGTGAATAATCGTTTCTGTACTTTCCGTCAATCCACGGGACATCTCCAGAGAGATATCCACGCTCAGTTGTAACTGATCGATATTGGACAGGGTCAGGGTTTCATCACCTGCTTCAATATATTCACCGGCTTGTAGTTTGGTGTCGGTCACGACACCGGTGAAGGGCGCGCGTAGGGTTTTTAATTCCAGATTGATATGAGCGCTATCCAGTAACGCCTGGGCTCTTTCTATACCGGCCCGGCTACTGCTCAGAGCGAACTGGGCATCAAACAGATCGTTATCGGAAACCGATTTTGTTCGGTGTAGACGGCGCATATTGTTCAGATCCCGTTTTGCCTTTTTCATTTCCGTACGGGCTATTTCCAGGTCCGCTTGGGCTTTGGCCAGGGCTGCTTTTTCCTTACGGCTATCCAGCTGGGCCAGCACATCGCCCTGATACACCTTTTGACCCAGCTTCACCCGCTGAGTGAGGACACCGTTACTTTCAAAGGTCAGTTTAGCCTGCTGCTTTGGCATCACGACGCCGCTAATCAGCTCATTGGCCTGACTAATCGGGGATAAAAGGCTTAAGCTAAACAGTAGACATAGGCTAAAGGTCATCCCTCGCCATATCTGACGGATAGTGAAGCATTGACTGGCTGTTGTCGTCTGAATGATCATAAAAATATCTCTGTCTATGTCAGATAAATAGCTCTGCTCTTAACATCTTGCGAATCGGACGCCACAGATGTTCCCAAAGCAGGCGATGCTCGGCCAGAATCACGGCTTGGCAGGTCAACTCTTCTGGAATAGGTCTGGATTGGGTTTGAACCCGAATATTGATCTTACGATCTGGGCCATAGGCTTCGGCCAGAGGTGCCATCTCGTAGACTTGTCCTGTAATCAGATCGCCATTTTGCAGGCGAATACGGGCGGCTTGCCCAAGATGAATCAGTCCGCGGTCCGCCTGTTCAATACCGATATCAATCAGCTGTTCAGTCGCGGGGCGAAGTTTAACAATCTCTTCCCCCTGGCTATAAAAACGGCCTTGAATCATGGTGACAGGCATCGCTTCTACCAACCAATTACCTTGAGGTAGCGCTATGCTCAGTTTCTGTTGGCGTTGTCTTAAATGCTGTAGGTTCTCTCGTGATGCCACGAGTTCTGCTCTTAGGCGCCGGGCTTCGGCGCCGTCGTATTCCGCTTCAGCCGCTTGTATTTGTAATAGCAGGCTTTGTACCTGTGATGAGGCCTGTTCAAGCTGTAGCTGTAGTTCTGGAGAGTAGAGCTGGAAGAAACGCTCTCCTGGTGCCACGGTGGGTTTATGGTAAGCATCTATAGCGGCAAGGGTGACAAAGCCGCTTTCTGGGGCATGAATCACCTGTTTGGGCGTCACGCTCTCACAAGGGGCCAGTACACGAATTCTTGGGTCGATAGTAAACAGAGCGGTGCCGAATAGGCATAGGGCACCGATCGTCCAGGGACGACGTTTTTTACTCCAGAACACATTCACACTCCACTCTTTTAACGCCCGAGGCCAGGTATTCGTAAGCTTGGCAACAATTTTGGCCACCAGCCAGATAAATAAAATTACGCCCCAGAAGCCCATGGTTTGAGCGATAAAGCCGTAACCAAGATAGGCTATGGTTGACAGCATCATGCTGATATAAAGCAGAGCCAGTCCGCCATAGATCATATAGAAGCGCTTTTCCCGGTCAGTGGGGACCAGAGGTGCCTCTACATCCATCCGAAATACCTTGGTTTTTAATAGCCAGGAGAACCAGGCGGTGGAGTTCTGCTTTAGGTTGGGCATCTCCATCAGGTCGCTAAGAATGTAGTAACCGTCAAACTTCACCAGGGGGTTCAGGTTGAAAAACAAGGATTGGGCGGTACACATGGTCATAATGACAAAAGCAACGGTGCCCAAAATACTGTTTACATCGGCGATCATCCAGATATACGCAGAGATAGCGGCTAAAAGGAGTTCTGTATAGATACCCGCCAGAGCAACGTAGATCTTGTGGCGTTTATTTTCAAACAGCCAGGCATCGTTAACGTTGCAATAGAGACAGGGCTGCAACACCAGTAGCAGAAAGCCCATATCATCGATATCACCGCCAAAGTGTTTACAAGTGAGTCCATGGCCGCATTCATGCAGGGCGATAACGACTAGGGCAACAATCCATACACCGAGGAAGTTAAGCCAGTTCTCGTGCATGGTAAAAAATACCTGCTCGAAATCTTCTACAAAGCGACCCAGCTGCCCTAGGACTAACACCAGGGCTGAGAACATAAAGATTAGGCAGGCTTTAACAAACAGCGGATGCCAGATAAAACGAATCTTATCGATTAAGGCATTGAATTCTGAGTTGGGATTAACGAGATGAAAACGCATTAACAGCATGGAGCCTTTGGCTTGTAGGAACTTACTACGTTTCTCATCCTTTAAGCGCTCAATCAGTGCGATATTTTCTTCATGCTTGCTGCGTTTGAGCAGCTTGTTGTCCTTCAGTGACTTATACAGTTCTTCGGCGCTTTCGTCGTCGTACTCGTATTTGGCGTTGGTTTCGTTAAATAACTCCACCAACTGAGTCAGGTTACGTGCGCCATCAAACAGTCGAATCAGATCAAACTGAGCCTCGTCAAAACGGAAATACTTCTGCTTTTCAACATCTTTGACGATGTAAGAGGGCTCGCCATCAATCATCATTTTACGCTGGGTCAAATCTTCCCGTAGTGGCAAAGGGATGGTTTCCGACATGGATTAAACCCCAAACCAGAACAGGAAGAAGTTGCGTACCCGGCGGGCCATACGGATCAGAGTAGAGCTTTCTGGAGTATCGATACGGGCGACCCCTGTCATACCCGGTTGTAGGTTATCCGGAGCCTGTTCAATGACCAATTCGGCGATAAACTCATTCTCTTCCAGTTCAGATTTTGCTTCCTGGTCCAGTGCCTGAGTGGGTACATCAAAGCTGCGCCCGATATAAGCGACTTTGCCGGAGAAGTATTCGCCGGGACGGGCTTTTAGTACCGCGGTCACCTGATGGCCGATCTTCACATCCAGTACATCTTCTTCCGCCAGTTTAACAATCACCGTTGGTTTATCCGGATCGGCCAGACGCAGAATCTCATCACCGAGATTGAAGTTACGTCCCACCAGTTCGTCGGTACGGGGTGTAAGGACAATGGCTGGACGGGTGGCTCTAACATCCACTTTACGCAGGTCTTCCCGGGCTTTAATCACCTTGGCCCTAATGCTATTACGGTCAATCAGGTGACGGCTGAGCTCAGCTGCGTCGTCTTTAGCCCGGGCTTCAATAATCTGACGTTCAAGTACCGCAAGTTTACTTTCTGCTTCAATCAGGCTCAGGCGCAGATCGCTGTCATCCAGCCGGAACAACAGTTGGCCCGGTTTAACCCTTTGCCCCTCCCGAACGTGCATCTCTTTGACAACGCCGGAAACCGGTAAGAAAAGGCCCTGACCCAGTTTGGCTTCGACCACGACATTACCAGTAACAGAGCGGAAGAAGGGCGCGTAGTGCAGGGTCGCGCCTATCAAGCCGATAATTACGCAGATCATGCTCCATTTACGCCAGGACACCATGGCGGCGCGGCTACCGGCACCTACTTTACCCAGGGCTCCGGCAAAAGGAATTTTCTGATACAGGCTGGCGTTACGCAGGGAGATAGTGGTCTGGTTAGCCAGAATACTAAGAATATCGGCCTTGGTGCCACTGGCAAAACCGCTCTCCTTGCTGATCATGGCGATGACACCCAGAGTACCTTCATCATCTTTTAGGGGCATCATCCATAGGGATTGGGCCTCTTCTCTCTGTAGGAAGTTAAGCCAGATATTATTGTCGGGATCGTCGACCTTCTTGCGATACCTTTCTCTATCCGCTACGTAAACGCTACGACCCGCTTCCCGTACTTTCTGCATCATTTCCAGCAGGGCATCAATCAGATCTTCGGGCCACTGATCGTGTTTATCTTCGCTGGCGGCACCCATAAAGAGTTTGTCGCGGTTCTCATCCAGCAGGGCGATAGCGCAGTATTCGATCTCTACTAACTCATTGGCCAGTGTGGTGACTGAGGTGAGTACGTGGTTGATATCCAGTGTCGAGGTGATCTGCTGTGACATGGACAGCAGGGTATTCATCTCCTTAACCTTTTGTTCGGTCTGTAGGAAACGTACGTTTTTGATTGAGATGGCCGCACTCATGGCCAGATCCTCAATCATTTGCTGGTCATCGTGGTTAAAGGCTCCATCGATACTGTCCTTGCGGTTCAATACCTGGATAGCGCCGTAGATCTGATCATCGATGGTTAGCGGTACGCAGATCATAGAGCGGGTGACAAAACCGGTCTTATCATCCACGGTGTTGGTAAAGCGTTCATCGTTACGTACATCGGTGACGATTTCAGGAATTCGGGTATTAATTACACTCCCTACAATACCGACACCTTTCGGTAGACGCAGGCCAATCACTTGGTTTGCAGTAGGGCCTTCAGCCAGCTTACAAACGTTCTCTTCCTGTTTGCCATCCACAATCCAAAATGAACCCGCTTCGGCATTCAGGGTTTCCAGTACCCGTTCAAAAATCACCGATAGCAGCTTGGTCATATCCGTAGTGCTGACAAACTCCCGTGTCAGGCTTTGAGTCAGCAGCAGCTGATCCACCTGTTTTTGCAGATTGTGTAATTCAGCAGAGACCTGCGTTGTTTGCTGGTTTTGGGCTGCAGGATTAACAGGCTGAACGGATTGTGGTGCAGAGGTCGTTTGTTGATCTGCTGCGAGGGCTGTATGTGTTTGTCCGGTGCGGGAAGGAATATTTCTGGTAGGTTTAATACCTAAACGACTAGGACGGCGAATACCGGGGGCAGGGTTTCGACCTACTCGTTTAGGCCCTGGACCGTTAGAGGCAGGTGTATTTGTCCGAGGCTGAGTCGCGGGGTTAGTGGCAGGTGCGACTTTAGGGGTGTTCGGAACTGGAGGACGCTTGGGAGCTAAGGCCATATAGGATCCTTCTACATGCATCTGTTAGAGATGCAAAAGCCTTAGGACTGCAAGCAGACCTAAGGCTGGTATCACATAACTGAGGTTAAATCTAAATTAGCCCGCCGTTTTTGGCTTAGGCTTAGTGCTCAGGGCGCGCATACGGCTGGCTTGAATGCGGGCTTGAACACTTTTCATCTTCAGAGCACCGTTACGAACACCTTGAGGGGCTTTGTTTTCTTGTGCCATGGTTATTTCCTCTTTTTCAATGTTTGGCGGTAACGCCTTGAGTGAGTTGGCTTAGCTGCCAAATTGTTACAAACAGTATTTTTAGTTTAGAGCGTTATGGGGAATCCGCCGTAGCAGATTCCCGTTTTTCAATTCAACCCGCGATTAAGCTTGTTGAGGTTGATCGGTGTGATAGTTACCGGACTCTGTAGTGCCGTCGGCATAGGTTTTAGTCCAGTTTCCATCGGCATCCCAGGTTTCTGAGTTACCTTGGCCATCGTTCCAGCTGCCGGAGCCATCGGCGTTCCAGGTGCTGCTGGAGCCGTCAGCGTTTACTGAGTTACCAGAGCCATCAGCATTCCAGGTGCCGCTGTTACCTTGACCATCGTTCCAGCCACCATTGCCTTGGTTGTCACTCCAGTTGGAGCTACCGTCGGCACCTTGGTAAGAGTAGGAGCCATCAGGAGAGATGGTTTCTACTGAGCCATCGGCGTAGGTGGTAATTACAGTGCCATCTGCCAGAGTCTCAGTGGTGTCACCAAATTCATTGGTTTCACTACCGGCTTCTGGATTGACAGGGTTGCCATTGGCATCGGTCACAGTGTACTGACCATCTGCGGTCATCGTTTCAGTGGTGCCATCGGCATGGGTCATGCCCCAGCTACCATCGGAGTTATGGTAACCATGGCTGCCATCAGCATTGGTCCAGCTGCCATTACCTTCGGAGTCCCAGGTGCCGCTGTTGCCGTAGGCATCGCTCCAGCCTCCAGAGCCGTCAGCATTCCAGACGTTTTCATTGCCTTCGGCATCCATCCAGCCACCGTTGCCTTCAGCATCACCCCAGGTATAGCTGCCATCGGAATGCCACTCGTTATAACTGCCATCAGCATGGTAAGACGCCCCTGAACCGTCAGCGCTCCACCAGCCATTACCGCCTTGGCCATCACTCCAGCCACCGTTACCCTCAGCGTCGGACCAGTGATAATCACCGTTTGCGCCTTGATAAGAGTAAGAGCCATCAGGAGAAATAGTTTCTACAGAGCCATCGGCAAAGGTGGTGACAATAGTGCCGTCTGGATGAGTTTCAGTGGTGTCACCAAACTCATTGGTTTCACTACCCGCTTCAGGGTTTACTGGATTACCGTTAGCATCGGTGACGGTCAACTGACCATCGGAACTCATAGTTTCAGTAGTGCCGTCCGCGTGGGTGAAACTCCAGCTGCCATCAGCGTTGGAATAACCATGACTGCCATCGGCATTGGTCCAGCTACCATTGCCTTCTGAGTCCCAGCTGCCGTAATTGCCTTGAGCGTCTCCCCAGCTGCCAGAGCCATCGGCATTCCAGTTATCATAGCTGCCATCAGCATAATGGTTGCCACCATTACCTTGGCCATCAGCCCAGAAGCCAGAGCCGTCAGAGTGCCACTCGCTATAGCCACCATCACTGTAGTAGGAGGCGCCAGAGCCATCCGCATTCCACCAGCCATGACTTCCATCAGGGTTATTCCAACCACCGTTACCTTGGCCATCGTCCCAGTAGCTGGAGCCATCAGTACCCTGATAGGAGTATGCGCCGTCAGGAGAGATGGTCTCTACTGATCCATCAGCATAGGTGGTGATCACTGTGCCATCAGGGAGAGTCTCAGTGGTATCGCCAAATTCATTAGTCTCGGTGCCAGCCTCTGGGTTAGCTGGATTGCCGTTAGCATCAGTTACCGTATAAGTGCCGTCGGCAGACATGGTTTCGGTAGTGCCATCAGCATAGGTATTGCCCCAACTGCCATCAGAGTTGTAATAGCCATGACTACCATCTTCATTACTCCAAGTGCTATTACCTTCGGTGTCCCAGCTACCGCTATTACCATAACTGTCACCCCAGCCACCGGAGCCATCAGCATTCCAGTAGTTGTAGTTACCTTCTGCATCAGACCAGCCGCCATTACCTTCGGCATCACCCCATGAGTGGCTGCCATCGGCATGCCATTCATCGTAGCTACCATCGCTGCCGTAATAACCACCGGAACCATCTTCACTCCACCAGCCATTGCTGCCATCGGCATCATGCCAGCCGCCGTTACCGTAGGCATCGGACCAGTGATATGAACCGTCAGCGCCTTGATATTCATAGGAGCCGTCAGGATAGACTGTTTCTACAGAGCCATCGGCAAAGGTGGTTTTAACGGTGCCGTCTTCAAAAGATTCAACGGTGTTGCCATTAGCATCGGTTTCCATTCCTGCACCTGCTGCAGAATCCACAGGATTGCCATTGGCGTCAGTGACTGTATAAGTACCGTCTGCAGACATGCTTTCTGTTGTACCGTCGGCATGCGTAAGGCTCCAGCTACCATCCGCGTAATTAGAGCCATAGCTGCCATCGGCATTGGTCCAATTACCGGAGCCGTCAGAGTTCCAGTTACCGCTGTTGCCCTGTGCATCTCCCCAGCCGCCAGAACCATCAGCGCTCCACCACTCATAGCTGCCATCAGCATGCCAAGCGCTGCCATTGCCCTGGCCGTCATCCCAGAAGCCCGAGCCATCAGCGTTCCAGGAGCTATAGCCACCATCTGCATAATATTCGGCGCCATTACCTTCTGAGTCCCACCAGCCATTGCTACCATCAGGGCTGCTCCAACCGCCGTTGCCTTCAGCATCGGACCAGTGGCTATAGCCATCAGCACTCTGGTAAGAGTAGGAACCATCAGGTGAAATCGTTTCTGTTGAGCCATCTGGGTACGTTGTTGTAACAGTGCCATCAGGATGGGTTTCTACAGTGTTGCCATTGGCATCTGTCTCAATGCCAGCAGTTGTGCCAGGACTTACCTGATTACCTGCTGCATCCGTGGTCGTGTGAGTGCCATCGGCAGTCATGGTTTCTGTAGAGCCATCGGCGTAAGTGGTGCCCCAGCTGCCATCGGAGTTATGGTAACCATGGCTACCATCCTGATTGGTCCAGGTGCCGTTGCCCTCAGCATCCCAGTTACCGCTATTGCCGTAGTTGTCACCCCAACCACCGGAGCCATCGGCATTCCAGTAGTTGTAGTTACCTTCGGCATCATTCCAACCACCGTTACCTTCTGCATCACTCCAGGAAGAGCTACCATCGGCATGCCACTCGTAGTAGCTGCCATCGCTATGATAAGAACTGCCGTTGCCTTCTGAATCCCACCAGCCGGAGCTTCCGTCTGGATCGTACCAGCCACCGTTCCCGTAGGCGTCTGACCAGTAGCCTGAGCCATCCGCGCCTTGATATTCATAACCGTCATCAGGGTATACAGTTTCTACTGAACCATCGGCAAAGGTGGTTTTAACCGTACCATCTTCAAAGGTTTCAACCGTATTACCATTGGCATCGGTCTCTATTGCTGCCCCGGTAGCAGGATCCGCAGGATTACCATTGGCGTCTGTGATGGTGTATTCACCATTGGCACTCATGGTTTCAGTGGTGCCGTCTGCATGAGTGATACTCCAGCTTCCATCGGCATTGTTATAGCCATGGCTGCCATCGGCATTGGTCCAGTTACCGGAGCCGTCTGAATTCCAGTTTCCGCTGTTACCCTGAGCATCACCCCAGCCACCAGAACCATCAGAGTTCCAGTATTCATAGCTGCCATCGGCATGCCAGGCGCTGCCATTGCCCTGACCATCATCCCAGAAACCTGAGCCGTCAGAGTGCCACTCACTGTAGCCACCATCGGCATAGTATTCAGCGCCATTACCTTGAGAGTCCCACCAGCCATTGCTGCCATCTGGATTGCTCCAGCCACCATTGCCTTCAGCATCTGACCAGTGACTATAGCCATCGGCACTTTGGTAATAGTAAGAACCATCCGGATGAACGGTTTCCGTAGAGCCATCAGCATAAGTGGTGGTTACTGTTCCATCAGGATGACTTTCGACAGTATTACCATTGGCGTCGGTTTCTGCTGCGCCCCCAGGGTTGTCAACTGGATTGCCATTAGCATCAGTAACCGTGTAGGTACCATCGGCTGTCATTGTTTCTGTGGTGCCATCAGCATGGGTCATGCCCCAGCTGCCGTCAGCATTATTGTAACCATGGCTGCCATCGGCATTGGTCCAGGTACCGGAACCATCTGCATTCCAGGAACCACTATTGCCCTGAGCGTCACTCCAGCTACCAGAACCGTCGGCATACCACTCGCTGCTATGGCCATCGGCACCAACCCAGCCGCCGTTACCTTCCGCATCTCCCCAGGAGTAGCTGCCATCGGAGTACCATTCGTTATAGCTGCCATCGCTGTTATAGGAACCGCCGGAACCATCGGCGCTCCACCAACCGCTGCTGCCATCTGGGTTACTCCAGCCGCCATTGCCTTCGGCATCTGACCAACTGTTATGGCCATCGGCACCCTGGTATTCGTAGCCGCCATCAGGATAAATAGTCTCTGTTGAGCCATCGGCAAACGTGGTTTTAACCGTACCGTCTTCCAGCGTTTCTGTGGTATTGCCCATCTCATCGGTATGCTGAGTAGCAGGGTCCAACGGGTTGCCATCAGCGTCGGTAACGCTATAAGTACCATCAGCTGACATGCTTTCTGTGGTGCCATCTGCGTGGGTCATGCTCCAGCTGCCATCAGCATTTTGTACGCCCGAGGAGCCGTCAGCACCTGTCCAGGTACCTGAACCGTCGGCTTCCCAAGTGCCGCTATTGCCTTCGGCATCAGACCAGCTACCGGAGCCGTCGGCATTCCACTGAGAGGTTGTACCATCAGCACCGGACCAGCTACCAGAACCGTCAGGATTAAAGGTTTCTACTGAGCCATCTTCGTAGGAGTTAACAACGGTGCCATCTTCCAGTGTTTCAGACGTGAACTCTAAGCCGGTGAAATCACTGGTATCGTCTGTAGTATCACCTGCCGCACCATCTGTGCCGTCAGGACCTATTGCACCATCACCTGTACCTGTATCCCCTGTAGCTGCGCCATCACCACCAGTTGTGCTGCCTGTTGCAGTATCACTACCGCCCTGGCCGTCAATAGTGATATTTTCATCCGTCGCGGTGCCAGTTGTTGCAGAGGTATCACCAGATTCAAAATTACTGCGAATAGGCTCATCGGTGCTGTCGGTTGTTGCACCGCCACTGCCAGCTGTGTCATCACCACCGGTGGTATCATCTGCTGGAGGAAGATCAGTGCCCGTATCTGAACCTGTCGTCGATCCCGTATCTGTTGTTCCGTCAGTGGATGTATCTGTAGTGCCAGTATCTTCCACGCCCAGATCGCCTAAAACGCCGCCCAGTGCGCCCGGTGCGATACGGTCTTCAAGTTGTTCGATACTCTTGCCCGGTTTGATCTTTTTCTTGGTCATCTGTCGGCCCCCCAGAGAAAGCGGCGTTGATTAATTCGGATTCCAATACGTGCAGAGACCCTTCCCTGCGTGATGTCATTTCAGTATTGCAGTCGGTCTTACCAATCGCTATGGGTCAAATTACCCCAATCCCACTTTCCCTTGACCCTAATAAGATTTTTTGTGAACCCTTTAACATTTACTTAATGAGTGATCAGTTCTGCTTCCGATAACGTATACAGATGAGCCAGCTGAGATTTGCTGTGTACATTCAATTTACGATAGATGCGGTTGGCGTAATTGGTCACTGTTGAAGGGGAGAGGTGCAGATTCTTGGCCACTTCCTTATAGCTCAGTCCCTGTGCCAGCTCTGCTGCAATCTGACGTTCCCGAGCGGTTAAAAGGTACTGAATACTGTCTGGGCGTACCCGTATGACCAGCAGATCATCCCGTGGGGTAAGATCAAAGATCAGCTTGTCCAACTGGATATAACCTGCAGATAAGTGCTGATAGATCTGCTTGATTAGTTTATTGGATAGTGTCAGCTGCTGTTGATCGTCCAGCTGGCAGTTTTCCTGAGTCTTGGGGCAGTTATTGATGCAGGCGCGGATATATTCTCCGCAGAATGTCACCTGATTTTGTTTATTTAGATGGAGTTCTAAAGGTGAGCGGACCTGCATTTGTGTAGGTGCTTTATCTACATGGGCACCGATCTGTTGGGGAGATAAACGGGATGCTTCGCATAGATGGGGCAACAGCCACTCTGCCATCATACGATCCCGGTCAGAGAAATACTGTTCGTTATCTGTGCGAATTAATAGTAGGGCCCGTCCCGGTTGCATGCTGCAATCGGTAAAGATCAGGTAGGGCATAGCCAAGAGTTGGCGCAAACCCTGCTGTAGCTTATGGTGATGATGGGCCAGAAGAGAGGCCTGAGTAATCACCATAGGCAAGGGCTGTTGTGCTCGTGCCTGCTGCAATTGAGCCACAATCTCTGTTACGGGCAAAGAAACTTTTGTCTGACCGTGAGAGAACTTAATAATACTGTGTGTTGAATCTGACTGAAATTCGATCAGCCAGCTTGCCTGATACGGTAACCATTCCTTGAGAGCAACCAGCGCTTTATTTAAGAAGGCTGGTTGGGGCATCCTGCTACCACTCCGATACAGTTCAACAATGAACTGATTAAGTGAAAGATCCACTGTCACCCCTACCCAATGATTAACAATACTGCCGATTTGGGTTGTTAGTTTTGTTACTGCAGTTATCCGCTGAGTAACCCTCTGTTAGGTATAGCACTAAACCGTCAACTTATCGGCTTCGTTATTATTAAAAGCAGATATCCGCTTTTAATAAAAACTTGATTGATTGCAGTTTGACTTAAAACAGTTTGCTTGCTGCAAAATACATCAATTGTTGTGGAGTGAATAATCTAAAGAACATATAAATTACGCGGCTATTTAGTCGAAAAACTCTAAAATAAACGCCTATTTTAGAAATATTTTCTGTCCTTTGTGCACTTGCGCTATTGTTCTATTGACATCCGTCAAGGTCTGTAAGAACCTACTCCTCCTTATTTTACGGGCGTAGAGATAATGGGCGACCCCCCGAAGTCTACGTAAAGGGTAAACAGGCTAATTTACCCGCCGAAGGAATAGCAGGCCCAGGTTTACCCGCCAGGCCTGGCTGACGCCCCGATCCGCATTTACCTATGCGAAGAAGAGTGCAGGACCCACCCGGTCCTAAGTGCCAGGTAAGGCAGCCTTGTCATGTGCCTGCATGACTAGTGAAGTTAAAGGTGGCTGCCCTTTATCAGCCACATTGGATTTTTATTATCGTGATCAGCTTTTTCTTGCTGAGGTTTCGATCTGACGCCCACAGATAAGTGAGGTAATCGACCTTGGCTATATGTAGAAGAAAGACTGTTCGTTTGATAGCTGTTCGTTTTTGCACTCGAACTATTTTTTTAGGGGGTTCACTACGGTGGAATTACTTTCTGGCGCCGACATGCTCGTTCGTTCTCTGCAGGATGAGGGCGTTGAGTATATCTACGGTTATCCCGGCGGCTCGGCTCTTCACATTTACGATGCCATATTCCGCCAAGATAAGGTTAAACACATCCTAGTCCGCCACGAGCAGGCTGCAGCCCATATGGCTGATGGTTATGCTCGTGCGTCCGGCAAACCGGGTGTGGTTCTGGTAACGTCTGGTCCAGGTGCGACCAACACAGTGACCGGTATTGCGACGGCTTATATGGATTCTATTCCTATGGTCGTGCTGTGTGGTCAGGTGATGAGCCATCTGATTGGTGAAGATGCGTTCCAGGAAACCGACATGATCGGTGTTTCCCGTCCTGTGGTGAAACACAGTTTCAGCGTGAAACATCCTTCCGAAATTCCAGAAGTGATCAAAAAAGCCTTCTATATTGCTTCAACGGGTCGTCCTGGTCCTGTTGTGGTGGATATTCCGAAGGATATGACGGCTCCGACCGATCGTTTTGAATACGAATATCCGAAGAAGGTTAAAATCCGCTCTTACAATCCTGTTGTGCGTGGCCACACTGGTCAGATCAAGAAAGCGGTTGAGATGATGCTAAAAGCCAAGCGTCCGATTCTGTATGCGGGCGGTGGCGTGATTCTGGGTAAAGCGGCTTCTCAGTTTACTGAACTGGCGAAGAAGCTGGGCTTCCCGGTGACATCTTCTCTGATGGGGATTGGTTCTTATCCGCAAACGGATAAGCAGAGCGTCGGTTGGTTGGGCATGCATGGTAGCTACGAAGCGAACATGACCATGCACCATTCTGACCTAATTGTGTGTATTGGTGCGCGTTTTGATGATCGTGCGACCAATAACACCAGCAAATTCTGTCCAACGGCGAAGATCATTCATGTGGATATTGATCCTGCGTCTATCTCTAAAACAGTACGCGCCGATGTGCCGATTGTAGGCCCGGTAGATTCTGTACTGAATGAGATGCTGGAACTGCTGGATCAGGCTAAAACCAGCCCGGATGCTGATGCGCTGGCGGATTGGTGGAAGCAGATTAATGACTGGCGTGCCAGCCATTCTGTGCTGTATACCGCAGAAGAAGATCGTCCGATTAAACCTCAGCAGGCAATCGAAGCCATGTGGAGAGTGACGGATGGTGATGCTTACGTGGTAACCGACGTAGGTCAGCACCAGATGTTTGCCGCTCAGTACTACAAGTTTGATAAGCCAAATCGTTGGATCACCTCCGGTGGTCTGGGCACCATGGGCTTCGGTTTCCCGGCGGCCATCGGTATCAAGCTGAACTACCCGGACAACGACGTGGCTGTGGTCACCGGTGAAGGTAGTTTCCAGATGATGATGCAGGAACTGTCGACTTGTAGCCAGTTTGGTATTCCGGTGAAAATTATCAACCTGAATAACCAATCTCTGGGTATGGTGCGTCAGTGGCAGGATCTGAACTATCAGGAGCGTCACTCTCAGTCTTACATGCAGTCTCTGCCTGACTTTAAGATGCTGATTGAGTCTTACGGTCACGTAGCGCTGAAGGTTGAGAAGATCGAAGATCTGGAGCCGACGCTGGAAAAAGCGTTTGCTATGAAAGATAAGCTGGTGTTTGTCGACGTAATGGTCGATCCGAAAGAGCACGTTTATCCGATGCAGATTCCTCAGGGATCGATGCGTGACATGTTGCTGAGTAAGACGGAGCGTACCTAAGATGCGACACATTATCTCAATTC
>CAYFGP010000058.1:0-38184 GCA_964342385.1 uncultured Oleiphilus sp. | reverse complement strand
GTGAGCAAGAAGGGGTCTCAGGCAGGATCGAAATTTAAATCACTGATTCAGGACTATCATAACCGCTTGACCAAAAGCCATAACTCCACTGCTGTGCCCTTTTTAAGATACTAGTTTTTTAAGCTACCCATTTTAGATGTCAGATCCAATAGGACCGCCTCATGTTTGCTTTTTTTGAAAGGTTAATTCCTGCCTTTCCTCCGGCTGAACCCACTCAGCCACCTAAAGGGATTTATCAGTTCTGTCGTCACTACTCCAAAGGCATGGAAAGACCTCTGCTTTTGATGTCGTTATTGACGGCTATCGTCGCAATTCTGGAAGTGACTCTGTTTAGTTTTATGGGGCAGCTGGTGGATTGGTTGTCCAGTAAAGACCCGGCGACCTTTCTGGCAGAAGAGTCCAGCACGCTGTTTTGGATGGCTCTGGTCCCCTTAGTGGTATTACCGGCAGCGGGGTTTCTGCATTCCCTGTTGACCCATCAAACGCTGCTGGGCAACTACCCTATGTCCATCCGATGGCTGGCACACCGCTATCTGCTTAAGCAGAGCGTATCCTTTTATGCCAACGACTTTGCCGGGCGTATCTCTACCAAGGTGATGCAGACCGCACTGTCGGTACGGGAAACCGTGATGAAGCTGCTGGATGTACTGGTCTTTATCTCAGTCTACTTTATCTCCATGCTAGTACTGGTGGCTCAGGCAGATTATCTGCTAGTGATGCCGATGGTAATCTGGCTGATCTGTTATATAGGCATTCAGTATTACTTTGTACCTAAGCTGAAGGATATTTCGTCAAAACAGGCGGATGCCCGTTCCATTATGAGTGGCCGTATTGTCGATTCTTATTCCAATATCGCTACCGTAAAGCTGTTCTCTCATACCGATCGCGAGGCAGAGTACGCCAAAGAAGGTATGGATGCCTTTATGGATACGGTACATAAGCAGATGCGTTTGGTGACCAAATTAAACCTGAGCGTCCAGAGCATCAACCACCTACTTTCCTTTAGCGTGGCTGCACTGTCGATCTGGTTATGGACCGAAGACGCGGTATCCGTAGGCTCTATCGCCATTGCGGTTTCACTGGCACTGCGCCTGAACGGTATGGCCCACTGGATTATGTGGGAGATCAGTGCCCTGTTTGAAAATATCGGCACCGTAGCTGATGGTATGAACACTCTGTCGGAGCCGCTGCAGATTCAGGATCAGACTAATGCTAAACCAATTCAGGTTGATCACGGCGAGATCCACTTCGACAAAGTAGGCTTTCACTATGGTGAAAATAAAAAAATCATCGATTGCCTGGATCTGAAAATTAAACCCGGCGAGAAAGTCGGTTTGGTGGGTCGCTCTGGTGCCGGTAAATCCACTGTAGTGAATCTCTTGATGCGCTTCTTTGATGTCGAGACCGGTGCCATTAAGGTCGATGGCCAGAATATTCAGCAAGTACAGCAGGATTCTCTACGCGCCCAGATCGGTATGGTGACTCAGGATACCTCCCTGTTACACCGTTCCGTACGGGACAATATTCTTTATGGTCGTCCTGATGCCACTGAAGAAGAGATGATTGAAGCCGCGAAACAAGCGGAAGCCCATGACTTTATTCTTGGCCTGACCGATCCTCAGGGCCGTACAGGCTATGATGCTCATGTAGGTGAACGAGGAGTGAAACTGTCAGGTGGCCAGCGCCAGCGTATTGCTATTGCCCGGGTACTGCTCAAAGATGCACCGATTCTTATTCTGGACGAAGCAACCTCAGCATTGGATTCCGAAGTAGAAGCGGCGATTCAGGCGAGCTTATACAAACTGATGGAAGGGAAAACCGTAATTGCCATCGCCCACCGCTTATCGACCATTGCGGCATTGGATCGCTTGGTTGTGCTGGATAAAGGTGAAATCTCCGAACAGGGTAAACACGGAGACCTAATCAAGCAGGGTGGTATCTACTCACAACTTTGGGATCACCAAACCGGTGGTTTCCTGGGCGAGGAATAATTTCAGTAATATCTAACGGATGCACTGTTGACTGATGATCTCCCAACGGATGGCATAAATGCCAGTGGGCTTATTAATCAGTTAACTCATCATAAAACCGTTACAACACCTGGCTGTAACGGTTTTTCTCCTTTCCACCGCCACACAAATCGTAACAATCACGCTAACCATACCAACTGCACTCTGTTACATTATTTCGTCACATAAAGCTGTTAAAAATCAGCACACTCAGTCTCACAAATGACATAACAATGAAACAAAATCGCAAACCCCTTCCCCCGTTAAATGCGATGAAAGCCTTTGAGGCCTCAGCGCGATTACGTAGTTTGACCCGAGCAGCAGAAGAGCTACACGTGACACAGGGTGCTGTTAGCCAGCAGGTGAAATTGCTGGAGGAATACCTGAATACTCAGCTGTTTATCCGTAAACCCCGCAAACTGGAACTGACCGATGCGGCCCGTGCTTACTTGCCGGTTTTAACCGAAGCGTTTAATAATCTACAGGCCAGTACCAATGAGCTGTTTGGCACTGATCATAGAGCACTGCTGACGATCAAATGTGGCACCAGCTTTATTCATCGCTGGTTAGTCCCTCGCCTGACCCGCTTTTATCAGCAAAATCCTGGCATTCGTATTCGTTTGATGTCAGCGGTTTGGCCATCTCAAAATGAGGTGGAAGAAGCCGATTTAGAGATCTCGAACGGTTTTGGTGATTGGACCGGCATGAAGGTGGAGCGCCTGACCAAAGAACATTGGATTGTAGTGGCCAGTCCTGGCTTTTTAGAAAAATATCCGGTGGATAATGATCCTCTGAAAATCATCCAGCTACCTCTTATCAGCACAATTGGTGACCGTGAGAACTGGCAACAATGGTTCCGTAAGCAGGGTTATGGCGGCATGATGCCTATGCCCATTCTGGAAAGTGATACCAGTACCATGGCCATGGAAGCGGCATGTAATCATGTAGGTTTACTGCTGACACGCAGCTTTCACGTCTCCAGTCTGTTGGAAAGCGGAGAACTAGTTCAGGCTCATGATTATACTTTGCCTTCAACTGGAGCCCATTATCTCGTACTGCCCAATAAGCCGCCAGCACCGAAAGTTACAGCGTTTAGCGATTGGTTAAAGGAAGAACTGGCACAACATCATGACTTCTATAAAGTGGGTTAAACCTCAGCTGAATCCCTATAAAGTGCGCTAAAACAACTTGGGGTTCAAAGCACTTACGGCTTCTCTGAGTCAGGTGTCGATGATTTAGTATCAGATAACTGCGATGATAAACGCTGGAAAATAGCAAAACCTTCCAGCGTTTCAGTATTAGGCCAGACATTCATTTTTAAAGTGAGCAAGATCTGTTCTAACCATCCATTTTTTAGACTAAGCCTTTGACTGCATAAACCCAGCTCTTAACAGCCCAATTGCGTTCTCTTAGTCGTCCGCTACCCAAGCGATTTCTCATACAAAAGCCATTGTTTACTGAGCGCTCCCCCCTGCCCCTGATAGAAAGTTTCCGCTTTGCTATTGCCCTGAAGCACCAGCCATGACAGACGCTCAACACCTTTTTCCGCACAATACTGCGCCATATATGTGAATAATTTCTGCCCGATGCCATAACCTCTCACACACTCTTTTACCAAAAATTCTTTCAGAGTTGCCGCAGGTTTTAGATCATAGGTAAAGGGCGTATAAACCAGTACGGCATAGCCAACAATTTCTCCCTGCTTTGTACTCAACCCCGATCTGTTTGCCCTGGCAACGATGCAATCAAACTGAACTTGTTCACCAAAACCTCGTTCCAGCAGATCCTGCTCTGTGACTTTAAATTGGTTGTCATAACCTTCAAAGCGCGCTAGCTGCCACATTAACGCCAATACTTCTGGAATATCTTCCTGCCGCCACAAACCGACAGTGATTTCAGACTGATCAATTGATTTCAACGTACTCTCCTTGGTTATTCTTTTATGGCGTTAGTTCCCTCTTGCACAGCACTTCAGCTCTACAAGAGGGAATAAAAGAGGGTGCACAATATGAAGCACAAGAAAGGCACAAAACCTCTAAAAATCCGGTTTGATCAGGCTTTAAGGCCTTCAAAGCGAAACTTCTCATCAGCCCAACCGGTGATACCACCAATCATGATTTTTACCGGAAAACCCAACTGGGCAATTTTTAACGCAGCCTTATCTGCGCCATTACAGTGAGGGCCAGCACAATAAACAACAAAACAATCTCTTTCCGGTAAGGCCGATAGGGTTTCGTGGCTGATTTTATCCTTTGGCATATTGATCGCACCGGGCACATGGCTGCGCTCAAACGACATAGCACCGCGCACATCCAACAGATGAAAATCCATCTGTTTTTTGGCCATCGCCTGATGCACATCCGCACAATCGGTTTCGTAAGCCAGTTTGGCTGAAAAGTGAGCGATGGCTTGCTCAGAGCTGGCTGCTGGGGTCTGTGTTACCGCTGAAGGCGCTTTCTTTGCTGAGGGCTCTTGTACGTTTACTTGCTGTTCCATAACTCTTCTCCTGGTGATCTCAAGTGAGATCTAAAAAGTAAGCTAGATCTAAAAGTAGTGATTTAAGCCAAGTGGCTTGCTTTCGTTTCGAGACCTATTAAATCCCAGCACCAAAAGTCATAAAATGGCAAAAGAGACATTAAACATTACTTTTCGGACAAGACGTTTTTTTGCTCTGTTAAACCGGAAAAACAGCCGCCACAATGGCCTGAAAGTAATCTCAAATGTCTAAAGACAGCCACGAGCCCGAATAAAACGGTCACGAGCTCATATAAAAGTTAGCCATGGCTGCAGAGAAGTCCCAGACACACACCAAGGAACCCGCTATGAATACACATAAAGTCGCGATCTGTGCCTATAAGGGCTTATCTATGCTGGAATTTGGCGCGGCGGTAGAGATCTTCTCGTCCTACGGCAAACACTTTCAGCCTTGGTATCAGGCCCAAATTGTCTCCGTCGATGAGAATTATCTGCCGATTGCGGAAAGTACAGGGTTATCAGCAGATACGGATCTTGGCGTATTAAGTCAGGTGAATACTGTAGTGATTCCTGGCTGGACTAGCCTGCAACGGGAAGCAGATAACGAACTGATCAACGCCCTTCAGCAAGCCCATGCTAACGGTGCTCGTCTGGTTTCATTCTGCTCAGGGGCTTTTATTCTGGCGCAAACCGGCTTATTGAATGGCAGAAGTGCGACTACTCACTGGCGTTATGCCGACGAGTTTAATCAGCGTTTCCCCCATGTAGAGTTGGATGTAAACAGCCTATATGTACATGAAGATAACCTTCACACCTCCGCGGGAAGCGCAGCTTGTATTGATCTATCTCTGGAACTGATCCGGCAGGATTTTGGTATCGAAACCGCCAACACCGTTGCTAAAAGACTGGTAGTACCGGGTCATAGGGCCGGTGGGCAACAGCAATTTATTCAACTGCCCGTGCCCAAGCCCCGCTCTGAACTGGGCCAAGTACTGGACTGGGCATTAGAAAACCTCGATAAGAAGATCACTACCGACGAACTGGCTGAACGAGCCTGTCTGACCCGACGCACCTTTGATCGTCGCTTTCGTCAAAACTACGGTATGAGCGTGAAACAGTGGCTACTGAATGCCCGTGTTGAACACGCCAAGTACCTGTTGGAAACCACAGAAACCCCGATAGAAACGATCGCTTCGCTTAGTGGTTTTTCAACGTCACTATCATTAAGAAACCACTTTGATAACTTTGTCGGTGTGAGCCCCGGCAAATACCGAAAAACTTTAGGAGCCTCGGCTTGAACTCATACTTAACCACAAACTCAACGGCCTGTTTAACCACAAGCCCAAAGCTATTGTTTAATTGCTTAATGACTTAACAGCCTAGTTTCAGGCCAAACGAACACTTATCCCTTGGCTGATGCATTTGGTTAGCCCTAAGTTGATGCGCTCAGTTAACTCTGAGCTAAAAACCAGTCTGTCGTTTTTTTTCAATTTTTCCATGAGTCCACGTTTTAGCATGGACTCAACATACCTAGCACAACTTTGTTTTACGGCTTAAAAGGAAAAAAACCATGACTATTCAAATCGATTTTTACAACCAGACTCCAGACGCTATGGGCATCCTGATGAATCAGGAGCAATATCTGAAAGAGTGTTTTACCGCCTCTGAAAACCTGGGCATGACACTACTGGAACTGGTAAAGCTTAGAGTTTCTCAGATCAATCAGTGCGCCTACTGCATCGATATGCATACCAAAGATACCGTAGCCTTGGGAGAATCACCGCAACGTATTTACAGCCTATCTGCCTGGAAAGATTCACCCTTTTTCAGCAGCAATGAACGCTTGGCACTTGCCTGGGCGGAAACCTTGACGTTAAATCAAGAGATTGAAGATAAACAGCTGGAAGCACTACAAGCGGTGTGGAGTGATGCCGAGATCGTCAATTTAACGTTGGCAATCAACGCGATTAACAGCTGGAATCGTGTCGCCAGAGCGTTTAAACCTGAGGTAGGCAGCTATCAAACTCAGTACTGAGCCGTCAGCTAAAGCTAGAACTGCGGTTAAAACTAAGGCTCAACCCTGGCAAAAGGTGGGGAATAGCCAAAAGACGCAACGCAGCCAAATCAACGGGGTGGATCTCACCCTGTTGTTTCCTACTACCCTATCCAATCAGACAGTACAGGCGATCTGGTTCGCTTCTACTGATAGCAGCAACCCTCAGCCCGCCGAACGTTGGTTACGGGGCAAGGCTTTTACCGCTATTATCTTTACCCTAAAAGGGCAGTTTTCGTTGAATGGCATCACCCAGTCTACTGAACCACTGTTAATGCCCGGTTATACTGAAGCAGCTGCTATTACACTGGCCCCTGATAGCCAGCTGGTAGGGATCTGCCTGCAACCCGGCGTCGCTACGGCACTATTTGGCCAACGACCAGAAGCAGCTATTCCACTGAGAGAGCTGGACTCACCGCTTGATTGGCTACAGCTTGAAAGCTCTCTAGCCCAACAACCTAATCTTTGGCGAAAAGCACTAACAACCTACCGTTGGTTAAAACAACACAAACTGGATCAGGAATATCTACCGGAATCTTTTGCCACCCTACTGCAGAATATCGCCAATTCATCCGGCGATGAGAAGCTGGGCCAACTGGATAGCTTTTTCAATCCCAGAAAAATCGAACGACAGTTTAAGCACTATATCGGTATCTCACCTAAGCGCTACCAACAACTGGCCCGAGTCAATCGTGTGATGGATCAGCTTCGCCATGAACCTAATGGTATGCCATTAACCGATATCGCCCACCATATGGGTTATTCCGATCAGGCCCATCTCAGTCGCGAATTTAAGGCCTTTAACCGCATCACACCGAAGCAGTACCGCAAGGATATTTTGGCTAGAGCCCAGCGAGGTAATGATTAACAGCAAGACAATGACTAACGAACAACAAAGGCGATAATTGATAGAGCTAAGCGACCATAATCCAAGCAAGCCGCTTGTTTAAGACTCTACAAGATATAGCTATCACCATCGTTGGCGACAACAACACTCTCCGGCAACATCACAGCATTATCCATCAGCCATAGATCCATATGATGACTCAGATGAGTCAGCACGGTTTTAGCAGGGTTCAGCTTGCCATGAATCTCCAGCGCCAGATTGACATCATTATGGTTTCTTGGCGGCGTATCCTGAGGTGGATGACTGCAGTCGATCACCATCATATCCAGCCAAAACTGATTCAAGAATTTCATACTCTCATCAGGCAAACCGACTGTATCGGTCAGATACGCAATACGCACTTTCTGATAGTCCAGTAGATAGCCAAAGGTAGGCTTGGAATGCTGGAGAGGAATCGGTGTAATGCCTACACCATAAAGGTTATAACGCTCGAACGGCACCAGTGGGCGCTGAAAATCCAGAATCCCCGGATGTTTAAACAGATCGGCACAACCATCCTGATCATCCGGGCCATAGACTGGGATTTGCTCACCTAAGCCCCAACGCAGATGAAACAAACCCTGCACATGATCCACATGGTAGTGGGTCAGCAGAATGCCATCTAACGGCTTTTGATCAAAGCGTTCTGCCAGATCCGTTAAACCGCCATCCAGCAGCAATGTGGCTTGATCCGTCTCCAGCAGAGCACTGCAAGGTCTACGCCGGGCACTGACATCAACCCGTGCCCGATAGCACACCTTACACCGACAACCAAAAACCGGCACCTGGCGTACATCGCCAGTGCCCAGCAAACTTAGTTTGATCATTTTGTCAGGCTCTTAACCGCACTTTGTTCAGAACTATCGGTGCCCGCTTCAGGCATAACCGGCAAATCTAACTCAATGCCATTCTGCCAACCATGCTGTTGAATCAGCTGGAGCAGGCTGTCGATACCCTGTTGCAGGTCAGCGCTATTATTCACCCGACATACCGAATCCGGCAGGCTATCCACCAGTTGCTGATGACGCTGTAAACGACGCTCAATCTCTTCCGCCGTTTCGCGACCACGGTTGGTCAAACGATCACGCAGCAGATCCGCATCCACCTCAACCAGTACAGGCACCAGCTCTTCATACAATTCAATCGCCTGGGGCAGATATTCGCGGGAACCGTTGATAATCACATTGGCCCCAGCATCCAGCCATCTATTAACTTCAGAACCGATGCCATAGTGATAACCGTGGGAATACCAGTTCATGGCGAACATACCCATACGCTCACGCATGGCAAACTCTTTTTCAGACAGATGCACATGGTTCTCGCCACCGACACCCGGCGCCCGGGTGATATAACGGTGGGCCACACAACAACGCTGCTCCGGCGTCAGCTGCTGACGGCAACCCGCCAGCAAACTGTCTTTTCCAGAGCCCGATGCACCTATCAGATAAAACAGGGTACCGCTCATGTTAAAAAACCCTCTTACCCTGATTCCAAACCCGTTGAATTAAAGGCATCACTTCATGCTGCTTCACTTGTACCAGATCCGCACGTAGACCTGCTTGCAGCTCACCACGATCAAACAGATTTGATGCAGTGGCAGGATTAGCAGTAACCAGTGCCACCGCATCGGCCAGTGAATAGTCGTTGTCCTGACCTGCGACCATAAAGGCCGCTTGCAGCAGCGCCGATGGATAGTAATCGGAACTCAGAATATCCAGCACACCGGCCTTAGCCAGATCTTTAGCCGCGATATTGCCCGAGTGCGAACCACCCCGTACCACATTCGGCGCGCCCATCAGAACCTTAAGGCCCAGATCATGAGACGCTTTCGCCGCTTCCATGGTGGTGGTGAATTCCGCTACCTGCATCCCCAGTTCAGCCGACTCTTTAGCATGGTCAATTGTCGCATCATCATGGCTGGCCGTGGCAATACCTCTTTCGTTACACACCGCACAGATAGTACGACGATAACGGTCTGAGTATTTGGCGCTGTTGGCTTGCTGCTCAACGATAAAGGCATCAATCTCAGTATCAGAGAAGCCGTATTTACCTTGGTAATACTCACGGTACTTAGGAATATTTTCTGGTGGGAACTGACGCTGGCCCGGCGCGTGATCCATTAGAGACACCAGCTTGACCAGATCCACATCAATATAACGCTCAAAGAACTCCATCAGACCGGGATAGCTCACCTCGCAACGCAGGTGTAACAGGTGATCCGCACGGTTAATACCGGATTTTTCGGAGTCCACAATCGCTTTAATCATAGCATCCAGTTTTTCCACCCGGATGCTATCACCGGCGACATCACCTAACGCTACGGAATCGAACGAGGTGGTAATACCTGCGGCTACCAGCTGAGCATCGTGGGTAGACATCGCCAGATGACCCGGCCAATCCACTTTAGGACGCGGGGAGAAGTATTTTTCCTGATTGTCGGTGTGCAGTTCCACCAGACCCGGCAGCAGAAAATCACCACCCAGATCATCGGCCTGTGCAAGCTGACTTTTACTCTGGCTGATTTCAGCAATCTTGCCATCACGCACCACCAGCGTGCCCTGTACCACTTCATCACGCAAAACAAGCTGCGCGTTGGTTAAAATCTGTTCGTTCATATCTCTAACCTGATGATAATCCGGTCTTGTGTTATTCACCGGATAGTCCGCATTTAGTTTCGCGGAGCTAAAATTTGTGTCATCCGTTAAAGCCTAATGCTGTATTGCTCAATCACGAGTTGAATATAGAGTTGAGCAAAACAATTAATCCCGTTCCTAACCGGTAATTTATGTTGGGTTTCGCGGATCAGACACCGAGCCATCAGCCCATTGTTATGTGCCGCTCTACCCAACCTACACAAGCCTCACTTCGCATATAGAAACGAAGCTTTATACCGTAGTGAACATTAGGCCTTACGCTAAAATCTTTCTTTTGATCTGTAGATAAATTCGCTCGGAGTTCAAACCGGAGTGCTGCTTGTGTAGGCAGCTGGTATAGATTGAGTAGAGCGGCTCGATATAACCCTCTGATAGGTCATTTATCTGAACCGCGAAACCCAACGTAAACCCTCATTCACTCCAATGCCGACTAAAAACGCCCTCAACACTTCGAACAAAAATCCCTTAATAACAGCCTGAACCGCCCGCGCTTTTACACAACCCGTATATCAACCAAACGATCTGCTACCGCTTCACGTACATCTTCGTCGTGGAAGATGCCGACAATGGCTGCGCCTCGGGCTTTAGCTTCATGAATCAGCTCAACCACCACTTTGCGGTTTTTCGCATCCAGCGAAGCGGTTGGCTCATCCAGCAGCATAATGGGATAATCCACAATAAAACCACGGGCAATATTCACACGCTGCTGCTCACCACCAGAGAAGGTGCTCGGCGCTAACTGCCACAGACGCTCTGGTACATTCAGACGACTCAACAGTGTTTTGGCCTTCTCTTCACAGATCGCTTTATCTACCCCCAGATCCAGCAGTGGCTGCATCACCACATCCACAGTGCTTACCCGAGGAATCACACGCAGAAACTGTGAAACATAGCCCAGCGTCTGTTCACGCAGGGCGATAATGCGACGAGGCTGAGCGGAAGTGATATCCACCAGCTCATCACCATCACGCAGTACAATCTGGCCTTCATTAACCGAGTAGTTCGCGTATAGCGCTTTCAGAAACGTACTTTTACCGGCACCGGACTGGCCGTGCAGTACCACACACTCGCCGGAATCCACCTGTAGATCGACGCCTTTCAGCACCTCGAAGCTCACACTGCCCTGGTTGTGCAGGGTAAAGGACTTTTGCAATCCGCTGACCTGAATCATCACCGCAGGATCTAGCGTGTTCTCTTTCATCTCACAAGTCTGAGCAGCTTTTCCACCTGCAGCAGTTATCTCACTTGTCATATTCATCGTTCGCCTGGCTCTTCAAATAGTGCTTCAATCAGTTCTGCAAAATGGATGAAACCAATAACTGGGTATACGGGTGTTGCGGGTCATCCAGCACCTGATCGGTCAGGCCGGTCTCCACCACTTCACCACGACGCATCACCATCAGACGGTGGGCCAGCAAACGCGCCACCGCCAAATCGTGGGTTACGATAATCACCGACAGACCCAACTGAGATACCAGATTGCGCAGCAGATCCAACAAACGTGCCTGTACCGATACATCCAGACCACCCGTCGGCTCATCCATAAAGATCAACTTCGGATGAGTCACCAGATTACGTGCAATCTGCAGACGCTGTTGCATACCACCGGAGAACTGACTCGGACGATCATCAATACGACCGGTATCTATCTCTACCGCAGTCAGCCATTCCTCAGCCTTCTCACGGATGCTGCCGTAGTGACGCTCACCCACAGCCATCAGACGCTCACCGATATTGGCACCGGCACTGACATTCATCCGCAGACCGTCACGGGCATGTTGATGCACAATGCCCCACTCGGAACGCATCAGCACACGACGCTCCGCTTCATCACAGGCGTACAGATCCAGCTCACCAAACTGAGCACTGTTATAGATCACCTGACCTGAATCCGGCTGCAAGCGAGCTGACAGTGTGCTTAACAGCGTGGATTTACCGGAACCAGACTCACCCACAATGCCCAGTACTTCACCCGGATACAGATCAAAGCTGACATCACCGCAACCCTTGCCTGGGGCGTAGAACTTGCAGATATCCCGCACACTTAACAGAGGTGCATCATCCTGCCATTTGCCCGCTTGCCTTTCCGCGCTCGTATCTTTGCCACCCTTCAACGGCTGACCATTTACATTCTGGATAGCGTTCACAGGGCCATCTCCTCTGCTTTTGTATCGTCCTGGGTTTTGCTCTCTTGCTGGGATTGATTGGGCTCAGGTGTTAGCCCTTGCTGACTTTCAGGGTTCTCGGCGGTAAAACCCTGCTCAACACGTTCGCGACAGTAATCCGTATCGGAACAAACAAACATCTTGTTGCCCGCGTCATCCATAATCACCTCATCCAGGAAGCTGTGATCTGAACCACAAATGGAGCAACTCTCCTCCCAGCTCTGCACCTCAAACGGGTAATCATCAAAGTCCAGACTCACCACTTTGGTGTACGGCGGTACAGCGTAGATGCGCTTCTCAAAACCCGCACCAAACAGCTGCAGCGCAGGCATCTGGTTCATCTTCGGGTTATCGAACTTAGGGATGGGCGACGGGTCCATCATATAGCGATCATTTACCATCACCGGGTAGTCGTAACTGGTGGCGATATGGCCAAAACGGGCCACGTCTTCATACAGTTTCACCTGCATCGCACCGTACTCACGTAGAGCGTGCATCTTGCGAGTCTCGGTTTCACGGGGTTCGATAAAACGCAGCGGCTCAGGAATCGGCACCTGATAGATCAAAATCTGATCATTACGCAGCTGACGCTCAGGTATACGGTGACGGGTCTGAATCAGACTGGCATCCGCCGTATGTTCGGTGGTTTCCACACCGGCTGTTTTAGCAAAGAAGCGACGGATACTGACCGCATTCGTAGTATCGTCCGCGCCCTGATCGATCACTTTCAAGGTATCAGCTTCACCAATGACGGTCGCTGTCAGCTGCATACCACCGGTACCCCAACCATGAGGCAGTGGCATTTCACGACCACCAAACGGTACCTGATAACCTGGAATCGCTACCGCTTTCAGCATGGCACGACGGATCATCCGTTTGGATTGCTCATCCAGATAAGCAAAGTTATAACCTTCGGCACCTGCGGTTTGAGCGGCAGGCTTATTGAATTGAGACGACATTAGATCTCCTCCCCTGCAGAATCAGCCTTGTCTTCAGACGGCTGAGCAGATGCTTCACTGGCGGCTTTACGTAAACGACGGATCATCTCCAGTTCAGACTGGAAATCCACGTAGTGCGGCAGTTTCAGGTGCGAGACAAAACCGTTGGCCGACACACAATCGGTATGAGACAGCACAAATTCCTGATCCTGAGTCGGATAGTTCACCGCTTCACCCAGCTCTTCTGCACGCAGGGCGCGCTCAACCAGCGCAACCGACATCGCTTTACGCTCCGCACGCCCCATGGCAATACCGTAACCTCGGGTAAACTGTGGTGGCTGGTCTTTACTGCCGTGGAACTGGTTAACCATTTCGCACTCGGTCAGCATCACTTCACCGATCTCAATGGGGAAACCTAACTCTTCTGGTACCAGCTCAACGCTCACCAAACCGGAACGCATCTCACCGGCAAATGGGTGGCTATCGCCGTAACCACGCATAGAGGCATAACTTAGCGACAGCAGGAACCCCTCATCACCCCGGATCAGGTTCTGCAGACGTACCGCACGCTCGGCAGGATAGTTAACCGGCTGACGAGTCAGATCGCGAGGTGTAATGTCCTCTTCACCATCTGCACGACTCTGCTCGATCAGGCCTTCCTGATTCAGCAGTTCCAGTACCCGAGGGCAGGCTTCCAGCTTGTCGCTGTTTTCGGGTTTGGTTTCGGTTCTGGCTTCACTGCTGTTGTCGATTGCGGCTTCAGAGTCGTCAGATTCAGCCGCTTCTGAAGATAGAGCACTCTCACCTTCCGCTAACAGGGCAAAATCCAGCAGACGGTGGGTATAGTCGTAAGTACTGCCTAACACCTGACCGCCCGGCAGATCCTTAAAGGTGCCGGAGATACGACGCTCAATCTGCATCTGCTCAGTATCCACCGGCTCGCTGTAACCAAAACGCGGCAGTGTGGTACGGTAAGCCCGCAGCAGGAAGATCGCTTCTACACTGTCACCACTGGCTTGTTTCAGAGCCAGCGCCGCCAGTTCAGGGTCATATACCGAACCCTCATTCATTACACGATCCACCGCCAACGGCAGCTGCTGTTTGATCTGTTCAACTCTGAGTTCAGCAATGGCCGTATCACCACGACGCTGCTCGCGCATTAAGGCGTGTGCGTTATCAATCGCCTTCTCGCCGCCTTTTACTGCAACATACATTTAGTTAGCCTCCTGCTGAGTGGTATTACGAATACCTTCTTCGCTATCGCTCGGCTTAATCTCAGTTGAACGCGGTAGCGCCACCAATTGATCATCCGCACAGAACACGCAGTCCACACCCAGTGGGAAACGCTTACGGCTATTAACCAGATCCAGACGAAAACTGTATGGCAAACCCGATACACTCAAACCACGCTCGGTCTCGATACCCGGGCCAGTCAGACACCAACCTTCGTCGCTATCCTGTGTTTGGTTAGTGATCGCTTCCACCTGCACAATCAAAGTGGTGGATTGATCCGGGTATTCAGAGTTACCCCAGTTCAGCGCCTTTAGTTCAGGCAATTCATCTGCCAAAGCCAGAGCAAAATCTGCCTCAGCAGGCTCAGATACCATAGGACACTGACAGTGGAATCTTAGATTGCTTATTACCGCATCATCGCCAGCCAATGTCGGGCTTAACCAGATTTTGGTATCCGCATCAAACAGCGTCAGCGCAATCTCCCAACTGCTTTTATTCAAAGCACCCGGCGTTTTATCGGTCAGATCTGCAGCCAGAATGGTGCCCGGCTCGCTCATCGCCTTCAGCACCTTACGGAACACCTTCTGCGCGTCCTGTACCGCATCATCAAAACCCGCCATTAGCAGATCACTGCGTACCGCACCACGGTTCATACTATTTACCTGCACAGACATTAGTCTTCTCCCCGAACCAGCGTGAAGAAATCCACCTTAGTGGCCGACGCCTTAGCTTCACGCTCGGCCTTGGCCGCAATCAGCTGAGCCTCCAGAGGCGCAATCAACTGCTCCTGCAGCGCCACCTGATAATCACGATCCTGCAGTAGCGCATCCGCCAAAGCCGCCGTTAACGCATGGGCCTTATTACGCCCTGCCACATAACTTACACCTAGGCTGCCACTGGCCAGACGCACCGCACAGCGGGTTAACGTCATCTCACCCAGATTAAATGGCTGACCGCTACCGCCCACACGGCCACGCATCATGGTTAAGCCGATCTCCGGCTTACGGATAAACTGATATTCCGGCTCAATCGCCAAAGCCTGCCACTGATCCTGCAGCGCTTTGCTGTCTGCCTTAGCCAACACAGAGATCCAGTGCTGACGGGCACTGGCACTCTGCTGTTCTGACATCGTCATGGTTCTACCTTTTCGGTGTTTAGCTAATCAATGACCACTATTTTTACCGCGTTAAGGTATAGAAAAAATGGAGGATAATTTTTCGAATACCCTAGAAATTCTAAAGATAGGGTTAGAAAGGCTATGTGATGGGGTTTTCGGGGGATTGAAGGAGGCCTGGAAAGAGAAAACCCGGTAAAAATGGATTTCACCGGGTATAGGTGTCATAGAGTTGTCATTTTTGGGTGTTAGGCAGAAGGGTGTTCATAGCTACTCTGATAGCTATTGCTCAGCGAAAATATTAACAATTAAAGCTTTATACATATCACCTAAATATAAGAGAAATATAACAAACAGCTTATTACAAACAATACTATAAACCACCTTCAAGAATTAAGTTCTACAAGCCATAAAATGAGCTTACGACTGATAATTATTTAACCCCTAACAATATTAAGACAGTTGTTCAGCATAATGTCGTGATTTCTCAGTAGGGTAGTTTTTAATTTGTCTGGGGCACTCATCAGTTGCCAACCACTGAAAACCACTATAGTCCTCACCTAGATTTATATACTCACTAACTAAGAAAGCTTTAAACTTTTGCCAGTGCTTTTCAAAAAAAGAAGGAGCCCATAGATTAAAAACAATATCTTTATCTAAAGCCCCGTCTTTTATATCATGACCAATTTTATTAAAAAGAACCACATAGTCTAATAAACGCTGTTTAGCTGCTTCTCTCTCTCCATTTCCTAAGGTCGATAAATAAGACAGTACACATCTATCCCCTTTTTTTGCCATTTCCTCCCTAGCCCCTAACTCTGCTAGTTGATCAAACTGCTCAGAAACATAGTAGAGGGTATTTAAAGGAGATTTATTTGTTTTTCTTATCAAGTCTTCTAGCTTTTCTTTTTCTTTTTCTAGCTCACGCAAATCAAGCAAATCTTCTTCGGAACTTAATGTGTTAGAACGAACCCAACCCTCTGCCGGATTAATTGTAATTACCCTGTTAAGGCTGAGAGCTACAATTCCTGGTATTTCATCAGCATTATACCAGTACTTAACCATTCCATTTTTTTTTACTTTTTCCCTAAAATTTTCTAACTTACACTTCAACTCCTTATCACTATCAGTCTTACTAGTTTTAATTTTTTCTGGCGCACCATGTAAAATAGCAATAATATCGATACCTTTTTTTACCGCATAATCATATTCCTTTTCTGTATAACCAATACCCTCTGGAGATAAGCTACCATACCTTCCACCAATTAAGAGTACATAGTAATCAGAATCATCAATAACTTTTTTTATAAATTCCCATTGCTTTTCGTCTACAGCGGGAAATGCTTCCATTCCTGCTGGAATACAATCCATCTCCATCAATGTCCTAATTACTTTTTTTCTTTCCTCTTCAAGATCATCATATGTAGAACTTAAAAAAACCTGATATCGTTTATTCATTACGCCCCTACCAACATCACTAAAAATCAAATCACTGTGCATCGTCATTTGTTTCTCTATAGGCTTCTAACACCAACCAATCAAAGAAAACGTATGCATTCTCATTGTTTCTACGCTTTTCAATAATAAAGTTTCTAAACCTTTTCCAGTTTTCCTGAAAGTATGTTGGAGGCCACATCGAAAAAACTTCATCCTTGTCTAACGCATTGTATTTTATGCCGGCACCTATACGGTTAAAAACATAAACATATTCCAGTAATCTTTGCTCTGATTTTTTTCTATCTCTTTCATCTAAAGCATCCAAATAATCCACCACATCTTTATCACCTGCCTTTTCCATCTCCTCTTTTGAACCAATTTTACTCAGCCTATCAAACTGTCCTTTAACATACCCCATTGTATTCAACGAGGCATCTCTGTCATTTAATAAATCTTTAAAATTAATATTTTTCTTTCTTAATTCATTCAGATCACGAAATATATCATTTGAGCTTGGCTTATTCGCTCTAACCCAACCAATGGCAGAAGATGATTTAATTGCCTGTCTTAAACTAATTATTACCTGCTTATGAAGTTCATCTCCATCATTCCAATATTTCACCAATCGATGCGCCTGAACTTCTGCTCTAAAACTTTCCAGTTTAGCTTTTAAATTTACACAATCATCGGTCTGGTCTGCTGGTAACTCATCAGGAGAAGCATGCAAAAAAGCAATAACATCTATACCCTTACTAACAGCATAGTGGTATTCTTTCTCTGTATACCCAATCCCATCCAATGATAAACTTCCGTATCTACCACCTATTATCAGGACATAGAAATCACAGTCATCAATAATTTTTTTAATAAACTCCCACTGCTTTTCATCTGCTGCCGGAAATGCCTCCATCCCTGAAGGAATACAATCCATTAACATCAATGCTTGAATAACCTGATTTCTTTCTTCTTTAAGATCTGTATATGTAGAACTAACGAACACTTGATATTTCTTATCCATAACCAGCCTTCAAAGTCACCAATAAAACTTTATCATAAAGCAATAGCAAATCAACTAAAGAAAGACAACCTTAAAAAACAAGAGCAACACTGTCAACAATAGATAATAAACTATAAAAGCAACGACAAAACACGACAAACAGAGACCTATTTAAATAGAATAAAACCTCATAATCCGCCACTTTTTATCACACAAAAACTGCATCTAGAAGAGAACAAAAAGACACTTACTGTCATATAAAACAAAGAGAACAAAGGAGGAACAAAAGAGCATCAGCGTTATAAGCGTGATGAGTATCAAACTGATGCGAAACTGAAAAAGGTGGCGGAGATTGTTGCTCAGTGGCGGGAAAGGCTGGTGGATATCAGCTGGTTTATGCGTTGCCTAAATGAGCATATCGCCCGTAAAGCCAATGAGGAGGATAACTGTAAGGGGCGTTTCTGGGAGGGACGTTTTAAAAGTCAGGCGTTATTGGATGAGCAGGGTTTACTGACCTGTATGGCCTATGTAGATCTGAATCCTATCCGTGCTGCTGTTGCGGGTTGTCCTGAAGAGTCAGACTTCACCTCAATTCAACAACGTATTCAGGAATATTCACCAGCAGTCGACAATACCGAACCATCTCCGGATAAACCCGTACTTAAGGCTTTCTCAGCGAAACAGGTAGACAGTGATTTTGCCATTGCCTTTGACCCTGCTGATTATCTGGAGCTGGTGGATTGGACAGGGCGTTGTGCTCGGGAGGATAAACGCAGTTCTATTTCTACTCTCTTACCACCTATTTTGTCACGTTTAAATATTGATGCGAAGCATAAAAGGACACCCACAAAATTAGACAGCGAAGCATAAAAGGACACCCACAAAATTAGACAGCGGCAAAATCCTGGCAGGTTCAATCTGGAAGTGCACCATAAAGTTCATTATAGATTTCCATTGGTGTTCGGTACCCCAGACATTTTTTCGGACGAGTGTTTAAGTCTCGTTCGATATCCTGGATTTGCTTCTCAGTCACCATCGAAATAAGAATAACAGGACACCCACAAAATTAGACAGCTCCAGAATTCCTGTCTACGCTGAATTCAGCCACTAAGGAATTACAGAGGATTCCCACATGACCCGTGCCCGCCGTGAGCAGATCAGTCCTACCGATACGCCCTACTATCACTGCATTGCCCGTTGTGTGCGCCGGGCTTTTCTATGCGGTGAGGATGAGTTTTCCGGTCAGTCGTTTGAGCATCGTCGTCAGTGGATTATTGATCGTTTAGTTCAGTTAGATCAGATGTTTGCCATTGATATCTGTGCTTATGCGTTGATGTCAAATCACTACCATCTGGTGCTGTATATCAATCAGCAGCAAGCACAAAGTTGGTCTGATGATGAGGTGATTGCCCGTTGGACTCAGCTGTTTACTGGACCGGTGTTAATTCAGCGTTATAAGCGTGGTGAATATCAAACTGATGCGGAGCTGGACAAGGTTGCAGAGATTGTCGCTCAGTGGCGGGAAAGACTGATGGATATTAGCTGGTTTATGCGTTGTTTAAATGAACATATTGCCCGTAAAGCCAATGAGGAAGATAACTGCAAAGGTCGTTTCTGGGAGGGTCGTTTTAAAAGTCAGGCATTATTGGATGAGCAAGGTCTGCTGACCTGCATGGCTTATGTGGATCTGAATCCTGTGCGTGCTGCCATTTCAGATTGCCCCGAAAAGTCAGACTTTACCTCGATTCAGCAACGTATCCGGGAATATGCGCCGGAAGTCGGCAATTCCGAACCATCCTCCGATAAGCCTGTGTTGAAACCCTTCTCAGCCAAACAAGCGGACAGTGATTTTACTATCGCTTTTGATCCTGCAGATTATCTGGAACTGGTGGATTGGACAGGACGTTGTACTCGGGAGGATAAGCGCGGTGCTATTTCTAGCCATTTACCCCCTATTTTGTCACGTTTAAATATTGATGCGGAGCAGTGGCTCAAGGCGATGCAGCCATCCGGTATCAAGCCTTGTCGGGCGATGGGGCATTTAGAAAAGCTCAAGTCATTCGCCAAACAGGTGGGATGTCGTTGGTTAAGGGAGAGCCAACAGTTCTCTCCCTTATTCAGCAGGCCGGTTTAGCAAAAGCACTTAGTTTCTACGTCTCTTAACCTGAATAATAAATCCGCGAAACCTGAGTTACTGCAAAGCTGAAAAGGTGGCCATTATTACCACATCGTAATCTGATGACAGATATATACCAGGAAATAGCCCCAGCAGGATGATTTATCCTGCTGGTATTATGGCTTTAGCTATGTAATTAAGCGCTTACCGATCAGCTATTTTGCAGCAGTTTAATAACGCTTTGCGCTGCTTCTTTTGCCGATGCTGGGTTTTGGCCTGTCACCAAGCGATCGTGAACGATTACATTCTCTGCCCACGCTTTGCCCGGTACATGAATCGCACCACGTTCAATCAGTTTGTCCTGAAGCAGAAAAGGTACGATATCGGTTGTTCCCAGCGATGCTTCTTCTTCATTGGTGAAGGCTGCAATGCGTTTTTCAGCCACCAGCAGTTCTCCATTAGATAGTCTCAGGTTAACAAGAGCCGCGTTGCCATGACATACCGCTGAGACAACACCTTGATTATCGTAGATAGCGGAAGAGATCCGGCTGATGTCGTTATTGTCCGGGAAATCCCACATCGGCCCGGAACCACCAGCAAACATAATCGCGCGGTAGTCTTCAGGGTTGATCTCAGTCAGAGGAATACTACGAATCACTTTTGCCATTAGCTCAGCGTCTTTCAGAAATACGTCGTGGTATTCGTCCTCTTCTAAAAAAGCCTTGCTGTCTACAGGTGCCATTCCACCTTTAATACTGGCTACATCCACTGAGTAGCCTGCTTCGGTAAATTCGTAGTATGGATGTGTCAGTTCCGGTAGCCAGAAGCCTGTTTTCTTGCCGGTATCACCCAGCACGGTATGGCTGGTCAGTACGATCAGTATCTTTTCAACAGCCTGGGCGGATGAGCTTGCATAAGTAAAGCTAGCGCTCAGAAGGGTGACAAACAGCAATACAAAATGGATAAGCTTTTTCATGGTGTTTTCCTGTCATTTAAATGAGATGGCGGTGTTGTTCAGTGCTCAGATCAGTAGGCAACCGTAAAGCGTTGCTGGCGATGACGTGGTGTTTCTGATTCATCGATAATGGCTACCGCGAGATCTTCAATAGAGATTGTCGATACGCCATCGGCATCAATCAGCAGTTCGTCTGCCCCAAGGCGATACTGACCAGTACGCTCTCCGGGTATCAGGCTGGCTGGAGGGCTGACATAGACCCAGTTCACTTGTGTCTCTGCCTGACACGCCTGTTGCTGATTGGCGCTGGCATGGCCGATATGCCGCGCAGATTCCGGCAAATAGCGAGCATCTTCCATCACCATGCGCCCTCCGGTTCCGGGTACTTTCAGTGTTGCCGCCCCGCCCACTACAATCAGGCGCAAATCATTGGCTGCCACGCCAGCCATCAGTGAGCGGGTGAAATTAAGTACTTGCTCACGGTTATCAGACGGTGGCCGGGTCGCGTTAATCACCACATCCTGACTGGCGGTCAATCGGGCAATATCGGTCGAGTCGGTGGCGTTCCCTATTTTGGCAATCACGCCATCCGGCAGTGCCGAAAAGGCTTCAGCGTTGCGCACTACGGCAGTTACTTCATGTCCTCTGGACAGGGCTTCTGCGACTACGCGACGACCGACATTACCTGCTGCACCTAATACTGTAATTTTCATTGTTTGATCTCCTGCTAATTCATATTTAAACGGGTCGCTTCACGGTGTTCTGACGATCACCGGCTTGCCTGAACGATGGCGATTGGGTGAGGCCGTTAACCGCTTCCCCGATGCAGGAAACTTTATCTCGTTTCTTATAAAGTGATAATCTGCCAAAATAGAAAATAATTGTTGTATAAAACTCTACAATCAAGAGAAAGTAAGATGAACGGATTTGGAGCCATTCCAGCATTTGTTGCGGTGGTAAAAGGCGGCGGGTTCTCTTCTGCAGCGCGTACACTGGGAGTGTCTAAGTCTGCTGTCAGCAAGCGCATCAATCTGCTGGAGCAGGAACTGGGTGTTCGTTTATTTTACCGGACCACCCGAAAACTCAGCCTGACGGAAGCCGGAGAGCGCTATTTTGAGCACGCAGAGCAGGCATTGTTGGCCGCTAATATGGCGGAGGATGCCGTTGCAGAACTACAGGGTGAGCCTCAGGGAAGGTTAAAAATCAGCAGCCCCATGTCATTCGGACGATTGCATGTAGCTCCTATGATTCCAAAAATGCTGAAGCGTTACCCAAAACTGGATATCGAGTTACTGATGGATGATCGCCCGGTGGATCTGGTTGCCGAAGGTATTGATATTGCGATTCGAACCAGCTTTGGTGGCTTGCCAGATTCTGCACTGGTGGCTCGCAAATTGGCCCCGCTGCGTCAGGGTGTCTATGCCTCCGCCGATTATGCAAAAGAGCACACACTACCCGGAGCCCCAACAGAATTGTCTGAACATAACTGCATTCTCTTTAGTTATTCCCGAGATGCGAACCTCTGGACTTTTGAGCGTGATGGCCAGTCCGAGGTTATCGAGGTATCAGGTAATTATCGGGTCAATAATAGCGAAGCGATTCTGACAGCTATTACTGAAGGCGTGGGTATTGGTCGATTACCCACCTTTATCGCGGGTCCTTGTCTTAAAGCAGGGCAGTTGATTGATCTTTTTCCTGGACATCACATCCCGGATCATACCTTTTATGCGGTGTTTCCTGAGCGACAATATTTACCGGCTAAGGTACGGGTGTTTCTGGAGTTTGCCACAGAGTACTTTGGCGGTGATTTCCCCTACTGGGATGCATAATTCCGGTGTTTTGTCACAATTGAGATATCGATACGGAACAGTGGCTCAGGGTGATGTAACCATCAGATGTCAAATCTTATCGGGCAATGAGTCATGTAGAAAAACTCAGATCGTTTGCCAAACAGGTGGAAGATTATTAGTTAAATGAGGGCTGAGAGTTTTCTCCCCCTCTTTCAGCATGAGCTCCAACCAAAACAGTTATATTTTCCACTACCGTAAGAACCGGTATCATTACACTCAACTTGAGGCACGGCTCTGCGGTATTACATTTCAATAAGAGGCCGGAATCAGGGAACCTATTCGCCGATTTATTGTCTCTGTCTGATGACTCAAATACAGGACTATTTGACGTGTTCAAAACCATCACAACTTTATCTCTTCTAGGCAGCTTGGCCTTCTCATTACACGCCCACTCTGCCGAGCTATCGGTTTCAGTGCTGAATAAAGATGGCTCTCAAGTTGATCCTTTGGTGCTTTTTGCTGAGCCATTAGATCACCAAGCCCCTGATCGTATTGTGCAAAAAGTCGAAATTGCTCAACAGGGTAAGGCTTTTAATCCCTTTATTACGGTGACACAGCATAAGAATGATGTGGTGTTTACCAACCGCGATGACTTTACGCACCACATTTATTCCATTTCTCACGACAACCGCTTCTCGTTCAAATTGAAGTCGGATGAATCCCATGAACTAACACCTAATATGGCCGATGATGGCCATGCTCAAATCGCAATGGGGTGTAATATTCACGACTGGATGAGCGGTTTTCTGTTGGTTGTTGATACGCCCTATTTCACCAAGACGGATAAAGTAGGCAAAGGTCAGTTGCAGTTGGAACAAGCAGGTAAGTACAAAATAACCCTGTGGCATCCGCAATTTAAGTCTGATGATCACATTTACACCAAGACCATAGAATTTCAGGGTGATACTATAATTGAGTGGTCACTACCCGAAACTCTGGTAGTTAAGCTTCCTGAAGCCGACACGGAAGAATTTGATTTTATTGAGCAATATTAGCCCTAGGAATGTACAAAATGGGTAGTTTACGAACCCAGGTTTTTATTTTTTTCGTCTTTCTGATTCTGCTGATCCAGGCCGTTTCTTTGGCCATTATTTACCAGGCCAATAGCAAACAAGAGCAACAGCATATTGATCTGCGTTTGGAATCCGCAATCTCCGCCTTCCAGAATCAATATCAACAGCGAAGTTATTACTTACAAGCCTTTGCCGAAACAGCCGCTAAAGACTTTGGTTTAAAGGAAGTATTTGACGCTGATCACCGTAGTTTTCTGATTGCGCTCAACAACCACCGCAAACACATTGATGCAGATTTAGCCTTTGCAGTAAACAGAGAGAATAAGATTATCGGCCAGCTATTTCGTATCTCACCCGATAGTAAGGTGAAGCTGGGCCCGGAACAGAACAGTCAGTTCAGCTTTCCACAATGGTTTGATGCCGAAGAAGCGACCTCTCAGCTTTATCTTTTAGCTGGGAAAGTCTACCAGCTCAGTTTTTCACCGTTAAAAAGCGGTCAACAGGTTGTAGGTTGGATCGGATACGGTTACCAGATCAATGGCTCTCTGGCACAGAATCTGGCTGATGTAACGGGCTTAAGCGTTGAGTTTCTATTAAACGAAACCGATGGTCGTTGGCTGAATCTCGCGGCAGCGTCCCCTCATATGGCTGATAAGTCTACAGAAAATCTGGGGCAAGAAATTATTTCAGGGCAGACAGACCCTGCCATTTTTCATACCAGCATCTCACTGGGTGAAGTTAATCAGCAGGAACTGTCTGCTGCGATCTACGGTTCACGCTCCAACCTTCTGGAAGCCCTGCGTCAAAACCTGTGGCAACTGATGATTGTTGAAGGTTTAACCATTTTCCTTGCCTTGTTTGTCGCTTATAAGCTTTCGGGCAAAGTCAGTAAACCGGTACGTAAACTAGTGCGTCAGGCTCAGTATATTGCCCGCGGGAACTATGATTCATCGGTGGACATCACTGAGAAAAACGAACTGGGCCAATTGGCGAAAGAGTTTAACCTGATGCAGCAGGCTGTTCTGGTACGGGAACAGAAGATTAATCACCAACTACGCTATAACAGCCTGACTAATCTGCCCAATCGTTATTCCATGCTGGAAACTCTGGAAGCGCTTTGTTCTGGTGACAGCCCGGGTTGTACACTAATCCATCTGGATATTCGCCGCACCAAAACCGTTAACGATACCTTGGGTTATGACACCGGTAACCTGATGATTAAAGAGGTTGGTAAACGGCTGAGCGAGTTGAACAAAGAGAAGATGATCTTCCATCTCGGAGCCGATGAATTCGCGGCTATCCTGCTGACCAATGACCCGATACAGGCCAAGACTTGGTGCAATAATGTTGAGACCTTCCTTGATCCACCGCTAAGCGGCGAAGGCGTTATGCTGCATCTTCAGGTACATGCAGGCATCGCAAGCGCCCCTATGGATGCCAACAATGCGCAACTGTTACTGCAAAAGGCCGATACAGCACTGAGCCACAGCAAACGGGCGATGAAAGCCTTCTTGCCTTATGAAGCTAAGATGGATGCCGATGCAGGTCGTACACTCAGCTTGGTGAATGATCTTAAGATTGCGATCGAAAGCGATCAGTTACAGCTCTTCTATCAGCCTAAGCTTGATATTAAAGCCGGTGTCGTGCGTGATCTTGAAGCTCTAATTCGCTGGCATCATCCAGAACAAGGTATGATTCCGCCCGATGCCTTTATCGGTATTGCTGAGCAAACTGGGCAAATTGATGCGCTGACCCGTTGGGTTATTCGTGAAGCCGCCCGTCAATATAATAAATGGGCTGCTGAGGGACTTATCCTTACCATCGCGGTCAATATCTCTGCGGAAAACCTGAAGAATCAGAACTTCACCACTGAGCTACAAGAGATCTGGCAGGAGTTCTCATTGCCGATAGATGCACTGGCTCTGGAGATTACCGAAAGTGCAGTGGTATCAGACCCAGTATCTGCTATCAGTATGCTGTGTGATATTCAGGATCAGGGTATTAAGCTGTCCATTGATGACTACGGCACTGGTTACTCCTCTCTGGCTCAGTTGAAGCAACTGCCGGTCAACGAATTGAAAATAGACCGTTCTTTTGTCGATAAGGTGTATTCAGACCCGGACGATCAGATTATCGTGCGTTCAACTATTCGTATGGCTCACGATATGGGATTAAGCGTTGTCGCTGAAGGCATCGAAGACGCAGAAACCCTGGTATGGTTAGAAGAGCAAGGTTGTGACAAAGCACAGGGTTACTTTATCAGCCGTCCTGTCCCCGCGACAGAGCTTGGTCAATGGCTGCAGGAAAAAGACAATCCTAACAAGGCGGTTTCAGCGAATGCGTAAATCATCCGTTCTGCTAGCACTGGGCCTGGTTTCTTTCAATAGTTATGCATTGGAAGCAGACTTTAGTGGCCTTCTCGATCTGCGTCTGGGGCATAGTCATGGCCTGGATAGCTATGTCAGTGGTGGACAAGGCAAGCTGCAGCACTCTCCTGGTACACGATTATCACTGGGCCAGGCCGCTCTGATATCCGATCTAACGCTGACCGATCAGGTCAATCTGATAGGCGTATTGAATGGCTTTAGTGATGAGGATAAAAGCCGCTTGGGAGTCACCGAGCTCTATCTTAGATATCGTGGGCTTCCCGATGATTCCGGTTTTCGCCAAGGACTGAAAGCCGGTCTGTTTTACCCGGCTATTTCTCTGGAAAACCGCGCCCGAGCCTGGTCAACCGCCAACACCTTAACTCCCTCCACAATGAACAGCTGGATCGGTGAAGAGCTACGTGCTACTGGCCTCGAATATACCGCAGAGTGGCTGGGTAAGTTCAGGGATAAAAGCTACGACCTGAAGTTAAACGGCACGGTGTATTTCAACAATGATACGGCAGGTTCTATGCTGTCCTGGCATGGTTGGACGCAGAGCAGCCGCCAAACGGTGTTGGGCGAAGAGTTGGAAATTCCGTACTTCCCGGCACTGGATAACGACCTAAGTGCTCAAGCGAGAGACTCAGACCCTTTCCATGAGGAAGATGACAAACCCGGCTATATGGTCAGCCTGGAGCTCAACTTAGAGCGTCGCAGACAGCTTCAATTGGGTTATTATGACAGTAATACCACCCCTTATAGCGTAACGAATGGCCAATACGGCTGGCATACCAAATTTTTATTTGCCGGTATTAACTGGTCAATAGATCGGAACTGGAGTGTACAGGGGCAGATTATGTCCGGTGATACCCTGATGCAATCACCTCTGCGAGTTGACGTGGTCAATAACAGCTATCAAAGTGCCTATCTGTCTTTAGGCTGGAGATCAGGCAAACAGCGTCTGAATGCCCGAGTTGAAGAGTTTTCCGTAACTGATAGAGATAACACCTATCAAGATAACAACAATGAATACGGTAAAGCCCTAACACTGTCCTACCGTTATCAGTTCGCACGGCAGTGGTTTATGCTGGGAGAGTTTAGCTGGCTGGACAGTCATCGTCCTGCCCGTTGGTACCAAGGTGAAGCGGTTGATCAAGTTGAGAGATTAAGCCAACTTGGGGTTCGTTATTACTTTTGATTCTCGATTATTTTCTAAGCCTAACGCTATAAAAACCCAAGCAAGATAAGATCAAACTTTCCTGCTTGGGTTTATTCTTTCTAAAGGCCGATTCAGACTTATCAAGCCCTGATATTAATGCCTTACACAGACGCCTTAGACAAATACCATATCAATCAGCCTTTATTCTCAGTCGCCAGACTCAGTTCTGCTCGATCATAAAGTGATCAAAGAACTTCGCCAGTTCCTCATGAGCATCTACAGGCAAGATAGCCGCAATATGCTGGTCAGGACGTACAACTACAACACAGCCTTTGCTGCGGTCTACACCACGTAGATCATAGATATCGTTTCCGAGCTGGGACTGGAACACCTTCTCATAATCGTGCAGGCCGTATTTGCCTTTGGCAGGCCACAGGTATTTGTGCAGGTCATGCATAGACAGATCTTGCTGCTTGAAGATCGCATAGGTATCGATTACGGAATCAACATCTGCACCTTGTGGCGTGTATTTCACCACTGGAGATGCGGCATCATTGGCCAGGAAGTCAATCAGCTTGTACGAATCAGAAGACGTATCCGTCGGTGTTTGCTCACCACCAAAGACAAACAGACGCCAGCGACCATCCGCTTTAACCAGATGCCCCAGATGCTGAATACGACCATCTGCAGTACGCTGTGCTTCCGCAGAATGGAAGCGTTGACCAATCTTAAAGCCTGTTGCCAGTTCCTGATTTTCCTGACCGGTACAGATGTAAGACGGGAAGTATTCAATCGAGGTACCGGATACAAAGCCGCTTTGACGCTTCATAAAGGCTTCGATTTTAGCGGTATCCACTCGCGCCTGATCTGAACTATCACCTGCAGCAGGACGTGTTGCCACCAGTTTAGACAGCTCACGGTCCGCATCAATCAGCTGCTGTGCCACTTTACGACGTTCGGTTTCATAGGTGTGCAGCAGTTTTGGATCGCACTTGCCACGCAGTACAGAAGCCATTTTCCAGCCCAGGTTAAAGGTATCCGGCAAGGAGGTGTTCAAACCCCAACCACCTTTTGGACTATGGGTATGACACGCATCACCGGCCACAAAGGCACGCGGTGTTACGTCTTCAGAGCTACCTGCAGGGCGATTATCAAAACGCTCGGCGATACGCTGACCCACTTCATAGATCGACCACCACGCCACTTCTTTCACATCCAGCGTATACGGGTGGAAGATCTTCTGCGCTTTAGCTATCAGGTCTTTTTCGGTCAGTTTGACGTCACTGGCACGTTTGTCTTTACCCAGCAGATCCAGTTCAACGTAGAAACGACACAGATAACCACCTTCGCGAGGAATAGTCATCACAGCGCCATAGTCCTTGGATTGGATAAAGCTCTTCACACGAATATCAGGAAAATCCGTATTCAGCAGGATATCCATTACACCCCAGGCTTTATTGGCCGAGTCACCCTGCAATTCGATGCCCATGCTTTTACGCACGCGGCTACGGCCTCCGTCACAGCCTACGACATAGCGTGCTTTAACTGTTTCGACCTTGCCATTGCTCTCTTCATCAGAACGTTTGAACGTCGCAGTAATCGGGTAAGCAGCCAGATCCTGTGTCAGGCTATCATCGATCTCCATCTCAACCAGCTCGCGGCTGTAGTGTGGCTCCAGATGAGTAATCGAGTCTCGCATACCATCGGTCAGCAGTTCATGCAGACGAGCCTGGTTCACAATGCCGTGGGTAAACTCAGACAGTCCCGCACGGGCATCAGCGATCTTCTCGGTACGTTTGATGTTCTGTGGGTTTTCTGCGTCTGGCTCCCAGAAGGTGTTCTGTTTCAGCTGGTAGGTCTCTTTAACGACCATTTCACTGCTATTAAATGCTTCCATAATTTCCATGGTGCGGCATGAGATACCGTCAGCACGGCCAAACAGCAGCGGACCAGGAGCCATATCAACGATGCAGGTTGAGATATCTTCAAACTCGGACATCTGTCGTGCCATGGTCAAACCTGCTGGACCCGTGCCAATAATCAGCACATCAACCTGAGTCGGCAGATCCACGACAGGAGGATTAGGATAAGGCTTACGAGCGGCATCAGAAACCTGGTAGTTACCCGGCTTAAAACCGTTTAGGTGATATTGCACGACATGCTCCTTTTGAGGCAGTGAATCAAGATGTTATGTATCAAATAATTATTATATTAGAAAAAAACAATTCAATTACATTAAGAGATAATACTTAATATATTAACAGAATTATAGTTAACATCTTAATCTATTTCGAGTCAACACAGACCAAAGTGCGTATTAGGACACACTGACGAGTGTGTCCGTAATCACTGTAGGTCTCCCGAAGAGTTTGTCACCGTGTTTTAGAGGCCATAGCAGAGAGGACATAGCAGAGAGGACATAGCATAAGGTGCCAGGGATTATCAGACCATTACAGATAAGTTAATCGCCCAGTTGATTACTCACATTAATCACACTCCAGCGTTTCCTGTATGTTTTGAAGTGACTGGGGTAAGCGAGCTTGATCCCATTGATTCTGTTCCAGTAGCGTTGCCACCTTGTCTGCCGGAGTGGGTTTATAGAAGTGATACCCTTGAAATAGCTGACAACCCAGTCGTTGTAATGTATTGGCTTGGCCCGCTGTCTCAACACCCTCTGCGACGGTGACCAGATCCAGATTAGCAGCCAGGTGGATAATGGTTTCACAGATTTTGTAATCTTCAGAGTAGGTATCACACTCTTCCACAAACGACTGATCGATCTTCAGAATATCCAACGGTAGACGTTTTAGATAACTCAACGAAGAGTAACCAGTACCAAAGTCATCCACAGAGATTTTGATATTCATCGCTTTCAGTGCCCCCATCACGTCGATACAACGGTGAATATCTTGCAGTAAAACACCCTCTGTAATTTCAAATTCCAGTAACTCCCCTGGGATCTGATAATGCTCCAGTCTATCTTCGACATAGGGCAGTAGCCCATCAGAAATAAGATGTCGTCCTGACAGGTTAATAGCAATAGGCACCACCTCCAGCCCATCATGTCGCCATTGGGCTAACTGTCTTAAAGCCTGGTCGATCACCCATTCACTGACCGGAATAATAATGGAGGATTCTTCTGCTACAGGGATAAACTCCCCCGGCGGTATCATACCTTTTTCAGGATGTTGCCAACGAATCAGGGCTTCCAGGCCGATAATCTGATCCGATGACTGAAAGACTTTTGGTTGATAAAGCAGATAAAATTGCCCGAGTTTTAGACCCTGTTCGATCTCTTGCTCATAAGCAAAGCGTTTATTTACCGCACTCGCCATCTCTTCAGCAAACATCTGAGCATTGTCCCGCCCCTGTTGTTTGGCATGATACATGGCGATATCAGCATGCTGGATTAGCTTATCGCCTTCCAGGATGTGTTCTTTTTTCTCTTTATCTCTGGCCAGAGCGATGCCTATACTGGTGGGGATTTTCAGACTATGCTCCCCAAGCTGAACCGGCTCTCGCATCACATTAAGAATTTTCTCTGCCTTTGCCTGAGCGGCTTTTGTGGTGAAACGTCCCGACATCATAAAGACAAACTCATCACCGCCCCAACGAGCGATTACATCGCTGTCATCGGAAACCTCGGTTAAGCGGCGTGCCACTTCACACAGCAGCTCATCACCGGCTTTATGGCCCAGAGTATCGTTAACGTTCTTAAATTTATCCAGATCTAAAAACAGTAACGCCACCTGATCTTGCTCTTTATCGGCATGCTCCAGCGCACGCCCCAACTGTTCTACCAGATAAGTTCGGTTGTAGAGGCTGGTTAAAGGATCGCTGTAGGCCAAAAAGCGCAAACGCTCTTGCAGCTTTTGCTGTCGGGTTACATCGCGAATATGCAGTGTGAATTCTTCAAAACCAGATTGTTCACCGTGTGTTTTGGTGATGGCTATTTCTGCAGGAAAGAAGTTATCGGCATCCCGCTGCAGGAAAAATGAGTTGCGACGGTTCAGCACTAAACCACTGGAAGCTGAAAAGCCCACTGACAAGCTGGTTTGAATGCTGCGTTGATCCTTCGCTAATACAAAGTGTTCAATAAAACTCTTGCCCTGCACCTGTTTTTTTAAACAACCAAAGGTGCGTTCTGCTGCTGGGTTAAACTCCAGAATATTGCCCTGATTGTCGATGGTAACGATACAGTCCATAGAAGAGTTCAGTATCGCCGTTTTACGCATTTCGCTTTCACGGAACCAGTTCAGGGCTTGATCACGTTCACCAATCTCCTGATTCACTCGCTTGATCACCTGGTTGTATTTACGGGCAATTTGACCCACTTCGGTAAAAGGTTCTTCCGGTACCGGCTGTGAGAAATCACCTTTATCCTCTTGGTATTGCATCACACGCAACAGATCAAACAACTCGGTCGTCGCGTTATGTTCTGCCACATTAAGGCCATCTTCTTCCTGCTGTTTCGAGGCTCTCAGGGGAATCACTTTATTGATTAATACCATCAGTCCCCAACCTAGGCTAAAGCAGTAAACACCAATAACCACAATGCCCAGCAGCTGAATAGTAAATTGCTCTAAGCGTGTGACATCTGTGCCTGCGCCCGTACCTAGCGCTTCCAAATCACCAAACAGTGCGACACTCAACGTGCCCCAGATACCGGCAAACAGGTGTGCAGGGACCACATCCAGGGCATCATCCAGATAAAAACGAGTCATCAGCTGGCTGCCCCAGTAGACAATCAAACCTGAAACCGCGCCAATAATGGCCGCATCAGAGGGAGATACCAGATGGCAAGCCGCAGTGATGCCCACTAAACCGGCAATCACCCCATTTAGTACAAAGCCGACATCAAAAAAGCGTTGCTTGTAGTAACTAATAGCACCGGCAAACAGGCCACCCCATACAGCGGATAGAAAGGTATTCAGCAGGATAATAGGCACATCCTGATTTAAGGTAAGTGTGCTGCCACCATTGAAACCAAACCAGCCCAGCCAGATCAGCAACACACCCAGTGCAGATAAAGGCAGATTACTGCCCTGAGGAATTCGCTCGTTATGCTCAAAACGCCCAAGTCTTGGGCCTATAACCATAATGGCCGCTAACGCCATCCAGCCACCAACAGAATGCACAACTGTGGCACCTGCAAAATCGATAAAGCCCAAGGCTTCCAGCCAGCCTTGCTGCACTTCAGGAACCTGCCCTGCGACACCGCTGCCATTCGGACTAGAGCTAAAAACCCCACGCCATACCCAGTGACCCACAACAGGATAGATAAAAGCACTCAGAATCAGAGTAACCACCAGATAGCCCTTATAGGTCATCCTCTCGGCAACGGCACCAGAGGTTAAGGTGGCTGCCGTGCCACAGAACATCATCTGAAAGAGAAAGAAACTGATCTGCCAGGGGGTGATAGGGCCGGTAGTATTGGGCCCAAAGGCAGGATCAGCAAAGAAAAAACCACTACTTCCGACAAAACCACCCAGAGAGTCACCAAACATCAGAGCAAAACCAAATAACCAGAACAGTGTGCTGGAGACGATAAAATCGGAGATATTTTTTGCTGCAACATTAATGCTGTTTTTGCTACGGATTCGACCACTTTCCAGACAGAGAAAACCCGCCTGCATCAAAAACACCAACGCGGAAGAGATCAATAACCAATGGAGTTCTGACATAGCGCCCTCCTGTGCTGAATCATTCCCTTATTTGGGGCATCACATACCACCCAAAGAGCCAAAATAGTGCGACAATCCGATAAAGATGCTTTTTTTTCGCAACTACTAAGAGTTAACAATCAAAGAGCGTGCCAAATATTTCTATGACTTATCCCCCCATTGATTTGATCTTTGTTCTTCTCTCCTGCACTATCCCGGCCGTATCTATGGAACCTGAATATAAGGATAATTATTCATGAAACGGATCTTACTGGGCTGCTTACTTACAGCCGGTATCTCTATGTCTGCAATGGCGCATAACGAATCCCAGGAGTTCAGAATTCAGTCTGAACAGGGCAAAGCCGTTATGACGCTGTCCGAAATGTTAAACACGCTCCAAGTAAAATCCTTCACGGTCTACGATGAGGCGTATCATCAAAACAAGACCTATGAAGGCGTGTCTCTAAAGTCCCTGCTTGAACACAACAACTTCTCACTGGATAGCATTGCCGAAATTACGGTTGTTTGTGCCGACGGTTATAAGGCCGTGCTGGATGGCGACATTCTGCGCAAATACCCGGATGCTATGATCAGCTATCGTCAGCTGGACAAGAACGGCAAAGGGATTGAGGGTGATTTTGAGCCGATTCGGGAAGGTAAGAAAATTGCTGACCCAGCCCCTTTTTATATGGTGTGGCCACAGAAGGAAACCTACGGTGTTTTCCCATGGCCCCATCAGGTAGTAGCCCTGCAAGTCTCCGCTAAGGATAGCTACGAGATGCTTAAGCCTGCTCAGACTGCATCAGCAACAGTACATGAAGGCTACAAGCTATTTAAGGGTGCGTGTCTAGCCTGCCACTCTATCAATCTAGTGGGTGGAGTGATTGGTCCTGAGCTAAATATTCCGCAAAATATTACCGAATATCGCTCAAAAGAATATATGAAGCAGTTTATCCGTAACCCAGACAGCTTCCGTGCCAGAAGCCGGATGACAGGCCTGCCAGATCTATCGGATCAGGATATCGACAACGCGATTGCCTATCTTGAATATATGAAGAAGCACAAGAATATGGGCAAAATCTCAACGGCGGAGAGGTAACATCAGAGAAATCATCCTCTAGCCCAGCCAGCTTAACGAACACCCAAAGCAGATGCTGGTAAATATGATCGTAAGAGTACCGTCTGGAATAACGCTGAGGCCTGCAGCAGTCTTTATAACTATGAGCAGAGCTTAATCTCTGAGTATGGCTATTAAGCTACCCAGGGGGGGAATGTTACTTCTCCCCCCCTTATTCAGCACGATTCTGCACGGTTATTGCGTTAATCCAAGCAATTTGAATGACGAGGTGCTCTTTTTACTTTTTCCAGCTTCCCCATGGATCAGGAGCACTTGAACGATCTGATTTATTAGATTGCTCAGAATCCTTAGAGGTATTATCCCATGGACTTTGAGATTTCGAAGATGATGGCTTTACCCCATCTGTTGACCGTTGAGACCAAATATCATTAGCTGCACCGCCGTCACTATTTCGATCAGCATTATCTTTCCGGCGATTATGGGAAGGCTTGCCACTGTGACGGTTATCAAAGCTTTTACCATCCTTCCTCGAAGAATACCCTGAACGACGCCCACCACTTTTATCGTATTCTGCTGCTCTCTTTTCACGCTCTTTACGCAAATGTTCCGCATCTTCCAGGCTTAACTTGGCTGGTTCACCCGGTATATGGCCATCAGGCACAATGCGATCTCTTGGTGGTAGTTCACGCTGCGATGGGGATGCTTTAGGTAAGTTTTTAAACTTATACAAATAGAAGGCTTCAACCTTCTCACGGGCCCAGTCTGTTTTTTTCAGAAACTTCACACTGGACTCAATGCTGGGCTTGGTTTTAAAGCAGTTGATGTTCAGGTAGGCATACAGAATTTCAAAACCGTAGTGATCCACCATCTCGATCAACAAATCTTTCAAACCGACACCGTGTAGGGGGTTATTTTTATAGTTGATCTCATCATTCATGGTCGTATCCAAGCAAAGTAAAGGAGTGGGTATTATACCTGCCAATATGGCAAGGCATAACCTTAATAAGCACTCACACAAAAGTTTCTCTTAAGCAGATGGCTTCATTCTTCAGCCCGAGGCTGAAGAATATCGAAACACTTTTGTGTAAGTGTGTATCGCCCCCTGTACTTTGATGCCTAATCACAGTGATTTATCAAACGGAGGCGAGCACACTGGACCTCTCTATTTGTTGGCGTTGTACCCATCAGATAGCACAATAAATATCAGTACCTTAGTGCTACTGCATAAGAAGAATTCAATATTGGTTCGACTTGTTGCACTCTAGATTCCCTACGGAAAGCAGAGACCCCAACAGATACTGCTTCAAAACTGTCTAAATTTGATTTTGTTCCAGGGTGTGATAATGAAAACAAGAAATATTGTACTAGCCACATTAACGTCAGCTGCAACGATTGCATCGATCAATGTAATGGCTGCAGGTAATATCCAGGTTGAAGAGTCAGTACAACTGACGGTTAAGCCCTCCGCCGTATGGGCCCTGGTTGGTGATTATAATGGTTTATATCGCTGGCACCCCGCGGTAACAACCAGTGAACGAAACGACAAAACCCGTCTGCTGACACTCGGCAACGGAGCCCAGATTACTGAAACCCTACTTAACTTAGATAACGCTCAGCACTCCTACAGTTATGCTATCGAGCAATCACCACTGCCTGTTGCAGATTATGAGTCAACCATTCAGGTCAGCAGTGATGGCAAAGGAGGTTCTACAGTAACCTGGTCCTCTAGCTTTAATGCCGCTGGAACTCCAGATAAAGAAGCTGCCGATGTAATTCGCGGTGTTTATCAAGCAGGCCTGGCTAATCTTGAGAAGTTATATAACTAACTCGAGAGTAACTAAGCAAGCAATATTCTAAAAATAAGGTACGTTCAACAGTAATATCGAGACATTATTTTTCGCAAACACATTATTTATAATCCAGGGGGTAATAAACGGGTATAGCAGCTTTATATTTAAAGGCACAAATTGCATATAGCATTTTAATGCTATACCCAACTTATCTTCTGACAACCTTCAGGTTCAGTCAATAAAACACCATTAATTATCCTGGCACAGCGAGCAATTGACTGAACCGCAAATCAGAACTATCAATTAAAAATCTGAAAAACATTTTGTTAGTACACTGCCCCCTAAAAAGCATTATATTTTTTCAACTAGAACTGTCGAAAAAATATCTCTTACCAATCATCTGGCATGTAATAATTTGTAATATCTTTTGATATCTAAACATTTGAGTATGGGGGCCTCAACTCAAAAAAGGATATCGCGTAATGAAAATTCTCGACCAATATACGCAAAAGATGGATGTCAGAGACTTTATCCACCAAACTGCAGAACAGCTAATAAGTGCCCAAGTTGAACAAAAGCTTAACTGGTTTCAGGGCCTTTTAGCAGGCAATAGAATAGAAAGTGCAGCAAAAAGCATAGCAAACAGCATACTTAATCCTATTGCCGATAGATTGCTATTTCAGCATGTAACTATCTTAAAAGTACAATATGAATCCGTAGATTCAACAGGTAATAATCCTGCAACTTTATCAGGCCTATTAATCATCCCTGATATGCCTAACGGCCAACCCAGCATGCCTATTTTAGGTTTTCAACGTGGCACAGAAGTGTACCGCAAGAATGCCCCTTCTCAGTTTGATATGACACAACCTTTAAATATACCTGAAGCAGTTATCGGTATAATTCTGGCTTGCCTGAATGGATATATCGTTGCCATGGCCGATTATCAAGGGATGGGTGAAGATACAGCTAATGTCCAACCCTATGTCAGCGCAGAACCTTTGGCACGCTCGGTAGTTGATCTGCTACTAAATACCAAAGAATATGTACAGACACTGCCTTTTAACCGTTGGAATAACCAGACCTACCTAGCCGGTTACTCTCAGGGTGGATATGTCACTATGGCAACTGCCCGAATGATTGAGCAAGATAGTGAGTTAGCCAAAAAGATCCCTCTGACAGCAGTTGCACCTTGCTCAGGACCTTACTCTTTATCTGATGCTATGCGTTTCCTGATGTTGAGAAATGAACACTTTGTTGAAGGTGGACACTTTATTCTGATGGCAATACGTGGATTTAATGCGACATATGGAGATGATTTTGGTGAAGGTATTTTCACTAAAGCAGGAGCCCTACGGCCTGAGTATCAACACCTATGGGATCTGGCAAATGGTGACTCAACCGCAGCTGATATCCACAAAGAAATGCCTCCCGTACCACGGGATTGTTTGTCATTCCGTTTAGTGGAAGAGTTAAGTAACCCAGAAGCTCCGGCTTTTAAAGTTTTACAAGAAAATGATCTTATTAATTGGAAACCTAATGCCCCTTTACATCTCTACCATAACCCTAGCGACGATATGGTTCCTTTCCTCAACTCCGAAATAGCCTATAACAACATTAATCAACAAAATCCCTCTATCGCTCTGAGTCCAAGCTTTTATACACCTCTTGGTACTATTGTTCATGTCGAAGCAGCTATTCCTACACTACTGGCTGCTTATGCTTGGTTAAACACTTTTAGACATGCCAATAAACATAGTTTAGGCCCCGGTGAATTTCTATTGGGTGGCGATGAAGTCTTCTCTAATAACAAAAAATTCTGCCTACGTTACCAGCTGGATGGCATGCTTATCTATTACAATGTGCAAGATATGACAATCCGGTGGCAGGCAAACCTTGAGCCGGCAGAACATGATACGGGCATTTTTATTGTCCAACCTGAAGATGGCAATCTGGTTGTTTATAATGCACAGCACGATTCAGTGTGGGCTTCGGATACAGGAAAACATCCAGGATCAAGCCTTATACTGACTGATGCTGGCGGTTTGGAAGTTATTGATAGTCAGGGCAATCTAATAAAGCGTTTTGTTTAATTTTAATACCTAAATTCATTCAGCAAAACAACTTGGGAATATACCTCAGCACAGCAATAATATTTATAGCTGTGCTGAGGTTTTAACTGGACAGTGCGAAGTTCTCGATAGAGGAAGCATAAGCTTGACGCCTCTCT